>NZ_OZ244153.1:3508228-4179304 GCF_965216265.1 Kordiimonas sp.
AAGCTTGAAGTTTTGCCGCTCTTCAGGGGTGATATTGCGGCCATCTTGCGCCACAAACACACCGTAAGGGAAGTTTGGCCCCAAAGGTGTGCTGATGATATCAAGCCCATCGGTCTCTGATGATCCGTCAATGCCAGCGTCACTGTCTGCAATTACCTTGAAGGAGCCGAGGTAGGCATGCGGTGCCTGCCGGTCAAACAGGGCATAGGTGTTGTTACCCTGGCTTGAGAGCACGATATACCCTGTCTCTCCTTCGCCGTAGTAGATCGACACACCCTCAAGGTCATCCTTCAGCGCAGGGTTCATTTGCGGGGTTGTGATTGTCTCACGAGCATCACCGGCATCGGGCTCAGCGCCGTATTTATAAAGCGCCACGTCTTCTTCCGCCACATAGAGCATGCTGGTGTCGTCGTCTGCCGTGCAGCCTTCCGCTGTGCTGCCAACAGTGAACTCACGCACCGTTGTGGCTTTCAGGCGGCCTGATGATCCCTCATCCAGGCGCCATTGGCGGACAAGACCGTCTTTCTCGTTGATAAAGACATAGGTCTGGTCATCCTTCGGGCTTTGATAAAGGCACATGCCATATGGGTCTGGCATGCCGGTTGGTTGCAGGCCGTCAGCAATATCGATGAGCTTGCCGGCTGTTTCGTCCATTTTATAAAGCGAGATGCCTTCCGTTGTGCGGTTACTGGCAGCAACAAGGGTGATCTTTTCCTCGCCCACACTAACACCGTAGCGGACATCCACATTGTTCATGCGGCCTTCAGCCACATATTGGCGCACGCTTCCGTCCAGATTATAGACGTAGAGGCCGCCTTGTTTGTTGGTGCCGATGATCAGGCTTTTTTCAGGTGCGGTTGGATGCACCCAGATGGCCGGGTCATCTGCCGCGTCGCCGCCATCTGCTACAGGCGCGGTTTCCACGCTTGGCTGCACAAGCACAAGCTTGGCTGATGCATCTTTTGCCTCAGGCTGCTTGAGCGTGGTGGCAAAGCTGAACGCACTTGCAATATCGCTGATGTTGGCAAGCTTGAAGTTGGTGGCGTCATCGCCGTTATCTTCATCTGAAAGCAGCAACCGGCCGTTCGCACCGTCTGTGGCGAACAATCCCCCTGCGTTATCCACACCGTCCACTGCGCCAGAGCCTTTAAGCTGCATACCGCCCATAAAGCGGTGATCGTCTGCCACGTCGTAGAGGTTTATGGTGCTGGTCTCCACGTCAGATGCAAACAGCACCGACTGTCCAGTTGCGGTGTGATGAATGGCAACACCGCCAACCTCACCGGTGAAGTGACCAAATTTCTTCACGTCAACCAGTTCAGGAATGGTCTCGGCTTCCACATCCGCATCAAATTGCCAGACACCAACGGCTTCTTCCGTCACATAAAGCTTGTTGGTTTTGGCGTCTGCTACGCAGAACTTGGGTTCTGTACCCAACTGAAGCGAGCGGGCCAGTGTGCTTTTAAGCGAACCGTCTTTGCCCTCATACACGTGCCACTGTTGTACCTGACCGTTGGAGGCCAGGAGAAACGCATAGCTTTGGCCATCAAGCGGGCTGGTGAAGCTACACATGCCTTCAAGAAGCAAGTTGGATGTAACGGCAGCCTGGCCCGTGCTTACAAGCGCGTTGCCGGACAGGCTGTATGCCTGCACGGTACTATTAGATGTATCGAGGCCCAGCAAGAGGTCGCGTTCATTAGCGCCAAAGCCGGTGAGGAGGCCAAGGGCTTCAACTTCACCTGCGTCGGTTTTTGAAAGGAACGCGCCAGACTGGTCGTAAACCTCCAGGCCATCTTCCACGGCGCCGATGATATGAGTGTCACCGGGCCATAATAGAGCCATGGCTGCACTGTCTGAAGTGCTGGGTGAAGTCTCACGCGAAACTGTAACATTTATCTGTGAAGGTGATTTTGTTGCAGATTGCTCTGACGATGTCTCTGCATCTGGTGTACATGCAGCGGCGCAACCCGCTGCTAAAACGGCTATATAACGATTGAATTTCATGGTTGCCTCTCCCTTTTCTGGCTTCCCTTGCTCTTAGATATGCCTTGTCCTGCGCCAGTTTCAAGAGAAAAAAGAAGAAAATTTTCATTTATGTTGAAAAAAAGAATATAAATTCTATAATAACCAGTAACGGAAAGCATGATTCCATATGATCGGCATCCGCGAAAGGCGCCCCCGCCACCATCTCAAGGTCCTAAACGAGGTGTGGTGGAAGATAAAATTGGGAATGACAATCGGGAAACCTGGGGAGGTAACCATGGGATACACGACTGTAAGGCAGCGGCTTTTAAGCACCTGTATGGTTTTGGCACTGACACCTGCAGCACTTGCGCAGGAGAGCCAGCAAACTGACGAGGCGCAGGCAGCACCTGCTGATGTGAACTTCGAAGAAATTGTGGTAACGGGCAAGATTGTGACCCGGAATCGCACAGCATCGGTTTCACCGGAGCTGACCTACGACACAGAATTTTTCCAGAAATTTGAACCTATTTCCGCGGGCGACATGCTTAAGCGTGTGCCGGGCGTAGCATTTACCAGTGATATTGGTGAATATGATGCACCGCAGATGCGGGGCATGGCCAATGGCTTCACGCAGGTTCTGGTAAACGGCAGGCCGGTGCCTGGTGCTGGTAATGATCGCACCGTGCTGGTTGACCGTATCCCGGCAGAGATTATTGAACGTATTGAAGTGATCCGTAGCCCTGGTGCTGATATTGACAGCCAAGGCGTAGGCGGCACGATTAATATTATCCTCAAGGAAGGGGCAACATTGCCCGAAGGTGGTTCGATCCGTGCAAGCGGGCTATACACCGCCAAGGATAAAGAGCTACGCGGTGCCGGCGCCATTTCATACGCGGGCCGCAGTGACAACGACCGTGTGTTCTATTCCGTTACCGCGAACATACAGCAGCGTTTCAACGCAAAGAAATTTGTTGAAGAAACCATCGTGGCGGGTGATTTCCCGAACTCGGTGGATGGCCGCGACTTGTTTTCGCCTGACGATTTTAACGCTTCCGTTGCGGATGGTCGTGCCATTCAGCTCGACAGCCGGGAAAATCTCGACCTCTCCCTCAACGCAGATGTCACCTTCAAGGTGGGTGATGACGGCGAATTGCGGTTTGACGGTTTCTATATTGATACCAACCGTGACGAGCGGGAAGACGGGACCGAATGGGAACGCGATGAAGGCGAACTTGTGGGAGATAAGGTGACCACGCAGGACACCGAAATCCGACAGGAGAACTTTGGTTTCAGCGCGCTTTATGAAGGCCTGATCTCTGACGAGACCTCGTTTGACACCATGGTGCGCTACAGCCAGTTCAAAAACACGGAAGACAGCTATGACCGTGAGTTTGATTTTGAAGACGGTGAAGAAAGTCTTGATGATCGTGAGCGCGAGCTGATTGCCAGCAAGGACACAGAATTTGCGGCTGACTTTGGTATCAAGCGCGAGTTTGACACCATGCTGCTCAAATTTGGTGCCGCCACCAAGTTCAAGGACCGCGACTATGGTCTGACGCTGATGGAAGCTGATGATTTTGGTGAGCTGGATATCGAGAGCGAAAGCGAATTTGGCGTCAAGGAAAAGCGCTATGATGCTTTCCTTGTTGGCGAATGGCAGCTTGGGAACGGGCTGACGGTGGAAACCGGCGTGCGGCTTGAACATACCAACACGAAAATCTCGGCTGTTGGCGAGGCGGATGTTTCAAACTCCGTTACGCTCCTGAACCCATCGCTGCATATTCAGCGTGATGTGGGAGCGGACGGCCAGTTGCGCATGAGCATCGCCCGCACCGTGCGCAGGCCAACCTTTGACCAACTTGTGCCCGCCGAATTGCAGGACGAACCCGATGATGATGATATCACCATCGGTAACCCGAACCTCGCGATGGAGAAATCCTGGGGCCTTGACGTGGGCTATGAGCATACGCTGCCTGCAAACGGCATCCTGGGTGTGAACTTCTTCTACCGCAAGGTTTCAGACCTCACGCAGCTTGTGCGCATTGGCGACACTGAAGATGGCGGGCTTTATACCTACAATAATGTGGGCAACGGTAAAACCTACGGCATCGAGTTTGACGTCAGTACTCCGCTTGCCTTCATGGGGCTTGAGGAAACGGGTTTCTTCGCGAACTATACCCGTATCTGGTCCAGCCGGTATGACGAGTTTCTGCAGGAAGACGTGCGCTTCAACCACCAGCCAAAGTATGTGTATAACGTTGGTGTGACGCAGAACTTCCCGGCCATTGAGGCAACAACGGGCTTCAGCTACCAGAAGCAAGGGCTGGCCAGAAGTGTCTTCTTCGCCGAGATTGAGGACCAATATTATGGCGGCAACTTAGAGCTCTTTATCGAGAAACGCTTTGAAAGCGGGCTGGTGTTGCGCCTGACCGCCAACAACCTCCTGAACGCGGAAAGCAATCAGGCAGAGCGTAACTTTGATAGCCTTGATGATATGCGGGCCGGCATTGTGGATGAGTTTGAGGTCGAGCGTGAGCAAAGCTCCCGCGTGTTCCTGCTCACGGCACGCTATAACTTCTGATTTTCCCTTCCAACTGTGCTTTGGGGCATAAGTAGGAACATCTGGGGCTGGCTTTCGCCGGCCCCTTTTTTATGAGCAGTGCATGCCTATGGTTTGAGCTTGACTTGAGATTGTGTGGAAGTACCTATAAGTGGAAATTGGGATAGCAAGGCGCGACTGGAAGGGCGAGTGATGAGGAAGATTTTTGTGGGGTTTGTTCTCTTTTTGACGTCTGTGTCATGCTCATCAGAAGAAACGAGCCTGAAGCCAGGCGATACGTTTAGGGACTGTGACAAATGTCCGGAAATGGTTGTGTTGCCAACAGGGAAGGGCTGGGTCGGTCTTAATCCGAAAGCGCAGAGGAAGCGGGGACTGCCATGGCGGCAAGTCGATTTTAGTAAACGACTGGCGGTTGGCAAATTTGAAGTGCTGGTTGAGGAATATTATGCCTGCGTTGAAGATGGTGCATGTGAACGCCCAAGCATAGGATATGCGGAAGCGCTGCGGAAAAACCCAGCGTATAACATCAGTTGGTATGATGCGCAGGCCTATGTGGCATGGCTGGCTACGAAAACAGGTAGGCCTTACCGGTTGCTATCGAGAAATGAGTGGGAATATGCGGCAAGAGCTGGTTCCGAGACACTCTACTGGTGGGGTGATGAGTTTAAGCCGGGATACGACATTTGCCAGGGCTGTATGAAAACACCTGCTGCAATGGCAAGCGATAAAAGTACCGGGGGGCAGAGATTCACCGTTCATGCTGAGCCGGGCATATATCTAAGCCCGAGACCCCATATGCCTGACGGGCCACCCGCGAACCCTTTTGGTTTGTATTATATGCTCGGAAACGTTGGTGAATGGGTTGAAGACTGCCTTGATTTGGTCACCAGCGATAAATTCTCCAATACCGCCGCTCCAGAGCCGGAGCCAACTGATCGAAGCTGCAAGTACCGCTACTATAAAGGCGGTCACTATCGAAGCACCCCAGCGCACATTATCGCGTCTGGAGGTAGTGGTACGTTCGGGGAATTCAAAGGCGGCCGTCAAGAGGCTGTTGGCACCCGTGTGGCGCTTAATTTCTAAGCGGCATCACGTCGGAGAGTAGTGCGGTACTGGCACAAAAAGCTAGCGCGGTTGGCCGCACTAGCTTGATCTGACGTTTCGTGCGCTTCCTAGAGCTTAACGACGATACCTTCCCGGAAGGAACGGCCTGCGGCTTCCGCGAGGATAAGCGCTTTCTCACCATCTGCGCCGGAGGTCAATGGCACCGCTTTGCCGTCCAGTATGTCAAGGAAGTGCAGGGCCTCGCGCTTATAGGCTTCGGCGTAACGCTCAAGGAAAAAATGCTGGATCTTGTCACCGCGCAGGCCGTCACCACCGTTCACCTGTAGTGTGCTGTCATGCTGGTTGCCAATTTGGGCGAGGCCGTTGCTGCCGTGCACCTCAACGCGCTGGTCATAACCGTACACCGCGCGGCGGCTGTTGGATATCTGGCAGAGTTTGCCCGAGGCTGTGCGCAGGGTTACCACAGCGCTGTCCACATCGCCTGCCTCCGCAATTGCGGGGTCGGTCAGGCAACTGGCATGGGCGGTGACCTCTGTGGGTTCTTCACCCAGCAGCCAGCGCGCCATATCAAGGTCGTGGATCATCATGTCCTTAAAAAGCCCGCCACTTGTTTTGATATAAGACACAGGCGGTGCGCCTGGGTCACGGCTCGTGATCTGGATCATTTCCACATTGCCGACAGAGCCCGCGTCAATGCTGGCCTTCAGGGCCGCGAAATTGGGGTCATACCGCCGGTTAAACCCGAGAAGCAGCGGTACACCTGCATCCTGCGCAACCTTCAGGCACGCGGCGGTGCGCTCAAGGTCGAGGTCCACCGGTTTTTCACAAAAGATGGCTTTGCCCGCCTTGGCGGCCTTCTCGATAAAGTCTGCATGGGTGTTGGTGGCGCTCGCAATAATAACGCCCTTAATGTCCGAATCGGCAAGCGCGGTTTCCATATCGGTGACAGTTGCCCCCGTTTGGGCGGCAAGACGCTCGGCCGCGGCCGCTACTGGGTCAACAACATACTTCAGCTCAAACCCACTCAAGGAAGCGAAGTTTGCTGCGTGTATGCACCCGATCCGGCCAGCGCCGATCAGGCAAATTGCGTGGGTCATATTGGTTTCCTTCCCAAAAAATATACAAAACAGAATTAAAATTCTTGACCTATTGTTAAAATAGAATAAATATTTCTTTTCGTAAATGGTTATTATGTAAATGCGTCGTCCTGCATTCTAGCATGGGCGAAGGTCTACTGGGGAGGGGCTCATGTTTGAGCATATCACGAACCACCGGGAAGGTTTCGGGGTGGGATATACCACCATCACCGATCATACGGATGCATCGGAGCCTACGGGCATCGGCGTTGCTGTCTGGCGTTTCAAGGCGGGCGAAAGCACAAGCGTGCTTTTCGAGAATGAATGCGCATGGCTGTTGATGGACGGCAGCGTCAGCATTGCGATGGACGGTGAGGCCTTCAAATGGTCACGCACGTCACTGTTTGACGAGCATCCGTCCTGTGTGCACGGTGCCAAAGGCGTACAGCTTGAGGTGACAGCGGATACGGACGCAGAGTTCACCATCTACCAGTGTGACAATGAGGCCAAATTCCCGACCGAAGTATACCAGCCCGACGCGGGCGTTGATGAGCCGCGCGGCAAAGGCCAGGTGGGCGGTACATGCCTTCGCTTCGTGCGTACAATTTTTGATGACACCAATTCTTCACCTGATGCGCAGCTTGTGCTGGGTGAGGTGATCACCATGCCGGGTAAATGGTCGTCCTACCCGCCGCACCACCATGCACAGCCTGAGATTTATCATTACCGCTTCACCGATCCTCGCGGTTGGGGGCATGGCGAACTTGAGGATGACGTGCTCAAGATCCGCCCCTATGACAGCGTGCGCATCATGGATAAGAAGACCCACGCACAGGTCGCGGCCCCTGGCTACGGCATGTATTACGCCTGGGTTATCCGGCACCTGCCGGACAGCCGTTACGGTATCCCGCACTTTGTTGAAGAGCATGCATGGACCATGGATGCCGATGCCGAGTTCTGGCAGCCCAAAGGGGTCAAGTTATGAGCAGGCTTAAAAGCCTCGACGTTATCTGTATGGGGCGTGCTGGTGTTGACCTTTATGGTGAACAGATCGGCGGGCTTCTTGAGGATATGGGTAGCTTTGCCAAATATATTGGCGGGTGCCCGGCGAATATTGCTGTGGGTGCGGCCCGCATGGGGCTCAAGAGCGCGCTTCTGAGCCGGGTGGGCAACGAGCATATGGGCCGCTTTATCCGCCAGACGCTGGATGCCGAAGGCGTGGATACAAGCCACCTGCACACAGACCCCGCGCGCCTGACAGCGCTTGTGTTCCTTGGTATTCGGGACCGGGAAACGTTTCCCCTGGTGTTCTACCGCGAAAATTGCGCAGACATGGCGCTGTGCACGGATGACTTTGACGCTGATTTCATCGGCTCCGCCAAGGCGTTGGTGGTGACTGGTACGCATCTCTCAAAACCCGGCGTGCGTGCGGCTAGCTTCAAGGCTGTTGAATACGCTCGTGCGGCGGGCACCAAAGTGGTGTTTGATATCGACTATCGCCCGGTTCTGTGGGGGCTCACCGCGCCGGGGCTTGGTGAAGAACGTTTTGTCGCTGATGACAGCGTGAGCAAAAGTGTGGCGGAGATGCTGCCGCACTGTGACCTGATTGTTGGTACGGAAGAAGAATTTCATATCGCTGGCGGTTCGACCGATACGATCACGGCGCTGAAAGCGATCCGCAGGATTACAGACGCTGTGCTGGTACTCAAGTTGGGGCCTGAAGGCTGCACAGTATTTGAGGATGAAATTCCGGCGGATGAAACCGACTATGACATCCACCCCGGTTTCCCGGTTGAAGTGTTTAATGTTCTTGGCGCGGGTGACGCGTTCATGTCCGGCCTCTTGCGGGGCTATACGAGCGGTATGAATTGGGCAGAGAGCTGCCAGCTTGCCAATGCGTCTGGCGCGCTTGTGGTATCACGCCACGGCTGTGCACCTGCAATCCCAAGTTATGAAGAAGCGCGCTATTTCATCGCCCACGGCAGCCAGCATCATGCGCTCAGGCATGACCGGATGTTGGAGCAGCTTCACTGGTCTACAACGCGGGAGCGTGAGTTTGGTGAGGTTCTCGCCTTCGCGTTTGATCACCGCAAGCAGCTTGAAGATATGGCGCTGGAAGCAGGCCGGGGACTGGAGGCAGTTGATGCGTTCAAGCTCCTGTGTATTGCGGCATTTGAACGAGCGAAAGCAAAATATGCGGGCCGGGGGCTTGGTATCCTGTGTGATGGCCGCCTGGGTCAGACAGCGCTTGACCGTGCAAGCGGGCAGGGCATCTGGATCGGGCGCCCGATTGAATATCCGGGCTCACGCCCGCTGACGTTTGAGGGCGGCGCGAGCCTGATGCAGACGCTGAGGGAATGGCCACAGGAACACTGCGTCAAATGCCTTGTGTTCTATCATCCTGATGATGATGAAGCTTTGCGCACCGCTCAGGAAGAGGCGCTGCTGCGCCTGACGGCAGCCGCGCGTGCCACCCGGCATGAGTTGCTTGTTGAGGTTATCCCACCCGCCACTATGGCCCGCACAGATAATACCGTGCAGGTGGTGATGGAACGGCTGTATGACATCGGCATCTATCCTGACTGGTGGAAACTTCCGACCCCGCTTTCTGAGGCCGAGTGGCAATTGCTTGCCGGGACGGTTGAAAGCAGGGATCCCCACTGCCGTGGGATCGTGCTTTTGGGGCTTGATGCACCGGAGGCGGATGTGATGGCGGCAATTGACGGGGCTGCCCATCACAAGATTTGCAAGGGCTTTGCTGTTGGGCGCACTATCTTTGGAGACGCAGCGCGGGCATGGCTCAAGGGCAGTTTCAGCGATGATGACGCTGTGGCAGAGATGGCCGAGCGTTACGGCCGTCTGATCGAATGCTGGATCGCGGCACGCGAAGACGCGATGGGAAGACAGAAAGCAAGCGCATGACAACAATACGCTTAACTACCGGCCAGGCGCTGGCGCGCTATCTGGCTGCGCAAATGGTGGATGTGGACGGTGATACCTTGCCCATGTTCGCGGGTGTTTTCGCGATCTTCGGCCACGGGAATGTGGCGGGCTTTGGCGAAGCACTGGCGCAAACGCAAGATGTGTTGCCCACCTACCGTGCTCATAACGAACAAGCCATGGCGCACACGGCAATAGCATTCGCAAAAGCAACCCGCCGCAGGCAGATGATGGCCTGCACCACATCTGTGGGCCCGGGTGCCACAAATATGGTAACAGCGGCAGCGCTCGCGCATGTAAACCGATTGCCTGTGTTGTTTTTGCCGGGCGATACGTTCGCGAACCGGCGGCCTGACCCCGTGCTCCAGCAGGTTGAGAACCCCCAAAGTCCCCTTGATGTGGCGAATGATTGTTTCCGCCCGGTGAGCCGGTATTTTGACCGTATCACACGGCCCGAGCAGTTGATCACCAGCCTGCCGCAGGCGATGCGTGTGCTGACGTGCCCGGCTGACTGTGGCCCGGCAACCATCTGCCTGCCGCAAGATGTGCAGGCTGAGGCGTATGATTTCCCCAAAGCCATGTTTGAGCCGCAAGTGCACCGTTTGCGCCGCCAGGGTCCGGATGCGTTTGAGCTGGAACGGGCAGTTAAGCTGCTAGCAAACGCCAAAGCGCCGCTCATTATCGCGGGCGGTGGTGTGCGGTATAGCCATGCTGAGGCAGAGCTGATTTCACTTGCTGAGCATCGCGGTATTCCGGTTGCTGAGACCCAAGCTGGCAAAGGCAGTCTTTCATGGTCGCATGAGCTGAACGTAGGCGGTGTTGGCGTGACAGGCACATCGGCCGCGAATGATTTTGCGCGTGAAGCGGACGTGGTATTGGCCGTTGGTACACGCCTCGCTGATTTCACGACGGGCTCACGCTCCCTGTTTGAAAATGCGGATGCCCGTATCATCAATTTGAATGTGGCACCCTTTGATGCGGTCAAACACCGCAGCGTGCCATTGGTGAGTGATGCCAAGTTGGGCCTTGAAAGCCTGAAGGTAGCGCTGGAGCCATGCGAAGGTTCACGTGCAAAAGCATTAGAGAGACGCGCTCTATGGGCGCAGGTCACCGAGAAGGTGACATCACCAGATACCCGCCCGCTGCCATCTGACGCGCAGATTTTGGGCGCACTTAACCGTGCGGTAGATGCGCGCGACGTTATTGTCGCCGCAGCGGGCGGGTTACCAGGTGAACTGCATAAGCTTTGGCAGGTTAAGGCGCCGGGCACCTATCATTTGGAATATGGTTTCAGCTGCATGGGCTATGAGATTGCCGGTGGCTTGGGTGTGAAAATGGCAACCCCCAGCAGCGACGTTTTTGTGCTGGTGGGGGACGGCTCCTACCTGATGCTGAACTCTGAGATATCAACGTCTGTGTTGATGGGGCAGAAGCTGATCATCATGCTAGTGGATAATGGCGGCTACGGCTGCATCAACCGTTTGCAAGGCGGCACCACCGGTCGGTCGTTCAACAACCTGTTTGAGCACGGGACCCGCATGGACGGCGAACGTCCGCTCATAGACTTTGTGGCGCACGCGCGCTCCATGGGGGCGCTTGCGGAAAAAGTGACCTCATTGGCGGAACTGGCGACAGCTGTGCGCCGCGCCAAAGTAGCAGATAAAACAAGCGTTATTGTGATGAATGCAGACCCAGGCGTCAGCACGGAAGAGGGTGGTCACTGGTGGGATGTGCCGGTGGCTGAAACGTCCGGCCTTGCGGGGGCGGATGACCGGCTCACGGCCTACCAAAGCGCAAAAAGAAAGCAAAAAATAGATGGCTAACACTGTTCAGATCGGCACTAACCCGATTGCATGGTCAAATGATGATATGCGAGAACTTGGGGGTGCTACACCGCTTGACGTGTGCCTGAGTGAGGCCGTGGAGGCGGGATATCAGGGCATCGAACTTGGGCACAAATTCCCGCGTGATGCTGCCGCACTGACCCCGATTTTGAAGAAGCACGGTATCGAGCTGATTTCAGGCTGGTATTCGTCTGAGCTTTTAAGCCGTTCTGTCGACGAAGAGATCATAGCGCTTGAGCCGCATCTCTC
This sequence comes from Kordiimonas sp., assembly GCF_965216265.1. Lineage (GTDB taxonomy): Bacteria > Pseudomonadota > Alphaproteobacteria > Sphingomonadales > Kordiimonadaceae > Kordiimonas. Next base: position 3,519,928 of record NZ_OZ244153.1, read on the forward strand.
ACTGCTGACAGCTATGGGTTGCAATGTGGTCGTATGGGCAGAGACAAGTGGCTGTGTGCATGGTGCCAAAGATACGCCATTGTCTGATCGCCCGGTGATGCGTGAGGAAGATTGGCCTGTGTTCACCGCGCGTCTGTCTGAGATCGCGGCACATGTGAAACGGCGCGGCCTTACACTCGCCTACCACCACCATATGGGCACAGTGATCGAGACAGAAGCCGAGGTTGACCGCCTGATGGCTGAAACATCAGCCGATGTTGGTTTGCTTCTGGACACCGGGCATCTGACCTTTGCGGGTGGTGACCCTCTGGCTGTTGCCAAGCGCCACGCGAGCCGTATCGCCCATGTGCACTGCAAGGATGTACGCCTGAGCGTGCTTTCAGCAGTGAAGGGCGCCAACATGAGCTTCCTGAGCGGCGTGGTGGACGGTGTGTTCACCGTACCCGGTGATGGCGACGTTGACTTTGTGCCGGTGCTGAAGGTGGTGGCTGAAGCTGGTTATAGCGGCTGGCTTGTGGTTGAGGCCGAGCAGGACCCCGAAAAAGCCAACCCTCTTGAATATGCCCGGCTTGGTTACGCGTCACTCGCGGCCTATGCCCGCGAGGCAGGCTTCAAGGTCTGAATAGGATAGTTGGGCGCCTTATGGGCGCCCAATATCAAGCCAGCAACGTTCTTCAGCGGATGCAACCCAGGTATCAATCACTTGTTCAATGTCCCGCGCAGTATATAGATCCACCGGTACGTCCGCGCCACCTGCGATAGCCTTCATCAAACGGTTCACCTCAATGATCTTGAGGTCGTTATACCCGAGGCCGTGGCCGGGGGCAGGGCAGAAGGCTTTGAAGTCAGGGCAGTTGCCATCCACCAGTATGGTTTTGAAACCCGCACGACCCTTTGGGGCGCTGGTTTCATAGAGCCGCAGTTCGTTCATACGTTCCTGATCAAACTCAATGCTTGCCTTGGTGCCAACAATCTCGAAAGCGAGGCCCTGTTTTTTGCCCACGGCAACGCGGCTGGTCTCGATCATGCCCATAGTGCCGGATGCGAAGCGCACAATGGCCTGTGCCTGGTCTTCATTCTCCACAGCTTTCATGGTGCCGTTTGCGTCTTTGCGGTGCGGGATAACAACATCCGTATCCCCGCAAAGCGAGGCGATGGGGCCAACAAGATGCATGGCCATGCTGATGATGTGTGAGCCCATGTCACCGAGCGTGCCGGTGCCTGATGCCGCCTTTGAGCAACGCCAGCTGAAAGGTACAGCAGGGTCAGCCATATAGTCTTCATTATGGCGGCCACGGAAATGCACGATCTGGCCAAGTTCGCCCGCGTCGATCATCTCTTTTGCCACGCTGATCATGGGGTTACAGAGGTAATTATACCCCAGCATATGCACAAGCGGCGCCGCGCCTTTGGGGCGCGCCTCATAAGCCCTGATGATCTCGTCCGCCTCTGGCGTGTCGAGCGCGAGCGGTTTTTCGACATATACATGTTTGCCTGCCTCAATCGCCGCGATGGTCATTTCCTTGTGCAGCGCATTCGGGGTGGCAATGGCGATGATGTCGATCGCGTCATCGCTTAGAAGCGTGCGCCAGTCGCCTGTGCTGTGCTGAAAGCCGAGCTCGGTCGCCGCTTTGTCAGCGCGTGTCTGGTCAACCTCAGCCAATGTGTGGCAGACGGGCCTGAGTGGGCCGCCAAAAACCGCATTGTGAGCCTGATAGGCGATTGCATGAGTTTTGCCGATAAAGCCACTGCCAATCAGCCCAATCCTGATGTCCTGCATAGTGATCCTTCCCAAGGTATTCGCTGGCAGATTTTCGGGCGCTTTAAGAATATATATTCCGCATTAGAAATTTGCATTCCTTTTATTGAGGTTCCGGGTATAATTATTTCGCGGAAGGACATTTCAGGCAGGATATAGGGAGTTTGGGGCTTTATGGCGAAGATAGAAACCCGTGCGGATTACAGTTTTGATGAATTTAACGCTGTGCTTGCGGGCCGTTTTGACGGGCTGAGCAAGCAGCTGAAGAAAATCGCGCGATTCATTCTCGATAACCCGGTGGATACAGCGCTTGATACGGCGGCGGAAATTGCGTCGCGCCTCGAGGTGCAGCCTTCAAGCTTGATCCGGTTTGCCCAGGCGCTCGATTTTGAAGGGTTCTCCGAAATCCAGCGCATCTTCCGCAGCAATCTGGTGCAGCAGTTGCCTGGCTATTCCGCCAACTATTCAGACCGGATTGAAAAGCTGAAGGAAGGCACCTCCGAAAACGCGGGCGGCGCACACCCTATTTTGAATGTTTTCCTTGAGGCGAACCGGGATGCGCTCACGAGCCTGCAGAGCGAGGTGTCCGCCCCCCGGCTTGATGAAGCTATTGCCACCATCCGGGCGGCCAACAATATCTATATTCTTGGTCAGCGCCGGTCATACCCTGTGGCCAGCTATCTGTATTACATGATGCGGAACCTTGATATGCGCGCTTTCCTACTGGATGGGGTGGGCGGCAACCTGATTGAGCAGGCTAGACTGATAGGCGAGGGCGATGTGCTTGTTGTGGCAACCTTCCCGAATTATGCGGATGAAGTGATCAGCGTGGCCCAACAGGCGCGCGAGTCCGGCGCCAAGGTTATTGCCATGACGGATAAGCTCGTGAGCCCGATTGTAAAGATCAGCGATAGCTATTTCCTCACCGATAAGGTGACTGTCAGCGGCTTCCGTACCATTACAGGCACCATGTGTCTTGCTCAGGCACTGGCCATCGGGCTGGGGCTGGATAGTGAGCAGATCGCACGTGGCTGATGCCATAGCTGAGGCCATTACAGGCTTTTGTCGCGGTATTTCAGAACTGAAATGTTGACATTGCACCAAAAAAGAATAAATATTCTGAAAATAAGGTCTAATAAAATATATATTCTTTAACGAGCACAAAGCTCTCTGGGGAGGGGGTATTTATGTTGGCTCTGGTGACATTTGTCGGCTTTACCGCACTTGTGGCGGCGATAGCCTACTGGAAAACCAAAGACGATAAAATGACAACATCGGACGCCTACTTCCTGGGTGGCCGGTCGTTAACAGCCTGGGTAATCGCGGGCTCCTTGATGCTGACCAACCTGTCGACCGAACATCTGGTCGGCCTTAACGCAGACGCCTTCAACCATACCATTGCTGTTATGGCCTGGGAGACAACGGCCGCGCTTGCCATGGTCGTCACCGCACTCTATTTCCTGCCGCGCTACCTAAAAAGCGGGCTGACAACCATCCCGGAATATCTGGCTAAGCGGTTTGACGAGCAGACGCGCATCATTGCGTCGCTCCTGTTCCTCTTCTCTTATGTGATTGCCATTTTGCCGGTGGTGTTGCTGTTTGGTGCGGCGGGACTTGAAAGCCTGTTCGATGTATCCGAGACCTTCGGTATCAGCAAGAATGCCGCCACATGGATGATGGTGTGGGGTGTGGGTACGCTTGGCTCGCTTTACGCCATTTTTGGTGGCCTGAAAGCGGTGGCGATTTCTGATACGGTGAACGGTGTGGGCTTCCTGATCGCGGGCCTTTTGGTGCCTGTTCTCGCCCTGATGATGGTGGGTGACGGTGACCTGCTGGCAGGGCTCAGCGAAGTTTATACGGAGGAACGCCCCAAGTTTGATATCACCGGTGATGAGCCGGGGTCTTTCCTGCCATTTGGCGTGTTGTTCACCGGCATGATCGTGAACCAGATCTTTTTTTGGTGTACAAACCAGTCGATCGTGCAGCGGGCGCTGGGTGCCAAAAACCTGGCGGAAGGCCAGAAGGGTGTATTGATTGCGGCGTGCTTCAAGCTGGTTGGGCCTTTCATTATCGTGCTGCCGGGCGTGATTGCCTTTCACATGTTCAAAGACCAGCTCGGCCCGGAAGATTATCTGATGGCCTATCCGATGCTGGTGAAAACCGTGTTGCCCGAAGCACTTGTTGGCTTTTTTGCCGCAGTGATGGTGGGCGCTGTGCTGAGCACCTTCAATAGCGTGCTCAACAGTTCAGCCACGCTGTTCAGCCAAGGCATCTACCGTGGGTTCATCAATCGTGACGCAGACGGTAAAGCGCTGGTGCGCAGCGGTCGATATTGCAGCATTGCGCTTGCGCTTGCCGCCATGGCGTTTGCACCTCTGATTGATACAAGCGGTAGCCTGTTCAACTATCTGCAGAAGATCAACGCGACCTTCTTCGGGCCCATGCTGGCGGTGATTTTGCTGGGCATGACCACACGGTATGTGTCTGCTTATGCGGCGAAGGTGGGCATGATTCTGGGGCCAGTGATCTTTTACCTGCTGGTATTTGCTTTTGGCGACAGCGTACAGACGTTCACGCAGCAGCTTCTGGGCACAACAGATGAAATTCACTTCCTGCACTTCCTGGCGTTGGTGTTTGTTCTCACCAGTGTGCTGATGGTGGTGATCAGCAAGATCAGCCCGCCAAAAGCGCAGTATGTGGAAGTTTATACCAAGGATGTGGATATCACGCCGTGGCCGCATGCCAGAAAAGCCGGGGCTGCGATATCTGTTGTCACAATTCTCTTTTATGTGCTGTTGGCACAATAAACCTGAGTGGGAGATGGTTATGTTTAAGTTTAAACCTTTGATGGCGGTAGCGACAGCGGCCCTTTTGGCGGGGTCTGCCTGCGCGCAAAACGACACTGCAACAGACCAGGGTGCAGATGGTGAAAAAACTATCTCCTTCCTCGCGTTTGGTGATAGTGGCTATCACTATGGCTACCAGAAGAAAAGCCTGTGGGAAGAACCTTTCCGCACGCTGGATGAGTTTGAAGCTGACTACCGTAAAGACTGGGCTGAAGACCAGAAAACACCGTCTGAGTTTCATATGCCATCGCTATATTTTCACCCGGAAATGGGCGGTTATATCATGCGCAGCGGCCAGCAACCGGTAGCTGACGCCATGCTGGCCTACTGCAAAGTGAAGGCCTGCGAGTTTGGCATGATGCTGGGTGATAATATCTATCCGGATGGCGCCACCATGGGCACCGACGGTATCAGTGACGAGAAGCGCTTTGAGGATATTTTCACCATTCCATACAAAGGTTTGGGCGCTGAATATCCTGATTTTCGCATCTACACAGCACTTGGAAACCATGACTGGCATACCTCCCGCGAGGGGGCGATGGCGCAGGTCGACTATATGGAAAAGTCTGACCAGTTTTATATGGACGGTATTTTCTATAGTGTGAAGCCGCCGTCAGCCGGTGGTGACGTTGAAATTTTTGTCATCGATACGGAGGTGATGCTCTCAGGGCTCGGATATCCTGAAGCCATGCTGAACCCGGACGGCAGTGAGAAAAAGGACACAGGCCCGGATGATGTCGACGAGTGGGCAAAACCCGCGAACGACGCCGAGCGTAATATGGCTGCGTGGCTTGAAAATGAGCTTAAAAACTCGACCGCCAAATGGAAATTTGTGATCGGTCACCATCCGCTTTGGTCAACGGGTGGTTCCAAGTTCGAGCAGGGGCGTGCGCTCAGGAAGGTGCTTCTGCCCATGCTGTGTGACTATGCGGATGCCTATTTTGCAGGCCATGAACATTCGCTTGAGGTGCATACGGATACCTGCGAGACAACGCCTAATGGCCGGACGGAAACCCCGTTATTGCACGTGCTTTCAGGAGCTGCTGCAAAAGAGCGGTCGACCCACAGCAAGTTTGCTGCATTTCAGGCCAAGGCATACCCACAACAAACGGCACATTTTATCCGGGGTATGATCTGGGGTTTCTCTCACATTGAACTGAAGGGTGACGAAGGTATGCTGCGTATGATCTCAACACCGACAGACAGTTCGGGCACACCGTATGTGGAGTTTGAGATGCCGTTCAAGCATCGCTCTAACTAGCGCGTGCCTGCAGATGGAACGATGAAAAGCCGGGCAGTAGTGTCCGGCTTTTCTGTTTTGACACGTTCATAACCGCGCTTGGGTTGTATTTATCGGGCTGCTTGTATCTTTAGGAAAGGGCTAAATTTCAGGCTTAAGGGCCAATTGTCACGAACTGTGAGTGGCGTGGACCAAAAAAAGCGCGAGCATTTGCAAATTATTTTGCTAGCATACGAATGAGTTGATCTTGGTGGGGGCATCGGGTCGGATGGGGTCGGTTTCAGATTGGACGTATTTGTCTGCTATAAAGGTGCGGTAAGCGGTTATGGCTGTTATGAAACTGACGCGAGCGTTAGTGTTGCTCGTTCTTGTTGTTCTTTCTTGGCCCGCATATGCAGGGACGACGCTGACTGTTGAGACCCCCCCGACGGAGACAGACCTCACCCCATATCTTGAAGTTTATGAAGACCCCTATAGTCGGTTTGGCGCAGAAGACCTGCGGCACGAAAGCTTTAACGCGCAGTTTGAAGATCTGCAGCGCGAAACCGCGAATTATGGGTTCTCGAATTCCGATTGGTGGGTACGGTTTTCCGTCAGGAATAGTGGTGCAAGGCACCGGACCCTTGCGTTCAAGCTGGACTATCCACTGCTTGATCATGTTGACGTGTGGGTTTTGTCTGGGGACCGTATTGTCAGGAGCTGGGAAACCGGCAACCGGCAACCGTTCAGCACCCGCGCCATCGAGCACCGGGATTTTCTTTTCCCGCTTTCGTTAGCGAGCGAGGAAAAACAGACGGTTTACATACGGGTGCGCACAAAAGGACCGGTTAATATCGGCCTCACTCTCTTTGATGCCCCAACATTGCTAGCCGCTACACAAGTTGAGTATCTGGTGTTTGGTGCCTATTTTGGCGGCTTCCTTTTATTGGCGTTGTGTATATCGCTTCTCTATCTGATGGACCGGCAGGTCGCGTTTCTCTATTACCTGACCTATATCCTCAGCTACAGCAGCTACATGCTGGCTTTTAATGGCCTAGCGTTCCAGTATTTGTGGCCGGAAGCGCCGGAGTTTGGGCAGATCAGCCGCCCGGTTTTGTTAACACTCTCCATTATCTTCCTGCTTCAGTTCTGCCGCTCTCTTCTTGGTATTCAAAGGCTCTCACCTTTGCTCAATCGCGGTGTCACTGCGCTGCAATGCGTGTTGGTGGGGGTTCTCATCGCCGTGCCTGTTGTTGGCTACGGTGTGCTTGTGGAACCGCTCGCGGTCTTCCTGTTGCTGGCGCTGGGGCTTGTGTTCGCGATGGGGGTTGTCGCCCATCTCAAGGGGGAAGCCGCGGCAAGATATTACCTTTGGGCATGGTCGGTATTCCTTGGTGGGGTGTTTATTTATCTGCTGAAAGTGTTTGGGGCTCTGCCGCACAATTTTGTTACGCATTATGGTTTTCAGATTGGCTCGTTTTTCGAGTTTGTTTTCCTCTCGGTTGCCCTCGGTGTAAGGGTCAGGGAGCTCAGGATACAGTCGAATGTGGATGGGCTGACGGGCCTGGCGAACCGTCGCCATTTCGACCGGGAATTGACAAGCGAGTTTAGGCAGAGTGATAGGCCAGAGGCAGAATTGTCGCTTCTGGTTATGGATGTGGACCACTTTAAAGACTTCAACGACAAGCATGGCCACGCGGTGGGCGACAAGGTGCTCAAGGAACTGGCTGTGGTGCTCAAAAAGCAAATCCGCCGCCCGGGCACGGCGTTTCGTTATGGTGGTGAGGAGTTTGCCGTTTTGCTGCCTCGCACCGCGCTGGATGAGGCCCGTGTGCTGGCGGAACGATTGCGCGAGCGGATCAGCAAGGACGTGCCTTTCGAGGATGTCACCGTCAGTATCGGGGTTGTTAGCTGCAAGGATGGAAGTTTTGATAGTTCTGCCGAGTTTTTCAACGCGGGCGACAAGGCTTTGTATCTGGCCAAAAACACCGGACGTGACCGGGTGGCGATATACCGTACGGGGATGAAGAGTATCGTTGACCCGCGGCATGCCGGGGCGACGGCTGTAAGCGAGGGGAACGGATAGGATAATGGCGGTGGGGGAGCCAAAGTTCGAAAATCTGGTCTTTGAAGGCGGTGGTGTGCGGGGTGTGGCATACGCCGGCGCCTTGAAGGTTTTTGAAGAACAGGGTCTCCTTCCTGGCGTTCGCCGGGTGGCGGGCGCATCCGCTGGCGCATTTGCGGCACTCCTGCTCAGCCTTGGGTATTCATCTGATAGGCTGAAAGACGCGTTACGCTCCATCCATTTCAAGACCCTTGAAGATAAACCCAACCCACTTCGGGTTGTGAGCCATTATGGCCTCTATAAGGGCGATGTGCTCCACGACTGGATCTTGCGACAGGTTACGAACTTGGGCCTGCCTGAGAGTCTGACGTTTGAAGGATTGAATGAGCGAGGAGGGCGCGACCTCACGGTGTTCGCCACGGACCTAACGACGTGCAACACCCGCGAATTCTCATTTGAGCAGACACCGCAAACCTCGGTGGTTGGTGCGGTGCGGGCCTCCATGTCAATCCCGCTGATGTATGCCGCCTGGCAGTTCCCCGGCGGTGAGCCAGACGATCATGTCTATGTGGATGGCGGCGTGGCCTACAACTATCCTATCGGGGCTTTTGACGCGGGCGACGTTAATTCAGGTACGCTTGGGTTTCGGTTTGTTCGGGGGGGTGACAGCGCGCAAATTGCGGAGCATCAGCCCCATAATTTTTTTGAGTATGCAAAGAACCTGTTTGCGGCGGTGATGAGTGCTCAAAACATCAATTTTGAGCATGACCCAGCACAGGTGCGCAGGAGTGTATTGATCGACGACCTTGGTTTTCGCGCAACCGACCTTAGCTTGTCGGATGCAGATTTCAACCGGCTCTATGCGTCAGGGTATGAGGCAACAAAGCGGTATCTGGGTGGGCTGGGGTAACATAACGGTCATGTGTTGGAGGCTGGACGGCACCATGTTGCACGGATAGTCTCACAACCTAATGGTGTCAGATCTCTGGGGGCGGGGATCATACAAGCATTGTATGCAGAGGGGGACGAGAGTATGACAATTCCTGCGGTACCGGGGAAAACTTTTAGTCTTAAGGACAAACGGCCTGGGCCTATAGCCCAGTTTCTCATCACTTTTCTGGTACGGAAACTTATTCCCTTTGTGTTTGGGGTTCTGCGTCGTTTTGCGCCGGTGTTTCGGTTCCCTTTCACCAATACGGTGATCGTGACCAGCTTTGATCATGTGCAGGAAGTGTTCCAGCGACAGAATGATTTCCCTGTGCCTTATCAACGGCAGGTGGACCTTCTGGACTGGAAGCCGACTTTTCTGCTGGCCATGAAAGATACGCCTGATTATTGGCAAACGCTGGAGCAGGTGAAAAAGATATGGAGCGCCAGTGACCTTGAATTTGTCCGCGAGATTGCCCGTGACGTCAGCGAGGCTGAACTTAAAAAAGCAGGTGGACGGATCGACGCTATCCAAGACCTGATGGTTCCCGTCACTGAAGCGGTGATCGAGCGGTATTATGGTGTACCGATTCCAGCGGAGGCAAGACAGCCGTTTTTTGATGGCTGTATGCATGTAGCGGGCTTCCTGTTTGGTTCGCAATCGCTCGCACCAAAAGCGGTTGAAAGCGCGCAGCAAGCTATCTCAACCGTCTGGAAAGTTATCGACGATGCCATTGCCGCAGCACACAAGAACCCGCTGCCGGAAAATACCATCATTGGCCGGTGCCATGCGCTCAAAATCACGAATGATGAACATCTTCGGTCTTACCTTATGGGTATGATCATGGGTTACCTGCCCACCAATACGCTGGCAAACGGCCACGCGTTCGATGTGATTTTGGGTGATGCGACCGCATACCGCATTGGATGTGCTGCGGCGGAAAAAGAAGATCATGAGCTGGTGCAACGAGTGGTGCGCGAAGCACTGCGCATCAGCTATATCCTGCCCGGCTTGTGGCGTACCACGCCTGAAGCGGTTGAGCTGGGTATCGGCAGCACCAAAACCTACAAGATCGAGAAAGACCGGATGGTCTATATTTCGGGCATGTCGGCAATGAAAGACCCCCGCCGTATTGCTAAGCCTGACACGTTTGACCCTGAACGCTCACGCGATGTCTATATGGTTTACGGGCACGGCTTTCACTACTGCGTTGGTGCTGCAATTGCGGATGTGATGATGGAAGAAATTTTCACTGCACTACTGCGCCGCGCGCCGCGTGCTGAAGGCAAGATGATCTTTAACGGCAATTTCCCCTGGACCCTCAATATCACCTATAGAAGCTGAGGAGCTTGCCATGCCGCTTGTGCCAACGCATTTTAAAGGAAAAGCTTTTCCCATGACGGTGATCACACCTGTACCACGCGGCTGGAAACGGCTGGGTGCGAAGCTGATCCTGTTTATTTTCAAGCATCTACCCCTGACAATCGTGACCCAACTGGCGTTTATTCATTTTGCGCGCTGGATATTGGTGCCGGGTGACAGGCTGCCTCGACTTGACCCTGATCAGCCGGTCGAGGATTGGCCTTACGACCTTTATATTTTCACCACAAATTTCAATGGGTCGTGGGATCAGTATATCGATGCATTCGGGCGGATTAAGTCGGTCAGCAAAGGGCTGAATATGCTGTGGTATACAAGCGCGGGTTTTCCGGGGCCGTGGCCCATGCGCCTTTTCAAGCGCTACATCCGCTATTATGAGACACCGCTTGATCTCTATTATAACGCCTATCCCGGCGCCACGGTTCGCGATATCGAGGCCGCTGTGCAGCTTGACCCCAAGCTTGACGCTTTCCTTGAAATGTCCGCCACCGATATGACAGATGAGGCGTTTGGCCAGCATTACCGCACTTTCCTGAACGAAGTTGCGCCATTTCTTGGCTCTACGGGATATCAGACTGAACGCGCAGCGCTCGAACACAGAGCGCGCCCGCTGGAGTTGGGCCAATGACAAAACACAGCTTCCTCACGGCCCTCTCACCCATTGAATTTCGCCACAATGATCCCGAAGATCGGGAGGCGAATATTCTTGAGGCTATCAGCGAGCACGAGCAGGACAATAGCCCGTTCAAGGCATGCCCGATGGTGCATATGGCGCGGCTGCAGATACTCGACCAATTGACACCACCGATGGGCGACACAAGTGGTGCACGCCTTAAAACCAAATATCTGTTGTTTGTGGTGGATTTGGACGGTGGGACCGATGACTTGCTCGACTGTCTGTACCGTACGGCGCCCGGCTTTGTGCATGCTGTATGGGGCCGATGTCTTGGCTATCCCGCCTATAAGGGTTCGGTATTCTTCCGGCGGTATATTGCCCGGTGTATGTTCTCGAACCCTTTGGGTTATGCTGGGTTCCCGCTGAGTGTACAGGAAACTTTGCAAAAGCTGGCTCGCAAGCAAGCTATGGCTGACTGGGCCACCAGGCATCAGGGCCTTAGTGATGCAGACCTCAGGGCAGCGTGGCAGCGTGACCATGAAGCCTTAGCCAACCCCGATGTCCCCAAGCCTGGAAATTTCTAATGAGCTTATCAACCTCCATCAATACCAAGGATATACAGGCGCTTCTCAAGGGCATTGGTCTGGCGTGGCCTAAAGGGCGGTTTTTCTATTGCCGATTTGAAAGCCCTGCAGCAGGTCGTGCGCTCTTGCGGCATCTGTGCCCCTTAACCTCGTTTCACGATCTTAAGGGCCATCATAAGCCGGACGTTTGTGTAAACGCGGCGCTCACGCACGCTGGCCTTGCGGCGCTTAAGCTGGATAACGATCTCCTTTATAGTCTGCCGGAAGATTACCGTGACGGTATGCGTAGGCGCGCCGCCATCAATGGTGACCAGGGGGTGAGTGACCCATCAAATTGGGAAGCCATGTGGTCGGACGATCAGGTTTATCTGTGGGTCGGTGTTTATGCGCGTGATGAGGCGCTTCTGAAGGCGTGGGCTGACGCTTTCTGTCAGTGGGTTGAGGCGAAGGCTGAGATCTCTATTGTTGGCACGCAGGACGTGAGCCGTATTATCTCCTCACCCGATGTGCCGGTCTATATCGACGACCCGGATAGCCAGCCAGAGCAACCCGCGCTTCTTGAACACTTCGGTTTTAGGGACGGCATGGGCAACCCTCCCATTGAGGGGCTTTCAGACAAGCACATCAAAGGCAATGGCCGCCTGAGTGCAAACGGCGAATGGCAGGCCTTTCCTGCGGGCGAATTTATTCTCGGCCATGTTGACACAAATGGCGAAATACCCATAGCGCCAAAGCCTCAGGCATTTGCCCACAACGGTTCCTTTATGGTGTTAAGGAAGCTCGCGCAGGATGTGGACCTGTTCCGGGGCTACCTAAAGGACCAGGCGGAGAAGTCCGAGCAGAACGCGGACGAGCTTGCAACCCGGATGGTGGGACGGCACAGAGACGGCACGCCGCTGATGAAATCAGACGGTGACTATGATTTCCGCTATGATAGCGATCCGGCGGGACGAGTGTGCCCCATGGGGTCCCACCTCAGGCGCAGCAACCCACGGGACAGCTTCGGGGCTGATTTCGGCTCGCTGCTTGTAGACAGGCACCGCATTCTAAGGCGCGCCATCACCTATGGTAAACTGGTGCCCACGGGTGAAAGCCAGGCTGAGGTCAACGGCGAGGACGGGCAGGGCATCATGTTTATTGTGCTGAACGCCAGCATCTCGCGCCAGTTTGAATTTGTGCAGCAACAGTGGGTCAATTACGGCAATGACTTTAATCAGGGCAATGACCGTGACCCGATCGCAGGCACAAGGACAGGCGACGATAAAATGGTGATCCCCGGTGATGTTGGGACGGACCGTGCAACGATGATCTGTGACAAGCTCAAGCAGTTTGTAACGTGTCGGGGCGGGGAGTATTTTTTCCTGCCAAGCCTCAGTGCCTTTGAAGCGCTTGCAAGCGACGTTTGCGACTGGCGGCGATAGGCCGCCATATTCCGCTTGACCTTGCACCATAGTCCGGGGTGTAGGTTCGGCTTTAAAATCGGGGCTGCAGGAGACATGAATATGGTTCTGACAATCAAGGACGCTTTCGACGCGGAGATGGCTGGCGCGCGCGATGCATACATAAAGGCGGATTATGATACGGCGTTCAATCGGCTGAAGCGGGCACATATCTTAGGGCAGCGCAATTTCCTGCACCACTGGTCAACACATTGGTGGATGTTGAAATCAGGCCTGCGTATGCAGGATAAGCGCGAGGTCGTTGGGCAGATCATACGCCTTGTGGCGGTTATTCCCGGTTTTGTGTTTGGTTGGGTGCCTGTCGGCAATACTGGCGCGGCAGAGGTGTCTGCGCTCAAACCCATGCCACTGCCGGAGGACTTGAAGTCGGTTTTGGGTAAGTTTAGCGTCTGGAACGACGTCCTGCAGCGGGCCGCGCTCGGCTTGGTTGTGGTTATTCTCATGCTCGCCCTGAGGTGAGGGGCGGGACGAACCCTCACCAAACGACAAGCCCAGCTCTATTCCTTCGTCGCATCCAGAGTGGTGATACGCCTGAGGTGGCGGTGTAGTTTGTCGCTCACCGATATTTCCATTCGGCCATCCAGATGTGTAGCCAAGGCCTTCTCAAGCATATAGAAATACGCTTCTCGTTCGATGGCCTTGGATGGGCTGTGACCGGCCTGCGCCTCTTCAAAGTAGGTCACGGTTTTGCCTGCATGTTGAAGGCGCAGCACGTAATTCCGGATGTCGAGCACAGAAACTTTGGGGTCTTTGGCTCCAGCCCAGACATAAAGCGGCTTGGTTACCTGCGGCCAGTGATAGTCAGGTGACAGTTGGTGGATGCGTTTCATGTCCTCTGGGTCGTCGGGGTCAACGGCCTGATCTTTATAAAACTCAAGGCCCAGGCTGAGGTCGGCGGCGTCGCGCGTTTTCCGGTAGTGGGTTATCGCCCTGCCGAGGTCCGGCGGTGGTGCGCCTGCGATGCCAACCCGGAACACCTTAGGTGTGAACGCAAGAGCACCCAGCACGGAAAACCCGCCAAAGGAATGGCCGAAGATTGCGAGTTTTTCCGGGTCTCCCACCCCGCGTGCCAGCACGTATTTCATGCCGTCGATAATATCCTGTTGCACACGGCCGTCACCAAACGCCCGCCTGCCGCTGGTCATATACTTGTGACCAAAGCCGGTGGAAGCGCGAAAATTCGGCTCAAAAACCGCGTAACCCCGATTGGCAAGGAACTGTGCCCTTGTGTCAAAGGAGCCGTCCGTCCGCCCCCATGGCCCACCATGCGGTACAACCACAAGCGGCGCGGTTTGTGGGTCTTTTCCAAGAGGCAGGGTGACATACCCCTGTTGGCGCATGCCGTCGCTGACAGTGTACCAGACAGCCACACGCGGCGCTAAATAGCCTTGCATGGAAGATCGTTTTTTTGCGTCTGTTTGTGCTGAAAGTAGCACCTGCATCTCATCAGTGGCGGGGGTATAGAGCATGAATTTGGGGAATGGTTGATCCGCGCTTTGGTCAGTGATCAGCAGGCGGCTGGCGTCCGTGCTTGGTTCAATATGATAATAGCTGGCGCTAAGGTGGGTGTTGAGGGCAGTGACTATGGCCTCCATCCTCGGTGTTAGGCCGTAAAAGCTCGTATGGTCATCCTTATAACCCACCAGCACCGGGTCACCGGTGTGGGGATCCACCTTTACCGATTCCAGATCAAACAGCCCTTTAGGGTCGCGGTGCAAGCGGCGGTGTGCACCTGTTTGGGCGTTGATGGCATAAAGCCCCGCCAGGTCATCACCAAAACGACCTCGCATATAAAGCGTGCCAGATGATGGGTTAAAGCTCAGCAGCCCACAATTGTCGGTAACCAGGCATCTGAATAGCGGCTGAGTTTTGTCGGGCTCAATCCGTAAAACATCGAGGCCATTGCCACCGATCTGTATGGCAAAGTGGGGGGTGTTGTCCTCACTGGGAAGAAAGTCAGCGACATAGCTCGCTGAGGTGTAAAGTGGGGTGCGCTGACCGTCAGGCAGAACACGGTAGATCGTGTGGCTTGTCCGGTCTGCCGCCTGCTGTGACGCGATGAAAGCATGCGGGTGTGTTGCATCGGCGCCGTAAAAGGTCTCTTCTTTTTTGGCAGCGAGGTTGATGATATGGGCCGGCTGCGCCGGGGCGTCCATGGATGTCATTCCAACACCCTGTTCGGTCTCCATGAAAAGAAAATTGCTGTCACTAGACCAGCTCAAACCCTTCAGCATCTTGGTGCTGAAAAGTGTCCGATGTTGCCCCGAATGGGTGGCGAAAAGCCGCACTTGCTTTATCAAGTCAAGGTCCACCACATAGGCGAGAAAGTGCCCGTCGGGTGACAATTTTGCCACCGGCACAGCGTCGGGCTGGCTGAGCATGCTGCGCGTGAAAAGCGGTGCTTCTTTTCGCTGTTGCACTATGGCTATGGCATCATCAAGTTCGTCCGCGATAGCCAACGTGCTAGGCAGGGAAAAGGCGCAAAAGGCAAGGGGCAGGGCAATATGCAGGCGTTGCCGCACCCGATGGAAAAAGGGCGTCATGGTCTATCCAATCGATTTGTCTGTCGTGTAGTGATGGCGCTGGACTTACGGAGCCCGGCGCCTTGCTTGCTTAGCTGCTTGGCGTCTCACGGCGCCACGGGTTCATCAGCAAGAACGCGACGAGTGCCGGTACGCTGAGGACCGCGGCCAGCGAAACCCAAGTTATTGTCTGCGCGCGACCAAGCTGATGCTTGCTGCATAAGGCGAATACGGTTGCTGCCGACAGGAGCATGAGGGTTGCAGCTATCCAATAGACGGATGCCGGATAATCCCGTACGATCAACGCCCGCGGTTTAGTGTAAGCAGCATTTGTGGGTTCAATAGTGCTGAGGTAAGCATTATCGGCAAAGTGCAACACCGGGGAAATCATTTCCATATAATGCCGGATCCACGCCGGGTGACGATACACCGTATAGCGACGGGTATGGATCACTTCAGTTTCGCCGCCGTGTTTGGCGTGCACCAACATGGTGCCTGGCTTGTCAAAACCAAAGAAATTGTCGCCGCGGTACAGGAGAAGATAGCCATCCACCAGCCGATAGGTGTTGATAAGCCTGATATTCTCAAGTGGTACAGGGTGTGCGATGACATGGTCTGGTTCTGCGGTTTCATACTCGTCATCGATCACGCGGGGGTCAAAGAGCATGAGGTGTTTGTTGGTAACGAGAGCCACATAGTTTTCCCCCATTTGCGGGTGGTCTATATAGTGCTCACCAGCAGGAGCCTGGTGTTTGATATCCAGGCGCCGTTCAGTGAAGTCTATCTGATAAATGGTGCTTGGCGTGGCTAGGAACTTTTCGCCAACCATCATCGGTACATCGATGAAACGGTCATCCACGGCCGCGTCAGCGGTGCTGTTTATAAACCCACGTATACCAAAGGCACCAAGAGCCTTCTGATCAGTGCCGGAGTGGCCGATCAGGAGCATTTCATCATGCGAGAATTGCCATACCTCGCTGGTGCCTTTTGGTGTTAACGAATACTGCAGGTCGTGGATATGAAGCTGGCCGCGGCGCGGGTATGTCGAGGCACTGGTGGATATCCAGTCTTCCTCTGCCAGCTCAGTTTGCTGGATATAATAGTCCTTGCGGGGGTCATCGCTGCCTTCAAGGCTATAGGCAACCCGTTCCGCTCCTTCGAGCCACCAGAGGTATTTAACGGTGCCTTCAACAGGATTGTTGTCCGGGTGGATGCCCATGATGAATTTGGGCAAGTGATAATACACGGTGGTTGACATGGCGAGGCCATAGGTCAAGGCATAGCTCATGGGTAGGGCCATCAGGATAATAGCCCAGGGGCGGCGCAGGTGCGTGCTGAGGTCAGGCTTGAAGCTGAGGGCGTTCAGCGTAAACAGCGCAGCGACGGCCGCCAGCATGGGGGCATATTGCAGAAAGTCGTTAGGTGGGCGTGGGTTCATGAGCAAAAGCAATATGATGGCGAGTAGGATGGCGCCCTTGCTTGCGTTCAGTGCAGCAAGTGTGCCCACCAGATATGCTGTCAGGGCGCAGAAAAGCACAAATATAGGGTTGGTATAGTGGCGCATATCCACGACGGTTACCGTGAAGGCATCAATGCCAGCGACCATAACGAGCCATGGCACGATAACAACAACAGCAATGCATAGTGAGCCGGCGAGCGCGAGGCCATAGAATATCTGGTAGGTTGGTAAGGGGCGCTGGATCAGGAATGTCCAATGGTTGGTGCGACGGTGTAGCAGCATCTGCACAAGACCAAAGATAAGGGAGCCGCCGATCATGACAAGATAACTGACCGCCGTCAGCTCAGGCGGGGCACCCAGAAAAGGCGTCAGTTTCGCCATGAAAGCGTAGGCTGCCAAAATAGCCAAGGTAGCAATAAGGGTCCATGTCCGGTAGCGCAGGAGCTCGCTTTTGAAAATCTGCAACATTCTTCTGTCCTATGCTCTGCTGTCTGGTGTGTTATGGTTTTTAGTGAGAAAGGCGTTGACGGCGCGCTCCAGATTGACCGGGTTGCGCGCAACTGCAGTGGCACCGTTTTGCTTGAGATAATCACCAAAGTCACTTGTCTGGTCTGCGACCAGAATATGGTGTTGGCCTTCAATGTTTTTGGCACTCAGAAAGCCTGGTATCTCGCTCCTGTCAGGCAAGCCAGCCGGGAAATTACCAACCCAGTAAGATACCCGTTCAACAAAGGCATCGGGGCTGCTGTTGTTTGTGAGCATGCCTTTTTCCATGATGATCAGGCGGTCAGCCACGCGTTCAATTTCTTCCATCTGGTGAGAGCAATAGATGACGGTGGTGTTGGCTTCTGTTTCCGTGAACATCAGGGCCTCAAGGAAGGACTGGCGCGCAACAACATCAAGCCCCAAGGTCGGTTCATCAAGGATAAGCAGCTCAGGTGACTGCGCGAGCACCATGGAAAGGTTCAAACCCGCGCGTTCACCCCTCGAGAGGCCGGCAACTTTCTGGTTCTGGTCAACATCGAAATAGCCGATGACATTGTCGTATATTTCCTGGTTCCAGTGGGGGTGGAAGCTGCGTTGATGGCTTGTGATCTCCCGCGCTTTCATCCAAAGCGGCAGGGTATGTTCCTCATTCACATAGCCCACGCGCCCTCGGGTTTCAGGCGATAACTCGCTGCTGCTCATACCCAACAACCGTGCGGTGCCGGATGTGGGGGTTGCCACGCCAAGTAGCAGGCGAAACAGGGTGGATTTCCCCGCACCGTTGCTGCCAACAATGGCATGAATACCGCCTTGTCCGATTTGCAGGGTGAAGTCGTTCAGGGCCAGCTTTTTTCCGTACCGTTTGGTCAGGCCATGTGTTTCTAAGCAATATCGCATGCTGTTGTCCTCAATCTCTGTCGTCGGCGTTTGGTGTACTGTCTAGTTTTGTGAGTGCTTTTCGCACTTCCTGGAGAATGTCTTCGGTTTTGAATTCGAGATAGGCGACCTCGTTCACGAAGCCATTCACGGCAATGTTCAGCCGCTTTTTCTGTTCTTCCTCACTAAGTAGCTGTCGCGGCTCGGCCACAAAAAGCCCCAGCCCCTGGCGAGATTCCACCAGGCCTTGCACAGTCAATTCGCCATAGGCTTTGGCAACCGTGTTCGCATTGATCATGAGCTGCATTGCAAGGCCACGAACGCTTGGCAGTTTGGTGCCAACGGGCAGCTCACCCGTTGCGATCTCCATGCGGATGCCATCCACAATTTGCTTGAAGATGGGCCGGGCATCGCCGGTCACGATCTGTATCTTCACATTGCTGATGTTGCTCATGCGTCCTCGAATCAACTGTACTGTGTGTAGTAGTACAGTGCATACACAAATACTCTTCGTCAAGAGGCGTTTTGCGTGCGTCTGAGTTTCCCAAGAAAATTCAATATCTTAGGTTATTATAGATGGTGTCGTGGGTGAGAAGCTGTATGCCTTCTGGTCAGAATCGCGTTGTCAGCTTAAGACCATACAGACGAGGTGGCCCTGCAATAAATGTGGGAGAGCCGAAAAGCCCGCCTGTGTTGCCTGCGTCAATAATATAGTGATTATTGAACAGGTTAGTGGCGAAAGCTTTCACTTCCCATGTATTGGAGGAAGAGGCCACGCCGATGTTCATGCCCACCGAGTGTACGTCGTTTTCAGCAATATCGAGGCCAGCTATTGGCTGGTTTTCAATCTCGAAAAAGACGTCGGACTTGTATGTCCAGGTTGCGTTTCCGATCAATCTCAACTCGGCATTGAGAGGGATATCTATAGCAATGCCAAAGGCTGCGGACCAGTCCGGCTGCAGGCGAAAACGATTACCTGCAAAGAGGCCGTTTTCAGCCTTGTCGTCGATGCTGGCATCAATATAGGCAATGCTTCCGAACAGGTGGGTGTGCTCGCCCACAACTGCCTGAAACTCACCTTCCACACCGATATTTTTGGCTGAACCGGCGTTTGATTGGCGTGTAACACCGCCTTCTTCCCGGATGGTTACCTGGAAGCTTTCATACGTCTGATAGAAAATTGAGGCTGCCACATCCAGCTTGCCATCCATGAGGCGTGATTTGACCCCGGCTTCATAGTTCCAGGTTATCTCTGCCGGAACAAATGTTGGTACAGCCACAGGTTGGCCTCCAGAGCCCATAGCGGAAGCGACTTCGATCACATCAGATCGCCGACCTTTCGAGACATTGGCATAGGCATTGGTTTGGTCGCCTAGTTCATAGCGAACAGCAAACCGTGGCAGCACAGCGTCATAGCTCGCTTTGGCGGTTACAACATTGCCGCCTGTGTCCACGTTCCCAAATGTCAGGAGCGGTGCGCCTGTGAGAGTTGCTGTAGGAAGGGCAGCAAAACCACCGGTTTCACGGCTTTCATGAACGTAACGCAAGCCACTGGTAAAGGAGAGCCTTTCGTTCAACGCGATGGTCGCATCAGCAAACGAGGAATAGGTGCGGTTTTTGGCTGTATTGCCAAACTCGGCACTGTAATAAATCGGTGGCAGGCCCTGCGCTGTGGTTAGCGACCCTATGGAACCACTGGCCGCCACACATGGCAGCCCCGGAATGACACCCGCCGCACACTGCAAAAATGTGCCTTCCTCGGTGAAGAAGGGGATGGCAACACGGCCATCTTCCGCAAAATAGTTGATACCCACAAAGGCGGTAATACTCTGGCCGGAATAATTTGCGCGAATTTCCTGACTGAACTGATCACCTTTTGCATTTTCGGCAAACTCAGCAAAGACGGCTTGCGAGCCGTCAGCGTCAAAGACCTCTAGGCTTTCAAACTCCCGGTAGCCTGATTGCGATGTGAGCGACCATGTGTCGCTTAACGCCCACTCCATCGTCAGGTTTGCGTCATAAAGGTCACGGTCCACCCCCAGTTTTTCGCGGCCAAGAATCTGTTTTGAAAGCGGCCCGGCTCCGCCAAGCTCGGCAAAACTGAAAGGATCTGAGCGCCCACCTGTTGGCGCAAATGTGCCAGATTTGAAGCTGGTGCCCGCATCTGTGTCCCGTTCATAGTTCAGGACCAGATCAGCGGTGAATGTATCGTTTGGGGTAAAACGGATACTCCCCCGTGTGGCGAAGCGTTCCATGCCGTTAAGGTCATCCTGAACCGTTCCGCCGGCAGACTGGGAGGCCTGGCTTCCCGCGATATTCTTAACATAACCGTCGCGTTTGCGGTAGCTGAAGGCAAACCGCCCCTGCAGTTTGGAAGAGCCACCAGTTATGAACCCCCTGGCCTCCTGTGCGTCATAGTTGCCGTAAGCAAGGCTGAGTTCTCCCGCAA
Organism: Kordiimonas sp.; assembly: GCF_965216265.1. Lineage (GTDB taxonomy): Bacteria > Pseudomonadota > Alphaproteobacteria > Sphingomonadales > Kordiimonadaceae > Kordiimonas. The sequence goes on from NZ_OZ244153.1 coordinate 3,540,577, forward strand.
GTTCCTCTTGTGGTTTTCGGGTAATGACAGAGACCGCGCCGATCGCTGCCGCAGTGCCGAAAAGTGTGGCTTGCGGCCCTTTCACCACTTCAATGCGTTCTATGTCAAACAGCTCAAAATATGACCCGCGGGAACGGGAGACATCTATACCATTGAGGTAAATGGAGACCCGAGGCGCGATCTGTGGTGCACCACTGTCAGAGGTAATGCCTCGGATGACAAAAGCCGGGTTATTCGCACTCTGCTCCTGAACCACAAGGCCAGGTGTTAAATCCGATACTTCAGCAAAACCATTCGTGCCAAGTGTGTCGAGAAGGGAACCGCTGATGCTTGAGACGCTGAGGGGTACGGTGCGAATATTCTCTGAGCGCTTTTGTGTGGTAACAATGATCTCTTCAACCACGGCTGTACCTACATCGTCGGCCAAGGCTACGCCGGGCGCATATACCAAGCTGCACGCCATCACTGTGCCCAATACTTTCTCGCTAGTCATATAAACTCCGCCCCTGTGTCCGCCCCCGCAGAATCACTTCACCTCGTAGGTTATAGGCCGCTAAGTGACCAAAATATATGAATTATTTGTTTCTGTTCGTCGACTTGACATGTAGGCGAGGGCGAAGCGCAATCATGGCGAGCACAAAGGCTTTATCGTCGGTTGTTGATGCCGGGGGACACGCCAGAGAGGCTTGATAACACCGCACATAAGAGCCTATAAATTTAATAAGTGGGATGATGGCAGCAGGGCAGGGTTTGGGCGATCAGGTAAAAATTGCGGTTTTGGATGACCACCGGATGTTTCTGGAGGGGGTGTCCATGCTTGTGAGTAGCCTGGATGAGAGCTATGCCGTGAGTAATTTTCATGTTCCAGTCGAATTGCTGAAAGCTCTTGAAGGTGGTTTACATTTTGATCTGATTATCTGTGATCTGATCATGGACCAGATGAATGGCCTGGCGTTTGTTACGGCGGCACGAAGCCACACCAGAAAAATACCAATACTGATGCTGTCTGGTATCAATAGCTCACCGCCAATCGCGGAAATGATCAGCTTGGGCGCAGATGGATTTGTGCACAAATCGTCGGGTAACGAAACACTGGGCGAAGCCGTGACGAGTTTGTTATCTGGCAAACGCTATTTCGGCGACTTTGAAGATCATAAACCTGCCCCTAATGGTGCAGACGAAGAGCACGATGAATTCTTGACGACTGAACCGCTACCCACGCTGGGTAAACGTCAGGTGGAAGTGTTGAAAATGATCGCGCATGGCGCCTCAAACAAGGAGGTTGCCGCCAGGCTGGACATCAGCGAGAACACCGTAAAAACCCACCTGAAACAGATTTTTATTGCCCTTGGCGTGAACAAACGAACAGCCTGTATCCGCAAGGCGCAGACGCTTGGTATTATCTGACAATCCGCTCTAGCGTTTGGTAAAGAAGCGCGGGCTCAACCGGTTTTGCCAGAAATTGTGTGTCTGTCATGGCGCCTCTGTCCGCGTCGCTCAGGAAACCGCCACTCATAAGCACAGCGGGCGTATCTTCGTTTACCTCCTCGCGCAGGCGGGCAATCAGGTCAATCCCGCTTTGGCCCGACCCGAGCATCTTATCAATCAGCAACAGGTCAGGGTTTTGTGGTGTGGCCGCCAACAGGTCCAGCGCAGTATCAGATGTGCCGGTGCTAATTACCTGGCACCCCCAATCGGTAAGCAGGTTTGACATACCGTCGCGTATCGTCTCTTCGTCATCAACGAGGAACACCAGCGGTGCGGTTGTGAAACGATGCATCTGCGTTTGGCCGCCTGCCTCCTGCTTGGCTTCGGGCAGGGTGTCAGTAAAGGGTATGTAAAGCGTGAAAGTTGTGCCTTCGCCGGGGGTGGAGGCAACATTCAGGGTAATATCAAGGAGCTTACACAGCCGTTTCACGATAGACAGGCCGAGCCCAACACCGGTTCGGCTGCTGCCTTCGGTTTCAAGCTGTACATATTCTTCAAATATGCGTTTTTGGTCCTCGAGTGCGATGCCGGGCCCTGTATCTGTGACGGTAACAATAGCGCTTTGGCCTCCGTGTTGAAGGCCAAGCGATATCGTGCCCTGAGTGGGTGTATATTTGATTGCGTTCGAGAGCAGGTTGCGAACAACGCGGTTCAGCAGTATCGGATCTGTCACGGTTTGAACGGCTTCAAAGCTGCAGTGCAGAACCTGCTCCCGCTCCGTTACTTGATCCGCAAACTCGCTCACTACAGCCTGTAGTTCCGCGTCTAACTCCACCATCGCAGGTTTAGGCGCTATGGTGCCGCTATCCAGCTGGTTCATGTCCATCAGGCTACGCAGGAATTGGCTCTGTCGTTCCCATGTCAGTTCGATCTTATCCAGAAGCTCATGTTGCGTTGTTTCAGTTAGGTGCTGACGCATGGCCTGAATGAAATAGCCTTGTGCATGAATGGGTTGAGATAGGTCGTGGCTGGTTGCGGCAAGGAAACGGTGCCTTTCTTCATTCACCCGCCTGATTACTTCATTTTGTGCCTTCACTTTTTTCATCAAAGCTTGGGTGCTGCGCGCGGCGATGGTTTCGCGCATGTCCAGTTCTGCGCGCGCGCTGGTGATCAAGCCAAACAGGAAATAAACCAGTGTGGCGACGCCTAGAAGGCGCGTTGGCCAACCTGCGTATATCAGCAGGAATAGGGCGACGGGTAGCAGCGCAAATACGGCGAGGCCGATATAGCCAGGCCTGTAGGCAGAGTTCGGAAACATACCGCCGATTGTGATGCTGAAGACAAGGATACAGGCTACAAAAATGGTGAGGTAGGACGACCAGTCGATCAGGTAGATCGCGAACGATGACCATACAAGCCCGGTTATACAACAGATGACGATATGGCCTGTCAGATAGGCTTTCACGCTGGCTCGGGTAACGCCGTTTGGTGCCACCCATGTGCCGTACAGGTAAACTACCCCCACCATGGCGCTGGCGGCTATCAGCCATAGAAGTGCCTGCGTTGTATAATCAGTGAAATAGAGAATAAAAGAGTAGGTCGCGACGATAACCATAACAAACAGACAAGAAGCAACTACGCGTTTCTTCAACAGCGTGGCTTGTTCTACCCTGATGTCTATCAGGTCATATGTATGCTCAACCGACATCTCAGGCGGGCTTTACCTGCGTGGTGTTCTCGAGTTCGATATTTTCAGCTACCAGCGGTAGCCGCCGCACAAGCACAAACGCCACCAGTCGAATGAGTACCGGCAGAAGCGCGTATAGAAATGTAAGCGTCATAAGCTGGGAAGACGAATTCTGGCCTGCCTTGTCAAAATCCACAGCATCCAAGATGGGAAAGGCCAATCCCATAGGGACCACAAAGGCGAGTTTTGATACGGAATTCTTAGTCGCAAGGAAAAGGCCACCAAGCCGGTTTTTACCGTCCCGCTCGCCAGAGTAAACGATATCGGCCAGCATGCTGGTGGGCATCACTGCATCACACCCAAAACATGCGCCAACAACCATGGCAAGAACCGCCGCCCCAACCACGTCGCCCGGGCCCAGCAGAAGCGCGCCCGCAAGCCCCACACAGCAGATAAGCATAGATGTTTGCCACGCAAACCGTTTGCTCGTCCGTTTGGACAGAATGAACCATAGCGGCAGAAATAGCGCGGTTGACAACAACATCAGCCCCATGAACAGGCCAATCAACTCAGCGGCGGCAACCACATGAGTAACAAACAGTACCATCAACCCGGCTGTGAGCGCATTGGCAGCTTGCACCACCAGAAAACACAGGATCAAGTGGCGGTATGGTTTGCTGGCCCAGATCATCCTGAATGACGTGAAAAAACCTGTCTTGGATACGGTCACTTCCCGGTTGCGCATGGGTACAAAAACAAAAAACAGCAACAGCGCAAGCGCGCTGGTGAGGAAAATAATCTTTGCGGTAAGTGACAACGAAGCGGCCATGGGAAGTGTCAATACAAAGGGAAGGCCTGCTGCCGTAAGGGCGCCGATCACCTGAAAGCTGGCTTTGGAACTGGCGAGCACCGACCGCTCATGAACGTGAGGCGACACCTCAAGCCCGATGGAAGAATAAGGCACATCCAGCACCGTATAAAAAAGGAAATAGAGCGTGCTAGCGGCCATGAGATAGCCAAGCCCGGCGTCCTCTGGCGGTGACAACAGCATGAAAACCGCAAGCGTAAAACCTGGCAAGCCGACAAGCATCCACGGTTTTCTGGGCCCGAAGCGGGACCGGGTCTCGTCACTCAGGTGCCCGATAATGGGATCCGTAAACACATCAAACAATCGGCCTGCTACAAAAATGGCGCCTACCGCAGCGAAGCCAAGCCCCATGTCAACCGCATAGAAGGTGGGGATGAACATCACCAGCGCAAAGCCAGCCATGGCAATCGGCGCAGTTAAAAGGCCATACGAGAAGAGTTGCCAGATTGTGAAGTTGGCTGCTTCTTCTGGTTCAGACTGTTCTGATCCGTATTGGTCTGACGTGGGGGCAGGTTTGTTCATATATATTCCTAATGCGGGCCTATCCCCGATATTGCGCCAAGTTTCCGCATTTAAAAAAGCGACGTCAATCACCCTTTTGGGCGATTGTTTTGTGTTGCCCCTTCGATGACCCTTGCCGAGCAAACCACGCTCAGGCTTTCAGGTAAAGGGTATGCGACGATGACAGGCACTTCAGACGCTCGGCGGGACTTTCATTTCATCTCTGGTCTCCCTCGTTCCGGCTCCACTCTACTTTCGGCCATTCTGCGGCAGAACCCAAAATTCCACGCAGGTATGACGAGCCCGGTAGGTCATTTGTTCAGCAATCTCATCGGCTCCGTCAGTGCAGGCTCTGAACTATCTACCATGGTGTCAGTGGCTCAACGCAAGCGTCTATCACAGGGGTTGTTTGACAGCTTTTACGCTGATCTGCCAGATGAGCGCAGCACGGTGTTTGATACCAACCGGTCGTGGACAGCCAACCTTTCGGCGGTTACGGAACTGTTCCCTGCGGCCAAGATGCTGTGCTGTGTGCGCAATGTGGCCTGGGTGATGGACAGCCTTGAGTGTCAGGTGCAGTCCAATGCGTTTGAGAACACGCGCTTGTTCGGCGACAAGGCCACCCGCAGCAGCGTGTTCACCCGGTGTGAGGCGCTGGCCAGCCGTAACGGCCTTGTTGGTTTTGCATGGTCTGCACTTCAGGAGGCGCTTTACGGTGCCCACGCAGACCGGCTTTTGATCATCGATTATGACCTGTTGGTCTCCCGTCCCGCAGAAGTAATAGGGCTTGTCTACGGCTTCTTGGAGGAGGAGCCGTTCGATCATGATTTCGACAATGTCGCCTATGACGCCCCGGCGTTTGATGAACAGCTCGGGCTGGCGGGCCTGCACACAGTCCACCGGAAGGTGGAGCCAAGGCCACGTAGCACCATCCTGCCGCCAGATCTGTTTGAGCAATATGGCAGGCTCAATTTCTGGAAAAGTCTGAAAGGCAGCCGCGCCCGCATCATCACTGAAGACAAGGCCGAGCCCCGGCCCGTGAGCGCCGTTGCCTGAGTAACAATCATTTTCACAATTACCAATATTAGGGGAGGCGGGCCATGGCCACGCTCATTGTAACCACCAATAGTGATAGTGGCGTTGACAACACCACCGATACAGACCTGGCAACCGATATGAGCGACGGCGGTGGCCTGTCGCTCCGGGAAGCAATCGGTAACGCCCAAAGCGGTGATACTATCGTTTTTGATCTGGATAGCGGAACCGACGGTTCGCAAGGCGGTACGATTACCTTTGGCCCTAACGCGCCGCTCGTTATCAGCACCAGCCTCACCATCAATGGCGATGTGGATGATGATGGTGTTGCGGATGTGACAATTGATGCCGATGATGGAGACAATGTATTCACGGTGTCGAGCGGCAGCAGCACCTTTAATGGCCTTGTGGTGACAGGTGCCTACGGGAATAGCTACAGCTCAGGTGGTGGCTTTAAACTCACCACCACAGGCACCACAACCATCAGCAACAGCGTGATTACAGACAATACCTCCTATTACGGTGGAGGTATATTTAAGAGAGACGGTACGCTGGAGATCAGCAACAGTTTGATTTCGGACAATACCGCCTATTACGGTGGTGGCCTGTATCATGCAAGTGGCAATACCACGATCTCCAACACCATCATTACTGGTAATGTTGGGGATTTGGGCGGAGCGCTCAGTTTGTGGTTGGGGACTGTTGCTATCAGCGATACGACTATCAGTGGCAATGTACCTTTGTTTTCATCCGCTGATGACGCCTCAGAATTGAAGGTGAGCGCTGCCGCGGTAACGGTTGAGGATAGCATAATCGCGGGTAGTAATAACACCACAGCCGCGAATATCATTAATGTGAGTGGTAGTATAACCTTCTCCGGCGACGTGTTTCTGAATGAAGCGTTTACACCCGCGAGCGGCAGTTACACGCTTGACACTCTCGGTAATATTTTTGCTTCCACGGAAAGTATCACACGCAATAGCCTAAGCATTACTCGCGGTGAGCTGGTTGATGGTGAGCGAGTGGTGGACTGGATCGAACCCGCTTCAGGCATTACCGCTGGGGCTTTCCCTACGTCGTTGAATCCCAACACGGATCCGGTGATCGATACCATGCCGGAAGAAGATCCCTCTTTTACCGAAGGTGACGACGCTTTGCTGTTGGCTTCCACGGGTACTCTGTCAGACAGTGACGGCAACGATGACTGGGACGGCGGAACGCTGGTTATCCAGATCACAGCTAACAACACGGACGGTGACGAGCTCGGCATTCAGGATGATGATGACGACAGCATTGATATTTCGGTCTCGGGCACGGATCTTTTGGCTGACAGCGTGACAGTAGGCAGCCTGAGCGCCAGCGGCGGCACAGTCACGAACGGCACGGCTCTCACTATCACGTTCAACGATAGTGCAACAAATGAAATCGTGCAAGAAGTGCTGCAAAGCATCACCTATGAGAATACGTCAGATGACCCTGGTGGGCTCACCCGCACCGTGACCTTTACGGCAACCGATACCAACAGTGGCAGCGACACAGAAGACAAAACGGTCCGTGTTACGGAAGTTAATGATGATCCGGATGTGTCGGTTACTGCGCTGAACCCCACTTTCATTCAGAACGGGGGGAGGAAAACTCTTTTCTCGGACGCTCAGTTGGACCCGGTTGAGGCCGGGCAATCCATCACGGGCTTCACACTCTATGTTGATGGCGTGGAGGATGAAGGAGATGAATATCTTTACATCAGTGACGTCAGTGTTGCCCTTGTCGACGCTGCTTCGGCGTCATATCCAAGCGGGCTGGCCTATTCTGTCGGCGTTAACAATGGACAAATGACTGTTGAATTTTCCTTCACCGGCTGGAGCCAAAGCCGGATTGAGGATTTTGTTGAAGGTATTAGCTACAGTAATTCTTCAATCATCCCAACAGTGGCAGATACGCGAACCTTTAATCTGAGCAATATTACGGATAGTGGCGGTGGTACAGCAAGCGGCGGTATCGGCTCGACGGTGACTGTGGCGCTAGATGAAGCGCCAACCCTTGCCGGCGTGCCAACTGATATTTATGTCGAGATTGAAGAAGCATCGAATATTGACCTGTCGGCCGCAACATTGGCGGATGAAGATAGTGATTCAATATCCCTATCGTTGTCTGTTGATACAGGCACATTAACTGCGACCCGGGTAGACTATTTGCGTATAAGCAACGGAGGAGCTAACTTCAAAATCGAAGGCCAGGCTCCGTCGGCGACACCGGGCAACATAGGTAGTGGAACAGTCACCATCTCAGGCGAGATTGAAGACATTAACACATATCTGAGCGATCCCTCGAACCTCCAGTATACCAGCGCAACCGGTGTTAAGGGCAATGACGCAGCAACTCTGACTATTCAGGCATCTCACAAAGGGCGCGATTCAGACACTCTCGCCACCATTAACCTTGATGTCGGGTATTCCAACCTAAACAGCGCGCCCCATTCCATCTCGCTCAACGGTTCATCCGTGATGGAAAACCTTGCAGGCGCCACTATTGGTACCGTGTCAGCCATTGATCCAGATGGAGACGGTGTTACCTACAGTGTGACGGATGCTCGGTTCGAAATTGTTGGCTCCACACTTAAGCTCAAAGATGGTGTGAGCCTCGATTATGAGGATGATAAAAGCGTGCGTGTGGGAGTGAATGCGACGGACACGCTTGGAAACAGCAGCCGGATCTACTTCAATATTGCAGTTGGCGACGTGAAGGAGATGACGGGGTCGGATGACGCGGAAACGCTCACCGGCAGTAACGATGATGACAATGTATATGCGGCTGGCGGCAATGATACTGTTGATGCAGGTGACGGCCGTGACACCATTGATGGTGGTGCGGGCGATGACAGCCTCTCCGGCGGCAACGACGACGACCGGATCAAGGGTGGCGATGGCAATGATCTTGTAGACGGCGGCAGCGGCAGGGATACCCTGCGTGGTGGTGTCGGCGATGATGACGTCCGTTCTGGCGATGATGATGATAAGGTTTTTGCAGGATCGGGTGATGACGGCAACGATACCATCAGCGGCGGTGCTGGTAATGATACCCTTGGCGGCGGCGCAGGGGACGACAGCATCTCTGGCGATGATGGCGATGACCTGATTTGGGGCCGGGACGGTGATGATGTTATCGCTGGCGGCGCTGGTGATGATGGTCTCTATAATGGCACTGGCGACGATACCGTAACAGGTGGTGTGGGTGACGATACGCTCTGGGGCTGTGGGGGCGACGATATACTCACCGGGGGTGACGGCGCAGATGTGTTCGCCTTCAGGAACGCGACCGGCAACGATACCATTACCGACTTTGACGCCGATGAGGACAGCTTAAGCTTCGGTGTCAACACGGGCATGAGCAGCAAGGCGGAAGTGACCGCCGCAGCTAGCGACGCTATAACTGCTGGCGAAAGTGGCGTGCTTATTGATCTGGGTGGTGGAGAAAGCATCTTCCTTACTGGCTTGAGTGTGAGTGACCTTAGTGCGGTGACAATGACCTTCTGACCCCACGCTGACAACTATGGCTAAATAACTGAGAGCCACCGGGCACGCCTATCGTGCGCCGGTGGTTTTCTTATTCCCCAGCCTGTGCCCGTTCTCATATGATAACTTCGGAGTGCGAGTGTTTTGCCGCATGCAGCGTCTGCTATAATCTGGACGATGTGAGGAGGAATTGCTTGGGGCGGGATGCTGGAAATTCTTCGGCTAATTTCATTAACACTCTTGTGAGTGAATGTTTGTTCTGCTAAGCCCTATAGGGAGTTATTCAGGGAGAGGAGGGAAGGATGTCGCTTCTGGGGAAGAAAAGCGAAGATCCTGCTAATGGCGATGGGCCCCTGCCCAAACACCATAAAGCAACAAAGAACGAAAAGCTCGTAATTGTGGCGTCATCGCTTGGCACCATGTTCGAGTGGTATGATTTTTATCTGTACGGTCTGCTGGCGACATATATTTCCAGCCAGTTTTTCTCTGGCGTGAATGAAACAACAGCTTTTATTCTGGCGCTTGCGGCGTTTGCCGCGGGGTTTGCCGTGCGGCCTTTTGGCTCGCTGGTTTTTGGCCGTATTGGCGACCTGGTAGGGCGTAAGTACACGTTTCTGGTCACCATGAGTTTGATGGGATTGTCCACCTTTGCTGTGGGGTTGCTGCCAAGTTATGAAACCATTGGTATCGCAGCGCCGATCATTCTTGTTGGCCTTCGGCTTTTGCAAGGCCTGGCGGTTGGTGGTGAGTATGGTGGTGCCGCTACCTATGTGGCTGAACATGCCCCCAACGGCAAGCGCGGGCTTTATACCAGTTTTATTCAGACAACGGCGACGCTTGGTTTGATCGTCTCCCTGCTTCTGGTTATCGGCTTGCGTTCCCTGCTCGGGGAAGAAGCTTTTGCCGATTGGGGCTGGCGTATCCCGTTCCTTGTCTCGGTACTCCTGTTGGCCATTTCGCTCTGGATCAGGATGCAGTTATCTGAAAGCCCTGTGTTCCAACGCATGAAGGCTGAGGGTAGAACTTCAAAGGCACCGATCAAGGAAGCGTTTGGCAAATGGGTTAACCTGAGGTTTGCGCTGATTGCGCTTTTTGGTGCGGTCGCGGGGCAGGCGGTGATTGGCTACACCGGCCAGTTCTATACGCTGTTCTATCTTGTCAAAGTGCTGAAGGTGGACCCGGGCACGGCCAATGTGTTGATCGCCATAGCGCTTGGCATAGGCACACCGTTTTTTGTGATCTTCGCATGGCTTAGTGACAAAATTGGCCGTAAACCCATCATTGTGACGGCATGTTTGCTGGCGGCAATTTCATACTTCCCGGCCTTCAAGGCGTTGACCTATGCGGCAAACCCCGCCATGGCCATGGCGGTTGAAAATTCACCGGTGACGGTGCTGGCCTATGATGATGAATGCTCTGTGCAGTTCGATCCGGTTGGCAGCAACAGCTTTGACACCACAAGCTGCGATATTGCCAAAACCTTCCTTGCCACGAGCGGGATCAACTACCGTAATATGGCAGCAGAGGAAGGCAGTGCGGCGCAGGTGATAATCGGTGATGCCATCATTGCGGCACCAAACCCTGTTGGGCTGTCATCAGATGCCAAGGCGGCTGCGATCCTCGATTTTCGCGCCAAGGTGAAAGCCGGCCTTGATGCGGCCGGATATCCTGATGAAGCCAACCCGGATGAGGTTAATAAACCGCTGGTGGTGCTGATCCTTGTGGGACTGATGATATTGGTGACGGCACCTTATGCACCGCTGGCTGCCCTGTTGGTAGAGTTGTTTCAGGCACGTATCCGTTACACGGCCATGTCGCTGCCGTACCATATTGGTAACGGCTGGTTTGGTGGTTTCCTGCCGAGTGCAGCGTTTGCCATGGTGGCAGCCACAGGCGATATCTACTATGGGCTTTGGTATCCGGTGGTTATTGCGGGCATGACATTTGTTGTGGGGCTGTTGTTCCTGCCGGAAACTTTCCGCCGCGATATCGACGACTAAGGCAGCGCTGGTAATAAAACAATTTGGGCCGGGGGAGATTTCCTCCGGCCCTTTTCACTGGTTCACTTCTTTTGTGCGAGGGTTGGTTCAGGCGGTGCGGAGCGCATGCTCCAGCAAGTGCCGGAATGCGACCGTTGCCTCAGCAACCTTATCCGCTGGTACACAGCGTTCATCATCCTCAATCACATGGTGGTAGCGGTGAATGCCAAACACCCCGGCCACCAGCGGATAGCCTGCGTTTATAACATTTGTCAGTTCACCGGCTGAAAGTTGTTCGCTGGAATAGGGGGCCTCAAGCCCAACCTGGCCTTTGAAAAGCGCCCGGGCTTTGGCAAGCAGGCTTGGGCTGGTAACCAGGAAGCGCTGGGAATCTGCGCTGGGCAGCGGCATCGGCTTGCCAAGAATGTCGTGCCAGTCCCGCGCGGCGATATTGGCACCCAAGTGCAGCCAAAAGGCTGTTTCTTCCGGTTTGGGAGCGATGGCATGCAAGGCTTCTTCCGCGCCCAAATACTCATACTCGTGCCCGCTGTTGCAGATGAAGGCGAGGTTATAATCGTCAACGTTTGCACTGGCCCAGCGCGCAAGGCTAAGCCATGCTGCGATGCCGGGCCCCCGTTCGCCTGCGCAGCCAAACCAGCCTGACCGCGGGGTTGAAACCGCGAGCCAGCGGCTTTTGCTCCTGTCCATACGGGCGATGAAATTGAAAGCGGGCCTGCGGCCGCCCTCTCCGGTCATGGTCAGCGTAGCTTCTTTGCCATCAAGCGCAGCCTTGAAAAATGGCGCTGCATCATCAGGAGCAAGCAGAGCTATGGGCCCCTCATACATGGGTTTCTGGCCATCGGTGTTGAGCGCGATAACTTTCCCTGAAGGGCCGTTGGTGACCACCACACAGGCGGCGGCGCCACCACTAAAAGCAGCCTCCAAAGGGGTGCGAACAGCCTTCCATAACATGGAAGACCACCTGCCGAACGGCAGGTCAATCAGTGCAATGGCTTCTTCGAGTGAGGTATCAGCATGGCCCGCAGCATCCACCCGTACGAGCCTGGCACTAACGCCTTGTGTACCAGTCGGAATCACAATGGGCTGTGGCCACACTGTGGCGCGTGTGTGGCCGGATACCAGTTCACATCGCTCAGGCGTGAAGTAGGGGGCAGACATGGTCTGTTTTTCAATGGCATAGCCCAGTTTTTCCAGCTCTGACGCCATCCAGTCGCCGCAGGCGTTGTCGCCTTCACTCCCTGCCTGTTTTATGCCGAAGCCTATGTATTTACTCAGGTCTTTCTGCATTTGTGGGATGTCGGGTGTCGCGGTGTCCGGTGTGGTCGCCTGTGGGGCTATACCTGTGGCAGCGTGTGCGGCGGTAGCCGCAAGTGGAAGAAGCGCCGCCCCTGAGATAAAATTGCGCCGTGTTGTATCTCGCATTGCCTTGATCCTCCCCACAGCAATATTGATATTAACTCGCATGTGAGTTTATATATGTGATGCCGGTGTGACAAGCGTCAAGGGACCACGCCGGGTGGGGGAGAATATAATATGACAAAGCTACGCTACCCGGCTCTTTGGTTTATGGCGCTGCTGTGCGCGCTCACGCCTTTCAAGGTGGCGATGGCGGATGGGCAAATCGTTGCGGTGTCTGGGGGCGCGCTTGCGGGGCACCGTGAAGATGGCCTGAATATCTTCAAGGGCATCCCTTATGCTGTGCCACCAGTTGGTGAGCGCCGTTTTACAGCGCCGGAACCAGCGAAATCGTGGGGCGGCATACATCCTGCTGTGAGTTTTGGCCCCAGCTGCGTACAGCCGCCATTGCCTGCCACCAGCCTTTATGCTGATGAACCCAAAGTGATGGATGAGGATTGCCTGACCCTGAACGTATGGGCACCAGTTACGGCAGAGAAGGCCCCCGTTATGGTGTGGATCTACGGCGGTGCGCTCCAGCGTGGCAGCAGTGCAGCCCCGATGTATGACGGTGCCGCCTTTGCCAAACGTGGCATTGTGTTTGTCTCCATCAATTACCGTCTTGGTGTTTTTGGCTGGCTTGCACACCCTGAGCTGAGCGCAGAATCACTGCATGGCGCCTCCGGCAATTATGGCCTTCTCGATCAGATCGAGGCGCTTAAATGGGTGCGTGCCAATATCGCAGCTTTTGGAGGGGATGCCGGGAATGTTACCATAATGGGCGAATCTGCCGGAGCGCTTAGCGTCAGCTATCTGCTTACAAGCCCGCTTGCGAATGGGTTGTTTGACAAGGCAATCGCAGAGAGCCCCAACATTCGTGCGGTACCGAAACTCAAAGAGGCAGGATATGGCCTGCCGTCAGCGGAACAGTTTGGGCTGACGCTGGCGAACAAGGTTGGCGCCGCTGACATTAGCGCCCTGCGTGCCATGGACGCTGTTGAGTTGGCTCATGCTTCCATGAAAGCACGCTTTTGGGCGCAGGGTACTATTGATGGCTGGTCGCTTCCTCGCCAGGTGGTGGAGGTGTTTGATGCAGGTGCGCAGGCGCCGGTGCCGCTGCTTGCTGGATTCAACAGTGGTGAAGTGCGGTCACAGGCTATGTTTTTGCCACCTGTGCCGGAAAGTGCCGAAGCCTATGAGGCAGAGATCAGCAAGCGGTATGGTGATCTGGCGCTTGCGTTCCTGAAGGTGTATCCGGCAACCGATATGCGGGAAAGCATGCTGGCGACGCTCAGGGACGCGATATACGGCTGGGCGTCGGAGCGCATGGTGAAAAGCCAGTCAGATGCAGGGCTGCCGTCGTACCTCTATATTTTTGATCATTGCGATGAAGCATCGAAGGACCGTGGCCTGTGTGCCTTCCATGCTAGCGAGCTACCGTATGTTTTTGGCCAGGTGGGGGAGGGGGCCCAACTGCCTACCAACTGGCCAAAACCGATGGGCGCGGACGATAAGGCCCTGTCTGCCGCGATGATGGAATACTGGGTGGGTTTCGCCCGGGACGGCAAGCCCACTAGCGCCGGGCATGATGCCTGGCTTCCTTATGCAGAGGGGGAGGCTTATATGCGGTTCGCAGCACAACCTACCGCCGCCCAAAATCCTGTGCCGGGCATGTTTGAAATGCAGGAAGAGCTGGTTTCGCGCCGCCGGGCGGCCGGGCAGCAGTGGTTTATCAATGTTGGCCTTACGGCAAATCCGGTACCGGGCCCTGCCGAGGCGGCACAATAAGACCAACCACAGGGCGAAAAATATGGGCCGCCAAGCGGGTGTCAGGCACCTTCAGGTATGCCAGTATACGCCAGAGTGGCAGAAAACAGCCAATTTCTCTCCCTTTTTTGTTTATTCACACGCGTGAGAGTGAATATTGACGAACTCATCAAGACGTGCCATGATCTCATGGTGTCGACATTTCCGATCGGCACGGGAAGGGGAGGAAATATGAAAGGTTTTCTATTCGCTGCGGCATGCGCTGCCGCGGTGACCGCTGGCTCCACCATTGCCTACGGTCAAGCTGCTGATCTGGAAGGAGATGAGCAGCAAGGAACAAAAGCCAAGGGAAACGACCTTGAGCTGCAAGAAATTATCGTTACCGCTACACGGCGGAACGCACGTCTGCAGGACGTACCACTCAGCGTGACTGCATTTACGCAGGGTAAATTGTCTGAGGAAGGTGTTGTTGGGTACGAGGGGATCGCCCACCTGACGCCAGGGGTGGTGATGAACAAGCCTACCCAAAACTTCAACAACTTTACCGCACGCGGCATCGCCACCAACGGATACGGTGCCAACCTGCAAAGCACGGTAGCCATCTATATTGATGAACTGCCAATCTCTGCAAACGGCAACTCTACGATCCTTGACCCCAACCTCTATGATGTTGAACGGGTCGAATTTCTTCGCGGTCCCCAGGGCACGCTTTTTGGTTCGGGTTCGCTTGCTGGTGCAATGCGCATCCTTACCAAAAAGCCTGACCTTGACGAGTTTGATATGTCGGCGCTTGTTGACTATGGCCTGACCGGTTCTGATTCGCTTCGTCAACGCTACAACGGCATGGTCAACGTGCCGCTTGTTGAAGACAAACTGGGCCTGCGCGTTGTTGGTTTTTACCGGAACGAGGACGGCTATGTCGACAACATCGGGACAGGGGTTGAAAACTCCAACTCGCTGAAAGATTGGGGCGGACGCGCTATCCTGTTGTGGGAACCAACAGACCGGTTGTCTGTCAAGCTTCTGGCAAGTCATGAGGATAGCTACCCTGAGGATTCGTCGCTTATTGACCCGAACCTCAGTGAAGACCGTGAAACACGCTATTCAGAACGTCCTGACCTTTTTACTGGCGTTCTTACAAGCTATAACGCAACGGTCGATTATCAATTCGACGGGGCGCATTTCACTAGCTCGACCACCTATTCCGACTTTGATCAGCAGTTCTTTGTCGATCTCGCAAACACGTTTGCCTTCACCATTCCATTCCGTCTGGACGCAGCGGCTTATGACAAGATTTTTGTCGAGGAAGCTCGCCTTGTTTCAGACAACACCAGCAATTGGGAATGGGTGATTGGTGGTTTCTACTACTACAAACGTCGTGATGTTGACTTTGCGTATCGGGCGTCTGACGAGTTCCTGTCGGACCGTGGTCTGACCGGTTTGCCGAACGATACCTACACGCAGTTTTATAACCACACCAATATCCACGAACTGGCCGGGTTTGGTGAATTGACATACCGTTTTTCAGACAAGCTCTGGGTTACCGGTGGCCTGCGTTATGGTGGCACCAAGGTGCAGACCATCACGGAAGACGGCGGGTATCAAAGTAACTATCTGACAGCGGCACTTACCGGATATTCCGGCCCACTCGCTGTTGCGCCGGTTCTGGCGGCAGAGGGTGAGGAGGCATCAGCGAGCCGCTTTGCTTACAAGGGTAGTATTTCCTATAAGCCAGCAGATAACATCACTACCTATGCCACGATTTCAACCGGTTTCCGCACACCAATCGTGAACGCCCGTGCCGGTGCAGCAAGCTTGAATGACCCGACCGATATCATCATCCCTGATGGTGCGTCGTCCGATAAGCTCACCAACTATGAAGTTGGCCTCAAAGGGTCGTGGATGGACGGCAAGTTCACCGCTAACCTCGCGGCCTACATCATTGACTGGAAAAACATCCAGGTACAGGCAAACCGGGTGTCTGACTCGGTTCAGTTTGCAACCAATATTGGTGCTGCCCGCAGTAAAGGTATCGAGTTCGAGTTCTTTATGAACCCGGCTGACGGGCTGACCATGAGCCTGAACGGTTCCTTCAATGATGCGAAGGTGACTGACCTTACACCTGAAGAAGCGGCGTTTTCCGGCGCGGTTCAGGGTGCACGACTTGCCTCACCGCACTTCCAAGGGTCTGCTCTCATCAAATATGCGTTTGATATTGGTGATGACGCGCGGGGTTATGTGTCCACGACCATCACCCACGTGGGTTCATTCCCTGGTCTGTTCCAGTATGTGGCTGGCCAGCCTGGCGTCGAACAGCCAACCTATGACTACACCGAAAGTTTTGAGAACGTGAATGTTCATGTCGGCTACGAGAAGGACACCTGGTCTCTTGTCGCCTATGTGCAAAACCTGTTTGACGATCATTCGATTACCTATGTTCACCCAGAGGCCTTTATTGCGAGCCGCTACGGTACTTTGCGGCCGCGCACGATTGGTCTGAGGTTCAGCTACGAATACTAGTATTCGCTAAGCTTCCTCAAACCGGGCTCGCGCATGGAGCCCCTTTGGTTCCGGCCTCGTGGCATTTGTCGCGGGGTCGGGCCAGCCTCGCTCGCTTGGGAAACCAGACCGGAGACCAGAACAGATGTCCCTGCAAATCAAATTTAAACTCTTGGTGCGAGGTGTGGCTGTCGCCCTTGCCGCCGGGCTCACCGTTTCAACTGCTACGCTGGGCGCAGACCCAGTTGTTGAGGCGCCTGCGGGTGCTGTCCGTGGTGACAGCCGTGGTGACCTGACTGTATTTAAAGGCATTCCCTACGCAGCGCCGCCGATAGGTGACGCACGCTGGAAGGCACCGGCGGACGCACCCGTATGGGACGGAGTGAAAGAGGCGACGGACTTTGGCCCCGCCTGCCTGCAGCCCGTGCGGACCACAGGCAGCATTTATGCTGATGACGTTGGTGTCATGAGCGAAGATTGCCTCAATCTCAATATCTGGGCACCGAAGGACGCCGAGAAGGCGGGGGTTTTTGTCTGGATCCATGGTGGCGCGCTTAGAAGCGGCGCCAGCAGCTTGGGCATGTATGACGGCGCGCGCCTTGCAGAGAAAGGCATGGTTGTTGTCTCCATCAACTACCGTCTTGGTGTTCTCGGCTATCTTGCGCACCCAGAGCTGAGCGCAGAAACAGATGACAATATTTCAGGGAACTATGGCCTACTGGACCAGATCAAGGCGTTGGAGTGGGTGAGGGACAATATCGCCGCTTTTGGTGGTGACCCGGACAATGTCACCATCGCGGGCGAGTCTGCGGGTGCGTTGAGCGTGATGTATCTGATGGCATCGCCGCCTGCGCGGGGGCTGTTTCATAAAGCCGTGGCGCAAAGCGCCTATATGATCACCACGCCTGAGCTGCGTGAAAACAGGTTTGGCCAGATACCGGGCGAAGCGGTTGGCGCGTGGCTTATGGGCAAGCTGGGGGCAGCTAACCTTGGAGACTTGCGCGCGATGGACGCGGACGTGCTGACAATCGAGGCACCCAAAACCGGTTACGCACCTTTTGGCGTTATTGACGGTAAAATACTGCCGCGCCAGCTAGTTGAGGTGTTTGACCGGGGCGAGCAGGCGCCGGTCCCTATTATCGCCGGGTTCAATAGTGGTGAGATCCGGTCGCTCCGGTTCCTGATGCCGCCCAAGCCGGAAAGTGCGGAGGCTTATGAAGCCGCGATCCGCGCGGGTTATGGTGAACTGGCAGATGCCTTTCTGGCGCAGTATCCCGCCACTGCCCTTGAAGAAAGCATGCTCGCCATAACGCGGGACGGCATGTACGGCTGGACAGCGGAACGGCTGGTGGCCAAACAAACGGCGCTGGGTGTGCCTGCGTATCTTTATATCTTCGACCACGGATACCCGGCGGCAGACGAAATGGGCCTGCATGCCTTCCACGCCAGTGAACTGCCCTATGTTTTTGGTACCTGGAAAAAGACAGCGCCCCTGTGGCCCAAGGTGCCGGGAAATACGGCTGACCTTAAAACCGTATCCGGCATGATGGGCTATTGGTCGTCGTTCACCAGAGACGGTGTTCCGCGCGCTGAAGACCACCCCGCATGGCAGCCTTATGCCAATGGTGAAGCCTATATGTATTTTGCCGATGTGCCTCGCGCGGCGCATGAGCTTCTACCCGGTATGTATGAATTGCATGAGGAAGTGGTGTGCCGCCGGCGCGCCAAGGGTGATGTTTCCTGGAACTGGAATATCGGCATCATCTCGCCTCCATTGCCAGCCAAGAGTACGGAGTGTCCATGAACGACGGCGCCATGCAGCCCTTTGCGCTGACCCTTGAGAAGTTTCTAGACCATGCCGCCAAATGGCACCCGAATACCGAAGTCGTAACCGCCTGTATCAGCGGCGAGACGACCCGTGTCGGATATGCCGGGCTGCGCACGCGTGCGCTTCAGGTCTCTGCCCTGCTGGCCAGCTTTGGCGTGCAGGCAGGGCAGCATGTAGCTACGCTTGCCTGGAACAGCCAGTCTCATGTTGAGGTCTGGTATGGCACCATGGGCATGGGGGCCGTGTGTCATACCCTGAACCCACGGCTGACCGCAGAGCAGTTGGCCGCCATGCTGGTGCAATCGGAGGCGCGGGTTCTGGCCGTGAGCGCAGACCTCATACCGCTCGCAAAAGCTGTGTGTGCGTTGTCGCCGCTGGTGGCGGATGTGATCGTCATTGACGGTGATGCAAGCCAGTGGCGCAGCAGCAAGAACAGCCTGAACGTTCATGGGCTTGAGGAGGCGTGTAGCGTTGGCGGTGAAGTGAGCACCCTGTGGGGTGACTTTGATGAAACCGCGCCGTGTGGTCTTTGTTTCACATCCGGAACGACAGGGGCACCCAAAGGGGTTACCTATACTCACCGGTCCAGCTACCTCCATACCTTGAGGCTTTTGCAGGCGGATGTTATCGGCCTTACTGCCGCAGATGTTGTGCTGCCGGTTGTGCCCATGTTTCATGCTAACGCCTGGGGCTTGCCGTTTGCGGCGCCTGCTGCGGGGGCGAAGCTTGTGTTGCCGGGCCGTGTGGCAGACGGTGCCAGCCTTGCCCGGCTGATCAGGGATGAAGACGTGACCATAGCCGTGGGGGTGCCCACCGTGTGGGTAGGGCTTGCCGACCATCTGGATAAGGTTGGCGGTGAGTTGCCGTCCCTCAAGCGTATCATCGTTGGCGGTGCGCAAATGCCGCCCGCCCTGATGGACCGCATTGAACGCCGCCTTGGCGTTGCTGTGCAAACCAGCTGGGGCATGACCGAGCTTTCCCCTTCAGGCACCTTTGCGTCCCCCCATGATACGGAGCGGCGGCCAAGCCTTTCTGGCAGGCCCGCCGTTGGGGTAGACCTTTTACTGACGGACGAGTTTGGCAAAACGCTGCCAGCACAGCGCAACACAGAAGGGCACCTGCGTGTTAAGGGCGCGGCGGTGATAGCGCGCTATTTTGGAGACAGCGAGAGCGCGGTGGACAAAAACGGTTGGTTTGACACAGGGGATCTCGCCCGCATTGACGACAAGGGCAACCTTACGATTACGGGCCGATCGAAGGACCTGATCAAGTCTGGCGGAGAATGGATCAACCCGGCGGAAATCGAGGCTGTGATTGGTGCAATACCTGAGGTATCTTTCGCTGCGGTAATTGGTCGCGCGGACCCAAAGTGGGGGGAACGCCCGGTCCTTCTTGTAGAGATGCGGGACACACTGGCGCTCAGCGATGAAGAGCTTTTGAAGCCGCTGATTGGTCGGGTTGCCTCATGGTGGGTGCCGGACGATGTGGTACGGCTTGCGCAGATGCCGCTTGCACCAACCGGCAAAGTAGACAAAATGCGCCTAAGACTGGATTATGGCGGAAACTGATAACGGCCTATATAAGAGCATGGGGCTAGGTTCTGAATCACGGATTGAAAGGCGATAGAGTGTCCGCAACGACAAAAACTTCAGGCAAAAGACAGGTCAAGGAGCAGCAGCGCGCCGAAAAGATCGAACAGATTCTGGACGCGGCGGAATACCTGTTTTCCAAACACGGCTTGTATGGTGTGACCCTGAAGGATGTGGCCAAGCGTGTTGGCGCACACCATACGCTTCTGAACTATTATTTTAACGACAAGAAAACCCTGTTTGATGCCGTTTTTGCCCGGCGCGCGGTTGTTACCAGTGAACGCCGCATGAAAATGCTGGAAGAATATGAAAAGGCGACTAATGGCAAACCCACGGTAGAGGGTGCGCTCAGGGCTTTCCTTGATACCGACCTTGATCTGTACATCGAGGGCGGTGAAGGCTGGCGCAACTATGCGGCGCTTGGTGCTCAGGTTGCGAACACGCCGGAATGGGGCGCGGAAACTATGGATCGGCACTTCGACCCCGTGGTGCTGCGCCTGATTGGGCTGCTAAAAAAGGCGCTGCCTGATTGCTCTGACGAAGACATCTTCTGGGGCTATCATTTTGTCACTGGCGCGCTCATGCTCACGCTCGCCCGCACCGGGCGGATCGACAAGCTTTCGGGTGGCATCTGCCGGTCAGAGGATTTCGCAGCAGTGAAAAAACGCATGGCAGCCTTTATGGCGGGCGGTTTCCTTACCATTTGCAGACAAGCCAAAGAAGAACGTAAAGCTTAAACCGGCATTCTGCTTGCGAATCTCGTTGTGAAAAACGACACTAAAATGTCCGAAAACTTCTGGATAGAATCAGTGTCGTTTAAAGACTCAGTCCTGAGGGCGGCGTTTGCCAGTCTGTTCCCAGTGGCCGGGATTGATGATGAGATTACCGCCTGCGCTGAAGCGCAGGGTTAGCGGATATCGGCCCGGCGCCATGAACTCGCCCTGTGATACGGGTTTAAGCTCGGTCTTCTGTTCATGCTCAATGCCATATACCTTGCGCTTGCCACTGGCTTTCGCGAACAGCTTGCCACCTTCCGCACTCACATTCAGGCTGGCGAACTGGCTGAAATGATAGTCGCCCGCAAATGCCTCAAGCTCTGCTGCGCTGTGTGTGACTGCGTCATCCGGTGTTGCGGCCTTCTGCTGCTCGGGCACCGAAGCCAAGAGCGCATCCCACATTACTTCAGAAGCCATCACACCCAAATCGGGCGAATAAAACCTGGGTTCTTCAAGCTCACCCGTTGAAACGGCGTACAGAACGTCACCGTCATACTGGGTGGCAAAGGGCTGGATACCGCGCGCCATCGATGTATGCACCTGCACGGCCAGACGCTTGAGGTCTGCCGGGTCCATCTTCTGGTTTGTCACAATCATGCTGACAGTGGTGTTTTTGTTGCTGGCGGCTTCGTCCTGAGCTACACCTTTTCCGGTTTCACGGCTTGCGGGGAAACCTTGCATCAGGTCTGGCGTGCGGATGGTGCCTTCAGGCCAGCCCTCAGCTTCATAACAGGCGGCCAAGCTGCCGTCGCGTTTGGTGATGGCGCCATAAGGGTTGGCGATCACGAAGGCAGCGATTTTGACACCGTCGATCTCACGGTAGGCACCGCCTTGGCCGGAGAACGCGTTGCAGCCAAAAAAGCCACCACTTTTGGCAAAACGCCCGGCACCATGTGCGCCAAGGGGGAAGGTACCGGTTTTTGCGGCACGGAAGGCGGCTTGCGCCAGGCGTTTATCAGGATAGATCTCGTTCAGCCTTCGGCTACCGAAATCAAAAATAATCGACCCAACAGACATGGCAATGTTGGGTTCAAGGCTGAAGGCGTTGCCGTCTCTGATGCCGTCATCCTTCAGCGCGGTGGCAACGGCGGTAACTGCCTCAAGCCCGTACCAAGAGCCGCCAGAGAAGACGATGGTATCAAGCTCCGCATAATTATAGCCGAGGTCCATATAGGGGGCGTTTACCGTGCCGGGGCCACCCCCGCGCACATCAACGGCAACAAGCGCTTTCTTCTCAAACTGAAATACGGTGACACCGGTTGGCCCTTCTTCATAGGTGCCGGTACCAACCTTGAGCATGGGCCAGTCATAACTCAGGGTCTTGTCAGACGGGGCATTGAGCACGGGCTCGAGCTCATCCTGGGATGCAAATGCGCCCGCACCAAACATCAGAGCCGCCGCCGCCACACTCGTTGATAGTTTTTTCCCAATTGTCCGGTTCATTGTCCCGCGCTCCCGAGTTTCATTTCCGCTTCAAGCGTAAATATTAGCGCGGACGATACAAGCGGGAAGATGCGCGCGGCATCATACCCGGTGCGCCTTATGCACCAAGCGGCACCCGCGCAGGGTTATATGGGTTATGGCAGCTCTTTGGTAATGGCTGTGTGCAGCCAGGTGCGGAAACGGCGGATGGAAGGCAGCTCCCACCGGTCCGCGCGGGCCATAAAGAAATATACGCCGGGTGTTTTGCTTTTGAATGCGGGTTTTCCTGCGCCCACTTCCACAAGCCTGCCTGCCGCGAGGTCAGCCGCCGCAACAAGGTGGTTAGCAAGCGCTATGCCGCGGCCATGCCGGGCAGCATCCATCGTCAGATGCCCTTGCCACAATAGCGGGCCTGAAAGCTCAGTATCCGGCTTCACGCCATAGGCGGAGAGCCAGTCCTGCCAAAACTGGGTGTCTTCCTCATGCAGAAGCTGGTGTTCGGTCATGTCTTGCGGGGTATTAATCTCTGGTCTGCCAGCCAAATAATCGGGGCTCGCAACACCAATGATGGGTAATTCCGCCAGCTTGAGCCGCTTGATGCCCTGTGGGGTCTGAAACGCGCCGCCATACTGCGGCACAAAGCGGATATCCACGTCTGCTTCGTTGGCGACAAGATCGGGGCTGGTGTCTGTGGGGCGCACTTCAACGCCAACACCGGGGTATGCTGCCTCAAACGCCCCCAGCCTGCCGGTCAGCCAATGGAAGGCCAGGCCGGGCATGCACCAGATATGCACCGGCTGGTTGTCGGTGCTTTTCATCATATCAAGAGTAGCGTTCGCGAGCGCATCAATCGCACGGGCGATTTTTTCGTGGTATTCGCGGCCCTGTTCTGTGAGCACAATGCCCGTGGGTGTGCGTTCCACCAGCACGGCGCCGGTCCAGCTCTCAATGGTTCGGATATGGCGGCTGATCACGGCATGGTCGCGCTCAAGGCCTTGTGCAGCTTTCCTGATGCCACCAAGCCGCGCCACAGCGTCAAACGCTCGCAATGCCTCAAAAGGCGGCAGCGCCTTACGGGACGGCAGACTCGTGTGGATAGGGGGCTGTTTCTGCTTTTCAGCGCTCATAAACTCTGACCGGGTTAACTGTTACACCAAACACCACCAGTATGCTGGTGGTGTTGCAGGCGTCTGTCAAGCAAATGCCATACACTGTTCGCCAGCGTTAGTGCGTGTTTATACGTGCTTTTCATCCAGCTTCAGGATGCGGGTGAACGGGCCATAGAATATAAGCACAAGCACAGCCCCCGCGCCCACAATACCTGCGTGCATGAGCCAAAAAGTGCTTTCGGAAAGTGGTTCATAAAAACGGCCAAGCCAACCGCTTGCGAACCCGCCAACAAAAATCGACAGATAGTATGATCCTACCATCATGGCGTTCACGGCCTCGGGTGCTGCGCGGGAGACCAGCGCCAGCATAATGGGCCCGACATAAAGAAAGCCGACCGCGCAAACAAAGTGGAACACCGTGGGCCATAGAAGCGAAAGCTGATCACCGCCTGACAGGGCTTCCCCAAGCGCGAGCCACACACAAGCGACGGCAAAAGCGCTGCAACCAAGGATGACTTTCTTGAGGTCGCCCGGTTCTGCCTTGCGGCCTCGCTGTTTGCGCCAATACCACACGATAAGAGGTGCCAGTGCCAGCACCGCCACGGAATCGAGCGCTTGAAACCATGTGACAGGCACCTGCATGTCAAACAGCACACGGTCGATGCGGTCCTTGATCCATAGTGGGTAGGTGTTCCAGACCTGGCTCTGTGCTGTCCAGAAAAGGGCGGCAATGATAAAAAGTGCGAGAATGCCCGCGATGGTGCGGCCATCGCCTTTCTCAAGCTTCGGGCGGTTTGCGTGGTCCCCGCGCACGGTGTCGGGCGGCAGGTAAGCGCGCCCGCGCACATAAATGACCATACCAACCAGCATGCCAATGCCTGCCGCACCAAAGCCATAGTGCCAGCCATAAAGCTCGCCCAGTGTGCCGCAGATAAGCGGCGCGGTGGCGGCCCCTACATTGATGGCCATGCTATAAAGGGTATAGGCCGTGTCCCGGCGCTGGTCGGTCTTGGCGTAAAGCCGCCCGACCTGCGCGGCAAGGTTGCCTTTTAGAAGGCCCGCACCAAAAATAAGTGCGGTAAGCGCAAAGAGGAAAGCGGCCTCGAAAGCCATCAGGAAATGGCCAACCGCCATAAGGGCCGCACCAGCAAGAACCGCTTTTTGCTGGCCCATGACACGGTCGCCCAGCCAACCGCCCAGCACGGGCATGAAGTAAATAAGGCCGATATAAAGCCCAAAGATTTGCGTGGCCAGCGCCTGGATGGACAGCGGCCCAAAGACAGATTCCATGCCCGAGCGGAAGCCCTCAAAGGCGACTACAGTTTCAATGGTGCCGGGTTGCAGCAGATAACCTGCCATATAAAGCACCAGCAGCGCCTGCATGCCATAAAAGGAAAAGCGCTCCCACGCTTCGGTAAACACAATGTAGGCAAGGCCGCGCGGGTGGCCCATGAAGTCTTTCCCGCTTGCTGCCGCCGTGAAAATCGGCGCTGTTTCAGCCTTGTCTGTCATTATTGTCCCCTGTTCCCACTTTATGTTTTTGATGTGTTGCGGCGCTGATTGCCGGTTTAGCGGATTGTTTTTACCACTGCATTGAAAAAGTCGTTGTCGAGAATGGCTTCAGAGCCAAGGGGTTTTGCCCGCGCGCTCCACACTACAATCACGATTTTTTCTGCCGGGTTGATGTACATATATTGGCCAAAAATGCCACGTGCACTGAAGCCGCTTTCAAAATTGGTGCCTGGGCTGGGGTGCACGGGCCACCACATGAAGCCATAGTCAAGCGGCTGGCCGCCAATCTCGCGGGCGCTACCCGCTTCCTTGACCCAGCCTTCGGGCAGAATGCGTTCCCCGTCAATCACACCATCGTCCATCACAAAATGGGCAAATCGGGCATAGTCGCGCAGGGTGGCGCTTAGCCCGCTGCCTGCCACCTCCAGCCCGTCTGGTGTTTCAAGCCACCATGTGGCGTCCGCTTCCATGCCAAGGCGGGACCATATCTTGCGCGAGAGATAGTCACACAGATATTCGCCTGTTGCGGCATACAGCAGTTCGCCCACAACATGGGTTTCGCCGGTGGAATAATTCCAATGTGTGCCGGGCTCTGCCACGCGCGGGAGGTTCGCCATATATTGAAGGATGGAGCCTGCTTTTTGCGCGAGCTGCAATTCTAGCACATGGCGGCGTTCCGAGTTCGGGTCTGTGTGGGTTTCATCCCAATGCACACCTGATGTCATTTGCAACAGGTGGCGCACGGTTACGCCGTCATAAGCGCCGCCTTTCAGGATAGGCAGATATTTGGTGAGTTGGTCGTCAAGGCTGCCGATAAAACCGTCATGAATCGCGGCGCCCACCAGCGTGGTGCTGATGGATTTCGCCATGGACATGGACATCCAGCGTGTGGCGTCTGTGTTGCCATACTCGTACTGCTCAAGTGCGATGCGTTCATCCTTGGCCACGAGAAGCGCCGTGACCCGATTGCGGGCGATATAGTCGTATAGGTCATAGTCACCCTGGTCGGTCTCGATCGTCATATCATCAAGCGGCAACGGGCGATCTTTGAAGGTCTTCACAGGGGTGTCGCCGCGAGAGACGGTGCGCACGGGGAAGAGCTGGTCAATATTCCGGAAAGTTTCAATCTGCACAGTCGGGAACAGTCTGCCGGAATAAGCATCCCGCGCTGAACCGATTTTAGGTGTCAGGTTTGTCATATATGGCCTTCCCATTTTTCTGATCTCTCCCGCTACTTCAATGGAAACTAGCCCATGCCAAGGGTGGAGCGGTAGGTGCGAATAAGGCTAAAGGTGGTGAGAGGGGCGCACCAGCTTTATCGGCGTTGGCACCTTCTGGCAGGAATTGGCGCTGCTAGCCTTCGTGAACGGACACAGACGCCGAATGTTGAACAGGGGAGTTTCAGCCATGAACCAGATATTTCGTATTTTGCCTGCCGCAGCACTTGTGGCCTTTGCCGCCGCACCAGCGCGGGCTGATACATTAAGCGTGTGCGCAGACACACCGAGCGCCGCGTGTGAATATAAAGGCATGGCGGGCTTGCAGGCTGCCGTTGATGCAGCAGGGGTGGGCGACACCATTAAAATTGGCGCGGGCACTTATCGCCCCGGCGCAACCCACGATGTGCCCTTCACGGATGATGGTGAGGCGCTGCGTATTCGCGGCGCTATCCTGATCAATAAGAAGAAACTGCATATCGAAGCTGCACCGGGTGCGGTGTTCGATGGCAGCGACGGCACACCCTCCAACGCGTTTGTGATTGTGGGTAGCGATGTCAGCTTCAATAATATCAGCATCCGCAACTATCAGTCCGGTAGCGATACGGACGATATCTATGACGGCCACGGCCTGTTTTTTATCAACAGCCGGGGCGTGGTGACCAATACCAGCATCCACGGCACGAAAAAGATGGCGCTCACCATTCGGGGCGCCAGCACGCTTGATGTCACCGGCCTCCGCATCACAGACAGCCACATGGGTATCTGGCTTGAGGAAAACGCGAAGCTCACGCTCAGGAACTCACTGGTGTCAGGCAGTGAGGAAGCGGGCATCGGCGGTTATGACATCACCGAAACCTTGATCGAGAACAGTGTGTTTGTTGGCAACCTGGATGACGGCATTTATGCGCCCGACACCGGCCATATTGTGGTGCGGGGCAGCATCATTGCGGGCAACGCGCCATACGGCATGCGCGCGCTCACCGGCGGTGTGATCGAGATTGAGAACAGCGTGATGTTTGGTGATGTCGAAGCCGCCTATTTTACAGACGGTGAGACCGCCAAGGTGGTGTTGGGTGAGGGTGTTGTCACGGATATTGACCCTAGGCTGGATGCAGACTATCTCCCGCGGGCGGCGTCTTCTGCCCTAAAGGGCATGGGCCTGAAATCCCGGCCCGGTGCGATGGGCACCACAGCGAAATAATACCCAGTGTGCTAGGCGCACCAGCTGTGGTGCGCCGGAGGCACCGTTTGTTGCACTATTGGCATCTGTTTTGTTGAAAGCGCGCGGTCATACTTAAAAGCGTGAGGAAATCTCGGGTGGAATAACCGCAAGATCAGGGGTTGTTACCAGCCATCTCGGAGGGGAAACCAAAATGAAAAAATATGCAGTTCACTATCTTGCATCCTTGTCATGTATTGCACTGATGCAGGCACCCGCGCTGGCTCAGGAAGCCGCTGATACAGATATCATGCTGGAAGAGATTGTCGTGACCGCCCAGAAGCGGGAACAGCGCCTGATTGAAGTGCCAATGGCGATCACCGCCATGAGCGGCACTGAGCTTGAAGAGCGCGGCATCGACAGCATTCAGGATCTGTCTTTCGCTGTACCGGGCCTGACCATGCGTGAAGATGGCCCCGGCAGCTACCAGATATTCCTGCGCGGTATCGCGAACGCCTATGGCGGCGGCTCGCTTACATCCATCTACCAAGACGAAGTGCCAATGGTGTTGACTGGGTATGATGTGCTGCCAACCCGCACACTGGATATTGCACGTATTGAGGTGTTGAAAGGCCCACAGGGCACGCTATACGGTCAGGGTGCCGTTGGGGGTGCGATCCGTTACATCACCAACGACCCGGTGCTGGACGCCTTTGAAGGCAATGTCTCCGCTGACCTCAGCACGGTAGACAGTGGTTCCATGGGCGCTGAGTTCACCGGCGTTGTGAATGTGCCAGTGGTTGAGGGCAAGTTTGCCCTTCGTCTTGCAGGCACCGTGAAAACCGGTGGTGGCTGGCAGGATCATCCTGAAGCAGGCATCAAAAACGGCAACGATGAAGAGCTGCAAAATTTCCGTCTGAAAGCGCTCTGGAAACCAACTGAAGACCTGAGCTTTTTGGCTACGTTTGTATCCTATCACGCAGAATATGAGCTGGGTCAGGGCTATGAAAACCCTGACCGCACCATCTTTGTGGCGATCGACCCGGCTGAGGCGCAGATGTCAAAGCTCTGGGACTATGAGCTTTATAACCTGACGCTTACTTATGACTTGGGCTTTGCAGAGCTGATCAGCTCCTCTTCCTATGTTGACCAGACACACAACTACCCGTTTTCCTACCGGGGCGGCGAAGACACGATTTATCTGGGCAGTTATGAGGGTAACGATGAACGCTTCAATCCGGGTGAACAGTTCACACAGGAAGTACGCCTTGCCTCAACCGGCGACGGCCCGCTTCAGTGGACAGTCGGTGGTTTCTACCGAGATATGGAACGGTCGCTCACAGCGCATTTCGAGTATGACTATTTCGGGTTTGTTGTGACCGACCAGGAATATTTCTCCGGCAATAAATCAGAGTCGTTTGCGCTGTTCGCGAATGCATCCTACCGCTGGGACCGACTGGAGCTTGGCGCCGGGGTACGTTACTTCGAGGATAATGCGTCCGAGACCAACGGCTTCGCGCCTAATCAGGTAACGGAAGAAGGCAAGTTCGACACCATCAACCCGCGTTTCTATCTTTCCTACGCCCTGACAGACGACCTCAATATGTATGCGAGTGTTGCCAAGGGCTTCAGGAGCGGTGGGTTCAACACAGGCGGCAACCCGGCCTATGATCCAGAATCGCTCTGGAGTTATGAGGTGGGCCTGAAGGGTGCGGCACTTGACGGCGCGGTTTATTTCGATGTCGCCGGTTATTACACCAAATATGACGACATGCTGCGTCGCGGCCTTGTTTTCCTTGGTGTGGACCTCGGCTTGCAGTCACTGGTCAGTAACGTTGGCGCAGCAGAAGTGAAAGGCCTTGAGGCATCACTTTCATGGCGTGCAACCGACGCGCTCACCTTCAGCGCAACCGGTACGGTCATTGATGCCGAAGTAACCGAGATCAATGCTGAAGACACCTCAAACGTGGTGGGTGACCCTATCGATTATGTGCCGGACTATAGCTTCACGCTGGGCGCAATGTATGATTTCCAGTGGTCGTCAGATATGCCGGGATATGTGAGGCTTGATTATAGCCACCGTGCCAAGATGCCTTATGTGGATCTCACCAGCTTCCCGGCAGAAAACACACCGCAGTTTTCCGATACAATCGGGCTTCTGGATGCGCGGATCGGCCTGACCAGCGGCGCGGTATCGGTTGAGCTGTATGCCAAGAACCTGACAAACGAGAACAAATATATCGACCCGTACCACGCCTGGAACAATGCTAACCGCACCCGGCCACGGACCATCGGTATCAAAATGGGCCTGGATTTCTAGGAACCCCTCCCCAAGTTCCACCGCCTTGTGCCTGTCTCCCAAGACCCGAGCATAGGGCGGTGGAAGGTTCGAGTCTCAGCCGTGTCACCAGCCGTATTGATCGTGGCGGCACGGCTTTTTCTTTCAGCGTTCTCCGGGTGAGGTCATGACAAAAACAATCCGAAATATTCACCGCTACCTGAGCCTGACAGTGGCCCTGTTCTGGCTTGTTCAACTGTGTTCGGGTTTGTTGCTGGTGTTTCAACGAAATCTTGACGATGTAGCGCATCCGTCTGCTGATACGCCCGCCAATTTTGCGCTTCTGGAAAACAGTATGCACGGCCTGATAGCGGAACGGCCCGGCAGCCGTATCCCGTTTGTCTATGCGTTTGATGCACGCTTCAACAGCTTCGATGTTTACCTAGTGGAAGAGAGCGGTGATTACCGCGCCTTCCGCATGGCGGGCGACGGCACGGTGCTGCGCGAACTGCCTTCAAACCCGGAGGTGCTGGACGCTGGTTTTTTTGAACTGGTGCTGGAGCTGCACGAGAAATTATGGCTGGGTGATCTGGGCGCTGTGATCCTGGGGGTTAGCGGTATCCTGCTTGTCAGCAATATCGGTTTTGGGCTGTGGCTCGCGTGGCCAAAACGGGGTCAGTGGCGCACGGCGTTCAGGTGGCCGCGCAAAGTCGGCGGCAAGGCTGGCCATTATGCGCTGCACCGTATGTTGGGGTTGGCTGTGGCACCGGTTGCTATCCTGAGTATTGGCGCAGGTGTTTTGCTGGCGTGGGAAGGCCCGATCGCAGACACGCTTGGCGCCCATGATATCAGCCCGGATATCCCGGCCGTTGAAACTTTCACAGGCGATGAAATTGGCCTAAGTAAGGCGGTTGATGTGGCCAAAGGCTTGTACCCGGAAGGGCAGGTGGCCGTGTTTACCCTCGCGACACCCGCAAAACCCTATTATAAAATCAGGCTCACGCAGCCGGGTGAGTTGCGCCGCCTCTACGGCAAAACCATTGTATTTGTCAGCGCGCTGGACGGCGGGGTTATCGCACATCAGGACGCGCTC
This sequence comes from Kordiimonas sp., assembly GCF_965216265.1. GTDB lineage: Bacteria > Pseudomonadota > Alphaproteobacteria > Sphingomonadales > Kordiimonadaceae > Kordiimonas. The sequence goes on from NZ_OZ244153.1 coordinate 3,571,255, forward strand.
ACGCTGCCAGCTTCCCACCGGTTTGTGAACAGCTTTTACGCTATCCACAGCGGTGAATATCTGGCCATCTTTGGCAGGCTCATATCATTTGCCGTTGGCCTGTGGCTGCTGGTGATGATGGTATTTGGTGTGCGACTGTGGTGGTTGAGGCGATGATGAAATATCTGGCCGCCGCGCTACTCGTTCTGGCCTCTGCGCCAGCGCAAGCCGAGCAGTTCTGGGCCTCGGATGTGCGCATCACCGGTGTTGCCGCGGTGGCGAAAGACAGCAAGCACCCGGAGTTTGAAGATATCGTATGGGTGGGGATAGACAAAACAGATTGGCTAGGGGGTGACTGTGCAGTTGCCGCCGCAGGCGGGCTTGCGTTTAGCGCAGGCAACCGCGTGCTTTATGATCTGGTGATACGCACGGCAGAAGGGGGACAGCGTGTTACCATGAAGGCGGAAGACACGGACAAGATTGGTGATCTATGCCGGTTGATGCAGGTAACGGTCCACTTCAAAGACTGAACGGGGAGCCTGACGGACACACAGGCGAACACCATATAAATTCATTGTTGGGGAGTATGAGGATGACAGGCCTTTTTTCCGCGCGTTCCAAAACACGCAGCTTACTTGCAGGTGTAGCGCTTGTTTGTATGACCGGTCCAGCCCTCGCGGCAGATGACTGGGACATTGCTGACACCGGGCAACCCTATATCGAGGCAGAATTTACCCTCGATGAAGGCACATGGATGAGCCTTGATGTCAGCCCTGACGGCAAAACCATTGTGTTTGACCTCTTGGGCGATTTGTACCTGTTGCCTGTGCATGGGGGTGAGGCAGTACCGCTGACCTCTGGCCCTGCCATCGACCGGACGCCGAGCTTCAGCCCGGATGGCAGTAAAATCCTTTATATCAGCGACGCGAATGGTGCGGATAACGTGTGGATGGTGGGCATGGACGGCACCGGTGCCCGCGCGGTGACGACTGAGACCACGAACCTTGTGGCCAACCCGGCATGGAGCGCAGACGGCAACTATATCATCGCGGCCATTGTGGGTGGCGGATACTCAGACCAGAAAAGCTCAACACTGCGCATGTATCATATAAGTGGCGGGCAAGGGCGCGTGGTGGTGGAAACACCTGCCAATGGCCGTGATGTGCAGGAGCCGGAGTTCTCCCGCGACGGCAAATACCTCTATTATACCCAGCGGCTTAAAGACCATCACATCTATGTGGATGCCAACCATATCAACTATGGTGTGATGCAGCGCGACCTGAAAAGCGGGGAAACTGAACAGCTTGTTGCGGGCTTTGGTGGTGCGCTCGCACCGCAGGTTTCGCCAAGCGGGCGCTATATCGCCTTTGTGCGCCGGGTGAAGGACAAAACCGTGCTGTTTACCTATGATCGGGAAACCGGCACGCAGCGCCCTGTGTATGACAATCTGGACCGTGACCAACAGGCAGATTTTTATCTGCAAGGGGTATATTTCCCCAAATTTGGCTGGTTTCCTGATGAGAAAAGCGTTGCCATCTGGGGCAAAGGCAAGCTCTACCGCGTGAATATTGAAACCGGTAAAGCGAGCGGGATTCCGTTCAAGGCACACTCTAAACACCGCATTACCCAATCCCCGCGTTTCGCGCCTGACTTTGAACCTGACAGCGTAACCGTGCGCAGCGCCCAGTCGCTGAAGGTATCACCAGACGGCAAATATGCAGTGTTTCATGCGCTGGGTTATCTTTATAAAAAGCGCCTGCCGGATGGTGCACCTGTCCGGCTGACCAAGGGCACAGCTTTTGAGTTTGAACCCTCCTGGTCATCAGACGGCAAGCATATCGCCTACATCACATGGGATGATGAGAAGGGCAGCACGCTCAAGGTGATGAGGGCGAACGGTAAGGGCGTTAAAACCGTGGCATCCAGCCGGGGTGTGATGCGTGCGCCTGCTTTCTCAAGCGATGGCAAACGCCTTGTATTTACCACCGATGGCGGCAACAAGGGCCTTGGCGGATACCGCACCCGGCCCGGGCTTTATACTGTGGACACAAAAGCGGATGCGACGCCCGAGCGCATTGGGGACGGCGGCACTGACGCTCGTTTCTCTCCCGATGACAGCCGTGTGTATTTCACCGGCAGCGACGGATATGACAGCGTGCTTTATAGCGTTACCACAGGCGGGTTTGATAAGCGCGAACACGCCCGCGCCAGCACGGCAGACCGGTTTGAGCTGACTCTAAGCCCCGACCAGCGCTGGCTCGCCTTCAAGGAAAACCAGCAATATTATGTGATGCCGTATCTGGAGACAGGCCAACCGCTGGATGTTCGTGCAACGGGCGCAGCGGTGCCAGTACGCAGGCTTAGCAAAACCAGCGGCTATAACATCAGCTGGAGCGCAGACTCTAGCAGCCTCTACTGGACGCTGGGGGACGCAATCTTTAGTGCTGCACCAACGGGTGATGGCATGCCGGAGGCTTTCGAGAGCCTTGGCCTTGATGTGAAAGCCGATAAGCCGGAAGGCATGGTCGCTTTCACCGGTGGCCGGGTGATCACCATGAAGGGTGAGGAGGTGCTGGAAGCTGGCACCGTGCTGGTGGACGGCGGTACAATCAAAGCCGTTGGCGCGGTGGGCGAGCTTGATGTTCCAGCAGGCGCTTATGTTGTAGATACCACTGGCAAAACCGTGATGCCGGGCCTTGTGGATATGCATGGCCATATTGACTGTTGTTATTATGGCGGGCTGATGCCGCAAAAGCATTCAAGCCATTATGCGGCGGCGGCTTTTGGCGTTACCACCAACTATGATCCCTATACCTCTGAACTACCGTCTTATGCAGCAACAGAAATGCAGCAGGCGGGTGTGCTTGTGGGGCCACGCTCCGTCACCACCGGGCGGGTGATTTACGGCAGGCCAGGCAAAGGTGACAACACCTATGTGCCCATCGGCAGCCTTGAGGACGCGGCAGACACAATGGCGCGCAAACGGGCGCTGGGTGGCCGTATCATCAAGAGCTACAAACAGCCGTTTAGGAAGGCGCGGCAGCAGCTTGTAAAAGCCGGGCGCGACGCGGGCGTGATGGTGGATGCGGAAGGCGAAAGCCATTTCTACTATAACATCAGCCAGCTTCTGGACGGCCATATGGCGCTTGAGCACAACATTCCCGTTGCCACTTACTATGATGACATCATCCAGCTTATGGCGCACGGGGAGGCGGCGAACACCCCAACCCTGAACGTAACGTTCGGGGAAATTATGGGGGAGAACTACCTCTACCAGACCACCCGCGCGTGGGAAGACCCAAAGGTCATGGCTTATGTGCAGGAAAGCACAAGCGGCTATAGCCCCACAGCAACGCCCTATAGCGCGCCGGTGCATGTGCGCAACATGACCAGCCTGCATGCGGCAGACGAGATTTATGATATCGGTTTTCGTGCCGTGAGCCGGTCAACCAAAAAGCTGGATGACGCGGGTGTGACCATCAATGCAGGTTCACACGGGCAGGTGTATGGCCTCGCGCTCCATTGGGAGATGTGGTCCATGGCGGAAGGCGGGATGGACAATCACCGCATCTTGCGCACCGCCACACTCAACGGTGCCAAAACCTTGGGGGCCGAGGACAAGATTGGCTCGCTTGAGGTGGGCAAACTGGCCGATATCATTGTGCTGGACGACAACCCGCTCGAAGACATCAAAAACACCAACACTGTGCGCTTCACCATGATTGGCGGCAGGCTGTATGACAGCTTGAGCATGAACGAAATTGGCAATTATGACCGCCCGCGTAGTAAGTTCTACTGGGAGCTGCCGGACTATCACGGCATCGACTGGAACGAAGCTTGGGCGGGGCAATGATGATGATAAAGCGCTTTATTCTCCCGCTTGTGACGGCATTGTTTGCAACAACGAGCACGTGGGGCGAGGGGTGGGATATCACCGCCACAGGCGTGCCCCACAATGCGCACACTATCACCACGGATGAAGGCACATGGATGAGCGTGGACGTCAGCCCGGACGGCAGCACCATCGCCTTTGATTTGCTTGGTGATATATACATCATGCCCGCAAGCGGCGGGGTTGCGAGGCTGATATCCGCCGGGCCAGCGCTTGAACGCATGCCGCGTTTCAGCCCAAATGGCCGCCGCATCCTGATCCTCAGCGACAGAAACGGCAGCGATAACCTGTGGACGATCGGGCTTGATGGTGGCCACGAAAAACAGCTTACCTTTGAAGGGGTTGATGTGCTCTCAGGTCCCGCATGGGGGCCGGGTGGGGACTATGTTATCGCTACCCAGCACTCGGCATTGTTTGAAAATATCCATACCGCGTCGCTCAGGCTTTTTCATGCAGGCGGTGGTACGGGTGTTGAACTGGTGTCGTCCCCCGGCCCGCGCCAGAATGTGCAGGAAGCGCAGTTTTCGCCGGATGGGCGCTACCTCTATTATACCGAACAGGTAGGCGAACCTTATGCGTCTTACGTGCATGTAGATGCTAACCACGCCAACTATGGTATCCGCCGCCGGGATATGAAAACCGGTGAAACCATCACGCTGATCGCAGGTTTTGGTGGGGCGCTCACGCCGGAAATCTCGCCTGATGATCGCACGATCGCCTTTGTGCGCCGGGTGAAGGACAAAACTGTGCTCTTTCGTTTCGATACTGAAACAAATGAGCAAACGCCTGTATTTGACGGTCTTGATCGTGACCTGCAGGCCGAATTTATCGCGCAGGGCACTTTCTATCCGCAATATGGCTGGTTCCCCGACGGGCGACACGTAGCCATTTGGGCGGGCGGTAAAATCCAGAAAATAGATATGGAAAAGGGTACGGCTGAGGTGATCCCTTTCACCGCCAGCGCCGAACACCAGTTGGCAAAAGCCCCGCGTGTTAGCCACGAACTTGCGCCCGATGTGGTAACAGCCAAGGCTGTGCGCCAATTGGCGGCGACAGCAGGCGGTGATGACGTAGTGTTTCATGCCCTTGGGCAGCTTTGGCGCCAGGGCGCAGGGCAGGCCAAGGCCCGCCGTGTGAGCAGCAATGCAGGCCTCGAGTTTGAACCTGCTTTCGCGGCGGATGGAAAAACCATCGCCTATGTTCACTGGCGGGACGAGGAAGGCAGCCGCCTAAAGGTGCAGGCGCTGGAGGGGAGCACAAAAACCCTTTTGCATACCCGTGGCATGGTGCGTGAGCCGGCCTTCTCGCGTGATGGCAAAACATTGCTGTACCGCATTGAAGCAGGCAGCAAATGTATGGGCGGTTATGGCACCGATGTGGGCATCTATGCCTTGGATCTGGCAGGCGGCAACACCCGCCGGGTGCTGAAAACCGGGGAAGCACCTCAGTTTTCACCTGACGGCCGTCGCATCTATTTCACCACCAGCGAGTGGGGAGCCTCTGGCCAGATCACCCGTATCGAAAGCGTGAATGCAGCGGGGTTTGAACGCCGGGTGCATGCGGTGGCTTATGGCTCGGATACACTTGAGCTCAGCATCAGCCCGGACCTGAGCTGGATCGCCTTCAAGGAAAACCGCCAGTATTACGTCATGCCCTATATGGAAACAGGCACGCCTGCCGTGGTGTCATCTTCAGTAGATGGCGCACGTAAGCTTACCAGCCTCAGCGGCTATGACATCACCTGGACGGCGGATTCAAAAAGCCTTCACTGGGTGCTGGGCCAAAGTCTTTATAGCGCTGATGTTGGCGGTGGTGCCGCTTCGGTACAGGCCACGTTGGTGGCTGAGGCACCAGCACAAAAACCAAAAGGCATGATTGCCTTTACCGGTGGGCGTATCCTCACCATGCGCGGTGATGAGGTGATCGAGCGCGGCACGGTGCTTGTGGAAGGTGACCGCATCAAGGCTGTGGGCGCTGATATTGCCGTGCCTGCTGCGGCGAAAGTGGTTGATGTATCCGGCAAAACGCTGATGCCGGGCTTTGTGAACATGCATGGCCATCTGGAGGATTGTTATTATAGCTCTGTGGGCTTGATGCCTGAAAAACAGCCCAGCCATTATGCCTCTCTCGCCTTTGGGGCCACCACCAACTATGACCCTTACGCGACCGAGTTGCCCAGCTACGCCATGAGCGAAATGCAGGCGGCTGGCAAAATGGTCGGCCCGCGCACCATCAGTGTTGGCGGTGTTGTGTATGGCAGGGCGGGCAAGGGCGACCCGGTGTATGAACCTATTTTCAGTCTCGGGGATGCAAACGCCCTGATGGCGCGCAAGCGTGCGCTTGGCGGCACCATTATCAAAAGCTATCGCCAGCCTATGCGGTCACAGCGGCAGATGCTTGTGCGCGCGGGCCATGACGCCGGGGTGATGGTGGACATAGAAGGCGAGAGCCATTTCTATAACAACATCAGTGCGGTGATTGATGGCCACACGGCGCTTGAGCACAACTTCCCGGTGGCAACCCTTTATGATGATATCACCCAACTGATGGCGGCGGGCGATACCCCAAATACGCCCACCATTATCGCCACCTTTGGTGAATTTATGGGTGAAAACTTCCTCTATGCCCAAACACGTCCGTGGGAAGACGCCCGCATTCAGGCTTATGTGCCTGCGGTTACCAGCAGCTACAGCGCACTTGGTGTGCCCTATTCAGCGCCCGCATATGTGCGCGGCATGACCAGCCTGTCTGTCGCGGATGAGCTATGGGATGTGGGTTTTAAGTCGGTCGCGCGTTCGGTGGCGAAACTTGATGCCGCAGGTGCCACCATTAACGTGGGCTCGCATTCACAAATACAGGGGCTGGCAGTTCATTGGGAGATGTGGCTGATGGCCGAAGGCGGTATGGCAAATTCGCGCATTCTCAGGGCTGCCACCATGAGCGGTGCTACAACACTCGGGCTTGACGCGCAGATCGGTAGCCTTGAAGCAGGCAAGCTGGCCGACCTTATTGTGCTTGAGCGAAACCCGCTCGAGGACATCCGTAACACAGATAGCCTGATCTACACCGTGGTTGGCGGGCGCATCTATGACCCGGTGACCATGAATGAAGTGATTAGCGCTGAAGTACCACGCAGCAAGTTCTATTGGGAGCTGCCAGACTATCGCGGCATCGACTGGAACGAGGCTTGGGCGGGGCAATAGGGCCGCCGAACAGCCGGTGCATAAGCATCACCACGCGGCGCGTGGTTGGCGTCTCCTCACGGGCAGGTTGCCCCGTCACACTGACCTTCAATTCTGTTGAAGTGAGGGGATATCATGTCAGCAAAAGCAACAGGCGGCACAACCGCGCTCGCGCACACATGGGATAATGTGGGCAAGCACAGTTTTGTGCCCGAGCATTATGAGTTTTCAGACCAGAGCGCCCTGATGGCTTACATCAAAGCCGATCCGGTGGCGCAGATTTTTGCCACCCATGAAGGCGAGATGCACCTGACCTCAGCCCCCTTCATTCATGCGCCCAAGCCGGGCAATGATACACGGCTTGCAGGCCATATTGCCGGGCGCAATGCCTATGGAGATGCCATCAAGGCGGGCGTGGAAGCTGTGGCACAGTTCATCAGCCCTGGTGCCTATATCTCACCGCGCTGGTTCCGAGAAAATATCACAGCACCCACTTTCAGCTATGTATCAGTGCAGGCGCGTGGACGCTTTGTGCCCATATTGGATGCGGACGAAACCCTGCTGATTTTGGCCAAAACGGTTGACCATATGGAAGCGCTGACAAGTGCCCATGATGGTGCTGAACCGTGGTGCATGACCGCGCTCACTGCTGAGCAATTAATGCGTTATATCCCCATGGTGCAGGCGTTTTACTTTGAGGTAACCGCCCTTGAGGGCATCGCCCGGCTTAATCAGGAAAAAACGAAAGCCGATATGGAAGGCATTATTGAAGGGCTTTCCGGGCAGGGAAACGCAGGTGCCCAGCATATCGCCAGCCTGATGAATACCAACCTCAAGCGGGTGGCAAATTAACCTCTTCCCTTAATACGGTGCGCGATGGTCACCGCTTATGGCTTGCTTCGCACCTTCCCGAGAAGCGTCGTGTTCCTTACTCATTTCACCATGCCCGTGGCCTCAAAACAGAAGGGGTGGCCACAAGGGGCAAAGTAGAGAGCAGGGGGATGTGAGGGATGAAGCATCCAGCCAGGCGCCAGTAGGCCGCAATAAGCCGCAGCCGCGACAGGAACAAAGAAAAAGAATTGGAGTAATCTATGTCTAGCGTTGAGCGAAATACCAAAGAGTGGCAAGACCTGGACGTTGCCCACCATCTGCACCCGTTTACCGACCCAAAGTATTTTGACACCAAGGGCCCGCTGGTGGTGACCCGCGCAGAAGGGTGCTATGTGTGGGATTCGAACGGCCGCAAGATACTGGACGGCATGGCTGGCCTGTGGTGCGTGAACGTTGGTTATGGCCGAAAGGAACTGATCGACGCTTCCCACAAGCAGATGCAGGAACTGGCGTATTATAACGTCTTTTTCCAAAGCTCTACACCACCGCAGATCGAGCTTTCCCGCGTGTTGGCGGAGCTGACACCGGGTGACCTCAATCACTTCTTCTTTACCAACTCAGGCTCCGAAGCCAATGACACCATCATCCGTATGGTGCGCCACTTCTGGGAAGTGGAAGGCAAGCCCGAGAAGCATATTTTCATCGGCCGCACGCTCGGCTACCACGGCAGCACGCTTGCGGCCACCAGCCTTGGCGGCATGCAGGCCATGCACGACATGGGCAAATCTCTTTTGCCGGGGTTTGAGCACATCATGCACCCCCACCATTTCGCAAATGGCAACGGGCAGACCCGTGAAGCCTTTGGTATCAAGGCGGCACAAGCGCTTGAAGAAAAAATTCTTGAACTGGGTGCCGAGAATGTTGCCGCCTTTGTTGCAGAACCTGTGCAGGGCGCGGGCGGTGTGATTGAACCACCGGCCACCTATTGGCCCGAAATTCAGCGTATCTGTAAAAAATATGATGTACTTCTGGTGGCGGATGAGGTGATTTGCGGTTTTGGTCGGCTGGGGCACTGGTTCGGCTCTCAGGCATACGGCATTGAGCCTGACCTGATGCCGATGGCCAAGGGCCTGTCGTCTGGTTATCTGCCTATCGCCGCCGTGGCTTATAGCGCCCGCATCCAGAAGGGCCTGCAAAAGGGCGGTCTGTTCTCGCATGGGTATACCTATTCCGGCCATCCGGTGGCTTGTGCTGTGGCGCTGGCCAACATCAAGCTGATCAAGGACGATAAGCTCATTGAGCTTGTGCACGATGAGACCGCACCTTATTTCCGCAAACGCCTGAACGAGGCCGTTGCTGGCCACAAGCTGGTGGGTGAAGTGCGCGGCGCGGGTCTGCTTGCTGGTGTGCAGTTGGTGAAGGACAAGAAAACCGGTGAGCTGTTCGATGCGGCGGAAAATGTGGCGGTGCGTTGCCGTGACCGCTGCCTTGAGCGCGGCCTTATCATGCGCGCTGTTGGCCAGTCCATGGTAGCGAGCCCGCCGCTGATTATAACCAAGGGCGAAATCGACGATATGATTGATATCCTGATCGCGAGCCTTGACCAAACAGCTAAAGACATGGGGCTGGCATAATGGCTGCCCCGGCTGATGGTGCCCATGCGCCTGCACGTTCGCTAGCGCTTTCATCCCCACTGCACAAGGCGGTACTTCGCCGCGCATACAAGAGTGGTGCAAGCTTCCCGGTCCTCAACCCCGCAACGGGCGAGCATCTGGCTGATGTGGCGGAGATGGGACCGAAAGATGTTAATGCCGCTGTTGCGGGCGCGAAAGCGGCCATGGCTATCTGGTCCCAAAAAACAGCGAAGGAACGGGCCGCAACCCTGATGGCGTGGCATGGGCTTATCATGTGCCACCAGGAAGAACTGGCCGAGTTGCTGACGCTTGAGATGGGCAAGCCACTCGCGGAAGCGCGGGGTGAGGTTGCACACGGCGCATCCTATATCGTGTGGTTCGCGGAAGAAGCCAAACGGTTATACGGTGACATTATCCCGACAAATGACCAGAACCGCCGTCTGCTGGTGATCAAACAGCCTGTGGGTGTTGTGGCGGCCATCACGCCGTGGAACTTCCCAAGCGCCATGATCACGCGGAAGATAGCACCCGCGCTGGCTGCGGGCTGCACTGCCGTGGTGAAACCAGCAGAAGATACACCGCTTTCTGCCCTTGCGCTGGCGATCTTGGCCGAGGAAGCAGGCTTCCCTGAAGGGGCCGTGAATGTGGTGACTTGCAAGAACCCTGCGGATGTTGCCAAGGCGCTCACTGACCATGACGACGTGCGCAAACTTTCCTTCACCGGCTCAACCCGTGTGGGCAAGTTGTTGATGCGCCAGTGCGCCGATACGGTGAAAAAAATATCGCTGGAGCTGGGCGGCAACGCGCCTTTCATCGTGTTTGATGATGCGGATATTGATGCAGCCGTGGCGGGTGCCATGATGGCGAAATACCGCAATGCAGGGCAAACCTGTATCAGCGCCAACCGCTTTTATGTGCAAGCCGGGGTGCGGGAAGAATTTGCCTTCAAGCTGGCTGAAGCTGTCTCAAGGCTCAAGATGGGCAATGGGGCAGAAGACGGCACGACCGTTGGCCCGCTTATCAACCCCGGCGCGGTTGCCAAGGTGGACGGTCTCGTGCGCGGCGCGTGTGCAAGTGGTGCCACCATTGTGCTGGGCGGCAAGCCGGGCGTGATGGGGGAAAATTTTTATGAACCCACTGTGCTCACAGGGGTAACGCCCGATATGACCATCAGCCAGAATGAGATTTTTGGCCCTGTGGCTGCTATCTACCCGTTTGAGGAAGAAGGCGATGCCATCATCATGGCGAATGATACACCATACGGCCTTGCGGCCTATGTTTATACCCGCGATATGGGCCGCATCTGGCGCGTATCCGAAGCGCTTGAATACGGCATGGTTGGCATCAATGACGGCACCTTCTCAAGCGAGGCTGCCCCCTTTGGCGGGGTCAAACAATCCGGTATCGGGCGTGAAGGTTCAAAATACGGTCTCGATGATTTTGTTGAGATCAAATACATCAGCATGGCGGGGCTTGCCTGATGGTGGTGAGGTCGCTGGTTATCGCTTCCGCACTGGTCGCTGCTGGCCCCGCCCCCGCACGTGCTGATGACGGCCCAGCCTTATCAGAGGTTCTGGCATTGGTGCGTGCTCAGGCTGCGGAGATTGCGGCGTTGAAGGTGCGGCTCGTGGCGCTTGAGGCTGATGAAGGGGCGCCTGCACCGGTTTTGGTGACAGACCGTGCATCTGGCCGCATATCCGAGCGGGCCACTCCTGCTCTGGCGCCCGCTCCGGTCGCGGATGAAGCGCTTGCCCCTGTTCCTGCGTCTGTGGGTGAACCCTCTGGTTTTTCCATCAAGCCCCGAGGTCGTATTGAGGCGGACACTGTGGCATACCATAGCCGCGATGGCCGCGCCTATGATGACGGTGCCGGTTTCCGCCGCGCGCGGCTTGGGGTGCAGGGCACGCTGCCGGGGAGCTTCAAGTATCAGATTGAGGCAGATTTCGCAGGCGGTGACAAAGCCAAGCTTGATGATACCTACCTGCGCTACAGCGGGATAGAAGGCACCGATATCACCATCGGCTTTCACAAGATTTATCATTCGCTTGATTCCGCAACCAGTGACCTTGATGTGAGCTTCATGGAGCGCAGCATGGTCTCCAATGCTTTTGAAGTGGGCGCTGGCGGCAAGATGGGCCTGTCTGCGCTCACCAGCGGGCCTAACTGGTCTGTGCAATATGGTGTGATGCTCTCAAGCCCCAACTCGGGTGATGCGGACAAGGACGGCTGGTCTTTGGCGGGACGTGCCACTTATGCGCCGGTTATGGCGGAAGGCCGCCTGCTGCATGTGGGCGTGTCTGCTTATGTGCGCCATGAGGATGATGAGTTGGTCAGCTTCTCGGACAGGCCCGAGATCAGGAACGACAGCTTCAAGCCCTATGACAGTGGCACGGTTGCAGCCTCGCACTACAGCTATCTGGGTGGGGAGGTGGCTACCAGCTATGGGCCGCTCACCCTGCAGGGCGAGATATCCCGCATGCAGACAAGTGCCAGTACAGGTGACCACAACTTCTGGGGCACCACCCTTCAGGCCAGCTATATGCTGACAGGCGAGAGCAAGCCTTACTCAGGCGGTAAAGGTGCCTTTGGCAGGCTGAAGCCTCACCGGGCCATGGGCGAGGGCGGTTTTGGTGCGGTTGAGCTGGCGCTGCGCTTCAGCCACCTTGATGTGCGTGACGGCGGCACTGGCACAGTGGGGGATACACTCACACTCGGCCTCAACTGGTATATGACAGACGCTGTGCGGCTGATGATCAACGCGGTTGACTTCGGTGCCAAAGCCAGTGGCGGCATCATCACAGCCAAAGGCCAGGCGTATGGCATGCGTGCGCAGGTACGGTGGTAAGATGATGATATCTCGCAATACTCTATCCGGGCTGGCGGCCAGCGCTGCAGCCTTTTGTGAAGGTGTGATGGCCGACGACAAGCCCCGGTTTGATATCGGTGCGGCTTATACGGCGGATTACTGGACCATCGCGCGCGGGGAGGTGCATGACAGCCGCTACCTTGATAACCTTGATCTCACGCTCGGCTGGCAACCTTTGGGCGAGGACGGCCCCAGCGTTTTCCTCTATGGTCTTTATAATAATGGTACCGGCTTCTCGTCAGAGCTCGCAGGTGATGCCCAGGTGATCAGCAATATCGAGACACCGGTGCGGGCAGCCCGGCTGTATGAAGCCTGGGTCGAGCAACCTTTCCTGAAGGGGCGGGGCAGTATCAAGCTCGGGCTTTATGATCTCAATTCGGAGTTTGATGCGCTGGATAGCGCAGGCCTGTTTATCGCCAGCGCCCACGGCATTGGCACAGACATCAGCCAAACCGGCCAGAATGGCCCGTCGATCTTCCCCATCACCTCACTCGCCGCTCGGCTTAGTGTGGATATCCATGATGACATCACCGCGCGTTTTGCTGTGCTGGATGCTGTACCGGGAGATGTGGACCACCCAAAGCGTACCACCATCAAGCTTGGGGGTGGTGAAGGTGCCCTGATGATCGGAGAGCTGGAATACCGCACAGGTGATGCCAAGTTCCTCCTTGGTCACTGGCGCTACAGCGCTGACTTTGACGCTCATGACGGCAGCACAGATGGCGGTAACGCGGGCACCTATATCCGCGGGGAGTGGGCTGCGACAGACGACACAACCGTGTTTGCAAGGCTTGGCCAGGCAGCAGGGCGCTTTAACACCTTCAGCCGCTTCTTTGGTGGTGGCATCAACCACACGGGCATCTGGCAGGAGGCTGACCAGCTTGGCTTTGCCGTCGCATGGGCGGAATTGTCAGAGGGTTACCAGCAAGGCAACCCCACAGCCAACAGCCGCGAGGTGGCGCTTGAGCTCACCTACAGGGCTGACCTCACCAACTGGCTCTCTTTCCAGCCTGATATCCAGTATATCATCAACCCGCTGGAAGGCTCCCAAAACGTGCTCGCCATTGGCTTAAGAGCGACGGCTGAGATAAACTGAAACTGAGGTGATGTAGGCGGATTCTGCCGATTCGATGCGGTGTTTTGCCTACATATAACACCCCCGTACAAAAATGCGGTTTTTGGCGCTAGAAAATAAATCATTTAAAAACAGTACCTTAACTTATTTTTTATGATTTTTATCATCATCAGGCTTGTCAACGGCGATTAGGTGTTATACATAACTAATACACCGGCACGATAAAACGCCCAAACAGACACAAAGCGCCACCCAAGCACGGCGGAATAAGTGAAGAGGGCACAGCGAGGAAACAGCCGGTGACGGGACACGGTAAAAATACCGGCCCGAGTGACGAGAGCGAGATAAAAATAATACCGCGAGAGACCCGTCACGACAGCGAGGAAGAGAGCAGGGGGCCGGATAATAATGGCAAAAGCCGACCGGCCCCCAGGGCTCTCAAGCGAGGACCAGAGTAACAAAGCGAATAAGGCAAAAGCCAACGCTTTATAAAAAACAAACGACAGCACAAACATGGCGATAAGCCGGGATAACCCGGCAGCCCAAACAAAACAAAAGCCCAATAAAAAGAAGCGAGGAGATAACAATGTCAAAACGGTCATATCATCATGCAAAACGGTCCCATCGTCGCATTCGCAGGCTTGCCCGCGAAGCGAGCCGTATGGCGCCTCTCGGTGCAGGCCGGGCCGCAGCAACATCAACTGCAGCTTTTGTTTAAGGGGAAGAGCATATGACGCCGGATTGGACGGATGACCAGCCGATCTACCGGCAACTGAAGGACAAGGTAGTTACGGCCATTATGGAAGGCTCTCTCCGCGAGGGTGAAGCCCTTCCGTCGGTACGTAACGTAGCTGTGGATTTGCAAATAAATCCAATCACTGCCTCAAAAGCCTATCAGGAGCTGGTAATGGACGGTTTGGTAGAAAAACGACGCGGGCTTGGTATGTTCGTGGTCGATGGCGCACGGGATCGGCTCACAGAAGCCGAGCGTGATCGCTTTCTAAACGAAGAATGGCCCCGCGTGCTGGAAACAATCCGCCGCCTTGGGCTCAACACTGAAGAACTGCTGAAAAGCAGCAAGAACCATTAAGGGAGGCAGATATGACACAAGAGAAAAACAACAATCTCGTCGTTGAAGCCAAGGGTCTTGCCAAAAGCTTCGGCAATTTTCATGCCCTCAAGGGCGCAACATTTTCCATCCCGCTTGGCCGCATTGTGGGCGTTATTGGTGCAAACGGCGCCGGTAAAACCACCATGCTCAACGCGGTTCTTGGCCTTTCATCTTATGATGGGGACCTGAAAGTTCTCGGGCTTGATCCCTCAAAGGATCGGGACGCGCTGATGAAAGACGTTTGTTTTATTGCAGATGTCGCAACGCTGCCGAAATGGATGAAGGTTGTGGAAGTGCTGGACTTCGTTGAAGCCGTACATCCGCGGTTTAACCGCGAAAAGGCGATGAATTTCCTCTCCCGCACCAAAGTGCCGCTGGAGCGCAAGGTTCGCGCGCTTTCAAAAGGTATGACAGTGCAGTTGCACCTGGCTGTTGTTATGGCGATCGACGCCAAGCTGCTGGTGCTGGATGAGCCAACCCTTGGCCTTGATATCATCTTCCGTAAACAGTTTTATCAAAGCCTTCTTGAAGAATATTTTGATGAAGACCGCACGGTTATCATCACCACCCACCAGGTGGAAGAGGTGGAGCATATCCTCTCTGACGTGATGTTCATCAAGGATGGTGAAATTGTTCTTGAAGCCGATATGGACGAACTTACCCAGCAGTTTATCGAGGTAATGGTCGCGCCCGGCAAGGAAGAAGAAGCCATGGCACTTGGGCCGATCACAAAAGGATCGACCTTCGGTAAAGCAACGTGCGTCTATAAAAATATTGACCGCGAGAAGCTGGCAAAACTGGGCGAAACGCGCCGCCTGGGCCTGGCTGATATCTTCGTGGCGACAATGACAGGAGAGGGGCAATGAATACCTTTGTAGCCCTTGTTAAACGCGAGGTACTGGACGGCAAAAACGGGTATATCCGGGTGCCGGTTATTCTGGCAGGCCTGACTGTGGCGCTTGTTATCCTATCGAGCCTTGGTTTCGGCAACATGCTGTATTTTGATGGCATGGAGCATGAAGGTATCGAGAATTTGGCTGATGCCATGAACAAGGCGGCGACACGTGAGCCGGAAGAGTTCCCTGCGGCCGTGACGATCGGTTACTGGGCCATGAGCATGCTGGCGTGGATTGCGCTGCCGTTCGTGATCTTCTTCTCGCTTCTGGGCGCACTTTATGAAGAGCGTCGTGACCGTTCGATCCTGTTCTGGAAATCCATGCCGGTTTCTGACTGGGCTGAGGTTCTGGCCAAGTTTTTTGCTCCCATCGTGATCGCGCCCCTGGCCTTTCTCGGGGTTGCGATTGCCGCGCAGTTGATCATTGCTGTGTTCCTGAGCATTTTGATGGTCTTCCAGGGCGGCCCCGTGCTTGACCTGTGGCCGCTTGGCCTGATGATCACCAGCTGGTTTACGGTGATCTCCCACTATCTGATGTGGGCTTTGTGGGCGCTGCCGGTTCTGGCCTGGGTACTGCTGGTTTCGGCTTATGCATCCCGCATGCCTTTCCTCTGGGCGATCCTGACACCATTTGTTGCGATCATTGTTGAGGAATTGTTCCTGGATACCCATATGATCGGTCGCTGGTTTGCTATCCACCTGGGTGGTTGGCAGGACGGTGCGTTCGCGCAAGTGTCAGACAATTTCGATGGCCCGCGTGATGTGTTGATGGCAGTTATGAACGGTATGCAGTGGCACAGCATAAGCTATAGCCTCACGAGTCCTGCCTTCTGGCTCGGTCTGGTGATTGCAGGCGGGTTGCTCTTCGGAGCGGTAGAGCTTCGCAAGCGCGCTTTCTAAGCAACGAGCGCTATAAAAGAAAAGCACGGGCTGCCATTTTGGCGGCCCGTTTTTTTGCTTTGGCAGGGTAGGGTGAGAGGAAAAAAGGGCCGCACCCTTGATGCGGCCCTGCATGTTTGCGGGTTGATAAAGCCTAGCGCAGTTTGTCTAGGAAAGCCTGAACGCTGCCACGAAGGGCAAGGCCTTGTTCCTGCAGCGCTTTGATCTGGGCGTTCACGGCTTCAGATGCCTGGCCTGTACGCGCCGTGGCATCCTGCATGCGCGCGAAGTCACCTATCACCCCGCTGGTGCCTTCTGCGGCCAACGCGGCACTCTGGCTGATCTCCTGGCTGGCCTGCGCCTGCTGGCCCACGGTCGCGGATACTTCTGAGGCAATCTCATCTACCTCGGTGATCCGAGTGCTGACACGCTCAAACGCGGTAACCGCGTCTTTGGTGGCGTCCTGCAACTCGGCGATCTGCTGGGAAATTTCATCTGTTGCTCGTGCGGTTTGCGTGGCAAGCGCTTTTACCTCGCTTGCAACCACGGCAAAGCCGCGGCCAGCTTCGCCCGCGCGTGCGGCCTCGATCGTGGCGTTAAGGGCAAGCAGGTTGGTCTGTGACGCAATATCATTGATCAGCTTGATCACGTCGCTGATCTTCTTGCCGGATTCGTTCAGGGTGGCGATCAGGCGGGCGGCCTCGGACGCCTCATTAAGCGCCTGTTGGGTTACCTCTGCCGCGCGGCCCATATGTTCGCTCACATTCGCGACAGACGCCGAAATCTCTTCGGTGGCGCTTGCAACCGCGTTCACGCTGCTGCCAGCGTTCTGGGCTTTATGGGAAGCCTCAGACATGCCCAGGCTGGTTTCTTCAACCGCGCTCGTCATGGTCTCTGAAGCAGCTTCAAGCTCATCTGTGGAGCTGCCCATGCGGTCAATTGCCGCCATTACCGATTTTTCAAACTCGATAGAAAGATTGTGAACGTCTAAACCGGCTTCAAAATCTGCCATTATGGTCCCCTCCGTGCTGCAGCAGTGCACCTGCTACTGATTATTTTGCCCCGTCAGGCGAGGAGCGAATGCATCCGCCTATGCCCGATTGGATAGTACACTAGGGTAAAAAATCGAATGACAAAAGAGGGAAGGTGGTGCGTGTGGGTAGTATCTGAATGTATATCAGCGGGCAGTTGTTTTTAGGGCTTGCAAATCTTCATTAATTGTATATATGTACAAATATGAAAATAAATGAAGCGATATTGGCGCTCAGCGCACTGGCTCAGGATACCCGGATGCGGGTGTTCAGGCTTCTGGTTCGGCACGGCAACACAGGGTTGCCAGCGGGGCAGATTGCCCAGGAATTGGGCGTGAATGCGACCACGCTCTCAAGGCATCTGGCGCTGATGGAAGGTGCTGGTCTTGTTGGTTCAGAGCGGCAGATGCGCTCGATCATCTACCGCGTTGACTTTGGTGCAGCGCGAAGCCTGATGAGCTTTTTGATGGAAGATTGTTGTGCTGGTGACCCGCGGATAACGGGCGAGGCGCAACCCGATACAGCAGGCTCACCCTGCTGTGATGCATAGAGGAAGACAGAGATGAAACGGTTACATGTGCACGTTGGTGTAAAAGATATGGATGAGGCAATCGCCTATTATACCGCCATGTTTGGCGCCGAGCCCGTGAAGGTGAAAACGGATTACGCGAAATGGGCACCCGATGATCTGGGGGTTAATTTTGCGGTCTCAAAATCATGTGGGTGTGGAAGCTCCGGCGGCGGTGTTGGCCACCTGGGTGTTGAGGTGACGGATGATGACGAGCTTGCCCGCATTGGCATGCGCCTTGACGCGGCCAAAGCCCCCATGCGTGTGGACGGTGACGTAAGCTGTTGTTACGCCAAATCCAAAAAGGCATGGTCCGAAGACCCCGCTGGCGTGAAGTGGGAATTGTTCCGCACCTACGGGGACGCGGAAGAACTGGCGCCGACGCTGGTGGGTGAACGCGACCTCGAAGGGTTTTCTGACCGAGCAAGCTAAGGCTTAGCCTTTTGAGGGGTGCCAATCCTTGTCGGCCAACTCATAGCTGAGAAACTCAAAGCCGGGCGAGACTGTGCACCCGCATAAGGTCCAGTCTCCCTGGCTTGACGCATGCTGCCATAAATTGCCGGGTACCAGAACCTGCGGCCGTTGGCCGATATCAAAGTTTGTCCCCAAGGTGTGCTTGGTGATTTCCATGGCAGGGTTGGCGATCTGGAGTGTGAGCGGCGCGCCTGCGTACCAGTGCCAGATTTCGTCACCGTCTGTGCGGTGCCAAAGCGCCGTGTCCTTGCCCTCAAGCAGATAATAGATCGCGGTACTGAAGCCGCGTTCCGAAGGGCCATCATCATGCTGGTAGGTGCGGCGGTAGAAACCGCCCTCAGGGTGCGGTTTGAGCGACAAAAGCTCGATCATATCTTGTGCGGTTGTCATTCAGACCCCAGTTCATAAAGCGCGATAGCGGCGGCAACCGATACGTTCAGGCTTTCCACGTTGCCTGACATCGGTATCTTGACAATAGCGTCACATTGGGAGCGGACAAGGGGGCGCAGGCCTTTGCCTTCCGAGCCCATGACGATCACGAGGTTGTCGCCAAGCGTGACACCGCGCACTGAATTGTCCGTATGGCCATCAAGGCCGATGTGCCAATAGCCCATCTCGCGCAGGCTGCCGAGTGCTTGATTAAGGTTGGTGACCTGAACCCACGGCAGTATCTCAAGCCCGCCCGAGGACGCCCGCGCGAGAGTGCCGGATTCGCTAGGGCTATTGCGGTCTTGCGTGATAAGGGCGCGGGCGCCAAAGGCTGCGGCGGTACGGATACAGGCACCTACATTATGCGGGTCAGTCACCTGATCCAGCATCAGGATGATGTTCTTCTGCCCCTCTATGGGCTCAAGGGTCGCGAGGTCAACGCCGGGCAGGGGGCGAACCTCAAGCAGGATGCCTTGATGAGGGGAATCACCGGGCACAGCGGCTCGAAGCACGGTTTCGTCTTCAATTCTGTCAACACGCAGGCCTGCGCGGATAGAAGTCAGGTCTGAACTGAGCGCCTTCTCAAGCCCGATCAGGCGCACGCATTCCCGCGCCGGGTTTTTAAGCGCTGCTTCAACCGCGTGCCGACCAAAGAGGAAAAAACCATCCTTTTTAAGCGGCGCGATGGGTTTATGCGGCGCTGCGGGGCGAAAGTGTGACGGTTTGTGTGGCGCAGGTGTGGCAGAGGGCGCGCGCCGGGAGGCCCCCGTATTTGCTGGGCCTGAGGCTTTTTTTCCCGATTTTGGGTGTGGCGCCACACCGCGAGGCGAGGTTGCTTTGTTGCTGCGGCCTTTATGTGTTTTTTTCATCCGCCATCTCAGGTGCTGTTGTTCAGAATTGCTCTATTCCCGGCTTACCGGTCTGTTGTGACATACGCCAAAGCGCCTATGATTTAAAGCTGTTTGAAAAAAATGGAGAAACGTCTGAACTTGATGTTGACATGCTTCCATATATGCGCATATTGCGGCCTCACCGCGACGCTGGAACGGAGCGCCCCCGAAGTCGTAAGTTTGGGGTTCAAAATTTCAGCGGTCTATAAATACATAGTGGAGGGATTGGGGAGCGGTCAAACCCATCAGACTGTAAATCTGACGCCTTCGGCTTCGCAGGTTCGAATCCTGCTCCCTCCACCACTTACCTTCCTCGACTTGAGCTCGTTTGCGGGCTTCTGCCCTGGAAGGCTTGTTGTGTTCGAGAGGAGCCGCTGGCTTGTGCGGGTGTAGCTCAATGGTAGAGCAGAAGCCTTCCAAGCTTACGACGAGGGTTCGATTCCCTTCACCCGCTCCAAAATAACGACCCTCTCGGGCATCATCGTCGTGTAGCAGTCCAAGGGTGGGTTGCTGCGAAGTTAACTGATAAGCTCGCCCCCGCATAAGCACGGGCGTGATTGCTTGCAAAGGTATACGGGCAATGGCAAAAGCAAAATTTGAACGGAACAAGCCGCACTGCAACGTTGGAACGATTGGTCACGTTGACCATGGTAAGACGACGCTGACAGCGGCGATCACGAAAGTGCTTGCAGAAGCTGGACACGGTGAAGCAGTAGATTTCGCGAACATTGACAAGGCTCCAGAGGAGCGCGAGCGTGGTATCACGATTTCGACAGCCCACGTTGAGTATGAGACGGAAGCCCGTCACTATGCTCACGTTGACTGCCCAGGTCACGCTGACTATGTGAAGAACATGATCACGGGTGCAGCGCAGATGGACGGGGCTATCCTGGTTGTGAACGCAGCAGACGGTCCAATGCCACAGACCCGCGAGCACATCCTGCTTGCGCGTCAGGTTGGTGTACCAGCGCTTGTTGTTTTCATGAACAAGGTTGACCAGGTTGATGACGAAGAGCTTCTTGAGCTTGTTGAGATGGAAATCCGCGAGCTTCTCTCTGAGTATGAATTCCCTGGCGACGATATTCCGATCGTATCGGGTTCTGCGCTTGCAGCTCTTGAAGGTCGCGACGACAACATCGGCAAAGAGAAGATCCTCGAGCTGATGAAAGCAGTTGACGATTATATCCCACAGCCTGAGCGTGCTGTTGACGGTGCGTTCCTGATGCCAGTTGAGGACGTGTTCTCAATCTCTGGCCGTGGTACGGTTGTTACCGGTCGTGTTGAGCGTGGTATCGTGAAGGTTGGTGAAGAAGTTGCTATCGTAGGCATCAAGGACACCCAGAAGACGACAGTTACGGGCGTTGAGATGTTCCGCAAGCTGCTCGACCAGGGTGAAGCTGGCGATAACATCGGTGCACTTCTGCGCGGTGTTGGCCGTGATGATGTTGAGCGTGGTCAGGTTCTGGCGCACGTTGGCTCGATCACACCACACACGAAGTTCACTGCTGAGACCTATATCCTCACCAAAGAGGAAGGTGGTCGTCACACGCCATTCTTTGCGAACTATCGTCCACAGTTCTACTTCCGTACAACGGACGTAACGGGCATGGTTGAGCTTCCAGAAGGCACCGAGATGGTGATGCCTGGTGATAACGTGAACCTGACGGTTGAGCTGATCGCTCCGATCGCCATGGACGAGGGTCTCCGCTTCGCTATCCGCGAAGGTGGTCGTACCGTCGGCGCCGGCGTAGTCGCTAAAATCATCGCTTAATCAGCGAAACTTAAAGATGGGCCGGACATGCGCCGGCCCATTTTGCTGTGCAGGTGAAAGATGATCTCTCTCATATGCGCAAAGCCTTTTTAACGAAGGCGAAAAAAGTACTTGCATGCATGGGCTTCGGGCGTTACACCGCACCCCTCATGAATGCGATAACGGCTGTAGGGGCGTAGCTCAGTTGGTAGAGCACCGGTCTCCAAAACCGGGTGTCGGGAGTTCGAGTCTCTCCGCCCCTGCCAAGCCGACAAACGCTGGCGCCAAATGTGGCGCAATGAGTGTAAGATTTTGTAAAGCCTGCGCTTTTAATGGTTGAAGCGCGGGCCTTAAGAGCAAAAAAAGGGATACATGATGGCAAAGACCACCCCAGGTGAATTTGTACGCCAGGTGAGGCAAGAAGGGTCCAAGGTGACCTGGCCGACACCGAAAGAGGCGGGAATCACCTCTGTTATGGTTTTTATCATGGTGGTCGTCATGGCCGTTTTTTTTCTTGGCGTTGATTTCTTTTTGAACGCTGGTGTGCAGTACATACTCGGTCTCGGAGATTAATGTGAGCAAGTCTCGCTGGTATATCATTCACGCCTATTCGGGCTTTGAAAAGAAGGTTGCGGAAGCAATCAAGGAACAAGCCATCCAACAGGGCCTAGAGGCACTTGTTGAAGAGGTTATCGTTCCGACCGAAGAGGTGATTGAGGTCCGCAAGGGCAAGAAAGTCACATCCGAGAAGAAATTCTTCCCGGGGTACGTGCTTATTAAAATGATCCTGACCGATGACACCTATCATCTGGCTAACAGCCACGCGAAGGTGACAGGGTTCCTTGGTCCACAAGGCAAGCCGTCAGCAATTTCGGAAGCTGAGGCAGCTCGCATCCTCAATCAGGTTGTGGAAGGTGTTGAGCGCCCACGTCCGAACGTTGTGTACGAGATTGGCGAAGAGGTCCGCGTGACCGATGGTCCGTTTACCAGCTTCAATGGTACTGTTGAAGATGTGGATGAAGACAAAGCACGCCTGAAGGTGTCTGTGTCGATCTTTGGTCGCGCAACACCGGTTGAGCTGGAATACACCCAGGTCGAAAAAGTATCGTAAGATTTTGGGGCAGGTGCCCCGAAATTTGGACGCGAGTCCAAACCGTGCGGAAGGCCCGCCATTAGCCGTACCGCGCACCCTTGGTGAAGCCCCAGTGGGTCCGTTTGAGGAAACACCAGTGGCGATACCGCCTTTGTAATTTTGAAAGGGAAATACGATGGCAAAAAAAATTGCTGGTTACCTGAAGCTTCAGGTGCCTGCTGGTCAAGCTAACCCGTCGCCGCCAATCGGCCCGGCTCTTGGTCAGCGTGGTGTAAACATCATGGAATTCTGTAAAGCGTTCAACGCGCAGACACAGAAAATGGATGCGGGTATGCCAATCCCGACCATCCTGACAATTTACGCGGACAAGTCCTTCACATTTGTGACGAAGACTCCTCCTGCGAGCTACTACCTGAAAAAAGCTGCCGGTCAAAAATCCGGTGGTAAAGAACCGGGCCGCGCTGTTGCAGCGACTGTGACCCGTGAACAGGTACGTGAAATCGCGGAAGCGAAAATGGTCGATCTGAGCGCAAACGACATCGATGCAGCTATGCTGATCATCGAAGGTTCTGCGCGCTCGATGGGCTACAAGGTGGAGGGTTAATACCATGGCAAAAGTTGCAAAACGCCTGCAGAAAGCCTGGGACGGCCTTGACCGTGAGAAGCTTTACACTGTTGAAGAAGCTGTAAAAGAGCTGAAAGCTCGTTCAGCTACGAAATTCGATGAGACGATCGAGGTTGCTATGAACCTCGGCGTTGACCCACGTCACGCTGACCAGATGGTTCGTGGTGTTGTTGCTCTGCCGCACGGTACTGGTAAATCCGTACGTGTTGCTGTTTTTGCTCGCGGCCCTAAAGCTGAAGAAGCAGAAAAAGCAGGCGCAGACGTTGTTGGCGCAGAAGACCTGATGGAAGCCGTTCAAAAAGGCGAGATCAACTTCGAGCGTTGCATCGCGACACCTGACATGATGGCTGTTGTTGGCCGTCTCGGTAAAGTGCTTGGCCCGAAAGGCCTGATGCCTAACCCGAAACTCGGTACTGTAACCATGGACGTTAAAGGCGCTGTTGAAGCGGCTAAAGCTGGCCAGGTTGAATACCGCGTTGAGAAGGCTGGTATCGTGCACGGCGGCGTTGGCAAAGCAAGCTTCGACGAAGCTGCGATCATCGAGAACGCAAAAGCGTTCATCGGCGCAGTTGTCAAAGCCAAGCCAACGGGTGCCAAAGGCACTTACGTGAAGAAAGTCGGTCTTTCTTCGTCGATGGGCCCAGGCCTGAAAATCGACGTAGCGACGCTCGGCGAATAAGACGCGAATTTGTGCCGGGCCTCGGCTCGGCACAGTCGTTCAGGCGGCTGTTTTGCCTGAATGTTAGTACTGTCCGAGATTACAGGTGCCTTTGGGGTGTGTTTCTAGTTTGTGACCTCCAGGGTTTAAAAAAAGTGGTCGTCGCGGATCCACGGCCTGTATGAGACGGGGTAAAGGGAATTTGGTTATCAATTGATGACCGCCGCGGTTTCCTCGAAGGACTGGGTGCAACCCGTCCTGCGAAGCCTGGTTAACCCGCACCTCCGGACAGAGGAGAGTATCGGCGCAGAGTTTGTACCGATGCATAGCTCAAATGACGAAGGTTCATAGTTTGATTTACGAACCTTCAAAGTCGGAGACGAGATAGTGGAAAGAACCGAGAAGCAGGAATGGGTAGCATCCTTGCATGACGTGTTCTCAAACGCAGCGTCTGTGGTTGTTGTACATTACGACGGCCTCAGCGTAGCTGAGATCACGGCATTGCGTGCGCAAATGCGCGAAGTGGGTGCAACGCTTAAGGTTACTAAAAACCGGCTGACTCGTCTTGCGCTAAAAGGCACTGAATACGAAGGCATTACGGATCTGTTTACCGGTCCGACGGCTATCGGCTTTGCTGACGACCCTGTTGCAGCACCTAAGGCTCTTGCTGAATTCGCCAAGAAGAACGAAAAACTTCGTCTTCTCGGTGGTGGCATGGGCGCTACGGTTCTGGATCAGACTGGCGTTAAAGCATTGGCTGAACTGCCGTCGCTCGACGAACTTCGCGGCAAACTTGTGGGTCTCCTGCAAGCTCCTGCTCAGAAGCTCGCGGCCGTTACGCAGGCTCCAGCGGGTCAATTGGCCCGTGTCTTCAGTGCTTATGGCAACAAAGACGCAGCTTAACGACACCTTGGGTGGCTATCCCATTCAGGGTGCCGCCTAGTTTAACCAACGCAATGATACATGCGGATCCTTTTTGAGATGGACCGCTTATTTGGAGTAAATGAAAATGGCTGACCTTGCGAAGCTTGTAGATGACCTGTCCGCACTGACTGTTTTGGAAGCTGCTGAGCTTTCCAAAATGCTTGAAGAAAAGTGGGGCGTATCCGCTGCTGCACCTGTAGCTGTTGCTGCAGCTGCTGGCCCAGCTGCCGCTGCTGAAGAAGAGAAAGACGAGTTTGACGTAATTCTCGCTGCTGCTGGCGACAAGAAAATCAACGTGATTAAAGAAGTTCGTGCTATCACGGGCCTCGGTCTTAAAGAAGCAAAAGACCTCGTTGAAGGCGCTCCTAAGCCTGTTAAAGAAGGCGTTAACAAAGCTGAAGCTGAAGAGATCAAGAAGAAACTCGAAGAAGCTGGCGCGAAAGTTGAGCTCAAGTAATTTCTTGAGCCCAAGTATCCCGGGGTCGGGAGCGAAATTCGCTCCCGGCCTTTCGGCGTCCTGAGGGCCTTGGGACATTAAAAACTCGGCCCCATTTGGATGAGACGTCCAAATGTTTTGGATTTTCAGGAGTTTAGGGTAAGTTCACCCCCTAGGCTCTATTTTGGCAGCCGAGCTGGCCCTGATATCTGACCTGGTATCTGGCGGCTGGACGGCACAACTTAAGGAACGAGGGCGAAGCATGGCGACTTCATTTACCGGTCGTAAGCGCGTGCGTAAAGACTTTGGGCACATTTCCGAAGTGACGCAAATGCCAAACCTCATCGAGGTTCAACGGCGGTCCTATGACCAGTTCTTCAAGCCCGGCGCAACTGAAGAGGAAAGGCTGAAATCCGGCCTTGAGAAAGTTCTGAAATCGGTATTCCCGATCCAGGATTTCTCCGCTACTTCATCGCTGGAATATGTAAAATACGAGCTTGAAGAGCCCAAATATGACGTAGAAGAGTGCCAGCAGCGCGACATGACCTATGCCGCGCCTCTGCGGGTGACACTGCGTCTTATCGTGTTTGAGGTTGACCCAGATACAGAAGCGAAATCCGTACTCGATATCAAAGAGCAAGACGTCTATATGGGCGACCTGCCACTGATGACCGATAACGGTACGTTTGTGATCAATGGCACCGAGCGCGTGATCGTCTCCCAAATGCACCGTTCGCCAGGTGTGTTTTTCGACCACGACAAGGGCAAGACCCACTCATCAGGCAAGTTCCTGTTTGCTGCACGCGTGATCCCTTACCGCGGTTCCTGGCTCGACTTCGAGTTTGATGCCAAGGATATCGTGAACGTACGGATCGACCGTCGCCGCAAGCTGCCTGCGACAACGCTTCTTTACGCACTGGGCATGTCTGCTGAAGACATCCTCCAGTATTTCTACAAGGTTGCAAGCTTCCGCCGCGCTGAAGGCGGCTGGCGCATGCCGTTTGTAGCGGAAGCATGGCGCGGCCAGAAGCCTGAGTTCGACCTTGTGAATGCAGACACCGGTGAGGTTGTCTCTGAAGCAGGCAAGAAGATTACACCACGTCTCGCGAAAAGCCTCGAGAAGGCTGGCGTTGAAGGCATTCTCGTTCCTGAAGATCTCATCATCGGTAAATATGCCGCTGAAGATATGATCAACGAGAAAACCGGTGCCATCTATGTTGAAGCTGGTGACGAGTTCACGGAAGAGTCTGTTGAGGCGCTTTCCGCCGCTGGTTTTGACGAGATCCCTGTTCTCGATGTCGACGACGTTGTTGTTGGCC
The DNA here is from genome assembly GCF_965216265.1 of Kordiimonas sp. Classification (GTDB taxonomy): domain Bacteria; phylum Pseudomonadota; class Alphaproteobacteria; order Sphingomonadales; family Kordiimonadaceae; genus Kordiimonas. The sequence goes on from NZ_OZ244153.1 coordinate 3,597,796, forward strand.
CCTACATCCGTAACACGCTGAAAGCAGACAAGGTTGAGTGCCTCGATAGTGCGCTCGCTGAAATCTACAAAGTGATGCGTCCGGGTGAGCCACCAACCAAGGAAACGGCAGAAGCACTGTTCTACGGCTTGTTCTTCGATTCTGAGCGTTACGATCTTTCCGACGTTGGTCGTGTGAAGATGAACATGCGCCTGAACCTCGAGTGTGACGATACCGTTGGTGTGTTGCGCCGCGAGGATATCCTTTCAACCGTGAAGACACTGGTTGAGCTGAAGGATGGCCGCGGTGAGGTGGATGATATTGACCACCTTGGCAACCGTCGTGTGCGTAGCGTTGGCGAGCTGATGGAAAACCAGTACCGCATTGGCCTGTTGCGTATGGAGCGTGCGATCCGCGAGCGTATGTCGTCTGTCGACATCGATACCGTGATGCCGCACGACCTCATCAATGCGAAGCCTGCGGTTGCGGCTGTGCGTGAGTTCTTCGGTTCTTCGCAGCTTTCACAGTTTATGGACCAAACCAACCCGCTTTCCGAGATTACCCACAAGCGCCGTATGTCAGCGCTTGGGCCAGGTGGTCTGACCCGTGAGCGTGCTGGCTTTGAGGTGCGTGACGTACACCCGACCCATTATGGCCGGATTTGTCCGATTGAAACACCGGAAGGCCCGAACATTGGTCTGATCAACTCGCTTGCGACCTATGCACAGGTTAACAAGTACGGCTTTATCGAAAGCCCGTACCGCAAGGTAAAAGACGGCGTGGTTACCTCTGAGGTGATCTATCTGTCCGCGATGGAAGAGCAGAAATACACCGTTGCGCAAGCAAACGCTGAACTGACAGAGGAAGGCCGTTTCGCAAACGACCTCGTTTCCTGTCGTCAGGCCGGTGAATTTATCATGTCCACGCCTGATCACATCACCTTGATGGATGTGTCACCGAAGCAGCTTGTGTCTGTGGCCGCATCGCTCATTCCGTTCCTTGAGAACGATGATGCGAACCGCGCGCTCATGGGGTCAAACATGCAACGTCAGGCCGTGCCGCTCGTGCGTGCAGAAGCACCATTTGTGGGTACAGGCATGGAAAAAGTTGTGGCTTCCGATAGTGGTGCCGCCATCGCTGCACGCCGTACAGGTGTTGTTGAACAGGTGGATGCAACCCGTATCGTGATCCGTGCAACGGAAGATGTGGACCCTGGTAGGTCAGGTGTTGATATCTACACGCTGCAGAAGTTCCAGCGTTCAAACCAGAATACCTGCATTAACCAGCGTCCGCTCGTTAAAGTGGGTGACGAGATCCGCAAAGGCGACATCATTTGTGATGGCCCGTCAACGGAGCTTGGTGAACTGGCGCTTGGCCGTAACGCTCTTGTGGCGTTCATGCCCTGGAATGGTTACAACTTCGAGGATTCGATCCTGATCTCTGAACGGATCGTGAAAGAAGACGTCTTCACCTCCATCCACATCGAGGAATTCGAAGTGATGGCGCGTGACACCAAATTGGGCCCAGAGGAAATCACTCGGGACATTCCAAACGTTGGTGAAGAAGGCCTCAAAAACCTCGACGAAGCTGGCATCGTGTACATTGGCGCGGAAGTTCACCCTGGTGACATCCTCGTCGGTAAGATCACACCGAAGGGCGAAAGCCCAATGACACCGGAAGAAAAACTTCTGCGTGCCATCTTTGGTGAAAAAGCTTCTGATGTTCGTGACACATCCCTGCGCCTGCCGCCTGGTGTGGCTGGTACGATTGTTGAAGTACGCGTCTTTAACCGCCACGGTGTGGACAAGGACGAACGTGCGCTGACGATCGAACGCGAAGAGATCGAACGCCTGACAAAAGACCGTGAAGATGAGCGCACCATTCTTGAGCGCAACATCTATGGTCGTCTGCGTCCGCTTCTTGAAGGCCGTACGGTTACTGCCGGCACGAAAGAGATGAAGAAGGGCACCAAGATCACCGAAGAAGGCCTTGCCGAGATCAAGCGCATTCAGTGGTGGGATTTGGCTGTAGACGATGACGCTGCCATGGCTGATATCGAAGCGCTCAGGAAGCAGTTCGACGACAGCAAAGGCCAGCTTCAGCGCCGCTTCGATGAGAAGATCGAGAAACTGCAGCGCGGTGACGAGCTGCCACCTGGCGTTCTCAAGATGGTAAAAGTCTTTGTTGCTGTGAAGCGTAAGCTTCAGCCTGGTGACAAGATGGCTGGCCGTCACGGGAACAAGGGTGTGATTTCACGCATTCTGCCACAGGAAGACATGCCTCACCTCGAGGACGGAACGCCTGTAGACGTGGTACTGAACCCACTGGGTGTACCATCACGGATGAACGTGGGTCAGATTCTTGAGACACACCTTGGTTGGGCATCACGTGGCCTTGGCCGCCAGATCGATGGCATGCTTGAAGCATACCGTCATGGCTCCGGCGCTGCTGATGACTTCCGCGCCAAGTTCAAGGACATCTACGGTGACGAACAGTATGCCGAAGAGATTGCTGAACTGACTGACGAACAGGTGTTTGAGCTTGCCGGCAACCTGACAAACGGTGTTCCGATGGGCACGCCGGTGTTTGATGGTGCCGTGGAAGCCGACATTGTTGTGATGCTTGAAAAAGCAGGCCTCGACAGCTCTGGTCAGGTACAGCTTTATGACGGGCGTACGGGTGAGAAATTCGACCGCAAGGTAACAGTGGGCTATATTTACATGCTCAAGCTGCACCACCTTGTGGACGACAAGATCCACGCACGTTCGATCGGGCCATACAGCCTCGTTACCCAGCAGCCGCTTGGTGGTAAGGCGCAGTTCGGTGGTCAGCGCTTCGGTGAGATGGAGGTATGGGCTCTGCAAGCTTATGGCGCAGCCTATACGCTTCAGGAAATGCTCACTGTTAAGTCGGATGACGTTCAGGGCCGTACCAAGGTCTATGAAGCCATTGTCCGCGGCGATGACACATTCGAGGCAGGTATCCCAGAATCCTTCAACGTTCTCGTGAAGGAAATGCGGTCCCTTGGTCTGAATGTCGAGCTGATCACAGGCACTGAGTAAACCATGTAGAGGCCGGGGGCTTGCCCCTCGGCCACGCCTGCCCCAAGGGGCTGGCAAAGTTTGGAAGGCGAACCGGGGCTCCTTTGAGCGAACAATTGCCCCGACAGCGAATTGAGAGAGACGCCGGACATGAACCAAGAAGTGATGAAATACTTCAACCCGAATCAAAAACCGGAGACGTTTGATCAGATCCAGATCTCGATTGCGTCACCGGAGCGGATTCGTTCCTGGTCCTTTGGTGAAATTAAGAAGCCTGAGACCATCAACTACCGGACCTTCAAGCCGGAAAAAGATGGCCTTTTCTGCGCGCGCATCTTTGGTCCTGTAAAGGATTACGAATGCTTGTGCGGTAAATACAAGCGCATGAAGTATCGCGGCATTATCTGTGAAAAATGCGGCGTTGAAGTTACGCTTTCAAAAGTTCGCCGTGAGCGCATGGGTCACATCGACCTTGCTGCACCGGTAGCGCATATCTGGTTCCTGAAGTCGCTCCCTAGCCGGATCGGCCTTCTCCTGGACATGACGCTGAAGGATCTCGAGCGCGTACTCTACTTCGAATATTATGTGGTGATCGAGCCTGGCCTCACACCGCTGAAGCAGTTCCAGCTTCTCAGCGAAGACGATTTCTATCGCGCACAGGATGAATACGGCGAAGACAGCTTCACCGCAGGCATCGGCGCAGAAGCTATTCGCAAGCTTCTTGAAAGCGTTGACCTTGAAGGCGAGCAGGAAAAGCTTCTGAAAGAACTGGCTGAGACCAAGTCTGAGCTGAAGCCGAAGAAGATCGTCAAGCGCCTTAAGGTTATTGAGGCATTCATCGAATCTGGCAACCGTCCAGAGTGGATGATCATGACCGTTGTGCCTGTGATCCCGCCAGAACTGCGCCCACTGGTGCCGCTGGATGGTGGTCGTTTCGCAACATCTGACCTCAACGACCTTTACCGTCGTGTTATCAACCGGAACAACCGTCTGAAGCGCCTGATTGAGCTGCGCGCCCCTGACATCATCATCCGTAACGAGAAGCGGATGCTGCAGGAAGCTGTGGATGCGCTGTTTGATAACGGTCGCCGTGGCCGTACCATCACCGGTGCGAACAAGCGTCCGCTCAAGTCGCTTTCCGACATGCTTAAAGGTAAGCAGGGCCGTTTCCGTCAAAACCTTCTTGGTAAGCGTGTTGACTATTCCGGCCGTTCCGTGATCGTGGTTGGTCCAGAGCTTAAACTGCACCAGTGTGGTTTGCCGAAGAAAATGGCGCTTGAGCTTTTCAAGCCGTTCATCTATTCGCGCCTCGACAAAAAAGGTATCGCAACGACGATTAAAGCTGCCAAGAAACTGGTGGAAAAAGAGCGTCGTGAAGTTTGGGATATCCTTGACGAAGTGATCCGTGAGCACCCTGTGATGCTGAACCGTGCGCCAACATTGCACCGTCTTGGTATCCAGGCATTTGAGCCGGTTCTGATCGAAGGTAAAGCGATCCAGCTGCACCCACTTGTGTGTGCTGCGTTCAACGCTGACTTTGACGGTGACCAGATGGCCGTTCACGTGCCGCTCTCGATTGAAGCACAGCTTGAAGCCCGCGTGTTGATGATGTCCACAAACAACATCCTCAGCCCAGCAAACGGCAAGCCGATCATCGTGCCGTCACAGGATATCGTACTTGGTCTATACTATATGACCAGCATGCGTGAAGGTGACACAGGCGAGGGCAAAGCTTTCTCCTGCATGGATGAGATCCAGTTCGCACTGGACGGTAAATCCATCACGCTGCACACGAAGATCAATGCACGCTTTGAGCTGGTCAACGACAAGGGTGAACTTGAGACCAAGCGCGTTGAAACAACACCAGGCCGCATGATCCTTGCTCAGCACCTGCCGAAGCACCCGAAAGTGCCGTTCAGCCTGATCAACCGCAAGCTGACGAAAAAAGAGATATCCGAAGTGATCGACGTGGTGTATCGCCACTGTGGTCAGAAAACGACGGTTCTCTTTGCTGACGGCATCATGGGCGAAGGTTTCCGCCGCGCTTGTTCTGCGGGTATCTCCTTCGGTAAAGACGACATGATCATCCCTGACGCGAAAGAAACGCTGGTGGAAGACACCCGCTCTCTCGTGAAGGAATATGAAGAGCAGTATCAGGACGGCCTCATCACACAAGGTGAGAAATACAACAAGGTTGTAGACGCCTGGGCACAGTGTACCGACAAAGTGGCTGATGCCATGATGAAGGAAATGGAACGCACGACAACGGACGAAAATGGCCGCGAGAGCGACGTGAACTCCGTATTCATGATGGCGCACTCCGGTGCGCGTGGTTCCGCCGCTCAGATGAAACAGCTTGCTGGTATGCGCGGCCTGATGGCCAAGCCGTCTGGTGAGATCATTGAGACACCGATTATCTCTAACTTTAAAGAGGGTCTGTCGGTTCTTGAGTACTTCAACTCCTCACACGGTGCGCGTAAAGGGCTTGCCGATACGGCGCTCAAGACAGCTAACTCCGGTTACCTGACCCGTCGTCTTGTTGACGTGTCTCAGGACTGTGTTGTTGTTGAGGAAGATTGCGGCACTGAAAACGGTATTACGATCACGGAAGTGTCTGAGGGCGGCGACGTTCTCGTGCCTCTGTCAGAGCGTATCCTTGGCCGTTGTCTCTCGCTTGATGTGAAGCACCCGGTTACTGGTGATCTGTTGTTCCCGGCTGGTGAACTTCTCGACGAGGTTAAGTCGGACGCAGTTGAAACTGCTGGTATCGCCGAAGTGAAAATCCGCTCTGTTCTCACGTGTGAGACCAAAGGCGGCACATGTGGCAAGTGTTACGGCCGTGACCTCGCGCGCGGTACACCTGTGAACATGGGCGAGGCTGTTGGTGTTATCGCCGCGCAGTCGATTGGTGAGCCTGGTACACAGCTTACGATGCGTACGTTCCACATTGGTGGTGCGGCAACTGTGAACGCTGAATCAGCTGTGGAATCTTCCGCAGACGGTAAAGTTCGCGTTGAAAACCGCAACGTGATTGAAGACAGCCGTGGCCGTAAGGTTGTGATGAGCCGCAACATGGAAATCATCATCATTGATGATGAGGGCCGTGAACGCGCCAAGCACCGCCTTGCTTATGGTTCGCACCTCTTCAAGGACGAAGGCGATGAAGTAGTGAAAGGTGAAAAGCTCGCAGAGTGGGACGCATACACTATTCCAATCATCACCGAGCAAAGCGGTATCGTGCGTCTTGTTGACCTCGTGGAAGGTACTTCCATGAAAGAGGTTGTGGACGAGGGCACGGGTATTGCGTCGAAAGTTGTGACCGACTGGCGTTCAGCACCAAAAGGCGCGGACCTCCGTCCACGCATTACGCTGCGCGATGAGCGCGACGAGGTTGTTGAGCTCGCCAACGGTACGGAAGCCCGCTACTTCCTGTCTGTTGATGCCATTCTGTCGGTTGAAGACGGCAAGCGCGTGTCTGCTGGTGACGTTATTGCCCGTATCCCACGCGAAGCTGCAAAAACAAAAGACATTACCGGTGGTCTGCCACGGGTTGCCGAGCTCTTTGAAGCTCGTCGTCCGAAGGATCACGCTGTCATCGCTGACATCGACGGTATTGTTGAGTTTGGCCGCGACTATAAAAACAAGCGTCGTATCACCATTCGTCCGCGTGACGATGAAGGTGAGCCGGTTGAATATCTGGTACCAAAAGGCAAGCACATTGCCGTTCAGGAAGGTGATTTCATCCAGAAGGGTGAGTATCTGATCGACGGCAACCCGGCACCGCACGATATTCTGCAGGTTATGGGTGTTGAGGCGCTCGCGAACTATCTTGTGAAAGAAGTTCAGGACGTTTACCGCCTGCAAGGTGTGAAGATCAACGATAAGCACATCGAGGTGATTGTTCGCCAGATGCTGCAGAAAATCGAGATCACATCGTCGGGCGACAGCACCATGCTTCTTGGTGAGCAGGTTGACCGTGAAGAGTTTGAGGAAAACAACGCAAAACTCGAAGCTCAGGGCAAACTGCCTGCGAAGGGTCATCCGATCCTTCTCGGCATCACCAAAGCAAGCTTGCAGACCCGCAGCTTCATCTCTGCCGCGTCGTTCCAGGAAACAACACGCGTGCTGACCGAAGCATCTGTCGCAGGCAAGAAAGACCGTCTCGTTGGCCTGAAGGAAAACGTGATCGTTGGTCGCCTGATCCCGGCTGGTACAGGGTCTGTTGTCAACCGTCTGCGCTTTGAAGCGCAGGAGCGCGACAAGCTGGCTGAGGAAGCGCAAGCAGAGCTTGATGATCCGATGGCGGCGGCTGAAGCAGAGTTTGCTGCAGCGACCGGGGCCGAAGCCCAGCAAGAGGGTGGCGAAGCCTAAAACGTCGCAGATAAACGAATAAAAAAGGGCCTACCAATCTGGTAGGCCCTTTTTGTTTGGAGAAGTGATGGGCTCGGCAGCGTGATCAGCAGCGACACACTAGCGTGTGCGCTTGTCGATCATATCCGCGAGCAGAGCAAACATGCCCATGTTGAGCGAAAACAGAAACAGCAGGACTGTCTTGTCAGTCAGGTTCTGTAGCTGGATCATGTCATAAAGAAAACTGCCGATGCCCATAAACATAAGGAGCATGGCAAAGGGCGCAAAGACACGCATGGGCGCAAAATATGTCCCGGTGCGCAGGATAAGCATTATGAAACGCAATGTATCCCGGATCGGTTTGATTTTTGAGGAGCCGATACGTTCCTTGTAATTGATGGGCTCATAGTGCACCCGGTGATAGTTGGTCAGCATCGCAAGCGTGATGGTAGTGGTGAAGCTGAAGCTATCTGGCAGGATGCGTATGTAGCGCATGGTAACATCGCGGCGAAACACCCTGAGGCCCGAGTTAATATCCGGTACGGGATAGCGGGATATCCATGAAACCCACGCCCGCAGGAAGAATTTGGGAAACGCACGAAGCTTGGAATAGGTTACATCCGCGCCGGTTCGTGCGCCGACCACCATGTCCTGGTCCTGGCAAAGGCGTACAAGTTCAGGCAATCGCTCGTTGGGGTAGGTTCCGTCCGCGTCCGTTATTGCAATATATTCAGTAGTGGCCATTTTGATGCCGGTTTTCAGCGCGGCGCCGTAACCCCGGTTCTTGTCGTGGGTCACAACCTTCAGCGAAGGTATAGTCTCTGCCATCGAGAGCAGGATTTCACCGCTCCGGTCGGTCGAGCCGTCATTTACAACAACCAGATCGTACTCCATGTCATCCGGGATGATCTCGCGAAGGTGAATAACGGTTTCTTCGATCGCATTTTCCTCATTGTAACAGGGAATGATGATACTGAATTGAGCTGGCATGCAGAAGAACCTTCTTGGGTGATGGGGGTTAACTGATTGCAAAGAATTGGATTTATCTTATTATTGACCAGCTTACACGAAATGCCAATTTAAAAGCCAGTTTGTCATGAGAGTGGACGTGTGGTTCACACCAGATCATGCGTACGGAAGTGGGATGCAGATATGAAAAAGCTATCCGTTTGGTTTCCGTGGCTTGTCCTTATGGCCCTATTCAGCCTGCTCATGCAGTGGGCATGGGTGGGTTACATTATCAGCGACGACTTCCTCTATATCGAGGCTGCTATCCGCTGGATGAACGACAGTGGATATCGCCCCACAAGTCACTGGCAGGTGCGTTACCCGTTATTGTGGCCAGTTGGACTTGTAACCCAGCTGTTTGGGGCGAATGAATTCAGCGTCGCAATCGCAGATATTCTCTACTTTGCGCTCGCGGTGATACTCTTGTGCTGGTGGCTTCGAAAGCGGGTAGGAGACATTCCGGCCTTTGCTGTCTGTTTTGTGTTTGCCTTTACACCTTTGACCTATGAACTGCTCAGCACGGTCAACGTAGATATTGTAGCGGCTTTCTGGCTGTTGGCCTCGGCGATATTGTTCGCGGAAAGCAAGGAAAGCGGACGAAAGCAGGCTCTTCTTCTGCTGTTCAGTGGTGTGAGTGTGGGAATAGCTTTCCTCTCCCGGGGCACCGCCGTCGGGCTTTTAGCCGGTTATGGCCTCTTCTTCCTTTTCGGGCGTTATATGCCGTGGCAGCGATATGTCATCATGGGGGCCGGATTTTTTTCCGCACTTATAGCCGACCTTTTGATTTTCACCTTGCAGACAGGCGATCCTTTCCATCGGTACGCTGTGCTGTTTACCGCGCACCATGTACCAGAAGCGTCCGTGGGAAATCTGGTCACTGTTCCGTATCTGGAGCCGATTGCCGCCCTTTTCCTGAACAATGAATTTGGTCTCCTCTATTTCTTTGCTGCTGGGTTTCTTTTCCTTTTGTACCGCAGTGGGACCGAGGTGCGGTCGCGATATGCTCCCTTTCTCACCGTTGCCGCCTTGGCGCTTGTTCATTTTCTCGTTGTCGGATACGGGCTGGGGTTGCGGGCCATGCCACGCTATTATACCTTTATAACGCTTGTTGCCGCGGTTATGGCAGCGGGTTTCTTCGCGCTTCTGTGGCAACGACATACCCGCAAGGTGGCCGTAATGACTGCCAGTGTTTTTGTGGCTGTTTCGCTTCTGTGTATCGATGTTAGCAATCGCGACCCAGTTTTCAGTGCGCGTATATATGCGGAAGCTGTAAAACAGTATCCGGCCCGGACAGTGCATTCCGATGCCCGTACATGCCGGCTTGGCCGTTACCTTCTCGAGCGGGAGGCAGGGGCAGAGTTGGAGCTACCTTCGGTAGACGACTGCGCCGCCCCGCGATCCGACGGGCTCATTCTCCTATCGGCCGGTGAAGCGGCAACGGATGGAGGCCAGAGAATCCGGTTTATTCCCGCTGACCGAACGCTTATTGGTCGGGCTTGGTCTGCACTGGGGCTCAACGGCATATATCGCTTGCCTAGTCGGCTCGTTCAGGCGAACGATGATCTGGTCCTTATAGACAGGTCGGCACCCTCTGCGCCGGGTGAAGGCTAGGTGATGGTTCGGCGTTTCATTATCCATGTCGCCAGTGCCGCGGCTGTTCTTGCTTCGGTCTATTATCTGTACTTGGTATATGTAGACAACAGCGCAGCGCTGAACCAGTGGCAGGCCCCTGACCGGATTTGGGCGGCTGCTTTATGCGGCGTGCTTTTCTATATTTGTCTCATGAGCTTGCAATCGGAAGCTTGGCACAGGCTCCTGCTTTTCATTGGCTGTACGCAGACGGGTCGCCGAAATTCCTACGCCTCGTTTCTCGGCTCCCAATTGGGGAAATACCTGCCCGGTGGTGTGCTTCACTACGCGGGACGTCATGTCTGGCTCCGGCGCAGGGGGCTTGATCACAAAGGGCTGATTAAAGCGGCGATGGTCGAGACAGCGCTCATGGGGCTTTTTGCAGGTGTATTGGCCTGCCTATTTCAGCTTTTTATAACGGGCGCGAAAGGGATGACACTGCCGCAGTCGGCTTTGGTGCCTGACTTTCTGGCGTCGGCCCATATCCCCGGTTTTATGTTCACCGTGTTGGCTGCGGGCGGCGTGGTGGCAGTTGGGGTTCTCTATGTCTATCTTAGGCGATCCCGTCCGGTGGGGCAGGGCATTGAGTTTGTCCTTGCTTGCGGCTCGGTGGTCGCTTTTTTTATACTGCAGGGCGTGCTGTTTTTAATGGCGTCGGCAGTGGTCCTGGGTGCGGTGCATTTTCCCCTGATGCCTGCTTTCCTCTTTGCCTGGATCGCGGGATTTGTTGTGGTTGGTGCGCCAGGGGGGCTTGGTGTACGTGAGGCCACGCTTGTTCTTTTAGCCGGACCGGTGATTTCGCCGGAAGAAGCGTTGCTCTGCGGTGCTTTCTTTCGGTTGATCTGCATGGCAGGGGAAGTGCTGGCATACTTTATAGCGTTGCGTATTGGTAGACCCATGGAAAGTAGCTCAGACAGATAGACGGCTCTACAGACCGGACCTTAAGGCTGAGAGGCATAGAAATTGAACCGGACTTGCCGGAGTGGTGAGCCCTTTTTCTTTCCTCGGGCTGCTTCAACCAGTGTGCGGTTATGGCCTCTCAAGGTTTTGGTTGCCTTGAGGCGAAGAATTTGACCTAAATACCGTGCAAGTGGGGGCACTGCTATGAATTCAGTACATGTCATTCCTGACATATCGATTGTCGCACCGGTCTTTAATGAAGAGGGCAATATTGCCGCTCTCATTGATCGGTTGGCAGCAGTTATGGACGCATCCGGGCTTCAGTATGAGGTTGTGCTGGTTGATGACGGCAGCAGCGACGGTACCTGGGCCGCTATTGAAGAAGCGCGCGCGTTGAGCCCCAATCTCAAGGGTTTCCGGCTTTCACGCAACTTTGGGCACCAGCATGCTTTGCTGGCAGGGCTTGCATCGGCGCGCGGGCGCGCGGTTGTTTCTATGGATGGGGACCTGCAGCATCCACCCGAGATTATCCCGGAGCTGATAGCAGCCTGGCAGAACGGGTTTCATGTTGTCTCCACCAAGCGCTGCGACGAGGAGGTCACGGGCTTTTTCAAGCGCAAATCATCGCAGCTGTTTTACCAGTTTTTCTATTGGCTGGCGGATATCTCCTTGGGCACGGGCACGTCGGACTTTCGTCTGCTTGACCGCAAGGTGGTTGAGGAACTGCTTCGCCTCAAGGATACGGATCTTTTTATCCGCGGCGCTGTGGAGTGGCTTGGCTTCCGCTCTACCGTCATTGAATTTAATATGGATGAGCGCCTGAGTGGCACGAGCAAATACTCACTTCGCCGCATGATGCGCTTTGCTTCGGGTGCGATTGTCTCCTTCTCGGCCAAACCGCTGAAGATTGGCATATGGCTTGGCTTCTTCACCTCGCTTATCGCGTTTGCAGAGATAGGCTATGTGTTCTGGGCCTATGCCAATGGCTACACGGTGCCGGGCTGGGCCTCCATCCTTGGTGTTGTGTCGCTGCTGTTTGGCATCATGTTCATTATCCTTGGCATCCTTGGCACCTATATCGCGCGCATGCACATGGCGCTCCAGAACCGCCCGCACTTCATTATCTCTGAGGTGATCGATAGTGCAGGGGGTAAGGTTCGGAATCTTGATGAGAAGAATGTGGCTGATCGCTCCCATGCTGGCAAACAATAGTAGCCGATCTCAGGCCGTCAGGTTTTTGCTCGTCGGATGCTCAAATGCGGCACTGTCGTACGTGGTGTTGGTGCTGGTGTTCCCCCTTCTGAAAACTTTGCCGATGGGCGGGGCAATCTCGCAGGCGATTTCCTACAGCACCGGCATTGCATGGTCTTTTGCTCTCAACAGGCGGTTTACCTTCGCGGTTAGCCAGGAAGCGCGGGCAGCGCCGCAGATGGCGCGCTTTATTGCTACACAGCTTTCCCTTCTGCTTGTCAGCAGTGGGTTGATTGAATTTTCGCTTCAGCAGGGCTGGTCGCTCACACCTTCGTGGCTGGTGGTTATGGCGTTGGTCACGGTCGCGAATTTCCTCTTGAGTAAATATTGGGTTTTCCGGTCTCGTGCTGGTTAGAACTTTGAGGTAGAGGGAGGCGTATGCTGGACCGTAGGACAGTTCTGATAGCGACTTTTTCGCTCCTTATGGCTTGCGTGCCGTTGGGGCTCGTCAGCTTGCCGCCTATCGCGGACATGCCGAACCATCTGGCGCGTATCCATATCCTGCGAGATGGAGGCACTAACCCCTTCCTTGCCGCCTATTACAGTATCGACTGGCCTATTATCCCCAATCTGGCGATGGATGTGTTGCTCACAGCCCTTTCATCCATCTCGCTCAATGGCGGGGCCAAGGCCCTTCTGGTGCTGATTTTCATTGGTATGCTGGTTGGGGTCGGCTCGCTCAGCCGGGCGATCCACGGTAGGTTGGGTGTGCTCTTCATGCTCTCAGCGCTGCTCTTTTATAACCGTATCCTGCTGTGGGGTATGGTGAACTATCTGACCGGCGTTGTGCTTATGCTGATTGGTGTCGCGCTGTGGCTTCGCATGCGGGAAAGCAAACCGCTCTGGCGAGTGTTGGTATCCTCCCTGATGGCGACGGCAATTTTCTTCTGCCATCTGTTCCCCTTCGGTCTTTATGCTATTGCACTTGGGGCCTATGAGCTGCAACGCCTGAGCGAACAACCGAACAGAAACGTCAAAGCCTGGGCCAGCACGGCAGGTGTTGGGGGCGTACAGTTCCTCTTCCCGCTATACGCTTTCTTCTGCCTGGCGCCGACCTCAGGGTTCGCGCATGAGATCGGTTTTGGCCATTTCTCGCGCAAGCTCGTCAACATACCCTTCATGACGTTCAATAATTATAATGTGGTGCTGGATGTTTTGACATTCGTCGGTGTAGGGGCAATCGCGCTATACTGCCTGTGGCGCGGGTATATAAGAATAGCGCGGCCTATGTGGGGCGTGATTGCGGCATTCACACTCACGCATTTCCTGATGCCGCAGTTCGTGATGTCCAGCCCGGGCGCTGATATCCGCACCTTTATCCCGCTGGTGTTGATCGGGCTGGCATCTCTGTCGGTGCAAGCAATGCCCAAGCGCTTGGCCTATGGCCTTGTAGGTGCTTTTGTGGCTCTATTTGTGGTGAGGACAGGCGTCGTAGCGCATCACTGGCACCGGGCTGAAGTAGACGTACTGCCTGAATATGAGACGGCCATATCCCATATGGGCGAGGGGGCGAAGGTCGCAACCTATGTCATGCTTAATGAGCGCAAGTGGTTTGTCGACCCGCCGCACCAGCATTATGTCACGCTGGCGATTATTGAGAAGTCTGCCTTTGTGGCCCGGCTGTGGGCGCATCCGGCGCAGCAGCCGGTAGTGTTTGCGCCAGAGTACCGGGCGCTGGCGGCCCGTATGCCGCAACAGATGCAGCTTTATCCTGAAAAGCCCTTGGTGCCAGACATGACCTCATCGGATAATCCCTATCACGCGTGCCGGTTTGTCGGCTCAGATTTATTCCTGCTCGCGAATGCAGCGGAGGGTCGCATCGGTCACTTGCCACCCTTTCTAATGCCGATTTATGAGGGGGAGCATGTTCGTCTCTACCGGATCGACAACATCCTGCTGGCCGATGTGGCCGACTCCGTGTGTCGGTCATAGTGCACGGGTAGGGTGGTTGGCTTCTTTTCCATCATGATATATGGTCGCGGCGCGCCTTATATTGCCCTATCTGCTGGCGAATCCGGAAAACGGCCAAAGCTCCCGTTTTTTCGTTGACGTTGAACGGAATTCGGTATAGTAAGCGCACCTCGCCGGAGCTCAGGTGGTAGCCTAAACGGGCTAGACGCTGGGGTTTTCTGGCTAAGAGATTGACATTGAAATATTTCTTGAATGGCCTCGTCGGAGCCTAAAGGCCCCGATGCAGGCGGTTTTGCTGCATGTAAAGCAGGTCGTTCGAGTGATGGTGACAGAGAAAAACGGCAAGGAACAAAAATGCCTACCATTAACCAGCTAGTGCGGAAGCCGCGCAAAGCGAAGCCCGTACATAACAAAGTACCGGCTCTTGAAGCATGCCCACAAAAACGTGGCGTATGCACACGCGTTTATACAACGACTCCAAAGAAGCCGAACTCGGCACTTCGTAAGGTTGCCCGTGTGCGCCTCTCGAACGGTTTTGAAGTCACAAGCTATATCCCAGGCGAGGGCCATAACCTCCAGGAGCACTCTGTGGTGCTTATCCGTGGTGGTCGTGTGAAAGACTTGCCAGGTGTGCGTTACCACACGCTCCGTGGTGTTCTGGATACGCAGGGCGTCGCTGATCGTCGCCAAAGCCGTTCGAAATACGGCACCAAGCGTCCGAAGTAAGATTAGAGAAGGAATACCGCTATGTCTCGTCGTCATAGAGCAGAAAAACGCGAAGTCCTGCCTGATCCGAAGTTCGGTGATGTGGTACTGACCAAATTCATGAACAGCCTGATGTTCGATGGTAAAAAATCCGTCGCTGAGCGCATTGTATATGGTGCGCTGGATAAAGTTGAAGAGCGTGCGAAAGCAGAAGCTCTCGGCCTTTTCCATGAGGCACTCGACAATGTGAAGCCTGCTATTGAGGTTCGCTCCCGCCGTGTTGGTGGTGCGACTTATCAGGTTCCTGTTGAGGTTCGCAATGAGCGCGCGCAGGCGCTGGCTATTCGCTGGCTGATCACTGCTGCACGCAAGCGTAATGAAACCACGATGGTTGATCGCCTGTCCGGTGAGTTGATGGACGCAGCGAACAACCGGGGTGCGGCCGTCAAGAAGCGTGAAGACACGCACAAGATGGCAGAGGCTAACAAAGCCTTCTCGCACTATCGTTGGTAATTTGTATCTAAGTTAGGGAACCAGTTCCATGGCACGCAGAACGCCACTTAATCGTTATCGCAACATCGGCATCATGGCTCACATTGATGCTGGCAAAACGACCACGACCGAACGTATCCTTTATTACACAGGCCGTAGCCACAAAATCGGCGAAGTACACGATGGTGGCGCTACCATGGACTGGATGGAGCAAGAGCAGGAGCGGGGTATTACCATTACCTCGGCTGCGACGACTTGTTTCTGGAAGGATCACCGGATCAACATCATCGATACTCCTGGCCACGTTGACTTCACGATTGAAGTTGAGCGTAGCTTGCGCGTTCTCGATGGTGCGGTTGCTGTATTTGACTCGGTAGCAGGTGTTGAGCCTCAGTCCGAGACAGTGTGGCGTCAGGCTGATAAATACGGCGTTCCGCGCATGTGTTTTGTCAACAAGATGGACCGCATGGGCGCAAATTTTGAGCGCTGTGTTGACATGATCAAGAACCGTCTTGGTGCCAAGGCGCTGATCGTTCAGTTGCCGATCGGTGCTGAGAGCGAGTACGAAGGTCTGATCGACCTTGTGAAGTTCAAGGAAGTGCTCTGGAAAGGTGAAGACCTTGGCGCATCTTATGAATATGTCGATATCCGTGACGAACTGAAAGATGCCGCTGAAGCAGCGCGTCTGGAAATGATCGAAACGGCTGTTGAAGCTGACGAAGCTCTGATGGAAAAGTACCTCGATGGCGAGGAGTTGACCGAAGAAGAGCTGAAAGGCGCTATTCGCAAAGGTACAACCAAGAGCCTCTTCGTTCCGGTTCTCAACGGTACAGCGTTCAAAAACAAAGGCGTTCAGCCTCTTCTGGATGCGGTTGTTGACTTCATGCCTGCTCCAACTGACGTTGAAGCGATCCGCGGTGTTGATGCCAACGACGTAGAAAAAGAGATCATGCGTAAGTCTTCTGACGACGAGCCTTTCTCTGCTCTTGCATTCAAAATCATGAACGATCCGTTTGTTGGTACGCTGACATTCTGCCGCATCTACTCTGGCGTTCTCGAGACTGGTACACAGGTCATGAACTCTGTGAAGCAGCGTAAAGAGAAAGTCGGCCGGATGCTTGAAATGCACGCAAACAGCCGTGAAGACCTCAAAGAAGCACGCGCAGGCGACATCGTTGCTCTCGCTGGTCTCAAGAACACCACAACAGGTGACACGCTCTGCGCTAACAACTCACAAGTTGTGCTTGAGCGTATGGAATTCCCTGATCCGGTGATCGAGGTTGCTGTTGAGCCGAAAACCAAAGCCGACCAAGAGAAGATGGGTATTGCCCTCAACCGCTTGGCTGCTGAAGATCCATCTTTCCGCGTGTCTTCTGATGAAGAATCCGGTCAGACTGTGATTGCAGGCATGGGCGAACTGCATCTCGACATTCTTGTTGACCGCATGAAGCGTGAATTCAAAGTTGAGTGTAACGTGGGCGCGCCACAGGTTGCGTACCGCGAGAGCTTTGCTCGTGAAGTTGAAATTGACTACACACACAAGAAACAGTCCGGTGGTTCTGGTCAGTTTGGTCGTGTGAAAATGGTTGTTACCCCTGGTGAGCGTGGCTCGGGTATCGAGTTCAAGGACGAGATCAAGGGCGGTAACATTCCACGTGAATACATCCCTGGTGTTGAAAAAGGTATTCGTGACGTAGCTGAGAGCGGCGCTCTCATCGGCTTCCCGATCATCGATTTCGCTGTACGCCTTGTGGATGGTGCGTACCACGACGTTGACTCGAGCGTTCTGGCGTTCGAGATCGCGGGTCGCGGTGCACTGCGCGAAGCAGCTTCGAAAGCTGGCATCAAGCTTCTTGAGCCAGTGATGAAGGTCGAAGTTGTGACGCCAGACGAGTATATGGGTGACGTTATTGGTGACCTTAACAAGCGCCGTGGTCAGATCCAGGGGTCCGAGACCCGCGGTCCTGCTACGGTAATCAACGCAATGGTGCCGCTGGCGAACATGTTTGGTTATGTGAACGAGCTTCGCTCATTCTCACAAGGCCGGGCTCAGTTCTCCATGCAGTTCGACCATTACGCTGAAGTTCCTGCGAACGTGGCTGAGGAAATCAAGACCAAGCTCGCTGGTTAAAACATAAACAAGAAAAACCAATGCTATGGATCCCTTGGCAAACAAGGGCCGATAGAAAGGTAGTAAAATGGCAAAAGCAAAATTTGAACGGAACAAGCCGCACTGCAACGTTGGAACGATTGGTCACGTTGACCATGGTAAGACGACGCTGACAGCGGCGATCACGAAAGTGCTTGCAGAAGCTGGACACGGTGAAGCAGTAGATTTCGCGAACATTGACAAGGCTCCAGAGGAGCGCGAGCGTGGTATCACGATTTCGACAGCCCACGTTGAGTATGAGACGGAAGCCCGTCACTATGCTCACGTTGACTGCCCAGGTCACGCTGACTATGTGAAGAACATGATCACGGGTGCAGCGCAGATGGACGGGGCTATCCTGGTTGTGAACGCAGCAGACGGTCCAATGCCACAGACCCGCGAGCACATCCTGCTTGCGCGTCAGGTTGGTGTACCAGCGCTTGTTGTTTTCATGAACAAGGTTGACCAGGTTGATGACGAAGAGCTTCTTGAGCTTGTTGAGATGGAAATCCGCGAGCTTCTCTCTGAGTATGAATTCCCTGGCGACGATATTCCGATCGTATCGGGTTCTGCGCTTGCAGCTCTTGAAGGTCGCGACGACAACATCGGCAAAGAGAAGATCCTCGAGCTGATGAAAGCAGTTGACGATTATATCCCACAGCCTGAGCGTGCTGTTGACGGTGCGTTCCTGATGCCAGTTGAGGACGTGTTCTCAATCTCTGGCCGTGGTACGGTTGTTACCGGTCGTGTTGAGCGTGGTATCGTGAAGGTTGGTGAAGAAGTTGCTATCGTAGGCATCAAGGACACCCAGAAGACGACAGTTACGGGCGTTGAGATGTTCCGCAAGCTGCTCGACCAGGGTGAAGCTGGCGATAACATCGGTGCACTTCTGCGCGGTGTTGGCCGTGATGATGTTGAGCGTGGTCAGGTTCTGGCGCACGTTGGCTCGATCACACCACACACGAAGTTCACTGCTGAGACCTATATCCTCACCAAAGAGGAAGGTGGTCGTCACACGCCATTCTTTGCGAACTATCGTCCACAGTTCTACTTCCGTACAACGGACGTAACGGGCATGGTTGAGCTTCCAGAAGGCACCGAGATGGTGATGCCTGGTGATAACGTGAACCTGACGGTTGAGCTGATCGCTCCGATCGCCATGGACGAGGGTCTCCGCTTCGCTATCCGCGAAGGTGGTCGTACCGTCGGCGCCGGCGTAGTCGCTAAAATCATCGCTTAATGTAACGAAGGCGCCGGTAACCCCGGCGCCGCTTTTAAGGTGTAAGATCAATGGAAGCGCAAAATATTCGCATCCGCCTGAAGGCATTTGACCACCGTGTGCTTGACCAAGCAACCGGTGAAATCGCCAGCACGGCTAAGCGTACGGGCGCTCTGGTGCGCGGACCTATTCCGCTGCCTACCAGGATCGAAAAGTTCACGGTACTTCGTGGTCCCCACATTGATAAGAAGTCCCGCGAGCAGTTCGAAATGCGTACCCACAAACGCTTGCTCGACATCGTTGACCCAACTCCGCAGACTGTAGACGCGCTGATGAAGCTCGACCTCGCTGCTGGTGTTGACGTTGAAATCAAACTGCAAGGATAAGACCATGCGCACAGGTTTGATTGCAAAGAAGCTTGGTATGACCCGCGTGTTTAACGACGCCGGTCACCACGTGCCAGTAACAGTTCTGCAGCTCGACGGCTGTCAGGTTGTTGCTCAGCGCACAGTAGAGAAAGACGGTTACACCGCCCTGCAACTTGGCGCGGGTGCCCGTAAAGTGAAAAACGTTTCCAAGGCACAGCGCGGCCACTTCGCAAAAGCTCAGGTTGAGCCAAAAGCGAAAGTAGCTGAATTTCGTGTAGCCGTGGATGCGCTTGTAGAAGTTGGTGCAGAGCTCACCGCAGACCATTTCCTCGTAGGCCAGCGCGTTGACGTTGTTGGTACATCGAAGGGTAAAGGTTTTGCCGGTGCGATGAAGCGTCACAACTTCGGTGGTCTGCGTGCATCGCACGGTGTATCCATCTCCCACCGTTCACACGGTTCTACGGGTCAGTGTCAAGATCCGGGCCGCGTGTTCAAGGGCAAGAAGATGGCCGGTCACCTTGGTGACGTTCGCAAGACGGTACAAAGCGTTGAAATCATTGAAACGCGGGTTGAAGACGGTCTCATCCTCGTTAAAGGCGGTATCCCAGGCTCGAAAGAGGGTTGGGTGCTGATCTCTGACGCTGCGAAGAAAGCCGCTCCGGAAGGTTTGCCGATGCCGGCAGCATTCCGCGCACCTGCGCAAGCAGAAGCTCCTGTAGAAGCACCGGCTGAAACGCCTGCTGAAACAGAAGCCGCTGCAGAAGGTAACGAGGAATAAGCGTCATGAAGACCGACGTCCTTACACTTGACGCCAAAAAAGCTGGTGACATCGATCTCGATGAAGCCATCTTCGGCGTAACTGCACGTGCAGACATCCTGCACCGTGTAGTAAACTGGCAGCTCGCAAAGCGCCGTGCTGGTACTCACGCTGTGAAGTTCCGCTCGGATATCGCTCGCACTGGCAAGAAGTTCGGCAAACAAAAAGGTGGTGGTGGCGCACGTCACGGTAACCGCCGTTCGAACATCTTCGTTGGTGGTGGTCGTGCCTTTGGCCCGATCCCGCGTGATCACGGTTTCGACCTGCCGAAGAAAATTCGCAAGCTTGGCCTGAAATCGGCTCTGTCCGCTAAAGTAGCAGACGGCAAGCTCATCATCGTTGATGTTGCGGAATTGAAAGACGGTAAAACGAAAGAGTTGAAAGTGAAGCTCGAGAAACTCGGCCTCGCAAATGCTCTCTTCGTTGATGGCGCTGAAGTGAATGAAAACTTCAAGCGTGCTGTCGCGAACATTCCAAACGTTGACGTGCTGCCAAGCCAAGGTGCTAACGTGTACGACATTCTCCGTCGCGACACGCTGGTTCTGACCAAAGCTGCAGTTGCTAAACTCGAGGAGAGGCTCAAATGACCGCGATCAAGCATTATGACGTGATCAAGAGCCCAGTGATCACCGAGAAGGCAACGCTCGGCTCTGAAAATAACCAGGTAACCTTCAAAGTAGCGATCGACGCGACCAAGCCGGAAATTAAAGCGGCTGTGGAAGCACTCTTCGACGTGAAAGTGAAGAAAGTCAACACGCTCCGCCAAGAAGGCAAAGTAAAGCGTTTCCGTGGTGTAAACGGCCGTCGTGCCGAATACAAAAAAGCCATGGTAACACTTGCCGAAGGCAGCAGCATTGACGTGACGACGGGGGTTTAACCGATGGCACTCAAGCAATATAAACCGGTAACCCCGGCTCAGCGTGGCCTCGTTCTTGTTGACCGTGAAGGTCTACACAAGGGCAAGCCTGTAAAAGCGCTGACCGAAGGTCTTACCAAATCCGGCGGTCGCAACAACCATGGCCGTATCACCTCGCGTCGTCGTGGTGGTGGTCATAAGCGTACTTACCGGATGATCGACTTCAAGCGCACTAAATGGGACGTATCTGCAACTGTAGAACGCCTCGAGTACGATCCAAACCGGACCGCATTCATTGCGCTGATTAAATATGAAGACGGTGAACTGGCCTACATCCTTGCACCACAGCGTCTCGCTCCTGGCGATACGGTGATTGCTGGTGAAAAGGTTGACGTAAAGCCAGGTAACGTAATGCCGCTCGCTAACATGCCAATCGGCACCATCATCCACAACGTGGAGATGAAAGCCGGTAAAGGTGGTCAGATGGCTCGTTCTGCTGGGGCATACGCTCAGCTGATCGGTCGTGACCGCGGTTACGCGCAGCTTCGTCTGTCTTCGGGTGAAGTTCGTCTCGTTCGTGGTGAGTGTGTTGCCACGGTCGGTGCGGTATCAAACCCAGACAACCAAAACATCAAGCTCGCTAAAGCGGGCCGGAACCGCTGGCTCGGTCGTCGTCCAAGCGTTCGTGGCGTTGCCATGAACCCTGTCGATCACCCGCACGGTGGTGGTGAAGGTCGGACCTCAGGTGGTCGTCACCCAGTGACGCCATGGGGTAAGCCTACCAAAGGTAAGAAGACTCGGTCCAATAAAGGTACCGATAAGCTTATCATCCGGTCGCGCCACGAGCGCAAGAAACGCTAAGGAGTCCTGAATATGGCACGCTCTGTATGGAAAGGCCCTTTCGTTGACATGCACCTTCTCAAGAAGGTGGAAGCGGCTATGGAAAGCGGTAAAACTTCGGCAATTATCCAGACTTGGTCACGTCGTTCGACCATTCTGCCGAATTTCGTTGGGCTGACCTTCAATGTCTACAATGGGCAAAAGTTCATTCCTGTCTACGTGACGGAAGACATGGTTGGTCACAAGCTCGGTGAATTCGCTCCGACACGTACCTACTACGGTCACGCTGCGGACAAGAAAGCGAAGAGGAAGTAACTGTGGGTAAGCAATCTGCAAAACGCCGTTTGGCGGATAATGAAGCAGTAGCAACCGCTACGATGCTTCGCGGCTCGCCCCAGAAACTTAATCTGGTGGCTGCTAGCATTCGCGGTATGAAAGTGGAAAAAGCTCTGGCTAGCCTGAGCTTCAACCGCCGCCGTAGCGCGATTGAGGTGAAGAAAGTTCTGCAGTCTGCAGTCGCAAACGCAGAAAACAACCATAATCTGGACGTCGACAGCCTTGTCGTGGCCGAAGCAACTGTGGGTAAGGCGCTCGTTATGAAACGCTTCCGCGCCCGTGCTCGTGGTCGTGTAGGTAAGATCGTCAAGCCGTTCAGTCGTCTGCGCATTGTTGTGCGCGAAGTAGAGGAGACTGCATAATGGGTCAGAAAGTAAGTCCCGTTGGTCTGCGCCTGGGTGTGAACCGCACCTGGGACTCGCGCTGGTATGCCGAAGGCGATGACTATGGCACGCTGTTGCACGAAGACCTGAATATCCGCAAGTTCGTGATGAAAGAACTGTCACAAGCTGGCATTTCAAAAGTGATCATCGAACGTCCGGCCAAAAAATGCCGCGTGACCATTTACTCGGCTCGTCCGGGTGTGATCATCGGTAAAAAAGGCGCCGACATTGAGAAGCTCCGTCGTAAGGTTGCAAACTTTACGAAGTCTGACGTGAGCCTGAACATTGTCGAAGTCCGTAAGCCGGAAATCGATGCTAAACTGATCGCTGACAACATCGCACAGCAGCTTGAGCGTCGTGTTGCGTTCCGTCGCGCCATGAAGCGCGCGGTACAAAGCGCAATTCGTCTCGGTGCCGGCGGTATCCGTATCAACTGTGCAGGCCGTCTTGGTGGCGCAGAGATCGCACGGACCGAGTGGTACCGCGAAGGCCGCGTGCCGTTGCACACCCTGCGTGCAGACATCGACTACGGTGTCTCTGAAGCCCTGACCGCTTATGGTATCTGCGGTATCAAGGTTTGGGTGTTCAAAGGCGAGATCATGGAACACGATCCGATGGCTCACGAACGTCGTGCAAACGAAGTTCAAAGCCAAGGTGGTCCGTCCCGCCGTTAGGCCGGACGGTAAGTGATAGGAGCGACATAAAATGTTGCAACCGAAACGTACGAAGTTCCGTAAGGCCCACAAAGGCCGTATCCATGGCAATGCCAAGGGCGGAACCGATCTTAACTTTGGTCAGTTTGGTCTTAAAGCGACCGCACCTGGCCGTGTAACTGCTCGCCAAATCGAGGCGGCTCGTCGTGCCATGAACCGTCACATGAAGCGGTCTGGTAAAGTGTGGATCCGGATTTTCCCGGATGTGCCTGTGACAGCCAAGCCTGCCGAGGTTCGGATGGGTAAAGGTAAAGGCTCTGTCGATCGTTGGGTGTGCAAGGTAAAACCTGGCCGCATCATGTTTGAGATCGATGGTGTCTCTGAAGAACTGGCGCGTGGTGCGTTCGAACGTGCAGCTGCAAAGCTGGCCGTTGGTACTCGCATCGTGCAACGGATGCATTAGAGCGAACGGAGAAGTAAGATGAAGGCAGCTGATATTCGTGCCAAGTCGCAAGACGAGCTCCGTGAAGAGCTCGAGAACCTGAAAAAAGAGCAGTTGAACCTGCGTTTTCAGGCGGCTTCCGGCCAATTGGAAAACACTGCTCGTGTTCGTGAGATCCGCCGCGATGTGGCCCGGATCAAAACGATCCTGAGCCAGTCGGCTGAGGCGTAAGGAGTAAACCCATGCCAAAGCGTATTCTGCAAGGAACTGTGGTCAGCAACAAAGGCGATAAAACCGTTGTTGTTAATGTTGAACGTCGTATTAAGCATCCATTGCTTGACAAAATTATTCGACGCTCTAAGAAGTACCACGCTCATGATGAGAGCAACACTATTCAGGTTGGGGAGACAGTCCGCATTGAGGAATGTCGTCCTATTTCTAAACTGAAGACCTGGCGCGTAGTTGGCGGTGAGGCCTAAGGCCTCATCGTTTTGCTGTTCGCCGGTAATAACAAAGGGTGTAACCCATGATTCAGATGCAAACCAACCTCGACGTGGCCGATAACTCCGGGGCCAAGAGGGTGCAGTGCATTAAAGTGCTTGGTGGTTCCAAGCGCAAAACTGCTGGAGTAGGCGACATTATTGTCGTCTCCGTAAAGGAAGCGATCCCACGGGGCCGCGTAAAAAAAGGTGACGTGCACCGCGCTGTCATCGTTCGTACTGCTAAAGAAGTGCGTCGTCAGGATGGTACTACCATTCGTTTCGACCGCAACGCAGCAGTGCTTGTTAACAAAAACCACGAACCAATCGGCACACGTATTTTTGGCCCGGTTGTTCGTGAACTGCGTGCAAAGAAGCATATGAAGATCATCTCGCTTGCACCGGAGGTACTATAAATGGCCGCGAAACTGAAAAAAGGTGACAAGGTCGTTGTGGTTGCCGGTAAAGACAAAGGCAAGCGCGGCGAAATCACGTCTGTACTGCCCGTTGAAGGCCGTGCGTTTGTATCGGGAGTGAACCTGATCAAGAAGCACAACCGCCCAACACAGACCAGTGCAGGTGGTATCGAGACGAAGGAAGCAGCAATTCAGCTCTCCAATCTGATGATTGAAGATCCGAAAGATGGCGCGCCTACTCGTGTTGGTTTCAAAACACTCGAAGACGGTCGCAAGGTTCGCTTTGCGAAGAAGTCCGGGGAGGTGATTGATGGCTAAAGCAACTAAGGCTCTGCCACGTCTTCGTAGCGTATACGAAGAAAAAGTTCGTGCTTCCATGCTGGAGCAGTTCGGCTACAAAAACCCGATGCAGGTTCCAAAACTGGACAAAGTGGTTATCAACGTTGGTGTTGGTGAAGCTGTTCAGGACAAGAAAAAGATCGACAAGGTAGTAGAAGAAATCGCTGCTATCTCCGGTCAGAAGCCTGTTGTTACGATCGCTCGCAAGTCTATCGCTAGCTTTAAGCTTCGCGAAGGCATGCCAATCGGCGTGAAAGTAACGCTGCGCTCTGAGCGTATGTACGAGTTTCTTGACCGGCTGATTACCATTGCACTGCCACGCGTACGTGACTTCCAGGGCGTTAACCCGAAGTCATTTGACGGCCGCGGTAACTACGCAATGGGCCTGAAGGAACAAATCGTCTTCCCGGAAATCAACTATGATCAGATTGATCAGGTTCGCGGGATGGACATTATCATCTGCACCACGGCTCAGACCGACGACGAAGCGCGTGCGCTTCTGACCGGTTTTGACATGCCGTTCAAAAAGTAACGGCAGCCGAAGGAGGGTTTTGATATGGCTAAGAAAAGTGCCATCAACAAGAACGCACGGCGTGAAAAGCTGGTTGCGAAATACGCTAAAAAGCGTGCTGAACTCAAAGAACAGATCTACAACAAGGATCTGGGTGAGGAAGAGCGCTGGATGGTTGTTATGCAACTGGCAGCACTGCCACGTAACAGCGCAAAGACGCGTGTTCGCAATCGTTGCGAAGTAACAGGTCGTCCGCGCGGTTATTATCGTAAATTTAAGATGTCTCGTATCGGTCTGCGTGAGCTTGGCTCCGCTGGCAAGATACCTGGCGTTGTTAAGTCAAGCTGGTAAGGGGGTAGGCTCATGTCGATGACTGATCCGATCGGCGATATGCTGACCCGTATCCGCAACGGTCTGCAAGCTCGCAAAACTGTTGTATCCACACCTGCATCCAAAACGCGTCAGCGTATTTTGGATGTGTTGCAGCGTGAAGGTTTCATCCGTGGTTATTCCCGGATTGAAGGCGAGGCCAATAAGGCTGAGCTGACCATCGAGCTAAAATATCACGAAGGTGAGCCGGTTATCCGCACGATCAATCGTGTGTCCAAACCTGGTCGCCGCGTGTATAGCTCGGTTCGTGACCTGCCACGCGTTCACAACGGCCTTGGTATTTCGATCGTTTCCACACCGAAAGGTGTTCTCTCGGACGCAGAAGCGCGTGAGAACAATGTGGGCGGCGAGATCCTCTGCACCGTATTCTAAGGAAGGGAGAAATCATGTCCCGTATCGGTAAAAAGCCAGTGGCTATTCCGTCCGGCGTGACCGTTTCCTTGAACGGTTCGGACCTGACGGTAAAAGGCCCTAAGGGTGAGCTGGCGATGTCTTTTGTTCCTGAAGTAACTGTTGCTCAGGAAGAAAAAGGTATCGTTGTATCGCCTGTTAATGACACGAAGCGTGCCCGCTCCATGTGGGGTATGCAGCGCACGATGATTTCCAACCTGTTTGAAGGCGTAACCGCAGGTTACTCTAAAAAGCTTCAGATCACTGGTGTTGGTTATCGCGCTGCTATGAAAGGCTCTGCTCTGAACCTACAACTTGGCTACAGCCACGATATCGATTTTCCGGTCCCACAAGGCATCAAGATTGAGACGCCTGATCAGACCACGATCGTTATCTCCGGCATCGACAAACAACAAGTCGGTGAAACGGCAGCCAAGATCCGTGAGTTCCGCAAGCCTGAGCCCTACAAAGGTAAGGGTATCAAGTACGAAGGTGAATATATCTTCCGCAAGGAAGGTAAGAAGAAGTAACGGATGGCACGAATGGCTTCTAAGAACAAACTTTTTGAACGGCGCCGTCAGCGCAACCGCACTCAACTTCGTAAGAAGAGTGTCGGGCGGCCGCGTCTTTCTATTCACCGTACAAACCAGCATATCTATGCGCAGATTATCGACGATGTTAAGGGCGCGACTGTTGTTGCCGCCTCCACCGCCGAGAAGGACCTGCGTGACGCTGCAACCTCTAATGTAGAGGCTGCAACGAAAGTTGGGAAATTGATTGCCGAGCGTGCTAAAGCTGCCGGCGTTGCTGAAGTAGTGTTCGACCGGGGAGGTTTCCTCTATCACGGTCGTGTTAAAGCACTTGCAGATGCAGCGCGTGAAGGCGGCTTGGCATTCTAAGGTCAGAGATAAGGAAAAGGATGTCAAATGGCACGCCCAGAACGCAATCGTGAAGAAAGTGAACTGATTGAAAAATTGGTTCACATCAACCGCGTAGCCAAAGTTGTTAAAGGTGGTCGTCGCTTCGGTTTCGCTGCTCTCGTAGTAGTCGGTGACCAGCGTGGCCGCGTCGGCTTCGGGAACGGTAAGGCACGTGAAGTGCCGGAAGCGATCCGGAAGGCAACTGAAGCTGCTAAGAAAAATATGATCCGTGTACCGCTTCGTGAAGGCCGTACGCTGCACCACGACATTAAGGGCCGTCACGGCGCTGGTCGGGTACTGCTGCGCACCGCTTCTGCGGGTACCGGTATCATCGCAGGTGGTCCGATGCGCGCAGTGTTTGAAGCACTAGGCGTACAGGACGTAGTGACGAAGTCGCAAGGCAGTTCGAACCCATACAACATGGTTCGCGCAACTTTCGACGCTCTGGTTAACCAGAACTCACCGCGTCAGATCGCTGCCAAGCGTGGCAAAAAAGTTGCTGATATCGTAGCACGTCGTGGCGACATTAAAGTCGTCGGTGGTACGGACGAAGGCGACGATGCTGCAGAAGCAAATTCGGCGGAGTAGTGACCAATGGCTGCGAAGAAAAAAGCAACGATTAAAGTAACACAGATCGGTAGCCCGATCCGCCGTGAACAAGACCAGCGTGCAACGCTGGTCGGCCTCGGGCTTAACAAAATGCACAAGACACGCGAGCTGGAAGATACGCCAGCTGTCCGTGGCATGATCAACAAGGTGCACCATCTCGTGCGCGTTGAAGATTAAGCCCGGCGTGATCGGAGAAGACGCATGAAAATCAATGAACTTCGTGACAACGACGGCGCCCGTAAAGAGCGCACTCGTGTTGGTCGCGGTATCGGTTCCGGCAAAGGTAAAACCGCCGGTTCTGGTCACAAGGGTCAGAAAGCGCGTTCGGGCGTAGCGATCCACGGTTTTGAAGGTGGTCAGATGCCAATCTACCGCCGCCTTCCTAAGCGTGGCTTCAAAAGCTTGAACAAAGGTGACTTCCAGGTGCTGAACATCGGCCGTCTACAACAGGCGATTGATGCGAAGAAACTGGACGCCAAGAAACCAATCACTGTTGAAACACTGGTGGAAGCTGGTGTTGTTGGCAAGGTTGTGGATGGCGTACGTCTCCTCGCGAAAGGTGAACTTAAAGCCAAGGTGGATATCACGGTAACGGGCGCATCCAAGGGTGCAATCGAAGCTGTTGAAAAAGCCGGTGGTAAAGTTACCGTCGCCTAATAAAGCGATACAGGCCGAGATAACCGGAAAAACAGATAAGGGGCTGAGGTAAGCGTATATGGCTTCCGCTGCAGAACAACTAGCGTCCAATATTAGCTTTGCTTCCATCGGTAAAGCCGAGGAACTTAAAAAGCGTATTTGGTTCGCTCTTGGTGCACTTATTGTGTACCGACTATGCACTTATATCCCACTTCCTGGCATCGATGCAGATGCCCTTGCGAATATGTTCGCGAGCATGGGGGGCGGTTTCATCGATATGGTGAATACCTTCTCGGGTGGTGCATTGCAGCGGATGTCGATCATTACGCTTGGTATCATGCCCTATATCTCGGCCTCTATCATCATGCAGCTCCTCACCACCATGAGCCCAACACTGGCTCAATGGAAAAAAGAGGGTGAAACGGGCCGCAAGAAGATCAACCAGTATACCCGTTTCGGTACCGTGCTTCTCACCATCGTGCAGGGCTATGCGGTTGCGACAGGCCTTGAAGGCCAGCCGGGCGTTGTGGTCGAACCAGGTTTCTTTTTCCGCTTTGTCACGGTTATTACGCTTGTAGGCGGCACCATGTTCCTGATGTGGCTCGGTGAGCAGATCACCCAGCGCGGCATCGGTAACGGCATTTCCCTCATTATCTTTGCAGGCATCGTTGCCGAGCTGCCAGGTACGCTCGCGCAAGCGTTTGAGCTGAACCGCGCCGGTTCGATGTCTCTTGCTGTTCTGCTGGCCATGCTTGTTGGCGCTGCTGCGCTGATCTGGTTCATTGTACTTTGTGAGCGTGCCCAGCGCCGCGTAGTGATCCAGTACCCCAAGCGTCAGCAAGGCAACCGCATGTTCCAGGGCGACAAGTCGCATCTGCCGATGAAGCTGAACGTTGCGGGTGTTATTCCGCCGATTTTCGCAAGCTCGCTTCTTTTGATGCCCTTGACCATTGCCAACCTGTATCAGGCTGGTGGTCCCGAGTGGCTCGGCACGGTTACAGCGATCCTCGGTCCAGGCAAACCGCTTTACATCGCGTTTTATGTCGCGCTGATCGTATTCTTCTGTTTCTTCTACACAGCTATTCAATTCAACCCTGAAGACACCGCTGATAACCTGAAGAAACACGGCGGCTTTGTACCAGGCATCCGCCCGGGCAAGCGCACCGCAGAGTATCTCGATTATGTTCTGACCCGCCTCACGGTTATTGGTTCTGCCTATCTTTCGCTCGTATGTGTGATCCCTGAGGTCCTGATGAGCCAGGCAGCGGTACCGTTCTACCTTGGCGGCACAAGCCTCCTGATCGTGGTGAACGTAACGATGGATACGGTAAGCCAGATCCACTCGCACCTTATGGCGCAGCAATATGAGGGTCTCCTCAAAAAGGCACGTCTTAAGGGAGGTCGGAAATGATCGTTATTCTGTTCGGCCCTCCGGGTGCAGGTAAAGGCACGCAAGCCCAACGGATCGAGAAGCAAAAAGGCCTCGTGCAGCTTTCAACCGGGGATATGCTCCGCGCAGCTGTTGCCGCCAAAACCGAAATGGGAATGGCCGCAAAAGCGAAGATGGATGCAGGTCAGTTGGTGTCTGACGAGATCGTGATCGGCATCATCAGCGACCGCATCAAGGAAGATGACTGTAGAAACGGTTTCATCCTCGACGGTTTCCCGCGCACAGTGGCGCAGGCGGAAGCTCTTGACGGCATGCTCGCAGAGCAGGGCCTCAAGCTGAATGCAGTGGTTGAGATGAAAGTTGACGACAATGCTCTTGTCGATCGCATCGCAGGTCGTTATACCTGCGCCAAATGTAATGAAGGGTATCACGACACCAACCTGAAACCGAAGGTGGACGGTGTGTGTGACGTGTGTGGCAGCACAGAGTTCAAGCGCCGCCCTGATGACAACGCGGAGACCGTTGGCAAGCGTTTGGAAGAATATTACGCACAGACGGCACCAGTGTTGCCATACTATGCGGACAAAGGAATTTTGCAGCAAGTTGACGGCATGGCCGGTATAGATGAAGTTGCTGCACAAATAGACGCAGTTTTGGCTGCGTAAAAAACTGTCATAAGGCGGTTGACGAACCGGGGTTTGTTCATATAATCCCCGGCTTCGGCACGTCTTGTGATTCGTACTTAACAGACGTGAACTTTGTAATTAGGAGAAACGGTCGTGGCGCGTATTGCTGGCGTTAACATTCCGACCAACAAGCGAGTAGAAATCGCTTTGACCTATATTCATGGTATTGGCCGCACCAAGGCCACGGAAATCTGCGCTACGCTGAATTTCCCCCGTGAACGTCGGGTGTCAGAACTGACGGATGCTGAAGTAATTCAGATCCGTGAGATGATCGATGCAGATTTCACTGTAGAGGGTGACCTCCGCCGTGAAGTTGCAATGAATATCAAACGGTTGATGGACCTCAAGACTTATCGTGGTCTTCGTCACCGTGCTAAATTGCCGACGCGCGGTCAGCGCACGAGCACGAACGCACGTACCCGTAAGGGTAAAGCGGTCGCGATCGCAGGTAAGAAGAAGTAATCAGGGTTAGGCTGTTTAGGTCCCCCCACATTTTAGGGTCTGTTAGAGATGGCTAAAGATACAGGTCGCGTTAAGCGCCGTGAGCGGAAAAACATCACCAATGGTGTTGCTCACGTAAATGCATCGTTCAACAATACGATGGTTACAATTACAGATGTACAAGGGAATGCGATTTCCTGGTCGTCTGCGGGCATGATGGGCTTTAAGGGCTCTCGTAAATCCACGCCATATGCTGCACAGGTTGCAGCGGAAGATGCTGGTAAAAAAGCACAAGACCACGGCGTGAAATCATTGGAAGTGGAAGTGAAGGGTCCTGGCGCTGGTCGCGAGTCTGCTCTGCGCGCGCTTCAGGCTATTGGGTTTGTCATCACGAGCATTCGTGACGTGACACCAATTCCACACAATGGTTGTCGCCCGCCTAAGCGCCGTCGCGTTTAAGGCATTCTTTGAGTATAGGGTAGTTACCGCCGAGTATTGGCGCGAATCCTTTGACGCATTTAAGCGTCATACAAAATGAGGGTTACACCGTGATCCAGAAAAACTGGCAGGAACTGATTAAACCAAATGGACTTACGATCGAGCCGGGTGCAGACCCGCTTCGTAAGGCCAAAATCGTTGTTGAACCGCTTGAACGCGGCTACGGCATGACGCTGGGCAATGGCCTGCGTCGCGTGCTGTTGTCCTCGCTTCAGGGCGGCGCAGTAACGAGCGTGCACATTGAAGGTGTACTGCATGAGTTCTCTTCCGTACCTGGTGTGCGCGAAGACGTAACCGATATCGTCCTTAACATTAAGCAGTTGCCGGTTCGCGTAACCAGCGACAGTGTTAAGCGCCTTCACCTTACGGCTTCTGGCCCGGGTGAAGTAAAAGCGAGCGCGATCTCGGAAGTGGCTGATGTTGATATCCTCGACAAAGACCTCGTGCTTTGCCACCTCGATGAAGGTGCTACGTTGAACATGGAACTGACTGTAGCGTCGGGCAAAGGCTATGTGCCTGCTGACCGCAACCGTCCGGAAGACGCGCCAATCGGCCTTATTCCTGTGGATGCGCTATATAGCCCAGTGAAAAAAGTAAGCTACAAAGTTGAGAACACCCGTGAGGGCCAGGTTCTCGACTATGACAAGCTGACCATGGAAATTGAAACAGACGGCACAGTAACGCCTGAAGACGCAATTGCTTTTGCGGCACGCATCCTTCAGGACCAACTGGCCATCTTCGTTAATTTCGACGAGCCTGAAGAAGCTACCAAACAGGAAGACGACGACGAACCAGCGTTCAACCGTCAGCTTCTGCGTAAGGTTGATGAACTTGAGCTTTCCGTGCGTAGCGCGAACTGCCTCAAGAACGACAACATCGTTTACATTGGTGACCTCGTTCAGAAAACCGAAGCAGAGATGCTGCGGACGCCAAACTTTGGTCGCAAGTCGCTTAATGAAATCAAGGAAGTTCTTCAGTCCATGGGCCTGCGCCTTGGCATGGAACTCCCAGCTTGGCCGCCTGAGAATATCGAAGAGCTCGCCAAGAAACTTGAGCAAGACTACTAAGAAACCGGAAAAGTCCCTCATGTGAGGGGCTTTTCTTCCATTTTAAAAACCTCCCGCGAGTATGCGGGACACCTGCCGGTACTAGGCGCCAGAGGAAAACCTTAAGGGTTGCCCAAGGCCGGACAGGCATCAAGGAGTGAGACCATGCGTCACCGTAAAGCCGGCCGTAAACTGAATAGGACCGCTAGCCACCGTAAGGCTATGTTCCAGAACCTCAGCCAAGCGCTGATCAAACACGAGCAAATCGTAACGACTCTGCCGAAAGCAAAAGAGCTTGGCCCGATCGTTGAGAAGCTCATCACGCTCGCGAAGAAAGGTGGCCTTGCTAATCGTCGCCTTGCTGTTTCCCGTCTGCAGGACGAAACACTCGTGAAGAAGATGTTTGACGAGCTTGCTGATCGTTACAAAGAGCGTGCTGGTGGTTACACCCGCGTTCTCAAAGCTGGTTTCCGTCATGGCGATAACGCGCCAATGGCTGTTATCGAGCTTGTTGACCGTAACGAAGAAGCCAAAGGCCAGGACAGCGGACCATCTGCTGACGTGGACATGGAAGAAGACGCGGCGTAAGCCACGCTTTTACCATCAGGTTTTAGAGGGCGGCCTTTTGGTCGCCCTTTTTCTTTGCCTTGACAATCGCCCTGCACCCCTGATCATCAGTCTTCGCGTTACAGCCACATGAGGGAGAGGGCATAATGCAGTTACCTTGGGGCACCGATCTGGTGCGCGAGATTGCAAACTATCGCAGCGACGGGCTTACACAGTTCTTCCAGCTTTTTAGTGAACTTGGGGAGGCTGAGGGCTATATCCTTGTTGTAACGCTCATCTATGTTGCCTTCAATCGGGAGCTTGGCTTCCGTCTTGCCATCCTTGTGCTCATCACCTTCTGCCTCAATCATTTGCTGAAAACAGCCATCATGAACCCGCGCCCGTTTGTTGCAGAAGGCGAATGGATGGATATGTGGGCAGCGTCCGCTGAGCGCGCGCGCCATCTGGTGGCTGAATATTCAACACCGTCGGGGCACGCCATGTGCGCTGCTGCCTTCTATGGCTTTCTGGCCACCCAAGTGAAGAAACGTTGGGCCAAAGTCGCGGCAGTGACACTAATCCTGCTGATCAGCATGTCCCGGCCTTATCTTGGTGTGCACTATGTTGAAGATATCCTGCTGGGTTGGGTGCTCGGTGGTTTGCTGGCGCTTATATGCGCGCGATATGCGGCATCGCTGGGCCAGGTTTGGCAGCGGCAGGCAGTTGCCACCCAAGCGGGCCTGCTTGTCTTAGCTACCTTACTCATATGGATACTGGGTGGGGACAGTTTAAACCAGCCGCCAACGCCCGTTATTGGCATTATGGGGTTCCTGACCGCTATTCTGCTCATTGAGCCTGTAGAGCGGCGTTATGTGGGTTTTGAGGCTGGTAGTGGCACAGCTGTGCAGCGGGGTTTATGCCATCTGGTGACCTTGATCTGTGTTATAGCCACGCTGGCGCTTTTTGGCTGGCTGTCTGATCTGATCTTTGAGCGAGCGTCGCTTATGGGACATTTGGCCAAGTTTGGCCGATATGCGGCGGCAGGGGCTGCCGGGCTTTTCTTGGCGCCGTTTATATTTGTGAAACTAGGCTTTGCTAAAGCTCACGCTTTGGGTGGTGGCCACGACTAGGCCACGAATTTTCCACAATCTTCTATGGGGCGGCCTTCTGGTCGCCCTTTTTCTTTTCTAGCGTGCTTGCTGACAGGTGGGCACAAGGGTGTGCCGCGGGCACAAGCGGAGGATTGAGGTGAGGTTAGAGAAATGGCAGCAGCAGATACCGGGAAGCGCTATGAAAACACTGGGGCAAACGCTTTCGGCGCTTGCTGTTGAAACCAAGGCGTTAGGGTTTGATATGGCGTCGGACCCTTCCGTGGGGTCGCTTTTGCGGGCGCTGACAGGTAGCAAACCCGGCGGTACATGCCTTGAGCTTGGCACGGGCACGGGCCTTTCAACCGCCTGGATGCTGGCGGGCCTTTCGCCTGAGAGTCGGCTGGTGAGCGTGGACAAGGAACGCAAGTTTCAGGACGTTGCCAAGCGGCATTTAGGCAATGACCCACGCCTTACCCTATGCTGTGAGGATGCCGAGGATTTTATCAAAGCGCTTGGCCCACAACAGTTTGACCTGATTTTCGCAGATACATGGGCTGGGAAGTTTAAGCTGCTGGATGAAACTCTGGCGCTTCTCACCCCCGGTGGTATGTATGTGGTAGATGACTTGTTGCCACAGCCGAACTGGCCGTCGGGGCATCAGTCAACAGTGGATGCGTTTGTGGCCGATATGGCACGGCGAGAGGCGATCCGCGTTGTCAGTCTTGATTGGGCAACAGGGGTGATGATTGCCACCCGAATGAAATGAGGTTTCATGAGCTTTGAAGTGAAGCGGCTGGGCGAAAGCGAGATCTACTCCAACCCTTACCTGAAGGTGGTGGAGCAGCGCTACAGGCACGGTGATAAAGACTACTGCTACTATGTGAAACATGAGCCCGACTTTGCCATTTGCGGTGCGATCACAGAAGATGGCGAAATCCTGATGGTGCGCCAGTTTAGGCCGGGCCCGGACCGCTATGTTTATGACATGCCGGGCGGCATGATAGACGAGGGAGACAGCCCTCTTGAGACTGTGCGCAAGGAATTGATGGAGGAAACCGGCTATGCCGGTGACTTCATGGAACTGACCACCACCTATGTCACCGCTTATTCCACAGCGAAAAAACATATCTATCTGGCGACAAACTGCCGCAAGGTTCAGCCACCCGAAGAAGACCCTAACATGGTAGCAGAGCCGGTGCTGCTTTCAGGCGCTGATTTTGCCAAGCTGCTTGCCTCCGGCGAGTTGGTCGACCTCGACTGTGCGCTCCTCCTTGGTGAATATTTGAGAGCCCAGGCTGGCTGATCACTATTTTTTTCCCCGCATATCTCTAGCAAGGCAAGCCCGGGTGCTGCATTATCCCATACAGGGAACGCGTACAGATGTTAATTGCTGGGCCGCACAACACGGTGCCCGGCCTGAACGTACGAGGATATACCATGATGAAACTATATGTTTTTGGTTGGGTGCCAGACTTTGCCAAAGGCCTGGTGCGCGACCTGAGGGTGCGCTGGGCGCTTGAAGAAGCAGGCTTGCCTTATGAAGAGCAGGTGATTAACCACGAAGAGAAGCTCACCGACAGCTACAAGGCACTCCAGCCTTTTGGGCAGGTGCCGGTGATTGAAGACGGTGACTTGAAGCTTTTTGAATCAGGGGCCATCGCGCTGCATATTGCGGAACAGTCTAATGCTTTGCTGCCGGGCGACGCCAATGGCAAGGCTCGCGCGACGGCGTGGATGATCGCCGCCCTCAATTCTATGGAGGTAGCCATTCAGGGGCTGGTGGAGATCGATATCTTCAACGCCGACGCAGACTGGGCCAAAGAACGGCGGCCGGCAGTGATTGAGCGCCTTGAAGGGCGCTTGACCGACCTTTCTAACGCGCTGGGTGACAAGACGTATCTGGACGGCGATACCTTCACGGTAGGGGACCTGATGATGGTGACTGTACTGCGCATTTTGCGGCATACAGATATCCTGTCAAAATACCCAAATCTCACAGCCTATAAAGAACGATGCGAGGCTCGCCCGGCTTTCAAGAAAGCGCTGGCGGATCAACTGGCCACGTTTGACCGTGAGGGCGAGTTGCAAGCCACCGCATAAATGAAGGCCACAGCACAGAGAGAAAAGGGGGAGGCATCGCGGCTCCCCTTTTATATTTTGTGGGGCGTGGCGGCTTTGCGTTTTACAGTCTAGTTGAGGTAATGCCATTCTTCCGCCACGATCCCGCTCAAGGGTGCGGCGTTGAAAATGCCAGGGGCTCGCACCAAGTAGAAACTTGCGCGAAGCCACCGTCTCCGCCATAACGGGCATATGAAAACTGGCAACCTATTATCCAGAATACAAAGGAATGCAGTACCGATGCTACGGACCGTGAAACAACTATCGATCGCGATGACTTTTGCTCTTGGTGCGCTCTTGCCTATGAAGGGTGTGGCAGCGCAAGACTATGATGTTGAGCGCGCGGTGCCGCAGTCAAACACGCAAATACAACTTTCCTACGCGCCGCTCGTATCGCGTGCCGCCCCTGCTGTGGTGAACATCTATACCAAAAAGGTTGTGCGCTCGCGCCGCTCGGCACTGTTTGATGATCCGCTGTTCCAGCGTTTTTTTGGTGACCAGTTCAGCTTTGGTATGCCAGAGGAGCGCGTGCGCGGCTCATTGGGGTCGGGCGTGATTGTGCGGCCTAACGGCGTGATCGTGACCAACCACCATGTGATTGAGGGTGCAGACGAAATTCAGGTCGTGCTGGCTGACCGCCGCGAATATGAAGCTACCATTGTGCTGGATGACCCGCGCACTGACCTCGCTATTCTGCGGATCGATGTGGGGGATGAGCAGCT
This sequence comes from Kordiimonas sp., assembly GCF_965216265.1. Classification (GTDB taxonomy): domain Bacteria; phylum Pseudomonadota; class Alphaproteobacteria; order Sphingomonadales; family Kordiimonadaceae; genus Kordiimonas. The sequence continues at coordinate 3,634,353 of NZ_OZ244153.1, forward strand.
CGCGAGCCTTGCGATCGCTGATTCAGACAATGTGCTTGTGGGTGATATCGTGCTCGCGATTGGTAACCCGTTTGGTATTGGCCAAACCGTCACCGGCGGTATTGTATCTGCGACAGCACGCACACAGCAGGGCATTTCAGATTTTGGCTTCTTCATACAGACCGACGCTGCCGTAAACCCCGGCAACTCAGGCGGTGCGCTTGTTGGCATGAACGGTGACCTTCTTGGCATCAACACCGCCATCTACAGCCGTACGGGGGCGTCTAATGGCATCGGCTTTGCCGTGCCTGCCAATATGGTGAAGTCGGTGCTGCGTGCGGCATTGAACGAGGGGCAACTTGTACGGCCCTGGCTTGGAGTGAACGGCCAGTCGGTAACAGGTGACCTTGCATCCAGCCTTGGGCTTGACCGCGCGGGCGGTGTGCTCATTGATAATGTGTTTGCAGGCAGCCCAGCATCACTCGCCGAGCTGCGCGCGGGTGATGTGATTATGGCCGTGGGCGGCAAAGAGGTGATTGACGAGCCGGGCCTCAACTTCCGTATCGCAACAATGGAGCCGGGCGCAGAAGTCACGCTTGCCGTACTGAGCGACGGTTTCATTCAGGAACGTACCGTAACGCTCGCGTTGCCGCCGGAAGACCCGAAGCGCAACATCACGGTGCTGGATGGCAGACACCCCTTCCAGGGTGTGAAAGTGGCCAACCTGTCGCCGCGTTTCAATGATGAGCTGCAGGTTGATCCGTTCCTCAAGGGCGTGATTGTGCTTGAAGTTGACCGCCGCACCCCTGCGGGCCGTTATCAGTTCCTCAGCCCCGGCGATATCCTTCTTGGTATCAATGGCACCCGGATTGAGTATGTGGCAGATATTGATGCCGCGCTCGCGGAAGATGCAGAGCGCTACGTCTACCAGATCCGGCGCCGTGGACAGGCTCAGGAATGTATGATCATCCCGAACCGGTCTTTCCGGTGTCGTCAGTAAGCGGCTTGGCGAAAGGGTCTGAGCCGTGAGCAATCTGTTTGAAAATGCGGGGCTTGAGGACGAGGCCCCGCGTCCGCTCGCGGATCGTCTGCGCCCCAAGTCGCTGGAAGAAGTTGTTGGGCAAGATCACCTGCTTGGGCCGAATGGTGCCCTGGGGCGCATGGCCCAGCTTGGGCGCATCACATCGCTTATCCTTTGGGGGCCACCGGGCACGGGAAAAACCACAATTGCGCGTCTGCTGGCTGGGCACGGTGACCTGGCTTTCGAGCAGATATCGGCTATTTTTTCAGGCGTTGCTGACCTTAAAAAAGTGTTTGAGGCAGCTAAAGCCCGCCGCATGAGCGGGCGCGGAACGCTCCTGTTTGTGGATGAGATCCACCGCTTCAACCGTTCGCAGCAGGACGGCTTTCTGCCTTATGTGGAGAACGGCACGATCACCCTGATCGGTGCAACCACCGAAAACCCGTCGTTCGAGATCAACAGCGCGCTCTTGTCGCGGATGCAGGTGCTGGTGTTGAACCGGCATGACGACGCAGCACTTGAAGAACTTATGGCTCGCGCCGAGGCTGAAACCGGCAAAAAACTGCCGCTGGCAGATGATGCCCGCACAGCCCTCAAGGCAATGGCGGATGGGGACGGGCGTTTCCTGCTCAACTGCATTGAAACGCTTTATGATCTTGCGGGCGATGAAACCCTTGATGCCGCAGCGCTCGCGCAGCTGTTGCAGAAGCGGGCACCTTCGTATGACAAGGACCGGGACGGCCATTATAATCTAATCTCGGCGCTCCATAAGTCGCTGCGCGGTTCAGACGCTGACGCGGCGCTTTACTGGGCGGCGCGCATGCTGACAGCGGGCGAAGACCCGATGTATGTGATCCGCCGTCTTGTTCGTTTCGCAAGCGAAGATATCGGCATGGCTGACCCCGAAGCTATTCATCAAGCTCTGGCCGCGAAAGACACTTATGAATTTTTGGGCAGCCCCGAAGGTGAACTGCAAATCGCACAGGCGGTGATTTATTTGGCCACAGCGCCCAAGTCGAACGCCGCTTATGTGGCCGAGAAAGCCGCAAAACGCAGCGCCAAGGCGACTGGTAGCCTGATGCCGCCCGCTCATATCCTGAACGCCCCCACTAAAATGATGAAAAACCTGGGGTATGGGGACGGTTATGCCTATGACCATGACGCGGAAGGCGGTATCTCAGGGCAGGATTATTTCCCTGAGGAGATGGACCGGCAAGGCTTCTACAAGCCGGTTGCCCGCGGTTTTGAGCGCGATATCCAGAAGCGCCTTGACTATTTCGCCCGTATCCGCCGCGAGTATGCCCAGAAGATATCAGCCAATAAGGCCGAATAGCTATTCCTGCGGATAAAGCGCTTTCACAGGGAAGGCGCGCTCAGCAAAGGCAATCATCCACGACTGGACGTCAGCTTCAAAGATACCGCTATTGATAGCGGGGTCGGATGCCAAAATCGCACGTGCGTCTTCAAGTGATGCAACCCGAAAGACAGCAAGGCCGCCATCGTTTTCAATGAGTGGACCGCCCGCAACCAACACGCCGGTGTCCCGCAGCTGTTTGATGTAAAGCCCATGTGGGCGAAGGTTTTGCTCTGCCATGCTTTTGCCCTTGAGCCATGCGGGACCGGGACGATAGATCGCCGCATATACTGTGTTGGTGTCCTCTTGGGTCGTTGCTGTTTCTGTTGCCATGGTTTCCATCTTGTCGCTGGAGGTAGCACTTGTTCCAACAAAGGCGATGCCGAGGAGAGCAATTGCAGTAAGTATCTTCATTGAAATGCACCTTCTTTATGAATGAGAGCGCGGTGTTGTCTTGATTTCGAATCGTACATACCATACGGTATGGTATGTTTCAATGAAATGAAGTGAGATGATGGTGTGGCGGCGAAGAATTCAAGGTGGGCAAAGGAGGATTGGCTTCAATTTGGGGCCGATATATTGCGAAAATATGGCCCACCAGCGATGACCGTTGAGGGGCTTTGCGCCGCAGCAAAGCGCACCAAGGGCTCCTTCTATCATCACTTCGGCACAATTGACGGCTTTCTGCTTGCGCTTGCAGACGCTTGGCGAAAAACACAGACGGACGATATTGCCGCAAACGTGGCCGCTGACACGACGCCGGAAGCGCGCCTCGAAACACTAGTGCGGCTTACAAACGTTATCGATTATGACCTCGAGGCCGGGGTCAGGGCGCTGGCGGTAAGCCATGCCGCCATTTTGGCGGTTGTGCGCGGGGCAGATGATCGCCGTGAAGCCTTCCTCGCCTCGCTTCTGGATGATGCTTATGATTTGGGGCATGATGATGCGGTGAGCCTCGCCAGATTATATCATGCGCTTCATGTGGTGGCGCAGGCGCGCGCGCCCAATGCCATTGGTGATTTTTCAGCGGGGCCAACAGCCTTGCTGCGGCGCCTGTCGGCTGATTTGAAGGCGGCAGGGACCTAACTTTACATGCTTTGCTTGACGGATGCTGATAACGCCAGACAATGACACCTTGGCAGTTCAGTTAGGCGCGGCATGCAAGGTTTCACTCAGTTTATCGGGATCGACTGGACAGGCGCTAAGGGTAGGCGCCACAGCGGCTTGGCTGTTGCTCGCTGTGAGGTGGGGCAAGGCGCGCCTGTGCGTATAATGCCGCCATCCGGCGCGCGCCGCTGGAGCCGTGTTGAACTTGCATTCTGGCTCACAACCGGTATGGGGCGGCGGGTAGGGGAGCGGGTGCTCGTGGGCATCGATTCGTCCTTCGGTATGCCTTTTATCGATGAGGGGTCTTATTTCCCGGCAGGAAATGATGGTTCAAGGTGCGGCGATGATGTGGCGGCGCTGTGGCGCGCGGTAGCAGACCACGCGCCAGAGGCAGAAGACTTTTACGCTGGTGCTTTTGTTGAGTGGAATCGTTCCCACTATCTGCGAGGTGCTGAACGCGGTGCTCGTTACCGACGGCGTATGCGTACGGCGGAGGACCTCGCTGTGGCAACAGGGGCGGGCCCTTGTGAAAGTGTGTTTCATCTGGTGGGGCCAAGCCAGGTGGGGCTTTCAGGCTTGTCCACCATGGCGATGTTGCACCATATCAAAGCCCACTCCCACATCGCGATCTGGCCTTTTGACGACTGCACCGAAGCCTCCGTTGTGATTGTGGAAATCTACGCCGCGCTTTTTGCGGCTATGGGTGGCCATCGGGGAAAAATTCGCGATGTCCACACGCTGAAATCCATACTGCTGAATTTGCAGACTTCGCGTTTGCCGCGCCTGGGGCTTGACTTTAACGATCATGTTGCTGACGCATGTGTGACTGCCGCTGCGCTGCGGTTAATCGCCGGGGAGCGCAAATACTGGAATCCGCTGTCGCTCTCGGCTAAGGTGCGCCGCACCGAAGGCTGGATATTCGGTATTGAACAATAAAGGACCGTTGAAGCAATGCAGATGCTGGTGGCGATAGCTGCGGGGGGAGCCATAGGGGCATTAAGCCGTCATTTTGTGGCGGGCTATGTATTTCGCGCCCTTGGCTCAAGCTTTCCTTATGGCACTTTTGTGGTCAATGTGGCAGGAAGCTTGTTTATGGGGTTCCTGATTACGGCATTTGCCCTCAAGTTTGAAACCAGTCAGGAACTTCGCGGTTTTCTTACCGTTGGCCTTCTCGGCAGCTTTACCACTTTCTCCACCTATTCGCTTGAGATGGCTTTGCTGATCGAGCGCGGAGATTGGACGGGCGCTGCTACGTATGCTTTCGGTTCCATGCTGCTGGGTTTGGCGGCACTTTTTATAGGCATTTGGCTCGGACGGGTGATGATATGAGTGGTGTAAAAACAGTTCCTGTTCACAAAGATGACGCGGGTATTCGCATTGATCGCTGGTTCAAGCGGCATTATCCCGGCCTGAGCTTTGGCCGCATGCAGAAGATGATGCGCAAAGGTGAAGTGCGACTGGATGGCAAACGCGTGAAGGGTGACGAACGTATTGAGCCCGGCCAGATGATCCGCGTGCCACCGATTGATGACGCTGATGCTGCGGACGCTGACTATACGGCACCCAAGCGGGAGCCGAAGCGTCTTATGAGCGACGCGGAAATCAAGGAAGTGCAGTCCTGGGTGCTGTACCGCGATGATGACGTGATTGCGATCAACAAACCTGCAGGCCTGCCAACGCAGGGCGGTACGGGTCAAACCAAACATCTGGACGGCATGTTGGATGCGCTGCGGTTTGGCAGCCACCACCGGCCGCGCCTTGTGCACCGGCTGGATAAGGACACTTCTGGCGTGCTGCTGCTTGGCCGTACACCAAACGCTGCTGCGGCGTTGGCGAATGCTTTCAAGACCAAAGAGACGGATAAACGTTACTGGGCGCTGGTGATTGGTTGCCCCAAACAGCGTGATGGCCGTATCATCCTGAAAATGAGTAAAGCTCCTATCAAGGGGAACGAGCGCATGGTGGTGTCGTCTGACGGCCAACACTCGCTCACGGATTATGTGGTAGTGGACAATGCCAGTGCTGAGGCTGCGTGGTTTGCGTTGAAGCCGCACACAGGCCGCACCCACCAGTTGCGCCTGCACTGTGCTGAAATGGGCCACCCGATTGTGGGAGACGGAAAATATGGTGGGGCTGAAGCCTTTCTATCAGGCTCAATCTCGAAAAAGCTGCACCTGCACAGCCAGTCTGTGAGCTTCCCGCATCCGTCTGGTGGCCGAATGACAGTATCAGCGCCGCTGTCGGCCCATATGGCTGCGAGTTTTGAAATGCTCGGTTTTGATATATCTGAATATGAAGACCCGCTGATCGATGGTGAATAACACGTATAGTTTTACTGGGGGACACATAAGTGAGTGATGTTAAGTTACCTGAAGGCTGCCGACTATTGCCGCTTGTCGCGCACGGTGACGAGCGTGGTACGGTGATGGAAGTCTATCGCAGAGAATGGACAGACGGCGACGAACGCGTGCAATGGAACGTGGTGCATTCAAACGCTGGAACTTTGCGGGGTGTGCATGTCCACACCACACGGCTTGACTATCTTTATGTTGTTGAAGGTGAAATGTGGCTGGCGCTCTATGATATGCGGCGGTCCTCCAGCACTTTTAAGCAGTCTTGTCTCGTAAGGCTGGCGCCTGAGGTAAATCAGGCTGCGCATGTCCCCGTGGGCGTTGCGCACGGTTTTTATTTTACCAAGCCAAGCATAACGCTTTATGGCCTGTCGTCTTACTTCTCGATGGAAGATGAATTGGGCTGCCACCCAGATGACCCTGCGCTTGGGATAGAGTGGCCTGGCGAAGAACGTCTGTTGTCAACGCGCGACCAGAAGGCAGGAACGCTTGAGGAAATGCAGCAAGCCTTTGACGACTATTTGGCGCGTAACGGAGTGACAGCATGACGGGTAAAACTAAAATAGGGCTGATTGGCTGCGGGCGCTGGGGGCGAAATATACTGCGAGACTTATTGGTATGTGGCTGCGACGTTTATGTTGCCGAGCACGGAGAAAGTGGCCGCATCTATGCACTTGATATAGGGGCAAAGGCGGCGTTTGCTGAATACACAGAGTTTCCTGATGCTTTGGACGGGTATGTAGTGGCTGTTCAAACGGACCGCCATTTTGACATGCTGAAGCGGCTTGCGCCTACCGGTAAACCCATTTTTATTGAAAAGCCAATGGTGCCGGATCGCGTGCATGCGCTTGAGATACAGGCTCTGATGGGCGAGCGGGTTTTTGTGATGCACAAATGGCGCTATCATCCCGGCATCCAGATGCTCCGCACTCTTAACCAAGAGGGAACCTATGGCAAGCTGCACCGCCTGACGACCAATCGTGTGCAGTGGAAGCAGCCTCACGATGATGTCGATGCCTTCTGGATATTGATGCCGCACGATGTTTCAATCGCCTACCATATCATTGATGATCTACCAGATGTGAAGGCTGTACAAGCCCAGATACGTGGTAATGATATACATGAGCTCACCGCTTTTCTTGGGCCCGAACCTAGCGTAACACTCAGTATTTCCGATATTTTCCCCGAAACACAGCGACATGTCATTGCTTATTTTGATCAAGCAGTGGTGAGTTTGCCTGATCCGCTTTCAGACCAGCTTGAGGTTAGGGCTTTGAAAGAGGGCAAACCGTCCGACGAGATAACGTCAATACCGATTTCGACCGAGTTTCCGCTACTAAGGGAAATTAAAGCGTTTATTGCGCATGTGGAGACGGGGGCAGCAGTTGGATCTTTGGTTGAGGATGAAATGACCATGATGCAATGCCTGACGGAGATGCGTCGGCTCGCGTTCGATACAGAAGGCTGAACCCTGTTACACTGGCAGGTTGATACGCGATAAGGATAATATCCCGATGCCTTTGTTTTCCGTTATAATTCCCACCTATAACCACTGCGACACCATCCTGTGGGCCATCAAAAGTGTTCAGGAGCAAACGGTTCAGGACTTTGAGATTATAGTTGCGGGCGATGGAGTGCCTGACCGCACTCGCGACATTATGACCAAGCTATGCGCGGAAGATACGCGGATACGATTTTTGGACAACCCCAAGGATGCGGGTAAAGGCGAGACGCAGCGCCATGCAGCCGTGATGGCCTCGAAGGCGGAGTATATCGCGGGCCTGGGGGACGATGATGTATGGCAAAAGCGGCACCTTGAGGTATTGGCTACAGGCCTAGAGGACGCTGATTTTTGTAACACGCTGTCGAGCGTCGTTTTGCCGCGACGAGGCTTAGTGATACAGCCAGGAAATATTGCTTCACAGCTCGGCAAAAGTGTTCTGCTCAATATGAAGTTCAATTTTATCGGTTTTACAACTGCCGGGTACCGTAAGAGTAGCTATCTTTCTCTGGCTGAACAGTGGGGTCCCACGCCTAAAGGTATCTGGTCAGATCTTTTCATGTGGCGCAAATGGCTTTCACAGGAACATTTGAGGTTCAAGTCTCTTCCATTTGTGACCAGCATTCATATCGATTCGCCGGGTAGGGAGGATATGTCGATTGCAGAGCGTGCTGAAGAGTCCAAATACTGGCTCGGTATTATCCGTGACGATGACCATTTCGCGAAATTGGAGATGGAAGCACTGCGACAGGTCACGCTGGACCATGGGTGCTACAAAGCTGGAATGTATCATTTTCGGGCGTTGTATGAAAAGCTCGTGAAACTGACAGGACAAAGTATATAAGTGGCATGAAATCCAACGAAATACCTCCGTCGGATGTGGTTCAGAGGCGCGCGGTTGTACAAGTGCGCTATGACACTATGGGGATTTGAACTGCTTGTTTGGCATACTGCATGTAACAGCAATGAACTGCTGCAATAAAATCAGTGATCAAACCCCTGCCGTTGCGACGAATGTTTGGGATTTGCATCGCTTGTAGAGGAGCGATAGGTGCCTTTGTTTTCTGTAATTATTCCAACTTATAATCACTGCGACACCATTGTTTGGGCACTCAAAAGCGCACAGCGTCAGAGCGTGCAGGACTTTGAGATCATCGTTTCGGGTGATGGTGTGCCAGATCGCACGCGGGAAATTATGGCTGAATTCTGCGAACAGGACAGCAGGATACGATTTCTCGATAACCCCAAAGGTGAACACAAGGGTGAGCTGAACCGCCATAAGGCCGTTTTGGCAGCTGACGGAAAATATATCGCTTACCTCAGTGATGACGACCTCTGGCACGAGAGCCATCTTGCTGTTTTGACAGAAGGACTAGAACAGAGTGATTTCTGCCATACCTTGCATGGCTGTGTATACCCTACAGGCAAGTTGGAAATCTTTCCCGGTGATATTAGCAGTACTTTTTGCCGGGAGGTTTTGCTTGATAAGCACTATAATTTTTTCGGCCCAACCTGCGTGGGGCACACCAAGGAGGCTTACAAGCGGCTGCCGCTGGGATGGTCTGTTGCGCCTCCCCCGGAAAGCTGGGCGGACCTTCATATGTGGCGACAATGGTTCAAAGCGCCTGGCCTCCGATTTTTGAGCATTCCGAAGTTGACAACCGTCCATCTGGATTCACCTGGCCGGGGACACATGTCGATTGAAAAAAGGGCTGCCGAGTCCAAAGTATGGCTTGAAAAGATAAGCGCTGCGGGTGGTATGAAAGAAATTGAAGATGATGCGTTGCGCCAAGTAGTGCTTAAGCAAGGGTGCTATGAATTCATGGCTCATGAGCTGTCACGTGAGAAGCGGAAGCTACTAGAAAAAATGGCAACGCTAGAAGAGAAACTTCAGCACAGCTGGGATATTATTTCTTAATGAGCAACACTATAAAACTCGTTATCTTCGACTGCGACGGCACGCTGGTTGACAGCCAGCATATGATCGTTGGCGCCATGCATGAAACCTTCCGGATTGCGGAAATGGCACCGGTGGATGACCTTGCTGTGCGCCGCATTGTGGGCTTGAACCTTGTGGAAGCCATTGCTGAGCTGCTGCCTGACATTGCATCGGCGGAGCATAACCGCCTCGCCGAGGTATACAAAAAAGCCTTTTACCGCCTGCGGGTTGAAGAGGCGGCAGGGCCGGACCCCTTATACCCCGGCACGCGTGATGTGCTTGAGCAGTTGAATGCAGAAGGGTACCTGCTGGGTGTGGCAACGGGCAACAGCGTGCGCGGCCTTAACCGTGTGCTTGAAGAGCATGATTTGGGGCATCTGTTTGTGACCCTGCAAACCGCTGATAGTCATCCCTCCAAACCGCACCCATCCATGATCCATACGGCGGTGGCAGAGGCTGGTAGCAGCGCTGATGCTGCCATGATGATCGGCGATACAACATTTGATATGATGATGGCGAAAAACGCTGGTACGCACGGCCTTGGCGTTGATTGGGGATACCATCCGTCACATGAGTTGAAGGCGTCGGGCGCGGGAACAGTGGTTTCGAGCTTTCTGGATATCCCCGCTTATGTAAAGACTGTGCTTGGGGCTGCGGCATAACGCGGGATATATGGTCCAGATGTGGTAAGGAAGATCATGGTTAAAAAACAACAAGGCAGCGAGCTTGACAGGGAGGCAATCCGGCCGCGGGTTGGTTTCGTATGGGCATCTGGTGTGCTTTGCGCAGCGGCTGTGCTGACCTACCTGAGCGAAGATGTGATTGTGGGCCCCAGGGGCGAAGGTGCGCTTGGTTACGCCATTGTGCTGGGCCTTGAGATCATGATCGCCATGTGTCTGTTGCTTTGTTACCGGGTGCCGCGGCTTGGCAACCGGCTCTTGGGTTTTGACATGATGCTCAAGAAGCCTTCCAAGGGCGAAAAATCAAGTATGAGCTACACCGGCAGCTTCCATGTTGAAACGGGTGCCGCCGAGAAACGCATGAACACCCGCCGCAAGGAAGCGCGGTATTCACGACGCAAGCTCGCGGAAGTGACCCGCCAGATGCAGGCCGAAAAGGCCACCAAACAATCAGAAAAATCAGAAGAAGACAAAAGCTAGGTCATGAGAAAATTCTATCAATCCGTTGGCGTGGAAGCGGCTGACACTGGCCACGTTGTTACCCTTGATGGCCGTATGGTGAAAACACCGGCGAAAGCGTCTCTTGTCCTGCCAACCAAAGCTTTGGCTGATGCCGTAGCGGTGGAATGGGATGCGCAGGACGAGAAAATCAAGCCAGACACTATGCCGCAAACACGCCTCGCCAGCACGGCGCTCGACCGCGTGATGCCGCGCCACAATGACGTGGTCACTGAGGTTGCGGCTTTTGGCGGCACGGATCTCCTTTGTTACCGCACGAATGAACCGGCGGACCTTATGGCGCTGCAGGACCGGGTGTGGAACCCGTATCTGGGATGGGCGGCAACAGAACTGGGGGCCAGTCTGCGTGTCACAAATGGCATTATCCCTGTTGCGCAGGAGGAGAAAGCCCTTGAACGGCTAAAAGATCGCGTGGCCGCGCATGATGCTTTTGAACTGACCGCGCTGCACAGTTTGACCAACGGTCTCGGCTCTCTAGTGCTTGCACTCGCCTATATGGAAGGTTTCAGCCCGCTTGAAGCGGTATGGCAGGCCAGCATCCTAGATGCCACACATCAGGAAGAACATTGGGGCCTGGATGACGAAGTGGCGGAAAAGCGCGCTATTCAGCATGCAGACCTGACTTTCACTGCTGAGTTTATTTCGCACCTGCGAAATAAATAGCTGGAAAGCACGGCATCAAGAAGATAAGAACGATTTTGGCTATGGGTGAGGGTCAAGGTTTATAGAACCAAAGGGCCCGCAGTCAGAGGGAAGGGAAACGATGAAAGAAATCCTGGAACGCCTTGAGGTGAAGCGCCAAGAAGCGCACCTGGGCGGCGGGCAGGCCCGCATTGATGCACAGCATGCACGCGGCAAGCTGACAGCGCGTGAACGTATCGACCTGCTGCTGGATGAAGGCAGCTTTGAAGAATATGACACCTTCGTTGAGCACCGCTGCACCGACTTTGGCATGAGCGACAACAAGTTCGCGGGCGACGGTGTCGTCACCGGCTCCGGCACCATCAGTGGTCGCCTTGTTTATGTGTTCAGCCAGGATTTTACCGTGTTCGGCGGTTCACTCTCTGCAACCCACGCACAGAAAATTATCAAGGTCATGGACATGGCCATGAAGGTTGGCGCGCCGGTTATCGGCCTCAACGATAGCGGCGGTGCCCGTATTCAGGAAGGCGTTGCAGCCCTTGGCGGTTATGCCGATGTGTTCCAGAAAAACGTTCTGGCGTCCGGCGTTGTACCGCAAATTTCCATGATCATGGGGCCATGCGCGGGCGGTGCGGTTTATAGCCCGGCAATGACAGACTTTATTTTCATGGTGCAGGACAGCTCATACATGTTTGTGACCGGCCCCGACGTGGTGAAAACCGTGACAAACGAGGTGGTCACACAGGAAGAGCTTGGCGGGGCATCCACCCACACCACCAAATCCGGTGTCGCAGACAAAGCTTTTGATAACGACGTGGAAGCGCTGGCGCAGCTCCGTCGTTTTTATGATTTTCTGCCGCTCAACAACCGTGAAAAACCACCGGTTCGCCCCACGTATGACAAGCCTGAGCGCATTGAAATGTCGCTCGATAATGTTATCCCATCGAACGCCAACAAACCTTATGACATGCATGAGGTGATTGAAAAGATGGTGGACGAAGGCGACTTTTTTGAGCTTCAGCCCCGGCACGCCGGCAATATCATCATCGGCATGGCCCGCATGGACGGCCAGACAGTTGGTATTGTGGCTAACCAGCCCATGGTGCTGGCAGGTTGCCTTGATATCGACAGCTCCAAAAAAGCGGCGCGGTTCGTGCGTTTCTGTGACTGTTTCAATATCCCGATCATCACGCTTGTTGACGTGCCCGGCTTCCTGCCCGGCACAGCACAGGAATATGGCGGCATTATCAAACACGGCGCCAAGCTGTTGTTTGCCTACGGTGAAGCTACCGTGCCAAAAATCACCATCATTACCCGCAAGGCCTACGGCGGCGCCTATGACGTGATGGCGTCCAAACACCTGCGCGGTGACCTCAATTACGCATGGCCAACGGCTGAAATTGCCGTGATGGGTGCAAAGGGTGCTGTGGAAATCCTTTACCGCAAGGACCGGGACGACCCAGAGAAGATCGCCGAGCGCACACGCGAATATGAAGACCTGTTCGCCAACCCGTTTGTGGCGGCGCAGCGCGGTTTCATTGACGAAGTGATCATGCCGCATTCAACGCGTAAGCGTGTGATCCGTGGCCTCAGAAAGCTTGCAAACAAGCACCTTGAGAACCCGTGGAAGAAACACGACAACATCCCGCTTTAAGGGGAAACCTGATGGCCAGACCATTACCAAAAGACCTGGAAAATATGGCGGGCACTGCCAAAAAGGCAGAAGTTCGCTCCGTGGGCATTGCGGGCTTTTTGCTCGGCACTGCTTTTGGGTTTGGCATGGGGGCGGCGTTTTTCAGCTCCGCGGGTAGTACATTTTATTTTGCAATCGGCGCAGCGGTAGTGGGCATTGCCTGGTGGCTTGCCGCCCGCGCGCGGAAAAAGAAATCATAAGGGTAAGGGAAGCGCTTCATGTTCAAGAAGATCCTGATTGCCAACAGGGGTGAGATTGCGTGCCGGATTATCAAAACCGCACGTAAATTCGGCATTAAAACCGTGGCTGTATATTCTGAGGCAGATGCCGACGCGCTGCATGTGGAAATGGCGGATGAGGCTGTGCATATCGGCCCACCGGCGGCGGCGGAAAGCTATCTGCTGGCCGACAAGATACTCGAGGCGGCCAAGGCAACCGGTGCGGAGGCTATCCATCCGGGTTATGGTTTCCTCTCGGAACGGGCGAGCTTTGTGGAAGCTGTGCAGAAGGCTGGCCTTGCTTTCATCGGGCCAGACCCGAAAGCCATCAACGCCATGGGGGATAAAATTACCTCCAAAAAACTGGCGGCAGAAGCAGGTGTTTCCACTGTCCCTGGCCATATGGGCATTATCAAGGACGCGGATGAAGCGGTGAAAATCTCGGCCGAGATCGGCTACCCGGTGATGCTGAAGGCATCCGCGGGCGGTGGCGGCAAAGGTATGCGCATCGCCTATAATAACGAGGAAGCCCATGAAGGTTTCCTCTCTGCCCAGAACGAGGCTCGGTCAAGCTTCGCGGATGACCGTGTGTTTATTGAGAAGTTTGTTGAGGAACCACGCCATATCGAAATTCAGGTGCTGGGCGACAAGCACGGCAATGTGATTTATCTAGGTGAGCGGGAATGCTCAATCCAACGCCGTCACCAGAAGGTGGTTGAAGAAGCACCAAGCCCCTTTCTTGACGAAGCTACCCGCAAGGCGATGGGCGAGCAGGCTGTGGCGCTCTCAAAGGCGGTGGACTACTGCTCCGCTGGTACGGTCGAGTTTATCGTCGACAAGCACAAGAACTTCTATTTCCTTGAGATGAACACCCGGCTGCAGGTGGAACACCCTGTCACCGAGCAGGTGACGGGCATCGACCTTGTGGAGCAGATGCTGCGTGTGGCCGCAGGCGAGAAACTGAGCATCACACAGGATGACGTGAAGCTCACAGGCTGGTCGATGGAAACACGTGTTTATGCGGAAGACCCGCTTCGCGGTTTCCTGCCGTCTATCGGGCGTCTCACAAAGTATTTGCCGCCGGAAGAGAGCGAATTTGTACGCGTGGATACCGGCGTTTATGAAGGCGCCGAGATCTCTATGTTTTATGACCCGATGATCGCCAAGCTGATCACCACGGGCAAAACACGGGACGAAGCAATCGCTGCCCAGCGCCGTGCTTTGGATGAATATTATATCCGCGGTATCGCGCATAATATCCCGTTCCTTGCGGCCCTGATGGCGCATCCGCGCTTCCAGAAAGGCGACATGACCACCGGCTTCATCGCGGAAGAATACCCGGATGGCTTTGAGGGCGGTGCGCTCAGTGACGAGGTGCGCGAGGCGATGATTGCGGCCGCAAGCTTCATCAACGCGGTGGAAGTATCCCGCGCGACCCAGATTGACGGCCAGATCGCGGAACCCAAAGGCCCGCAAGAGCAGCCGTGGGTGATAACGATTGGCGGCGAGGATGTGGTCACCGGTGTGACGCTGGTAGAAGATCACGCTGAAATCGTCATTGGCAAAAAACATATCGCCGTACTGACAGACTGGCATCCGGGCCAGCCGGTATTCCATGCCCGCATTGGCAACAAAGACTTCGCGATGGAAATTGACCGCAGGCCGCTTGGGTTGATGCTCACCTGCGACGGTGTAACCATGGACATTCGTGTGCAGACAGAGCGCGCCGCCGAGTTGCATGCCCTGATGCCAGAGAAAGAAGCGCCGGATACGTCCAAGCTTCTGCTGTGCCCGATGCCGGGGCTTGTTGTCTCCATCGCTGTTGAAGCGGGGGATGAGGTGAAAGCCGGGCAGGCGCTCGCGGTGGTGGAAGCCATGAAGATGGAGAACATCCTCCGGGCCGAGAAAGACGGGGTGGTTAAATCTGTTGAGGCCGCAGCGGGTGACAGCTTGGCCGTTGATGCCATCATCCTTGAATTCGAATGAGCATAGCCGGGGATTGCGCGCAGGCGGTTGAACCGCTCCTTCGTGAGCTGGTGGGGTTTGATACCACCAGCCGCAATTCCAATATGGCGCTTATCCGCCATGTTGAGGCCTATCTGGCCTCAAACGGTATTGCGTCGCATCTTGTGGTGAATGAGGATGGCTCCAAGGCCAACCTGTTTGCCACCATCGGCCCGAATGTAGAGGGCGGTGTTGTGCTTTCCGGCCACACGGATGTGGTGCCGGTTGATGATCAGGACTGGTTGAGCGATCCGTTCACCCTCACCACTAAAGACGACCGCCTCGTTGGGCGCGGCACAGCAGACATGAAGGGCTTTATCGCCGTTTGCCTTGCCTATGTGCCGCTGTTCCTTGCAGCCAAACTGACACGGCCCATCCATTTTGCTTTCACCTATGATGAAGAGGTAGGCTGCCTTGGCATCCAGCAGATGCTGCCTTATCTGCGGGAGCACTGCGCGGCACCCCGCCTCGTGGTGGTGGGGGAGCCTACGTCGATGCAGGTGGCCGCAGCCCATAAGGGGCAGCATGTTTCCCGCACCCGCATCACGGGCCGGGAGGCGCACTCCAGCAGGCCCGAGGACGGTGTGAACGCGGTGATGGTTGCGGCAGAGTTGATCACGCTGATCAGCGGTTTTGCCGCGCGCGAGCGTGAAGCTGGCGTGAAAGATGCGGCGTTTGACCCGCCTTACACATCTTTCAATGTGGGGCCTATCCGGGGTGGCAGCATGTTTAACATCATCCCCAACGCATGCGAATTTGATTGGGAGTTTCGCCCGGTGCCGGGCACTGACGCGCAAGCCATATTGGATGAGTACCAGCGCTATATTGATGAAACACTTGTGCCGCGCATGCAAGCCGTGGGCGGGAAAGAATGTGGCGTGGCCAATGAGGTATGGGCTTACCTGCCGCCTCTGAAGGCAGAGCCTGGCTCAGACGCGGAAACGCTGGCGATGATGCTGGCAGGCAAAAATGAGACCACCGTTGTGGCGTTTGGCACTGAAGGCGGGCATTTCCAGAGCATTGATTTCCCCGCTGTTGTGTGTGGCCCCGGTGATATCGCGCAAGCCCACAAACCCGATGAATTTATCACGCAAGCGGAGCTGGCTGCGTGCGGAAAGTTCATGGAACGTCTCGCCCGTGCACTGAGCGCTTGAACGCCTAGAACTAAAGTTCTCCTTTTTTAGACAGGCCGTGCGGCAGTCGCGCCGGAGCGGCTTGCCGCCTGCCGTCACTTCGGCGTAAAAGTGTGGGTATAGAAGAACAACAGGCGCCCGAAGCGCGATTGAGGAGACAGAATATGGCGCGATTTTTATGGAGCCTGATGGCATTTCTGGCCGTCGTCATCGCGCTATACGCGTTTTATATCCTGTATGATCAATCGCTCCTTCGTGCCAATGACGTGATGGCGCATCATCTGACCGCCCGGCCTTGGGCGGTTTACGGGCATATCGGCCTTGGGGCACTTGCTCTTGCCATTGGTCCGTTTCAGTTTCTTACTCAAGTGAGGGCGCGTGCGCCAGAACTGCATCGCGCGATGGGGCGCATCTATGTGGCTTCCTGCCTGCTGTCAGGGCTGTGCGGTATTGTCCTTGCCGTGAATACTGCCATGGGCCCGGTGGCGATGGCTGGCTTCTCCGGCCTTGGTCTTTGCTGGCTTGTCACAACATCACTTGCGTTCAGTAAGGCGTTAAGGCGTGATTTTACCGCTCACCGCGCCTGGATGGTACGCAGTTATGCGCTGACCTATGCGGCTGTAATGCTGCGCATCTATATACCTGTCGGGCTTATCTCCGGGTTTGATTTCCCGTTGGTCTACGCGCTGGTGGCGTGGGCGTGCTGGGTGCCAAATGCCTTGTTTGCTGAGGCTTTCCTTCGTAAAGCTGAAGCACCAGTGGCTGTTCAAGTGGCCTAAATTCCCGTCGCCACCCTTTGTCACATGGTTGCAAAACATATAGCCTAAGCCTTGAAGGAGCTTGCGGGGGCGAGTGTTGACTTGGAGTTTCGCCAATGAGCGAGGACGTTTCAGGCAGGATTGCCGTAAGGGCACGTATTCACGGGCGTGTTCAGGGTGTCTGGTATCGTGGCTGGACCGAGAAGGAAGCCTTGCGTCTCGGCCTGTTCGGCTGGGTACGGAACCGGTCAGACGGCACAGTGGAGGCTTTGTTTTCGGGCGAAAGCGAAGCCGTTGATACCATGCTTGGCCTTTGCCTCGCAGGGCCTGTGGCTGCGCAGGTGATTAAGGTAGAATCAGAAGCGGCGAAAGGCATAACCCCCCGCCGCTTTGAAGTGAAACCAACCGTTTAATCGCCCGGTGGCGTGTTCGTCTGGTTATTCAGTTCCTTGACCCAGTCTATCAACTGGCCGCTGATGCGGTCTTCCCATACGCCCGGTTTGCCGTTGAAGCTGTTCTCAGGGCTTTCATGGATTGTCGCCCAGTGGTCCATGCCCGGAAATTTATATAGCTGGGCGTTGGTGTGACTCGCTTTCCTGAGCACTTCCATGATGATGTCATTATCATACTCAGACATGATCCAGTCATTGGTGCCCCAGCGGATACGTACGGGTGCCCTCAGTTTCTGCCAGTTGCCCGCTACGTCGAAATCCTGCATCTGGTGATAAAAGGCCGTGGGGCGGCCATACATGTGGGCGTCGTCGTGGTAATTATGGTCAGCAAGCAGGGGCTTTTCCCTGATCACGTCTGCATAGGTTTTTTCTTCAATCAGCATACCATAATAAAGCGGGATATATGCGCGGTTGATCAGGTCGTTGATCTTGCTTTCTTCCATGCCTTGCATCTGCTTGATACGCCGCTCGATCTCCAGCATATGCTCGAACCATGTGCGGTAATATGTGCCGTCCGAGATCACGGCGTTCAGTCCATATTTGTTGGCAAAATAGGGGGCAAGAGCGCTGCCCATGCTGTTGCCATAAACAAGGATACGGCTTGGGTCCACATAGGGCAGCGATTTGAGCTTTTTGAGAGCAGTTTCATAACCGTTCAGCTCTGTGATGAAATCTGTTTGTGAACAGTTTCCCTCACTATCACCCATGCCGGGTTTCTCTACCCTCATCACCACCATGCCGCTTTGTTCCACCAGATCTGTCAGGATACGGATATAGTTTGAGCGCCGACCGGGCGTGGCCTCGATTGAGGAGCAACTGAGACCTTGCAGCATGAATATGGCTGGGCCGGGGGCATCGGCGGTGATGGTTTCAGGCCGGGTAACAATGGTCCGCTGGCGGATACCATAATCGCTTGTGATGCTGCCATACACAGTTTCAACGCCCGCGTGTTCTTCAAGGAGCACGGGCGGGAAGTTGACTGATACAGTGTTCAGGTCCGTACCGCGCCGCACCAACAGTTTATAGGGGCGATCGGCCACCAGGGCATCTGTTATGTCGTTCCATGTGGTGCCGCGCGTTGCGGGTTGACCATCAACCGCGAGGATTGTATCCCCCGCCACAAGGCCTGCAGTCGCAAGGGGAGAGCCTTCGGTAACCTCTTGCAGGGCCATGCCTGCCCCTTCCTGACCGCCAAAGCGGGCTTGCCACTGGGCACGTCGTTCAAGGTCATCAGCCATGGTGGCGGCGGTGGAAGCAAACAGGGCGGCCACAAGGCCGGTTTTCAGAAAAAATTGGATCATTGCCATTCCGTCATTTAGCGTGGCTACAAATGCTTAGCGTGCATTGACGGTGCGCAAGGGCGCTGCGTTCCGGAAGGTGCCTTTACGTGAAAAGCAGGAAATTTTACACTAAAGTCGGGGTTTCTATGACGGCGTATGAGCCAGAGCAAAGCATCAGGCACAGCTTTTACCTCTTTGGGTCGCGAGTCCTGACTCATATTCTTTTTTGGGTAGGCTATTATGTTCTGTTCAGCCTGGTGTGGATGAAGCCGGACAAAGGCTATTTTGCATCCTTCTATCTTGAATTCGTGTTACTGCCGGCTCGCCTGGCTGCTGTTTACGCCATGATCTATGTGCTGATGCCGCGTTTTCTTCTGGTGCGCCAGTATGCGCGGTTTCTTATGTCATATGCCGGGCTGATTGTATTGGCAGGGCTTGTGCACCGGCTGTCAGCCTATTTCTTTTATGAGCAACTGATGTTCGGGCAGGCCGATCCATTCTTTGACCCGGGTGCCCTGATGCGGGCTGCCCTGTTGGTGAACACGACGGTGGTGTTTGTTGCCGCAGCCAAGATGTTCCAGCTCTATCTGGTGGAGGTGGAAAAGAACCGGACAGCGGATGCGTCTGTGAAGGTGGCGGTGCGCGCCAACCGGCGGACATACCTGCTGGACCCGCCCGATATCCTGTATCTGGAAAGTATGGGCAACTATGTTACTTACATACTGGCAGATGGCGAAAAACTGGTGGTGCACGGCTCTATCAAAGCCGCGCTCGAAGACCTGCCTGAAACCTTTCTGCGCATTCACCGTTCGTATGTAGTGAATAAGGACCATGTCACGGCTTTCAACGGCGACAAGGTGCAGGTGGGCGCTACCGACCTGCCACGCGGCAAGGATATCAACGATGCCATGCTGACATCGCTGAAGCCGGTTGGCGTAGCAGAAACAGCCTAAAGGGCTTGCGGACTAAATCTGGAAAACCGGGTGGCTTTCTTCAATCGGGTTCGATGTATCCTGCACGCCGCTTTCCGTCGGTAGCGCTTCATAAGGCAGCTTGGCGCTTGAGCCTTCGGGTGCTTCCTTGACCTCTAGGTGCATGGGGCGTGGTTCAAGGCCAAAAATCTCTTCAAACGCTTCACGGACGGCCACATCAAGGTCGTCCATCGTCACGGGCAAACCAAGGTCTTCAAGGCTTGTTACACCGTGCTCGGAAATGCCGCAGGGCACGATGCCGTCAAAATGCGTGAGATCAGGCGCAAGGTTGATCGCGATACCGTGATAGGTGACCCACTGGCGCACACGCACACCAATGGCGGCAACCTTGTCTTCACGGCCACCACCACGTTCAACCCACACACCAACACGGCCTTTGCGGCGCTCAGCCGTTACGCCAAATGAAGCCATGGCGCGCACAATCACCTCTTCAAGGCTATAGACAAACTGGCGCACGTCTTTGCCGCGTTTCTTCAGGTCGAGCAGGAAGTAAACCACCCGCTGGCCGGGGCCGTGGTAGGTATATTGCCCGCCGCGGCCCGCGTCATAGACCGGGAAACGGTCGGGGTCGACTAAGTCTTTTTCTTCGGCGCTGGTGCCTGCGGTATAAAGAGGAGGGTGCTCAAGTAGCCAAACCATCTCTGCCGCTTCACCAGCACGGATGGCACGTACGCGGCTTTCCATTTCTTCAATGGCGTCCGGATATTCGATCAGGGTATCGCTGATTCGCCACTCAAGGGGCATTTGCTCGCTCATAACTTACCTCACCAATTCGAGACTTCGCGCCTTCATACCCCTTTGCGCGCCTCAGTCCAAGCCTTTCTAAGCTGAACGCCTTGATGTAAAGCCGCCTTTTGGTTAAGGAAATAATAAGGATGAGGTGCCAAAGTGCCCTTACGTCAAATAGTTGACTATAGTGAGCATGCGTTGGCACTGGGGTTGGTACTCGGGTGCAGGCCCAAATGAGGACACCATGAATTTTCAGGCTGTTAATCGTGTAACTGTTGAGATCACTGTGGTCCTGGGCCGCACGCATATGCCTGTGCGGCAGCTTCTCAAAATGGGCCGTGGCGCTGTGATCGACCTTGACGCCAAGCATGAGGATGAATGCTGGGTCTATGCCAACAATGAGCTTATCGCCCGCGGCGAGATTATGATCGTTGGTGAGAAGATTGGTGTTTCCATCACTCGCATGATGAGCCAGTTGCAAGTTTAAGCGTGGGCAGCATCCCGGATTTCCGGCCTTTTTCAGATAGTTTCAAAAACATGTCATTTTCCGCTTGCGGGGTCTGATCTTCCTTGATAGTAAAGCGCCCGACCTCGCGGCCGTGGCGGAATTGGTAGACGCGCAGCGTTGAGGTCGCTGTGGGGTAACACCCGTGGAAGTTCGAGTCTTCTCGGCCGCACCATAAAAACCCGTAGGGAAAATCCCTGCGGGTTTTTTCTTTGGTTGGTCTTGGAACGTCGTGACGGTTTTCTGCGGCTTTTCACGTAACCCTCCCTAAAAAATTGATTTTTTAATCAGGATACTGGAAACAGACAGCGCTTTCTTCTATCAATCAAGGGCGGGGTGTTTGCATGTTGCGGTGCTTATGCCCAAGCTATGATAGGCCAATCAAGGGGATGCGAGATGACTGAAACCGGGCAAGACCCGCGTCAGACCGAAGAAGATCTCGCACCCGAATCTTTGGAAGCCACAGGACGCCCTGAAGCCGAGGATGAAGAGACCGAGGTTCACCACGACCGCGAGTTTATCCAGCAGGTTCATACGGCTGTGCGCGAGGAGGATGCCGAGCGTGCCTATGACCTTGTGTCTGATCTGCACGCTGCTGACGTTGCTGACCTTCTGCAGGTACTGCCGTCTGCCCAGCGCGTAAGTTTTATCGGCCTTCTTGGTGAACGGCTCGACCCCGATGTCCTCATCGAGGTAGAAGGTGCCGCGCAAGACGACCTTTATGAGCATATGTCCAACGAGCTGATCGCCGATGCGGTGACCGAGCTTGAGGCAGATGACGCCGTCTACGTTCTGGAAGAATTGGGTGAAGAGGACCGGGAAGAGGTTCTGCGTGCCCTTGCCGCCGATGACCGGGTCGCGATTGAGGAAAGCTTGAGCTTCCCGGAAGAATCGGCCGGTCGTTTGATGAGCCGGGATTTTGTGTCCCTGCCTGAGTTCTGGACAGTGGGCCAGACCATTGATTTCCTGCGCTCGGAAGATGAAGATATTCCGGCGGATTTTTACGATATTTTTGTGGTCGACCCCGGCCACCGCGCGGTTGGCACGGTGCCACTGTCGCGAGTGATGCGTAGCCAGCGTCATGTAACCATCGGCTCCATCATGGATACCGACCCGCATCTGGTCAAAGTCACCGCTGACCAGGAAGAAGTGGCTTACCAGTTCTCGAAATATCACCTCATTTCGGCGGCTGTGGTTGATGACAGCCAGCGCCTTGTTGGTGTGGTCACGGTGGATGACATCGTTGAAGTTATTGGCGATGAAGCACAGGAAGATATCCTCGCACTTGCTGGTGTGGGGGAAGAATCCGGCGTGAATGAGAATTTCATGGAAGTGACCAAAAGCCGTTTCTTCTGGCTTTTCGTCAACCTTGGTACTGCTGTATTGGCGTCTGCTGTGATCGGCCTGTTTGATGCGACGATTGAACAGATGGTGGCGCTTGCTATCCTGATGCCAATCGTGGCGTCCATGGGCGGTAACGCGGGCACCCAAACCATGACAGTGGCGGTGCGCGCGATTGCCACCAAGGAGTTGAGCCGCACAAACGCACTGCGGGTGGTAAACCGCGAGATGATGGCCGCGCTTGTGAACGGTATTTTGCTGGCGATTGTGTCTGGGGTACTTGCGTGGGCGTGGTTTGGTGACCTCGTGCTGGGCGGCATTTTTGCCTTCGCTATGGTATTTAACATGTTTGTTGCTGGGTTAAGTGGTGTGCTGATACCCATGACGCTGAATAAAGCGGGGGTTGATCCGGCCATCGCGTCCAGTGTTTTTGTTACGACTATTACCGATGTTGTTGGATTTTTCGCCTTCCTTGGGATCGCGGCCATAGTACTTCTATAGTTGGTGAAATTTATGGATAACGGCCTGATACTCCTGGTCGACGACGAGCCGGTGGTTTTGCAGATGCAAGCGGCAGCTGTTCGCCAGTTTGGCTTTGAAACATTGATCGCAGAAACCGCGGAAGAGGGGCTTTCTCTGACGCGAAAGTATCGCCCTTCGCTGGTGATCAGTGACGTTCAGATGCCGGGCGAGGGCGGCTTTGATTTTATCGATGCGCTTGAGCGGCAGGGCCTTAAAAACATGCCAACCATCTTCCTCACCGGTTATGACGATATTGAGATTATCCGCGGCGGTTTGCGCGCGGGCGGCGATGATTTTGTTATCAAGGGTGGCTCGGTCGAGAAACTGCGGAAGCGGATCGCTTTCTGGATGGCCAGTGGCTTTCAGGAACTGCCGAGCGACCTGCGGCGCCGGGCTTTGGTTGCCGCCAACGCCCTTAAGGGTGATAACTTCAGCGAGGTGGAGAACCATCTTGTTTTCAACCAGGGGCTTGTTGACCGGGTGGCTGCTACCGTGACCCACGAGATGGCAGGGGTCCCGACAGACTACGGCATCCGGCTGGTTGAGCGTGTGTGTGTGATGGGCCGTATATCCAAGCTGATCATTGATGCCGCTGAAGGCTTTGGTGATTTTGTGCGTTTCCCGGATTATTTTATTGCCGTAACCCAGCTTGTAAAGTCGGGATGGGCGCGTGAATTCTGGCCGCTTCTCAAGCGGTTTGAGGACTGGTCATGTGATACGCGTTTTGTGCTGGCGGGTGTGGAACCGTTGCAGCCGATCAAAGACTATGACTGGTTCGTGGAAGGTCTTGAGTAAAAGCCTTTACTCCAAATCAATCGCCATATTGTCCAGAAGCCTGACGCTGCCTATACGAGCGACAGCTATTACCCGTGCCGTACGATCAAACGTATCAAGAATTTCAAGGCTATCTGGGTCCACTACCGATATATAGTCGACCGACTTGAAGCCAGCGGCCAAGAGGCGACTTGAAGCCTTTTCCTCTGCCTGCCTGAGTGGCGTGCCGCTTTTAACGGCAGCTACCAAGTCTTTCAGTATCACATTGAACTGGCCTGCAACCTTCCGCTCTTCAGCGCTCAGATATGCGTTCCGAGACGAGGCAGCGAGGCCGTCTTCCTCGCGGATCAGCGTGCCGCCCATGATCTGAACCGGGATGTTGAGGTCAGCCACAAACCGGCGGATCACCGCAAGTTGCTGGAAGTCTTTCTCACCAAAGATGGCAACATCCGGCAGGCACTGAAGCAACAATTTGCTGACAACAGTGGCAACACCGTTAAAATGATCGGGCCTGAGTGCACCTTCAAATTTGTCGGAAATACCGCCCACGCTGACCTTGGTTGCAAAGCCGTTTGGGTACATCTCATTGGCATTTGGCGCAAAAACGAGGCTGGCGGGCGTGGTGGCTAGTTTCCTGCGGTCGTTTTCCTCGGTGCGGGGGTAGGTGTCGAAATCTTCACCCTCGCCAAACTGGGTTGGGTTGACAAAGATGGAAACCACAACCCGGTCTACCTTAGCGGCAATGGCATCAACGAGGGACAGGTGACCATGATGAAGGGCGCCCATGGTGGGCACAAGCCCGACCTGCAGGCCTTCAGCTTTCCAAGCAAAAACCTGATCGCGCAGTGCTTTTACGCTGCGAACCACGGGTACCGTGCCGGTCATTGTTATCCCCCGAAATTTGAATTTATCGCCAGTTGGGCGCTATCGAGCCCGTCGAGGTCGTTGTAGTTTATGATCGACAGGATGTCGCTCACATAATCTGCACCGCGCTCTGAATAGTCGATGAGCGCAGGTGCGAGCGCCGCCCCGGTGACCACAAGATTATGCTGTCTCAGCTCCGCGCGCCGCAGCCGCAGTTCCCGGTAGCTTGGGTGCCGGTTCAGGTTGGTCATATAGCTGAGCACACTATCAAGAAGATACTCAAAGCTTTTGACTTTATGGGTTTTTCCCTCCTCCCGCTCAAGCGGGGTCAGGCCTTCAGCGTCACCCCATACCCATTCGCCAAAAAGCGCATTGCCAGCTTGTGCAAATCGGCTTGTACCCCAGCCTGATTCCATCGCGGCTTGCGCGAGCGCGAGCGAAGGGGGGATAACATCCACCCGGAAGATCAACAGGTCCATATCCTGTAGTGAGAAGTTACGGTGGCGCCTTACGCGGTATTGCCGGGCTTTACCCTGAAGCCATTTCCGTTCGCTGGTTCTGAGAGGCACCCCGTTCAGCATTTTTTCCTTGAGCTTCAGAAGCACACCACGGTCAGCGATGATCAGCTCATTAGCGCGCAGGATGATGGGCAGCATGGCTGATGTAAACAGGCGCTTCTTTTCCCGGGCGTTCACAACCTCAGGCAAATTGTCCGGCAGGCGGGTGAGGAAAATGCGTGGCACAGCCTCAACCGCATGCATTTCCTTTTGCAGCAAGCGCGCGAGACGCGGGGTCATTGGCGTTTTTTTGCGAGGCGGCAGCTGGTGCGCCAGATAGTTGGCTTCATCGCCGACAAGAGCATGCGGGCGGGAGAGCTCAAGCAAATGCCGAGCTAACATGATTGGCCCCGCAAAGAGCACAAACATCAAAGCCAGCATCACAAACGTTTTTCGTACACGTAAGCGCACGATGTGCATTTCTCCCAAGGTTTATATTCTATATACCTAGCTAATAAATCTAGTTGCAAACGGCAAGATCGTCTAATGCTATGGCAAACGGGTGGCAAGTCTTGCTACTAGGTAATGTGTTTTGGAGGATACTCTGTGCCGGATAGTGTGGCAAACCCTGATAAAATGCCGGTTGGGCGGCCTTATCTTATCGTATTGGGGAATGAAAAAGGTGGCTCTGGCAAGTCGACCACGGCAATGCATATTGTTGTGTCGCTGTTGCGCGAAGGTCGCACTGTAGGAACCATTGATCTTGATGCCAGGCAGAAAAGCCTGACTCGCTATATCGAGAACCGGCGTGCTCATGCTGTGGGTAAAAAGCTCGATCTGCCGATGCCGATTGAGCTTGTTGTGCCCAAGTCGACGCTCAGGACATCAGATGAGGCAGAGGCGGACGAAAAGCAACGCTTTGAAGAAGCTTACCTGCAACTCATGGACAAGGTGGATGTTGTAGTGATTGACTGCCCGGGCAGCGATACTTTCCTCTCCCGTCTTGCGCACACCGCAGCAGACACGCTGGTGACGCCGGTGAACGACAGTTTTGTTGATCTGGATCTGCTCGCACGCGTTAACCCTTCAAGCCATAAGGTGGAAGGCCCAAGCCTCTATGCCGAAATGGTGTGGAAAGCGCGCCAGCGCCGCGCGATGGCAGATGGCGGCTCAATCGACTGGGTGGTGCTCAGGAACCGGGTGGGCGCGCTGCACGCGAAAAACAAGGAACGTGTGGAAGGTGTGCTCAATGAGCTGACGAAACGCATCGGCATCCGTCATATCTCGGGCCTTGGCGAGCGGGTAGTTTATCGTGAGCTGTTTCTGCGTGGCCTTACGCTCATGGACCTCAAGGAAGCAGGCGGCATCGACGGCAAGGGCATGTCGCTCAGTCATGTGGCGGCCCGGCAGGAAGTGCGCACGCTGATGGATGCGCTTAACCTGCCCTTCCGACAGCCTGAGAAGGTGGCCTGATATGATAGGTTGGTTGATCCTTGGCATTATTCTCGCGGGCATCCTGCTCACGCTCCTGAACTGGTGGGCGCGGGCCGATGTTAAATCGGCCAAGAGCCTGCTCTTCTGGTCGATCATTGCGCTTTGTGGCGTGTTTGGCTTGCTGTTGTTTGCAACCGGCAAGGGCTTTGCTGCTATTGTCCCTGCGGGCTTTGCGGCGTGGCGCATGTTTGGCGCGCCGCGTATGGCTAAGGGCGGTGGTGCTTCTGCGGGTGCGCCTTCGCGCCAGCCCAGCATGACCCGGTCGGAGGCCCTCGATGTGTTGGGGCTTGAGGACGGTGCGACTGATGCTCAAATAACCGCCGCCTACCGCAGCATGATGGCCAAGTATCACCCCGACAAGGGTGGGAACGATTGGATGGCGAGTAAACTGAACGAAGCCCGTAAAACCCTGCTTGGGAAATAGGCGGTTTAGGCATGCCTTTCTGCCAATCACGCATTGACGGCCAGCGCTTCGCCTGACACTCTAAGCGCATAAGATTTTATCTATTTTTTTCAGAGAGTTTGTCATGACCGCTCACGTTTTTCATTCAACGGTTTTACGGGAATATGATGTTCGCGGCATTGTGGGGGAAACCCTGCATACGGCGGATGCTTATGCGCTTGGTCAGGCTTTTGGTACCCATGTGCGCCGCGCGGGCGGCAGCCGGGTTTGTGTGGGCTATGACGGGCGTATCTCCTCGCCTGAACTGTCCTCTCGGCTCATGGAAGGGCTTGAAAGCACAGGGCTTGAGGTACTGAACGTGGGCCTTGGCGCCACGCCGATGCTGTATTATGGCGTGTTTGAGCTGGATACCGACGGCGGCATCATGGTCACCGGTTCGCACAACCCACCCAACTATAACGGCTTCAAGATGATGCTGGGCAAAAAGCCCTGTTTTGGTGCGGCGATCCAGGCGCTGGGCAAAACCGCCAACGCAGGTGATTTTGAAACCGGCGAGGGTAGCATTGCAGAGGTTGATATTTTTGACCGCTATGTGAAGCGCTTGCTGCGCGACTATGAAGGCGCGTCCTTCAAGGTGGCGTGGGACCCGGCCAATGGCGCCGCAGGCCCTGCGATTGAAGAACTGGTGAAACACCTGCCGGGTGAGCATATCGTGATCAATGCGGAAGTGGACGGCACGTTTCCGAACCACCATGCAGACCCAACGGTTGAAGAAAACCTTGAGCAGCTTAAGGACGTTGTTGCCAAACACGGCTGTGATATCGGGCTATCGTTTGATGGGGACGGTGACCGTATTGGCGCAATTGACGGCAAGGGCCGCGTAGTGTGGGGTGACCAGATGCTGGCCATCATGGCAGGTGACCTTTTGAAAGAAATTCCCGGCGCCCCCATCATTGCTGATGTGAAAGCAAGCCAAGCGCTATTTGACCGCATTACCGAGCTTGGCGGCAAGGCCATCATGTGGAAAACCGGCCACTCACTGATCAAGGACAAGATGGTGGAGCTGGAAGCACCGCTCGCGGGTGAAATGTCCGGCCACATTTTCTACAAACATAAGTTTTATGGTCATGATGATGCGATCTATGCCGGGCTTCGGTTTATGAACGCTATCGCGAAGCAAGGCGGTGATCTGGCGGCGCTCAAGGACGACCTGCCGCAGGCGATCAATACGCCGGAACTTCGCTTTGATTGTGATGAAGTGCGCAAGTTTGAAGTGGTGCGCGAGGTAAAGGCCCGGCTTGAGGCCGCAGGTGCGGATATGTCCACGGTGGACGGTGTTCGTGTGCAAACGGCTGACGGCTGGTGGCTCCTCAGGGCCTCAAACACGCAGGCCGTTCTGGTGGCGCGCTGCGAGGCCTCCACGGATGAAGGGCTTGTGCGCCTGAAGGCTGAACTTGTTGCAGCTCTTGCGCTTTCCGGTGTTGCGGCGCCTGACAACCTGTAGATTAAACGCCTGAGATAAGAAAATCTCATACCTTCACTGCATGTTTACTCTTTTAGAAGAGGCTATATGTACTACATTATGTAGGTATGGATTTTTCTGGAGGATCGATGCCTGACAAAAGACAAGATGGCGATGAGAGCGGTACAGGCACTGGCCTGCTGACCCGGTCTGAAACCAAGACCAAAAAGCCGTCCATGTATAAAGTCTTGCTCCTCAATGACGACTACACGCCGATGGAATTTGTGGTGCACATCTTGCAGCGCTTTTTCCGGATGAATATGGAGCAGGCGACAGAAGTGATGCTGCATGTCCACCAACGCGGTGTGGGCATTTGCGGAGTCTTTACCTATGAGGTGGCCGAAACCAAGGTCAACCAGGTAATGTCATTCGCACGCCAACATGAGCATCCATTACAGTGCACGCTTGAAAAAGAGTGATTGAGACGGGCCAATGCTGCCGAACGCGGCGAAAGCGCCTGATAAAGGATAGAACAGAGTGCCTAGATTTTCTCCCCATCTTGAAGAGACCCTGCACAGGGCGCTGAAAGAAGCAAACGAGCGCAGCCATGAGTATGCCACGCTTGAGCATTTGCTGCTTTCGCTGCTTGACGATCCTGATGCCATCTCGGTCCTTAAAGCTTGTGATGTGGATGTGGACCTGTTGCATTCCCAGGTGGTTGAGTATCTGGACGACGATATGGAAAACCTGAAGGTCGAAACTGATGGCCTTGAAGCAACCCCCACCGCCGGTTTCCAGCGTGTGGTGCAGCGTGCGCTTCTTCATGTGCAGTCATCCGGTCGTGAGGAAATGACAGGCGCAAACCTCCTTGTGGCCTTGTTTTCCGAGCGGGAAAGCCACGCTGTTTTCTTCCTGCAAAGCCAGGATATGACCCGGCTTGATGCGGTGAGTTATATCTCACACGGTATCGCCAAGGTGCCTGAATTGAAGGATGAACGCCGGGTACGCGGTGCGGAGGATGAAGAGGAAGCCGTGCAGGGCGACCAGCCAGCTGGCGGCGGCGAAAGCAAAAAAGCCGATACAGCACTTGCGGCCTATTGCGTTGACCTCAACGAGAAAGCCAAAGCAGGCAAGATTGACCCGCTGATTGGCCGCGCGGCCGAGCTTGAACGCACAGTGCAAATTCTTTGTCGCCGCTCCAAGAACAACCCGCTTCTGGTGGGTGACCCGGGCGTTGGTAAAACCGCCATTGCCGAAGGCCTCGCCCGCCGCATTGTTGAGCGGGATGTGCCGGAAGTACTGAATAATGCAGTGATCTATTCACTTGATATGGGCGCTTTGCTCGCGGGCACACGGTACCGCGGTGACTTTGAGGAACGCCTCAAAGCGGTGGTGAAAGAGCTGGAAGGCCGCGAAGGCGCCATCCTGTTTATTGATGAAATCCATACGGTGATCGGGGCTGGTGCCACATCAGGCGGCGCGATGGATGCGTCCAACCTCCTGAAGCCAGCGCTGGCCAGCGGCACGATCCGATGCATGGGCTCCACCACCTACAAGGAGTTCCGCAGCCACTTTGAAAAAGACCGTGCGCTTTTGCGCCGGTTCCAGAAAATCGACGTGAACGAGCCATCTGTAGATGATGCGATTAAAATCCTACGTGGCCTGAAGCCTTATTTTGAAGAGCACCATGCCGTGCGCTATACGGCTGAGGCGATCAAAACGGCGGTGGAACTGTCTGACCGTTATATCTCTGATCGCAAGCTTCCGGATAAAGCTATCGACGTGATTGACGAAACCGGTGCCGCGCAAATGCTGCTGCCACCGTCAAAGCGTAAAAAAACCATCGGTGTGAAGGATGTGGAGGCTGTGGTTGCCAAAATCGCACGCATCCCACCTAAAACCGTTACCCGCGACGAAAGCCGCGTGATGTTCACGCTTGAGGAAGACCTTAAGCGCGTTGTCTTTGGTCAGAACGCAGCGATTGATGCGCTGACCGCATCAATCAAGCTTTCCCGCGCGGGGCTTCGTGAGCCCAATAAACCTATTGGCTCATACCTCTTCAGTGGCCCAACGGGCGTAGGTAAAACCGAGGTAGCGCGCCAGCTTTCGCACCTCCTGGGAGTTGAGCTGCACCGGTTTGATATGTCGGAATATATGGAGCGGCATTCTGTTTCGCGCCTTATTGGTGCACCGCCCGGTTATGTCGGCTTTGACCAGGGCGGCTTGTTGACCGACGCCGTGGACCAGCACCCGCACTGTGTGCTGCTGCTTGACGAGGTTGAGAAGGCGCACCCTGATCTCTTTAACGTGCTGTTGCAGGTTATGGATAACGGCACGCTGACGGACCACAACGGCAAGAAGGTAGACTTCCGCAATGTGATCCTGATCATGACCACAAACGCAGGCGCGGCAGAGCTTAGCAAAACCGCTATCGGTTTCGGTCGCGAAACAAATACAGGCGCGTCGGAAGAAGCGGTTAAACGCATGTTTAGCCCCGAGTTCCGCAACCGGCTTGATTCGATCATCGCGTTTGACTTCCTGCCGCCCGAAGTTGTCTCTCGTGTGGTGGAGAAATTCGTGTTGCAGCTTGAGCTTCAGCTTGCTGACCGCAACGTTGAAATCTCGCTCACGGAAGAGGCAAAAGCCTGGCTCTCGGACAAGGGGTATGACCAGCACTATGGTGCACGGCCGCTTGCGCGTGTCATTCAGGAAAACATCAAAACCCCGCTGGCGGACGAACTCTTGTTCGGCAAGCTCAATAAAGGCGGTGAGGTTGTGGTGAAACTGAAAGACGGCAAGCTTGATTTTGAGGTAACCCCGCACGCACCAAAAGCCAAGCCTGAGAAAAAGGCGAAGGCGAAGAAAAAGGCCGCGCCGAAGGCCAGCGTGCCCGCAACCCGCCGCGAAAACAAACCACCGGTGCCGGTGAAATAGCGGGCAAGCTATTGGGCCCCGACTGGTGACGCAGGTTTTTATCGAGACAGAAAGACTGAAACTGCGCGATTGGTGTGATGCCGACCGCGCAGTTTTCGCAACCATGAACGCTGACAGGGACGTCATGCGCTATTTCCCTGCCACACAGAGCATGGAAGAAAGCAACGCATCGGTCGACCGCTGCATGGCGCGCATCAAACACGACGGCTTTGGTTTTTTCGCGGCAGAGCTGAAATCGACCGGAGAGTTTGTCGGTTTCATCGGTATTCAGAAAGCACCAGACTATCTGCCTTGCGCACCCGCCATTGAGATCGGCTGGCGCTTGAGCCCGAAGGTATGGGGGCAGGGGCTGGCGCCAGAGGGGGCAAAAGCTTGCCTCAAATATGCGTTTGACGTACTGCACGCCGATGAGGTGATTTCCATCACCACACACACCAACACCCCTTCCCGCCGGGTGATGGAAAAGATCGGCATGATCCGCGATGAGGCCGGTGACTTTGACCACCCCATGATCACTGAGGGCAGCCCCATACGCGCGCACGTGCTTTACCGGATTGGGCCTTTCTGAGAAAATTTCTCGTTCAACCAACTAGCAAACGCCTGGGAGTCCGTAATAACCGAGCCAGTGGCAGTTTCCCGACGGCTGTTGTCGCATACGACGTGATTGTGCTGAGCAGCAAACAGCAAAGTATGCCCTATGAGCGCTGCCTCTAATTCGGCAATGAGTGCGTTGGTAGTGATGACATCAGGGCGGGCACCGCTTTCAGTGTTGATGCTGATGCCTTTCTCGATAGAGCAATAGTAAAATTCGGTTCGTTCCACCTCCCTTATCGCTTCACCAATATTATTCTTGAGATCATTGAACTGCCCGAGCCCAAACTTGTCTGGCCGAATAAAGGCATACTCATTTTCCAGATATAGTGCGTCTGCCGCCTTGCGGTTGGCGTTGTCTAGATCAGTTTGAAATGACGAACGAGGCACTGGGTTGTCCTTGCGTCGCCAGTATTGGAAACCGAGTGTGCTCGCCAAATGTTCATGGATACGCTTTCTGAGGCACATGGACTTCCCGGCATAAAGGACAGTGACATTGGGGTAGCGCTGGATACACAGATATACACCGGGGCTTTCCAGCCCCATTTCCTCCGCAACTTCTGGGCCAGCCGGGAATTCCCCCGGCTTGAGCGACCCTTCCCAATCCAGCGTCACTTTAAGCTTTTCCATGTTTAGCCTTTTTTGAATGGGGTGTGGTCGGTGAGGATGTCCACATGGGCGTCAACCTCGGCGCGTTCATGCTCCAGATAGCGCGCGACAGCGCTGCGAAAACTCTCATTCCCTATCCAGTGCGCGCTATAGGTCTTTTGCGGCTCGTAACCCCGCGCCAGCTTGTGTTCGCCCTGCGCGCCCGCTTCTACATGTGCCATGCCGTGCGCGATGGCATAGTCGATGGCCTGGTAGTAACAGGCTTCAAAATGCAGGTTGTCGAAGCTTTCCACACAGCCCCAATAGCGGCCATAAAGCGTGTCTGCACCAATGAAGTTCAGGGCACCCGCGACGGCCTCGCCATCATGTTCGCACATTAGAAGCAGGATACGGTCGCCCATCAACTCGCCGATACGGCTGAAAAAGGCACGGTTCAGGTAGGGGCTGCCCCATTTTCGGCGACCTGTGTCCATATAGAAATCGAAAAAACGGTCCCAGTCGTCCTCACCAATCACATCGCCCTTGAGAAACCTGAAGGTGATACCTTGCTCCTCCACCCGCTTGCGCTCTTTCCGTATCTGCTTGCGCTTGCGCGACGACAGCACGCTGAGAAAATCTTCAAACGAGCCATAAGCCCGGTTATGCCAATGGAACTGCTGGTCAGTGCGGATCAGATACCCAGCGTCCTGCGCCGCTACCGTTTGGGCCTCTGGCATGAAAGTGAGATGAAGGCTGGATACGCCGAGTTCACTGGAGAGCTTTTGTGCGGTGCGGAGCAGTGCGCGTTCAAGTGCGGGCCGATCTTCCCCGTCCCGTATCAGCAGGCGAGGGCCGGTAACCGGCGTGAAAGGCACGGCGGATTGCAGTTTGGGATAATAGCTGCCGCCCGCTCGCTCATAAGCGTCAGCCCAGGCGTGGTCGAACACATATTCGCCGTAGGAATGCCCTTTGAGGAAAAGCGGCATCGCGGCGCATAATGTGCCGCAGCTGTTGCGAATGATCAGGTGATAGGGCTGCCAGCCAGTGTCCGCATTGGTGCAGCCGGTTTCCTCAAGGGCTGAGAGAAAAGCATGGCTCAGAAAAGGATTATCAGTGCCCGCGCAGGCATCCCAGTCATGTGCCGGGATCTGGCTGATGGAGCCCGCTATTTCTGCCTTCAGGTTCTCCCCGTCCGGCATCATGCTCCCCTTCAGCTCTTTTTGCCGACAATGGCGGGTTTCTCGAAGATCACAGCATCTGCATGCTGGCGGGCTATTTCTTCCATCTTGTCGTCGCGCACGGTCCAGGTCAGCAGTGGGTTGCCCTTTTTACGCCATGCGGTGCAGAAGCTGTTGGGTAACAGGTTCACGTCACAGGCAATGAAATCCGGTTTGCACTTATGCACCCAGTACTGAAGCGCCAGACGCGCTTTCATACTAAGCAGGAACTCCCGCCCGATGATAAGCCCGCGTGGGTATTTCGGCATATAGGTCCTGAACCAAGTCACGATGCGGGGGTCGAACGACATAACGGCCACGTTTTTGCCGTAGCCTTCAAACGCATGGCGCACACCGGCGCAAACCTTTTGCAGGTCTTTGCGTTTGTCGTATTTGATCTCGACAAACAAGGGTGTTTTCTGCTGCACTACATCCAGCACGTCCGGTAGGCTTGGCATTGGCAGGCCCGTGCTACCTACGGTGAACTCGTCCCTCAACTGGCGAAAACCCCATGTAGAAACATGGCCTTTGCCGTTGGTCATGCGCTCCAGTGTGTCGTCATGAAACACCACAATGATGTCATCGACCGTGGCGCGCACGTCAATCTCAAGAGCATAACCGGCGTCAACAGCAAGTTCCACGGCCTTGAGTGTGTTTTCCTCCGCCTCCGTTCCAGCCTCAAAAAGGCCACGGTGGGCGATGTCAAACTCAGTAAGCCAGGGGAATTCTCTTTTGCCGTTTGCCATGGTGTTTAGCCAATCTCTACAAGAGCATCGATTTCAACAGGAACATTAAGGGGCAGCGCGTTGGTGCCAACAGCCGAACGGCTGTGTTTGCCCGCGTCACCAAAAACGTCAACCATCAGGTCGCTTGCGGCGTTGATCACCTGCGGCTGGCTTGCAAAGCCGTCAACACAGTTGACAAACCCACCAAGCTTGACGATGCGCTTGACTTTATTCAGGTCACCACCGCAGGCAGCTTTCACCTGCGCAATGATATTGAGCGCACAAAGGCGGGCCGCCTTGCAGGCGTCGTCAATAGATACATCTGCGCCGACCTTGCCTTCAAACGCGACCTTGCCGTCCTTGACGGGCACCTGCCCCGAAACGCTCACAAGGTTTCCGCTGATCACAAAAGGTACATAGTTTGCGACCGGCACCGCAGGGGTGGGTATTTCGATCCCAAGATCAGCAAGGCGTTTATCAACACTCATTGGGCGCTCCAGCATTTAAAAAAAATATAAGAAAACTAAGCCCTTATAGCAAAGCGTTTGCCATAAAAAAAGGGCCTTGAAAGGCCCTTTGTATTCGCTGTTTTACCTTATGCGGAGCGCAGATGCCCGCCTTTGCGGCGATCCTTGTCCTGATACATGGCTTGGTCTGCGGCTTCAATCAGTTCGCCCGGGTCGGTTGCGGCATTGAAGGGATGCACGCCGATGGAGCACCGCACCGGAATGCGTGTTCCACCATAATGCACGCGGCCTTCATTGATGCGCGCCTGCAAAGCGCGGATACGGTCTTCGCCACCTTCCGCGTCACAACGGGTCAGGATAACAGCAAACTCGTCGCCTGCGATGCGCGCGACCACATCGCTCGGACGGATATGGCGCTTGATCGTTTTTGCAACGTATTCGCTGTTTTACCTTATGCGGAGCGCAGATGCCCGCCTTTGCGGCGATCCTTGTCCTGATACATGGCTTGGTCTGCGGCTTCAATCAGTTCGCCCGGGTCGGTTGCGGCATTGAAGGGATGCACGCCGATGGAGCACCGCACCGGAATGCGTGTTCCACCATAATGCACGCGGCCTTCATTGATGCGCGCCTGCAAAGCGCGGATACGGTCTTCGCCACCTTCCGCGTCACAACGGGTCAGGATAACAGCAAACTCGTCGCCTGCGATGCGCGCGACCACATCGCTCGGACGGATATGGCGCTTGATCGTTTTTGCAACAAACCTGAGCACAGCATCACCGGCCATATGGCCGTGAACGTCGTTGATGTCCTTGAAGCCATCAAGGTCAAGGAAACCAAGCACGCCGGTTTCATTGTGCCGGGCGGCGGACGCCAGCGTTTGCCCAAGCGCAAGCCGGAGGCCGCGCCGGTTGGGCACGCCAGTGAGCTCGTCGGTGACAGAAAGCTGCTCAAGATACGCGATGCGGTCCTGCTGCTCAGACATGCGCTGTTCGGCTGCGGCTGCAAAGCTCAACACCTCGGTGATCAGTTGCCAGCCTGTGCTGTCAAACTTCATCTCCGCATTGGCTGCGGTGCGCATCAACTTGCTTGCAAGCTTGCTCACATAGGGGTTGATCTCAGCTTTGTCTTTCAGCTTGTTCTTTTGCTCAATCATACTCTTCTCCAACACAGACTGTTGTTTGAAGAAGACGTAGCAAATGCCGTGCCATGATGTGATTAGATCAATGCATTGAAAATAAAAGGGTTATTTTCGTTTGTTTGTATCATTTGGGGCAGTTTTTGCCGCGTCAATCGAGCGCCCCTTCATAATTGCCGAGCTGCCGAAACGACCCTTGAGCGCATCCATCGCTTTTTCTGCCACGCGTTTTTTGGTGCGGGCAGGTTCTATCAGGTCAGGCTGGTCAGCCTCTGTCAGCGGGCGAAAATGGCTGACCCCGATACCAATCAGGCGGTAAGGCGTGCCGTCCGCCAGCGGCTTCAAAAGCTGCTGGCCCACCTCAAAGATATTGGTAGCCAACTGGGTGGGCGCATCCAGCGTGCGGGAGCGGGTGATGATGCGGTGCATGCTGGTTTTGAGCTTGAGGGTAATGGTAAGCCCCGCAAGCTCCTTGCGCTTGAGGTCGGTGGACACATTGTCCGAGAGCCGCCAGAGCTTCTCCTCAAGGCTCTCAAAGGTCACAAGGTCGCGGTCCAGCGTGCGTTCACTGGAAACACTTTTTACCGGTTGGCTGATGTTGACCTTGCGGGGGTCGACGCCGCGCGCGAGCCGGTAGAGCTTCAGCCCGGTTTCGCCGTAGCGCCGCATGAGCGTGGCTTCTTCCATCTCCTGCAACTGTGCGATTTCAGAGAGGCCATCTTTCGCGAGGTTTTTTGCGGTTTTGGCGCCAATGCCGTAAATGCGGGTGATGGGCAGGCCCGCCAGAATTTGCATCTTGTCAGTCTCGCCAATCACGGTAAAACCTCGGGGTTTATCCATGTCTGATGCCAGTTTTGCGAGGAACTTGTTGGGCGCGAGGCCGATGGAGACAGTGATGCCAATCTCGCGCTCAATCGTGGCGGCCAGCCGTGCGAGCTGCGCCGCAGGCGGCGCGTGATGCAGCCGCTCCGTGCCGGAGAGGTCCATGAAAGCTTCATCGATGGAGAGCGGTTCCACAAGCGGGGTGAGGTCGAACATCATCGCCCGTACTTGCTGGCCTACCTCGCGGTAGAGCGCCATATTGGGCGGCAGGATCACCGCGTCCGGGCACAGCTTTTTTGCTTTATACATGGGCATGGCGGAACGTACCCCGCTCATGCGCGCGATATAACAGCAGGTGGAAACCACGCTGCGGCCACTCGCGCCGCCAATGATCAGCGGTTTGGACGCCAGCTTTGGGTTATCGCGTTTTTCAATGCTGGCATAAAAGGCGTCACAGTCCAGATGCGCGATGGTGAGCGAGAGAAGTTCCCTGTGCGAGATAAGGCGCGGCTTGTTGCACTGGGGGCAGGGGCCTTTGGCGCGGTAAATATGAAAGCAGGACCGGCACAAAACCGGCGCATGCTCGTCGCTCCCGTCCTGGTTTTCCAAATGCGCGTCCGGCCCGGTCATCGGCCTAACCTTCCAGGAGGGTGATGAGGTGGCGCTCAAGCGTGGGCCAGTCATCAATGCGCACATGGGCGTGCTCTGCTTTTTCAAGCATCGGCCCAAGGCGCGGGTCGGCAATGAAGTGCACGCGGTGAACATCGGGCGCGTGCTCGGCCACTGAGGCATGCTGTGGTGGCAGGTCATCCACAAACACCACGGTCTTGCGCGTGGCACTGGCCAGCATGGCAGCTACCGGGCCTTTTTCGCCCCGGTTGGCAATCACCGGTACATCAAGCCCGTGGCCACGCAGGTTGGTGGCGCGGGCGTCCCGGCACCGGTCCGGCACGTTGGAGAGCACGGCGATATCATAGTGCGCTTTCAGGCTATCCAGCGCTTCGCGCGCGCCGTCCACCAGCGGCACATCATGGGTGCAGTCGTCAAAAAAACCGGCAATCAGGGCTTTCACTACCGCGCCTTCCGCACGCTTTTCGGTGCTCAGGTCAAAGATATTGCCGCCAAGCTGGAAGCTTGTGAGCCGAAGCTCATGCCCACGCGAGGGCAGGTAAGCTTCAAGGTGTTCAACAAAGCGCAGCAAAACCTCGTCCGCATCCAAAAGAAGAAGCGGCCTTGAAGGGTTTATCTGCGCGCTGAAGGTTGCTGCGTCCACTTGCCTACCATTCCTGCCCTTCACCACCACCTAAAGCCCGCCAGGCTTTCACGATGGTCTCGGGCTTTTCTTCCGAATAGGAAGAGAATGCCATCAGGTCGGGCTCATGGCCCATCAAAAATTCGAGAAGTGAAGCAAGGAAGGCCTGGTCTTCAATGCGGGCGCGAATGTCATCAACCCCCACGCCTGAAAGGGCGATAAACCTGTCCCGCAGCTCATCTTCAGAGAAAATAAACGCGGCAGCGCGAAGTGCGATAGCCTGTGCAAAGTCAACTGTCATGAAATTCTCTCGCCAAATATTCTAACTTGTCTTTTGTATTTAGTTAACTTTCCCATGCGATTGTTAGGCTGAGCAAGACATGAAATGGCTTTTTTGTCACAATGATCGAACCGCCACCGAAAATTCTATTTAAATACCTTAGCGGGCTTGTCTTTTGATAAGAACCACGCCTATTATTTGCCGCTAAGGGTAAACAGTTGCTCCAGCGATAAGGAGCTAGGGGAAGCGTATGGGTAAGAAGATCCTGATCGTCGAAGACAACGAGCTGAATATGAAGTTGTTTTGCGACCTTTTGGAAGCTCATGATTATGAGACAATCCAAACGCGTGATGGCATGGCTGCACTTGACCTTGCACGCGAACATAATCCGGATCTCATTCTGATGGATATTCAGCTTCCGGAGGTCTCTGGCCTTGAAGTCACCAAATGGCTCAAGGAGGACGAAGACCTGCGCAAAATTCCTGTTGTTGCGGTCACGGCTTTTGCCATGAAGGGCGACGAGGAAAAAATCAGGGAAGGGGGCTGCGAGGCCTATATCGCAAAGCCCATTTCAGTTGGGCATTTCCTTGAGACAGTAAAACAGTTCGTAGGATAGGAATCCGATGACAGCGCGGGTGCTGGTAGTTGATGATGTTCCGCCGAACGTCAAGCTGCTCGAAGCTAAGCTCACGAGTGAGTATTTCGACGTTCTGACCGCGTTTAGCGGGCCTGAAGCGTTGGACGTTATCAGCCGCGAACACCCTGATATTATCCTGCTGGACGTGATGATGCCCGGCATGGACGGCTTTGAGGTCTGTCGCCGTATCAAGGCAGACAGCGCCACCGCCCATATTCCCGTTGTGATGGTCACAGCGCTTGACCAGCCGTCCGACCGTGTGGCCGGGCTTGAGGCTGGCGCGGATGATTTCCTTACCAAACCGGTACAAGACCTCGCGCTTTTCGCGCGGGTGCGCTCGCTTGTGCGTCTCAAGGTGATGATGGACGAGCTGAGAAACCGCGAAACCACAGGCGCAAGCCTTGGCTGGGAAAATGAAGAAGAAATACCGTTCGATACTGCCGTGCCAACAGACGGCGCCATCCTTATTGTGGATGAGCAGGAACGGGTGATGGAACGCATCGCCCGCGCGCTTGACGGTGTGGGTGACCTCACCTTCATGAACGGCGGGGAAGACGCGGCAGACCGCGCGCGGGAGAAAAACTTCGACCTGATCATCGTGTCGCTCACCATGCGTAACACAGACGGCCTTCGGGTCTGCTCCAAGCTCCGCTCGTTTGAGGAAACCCGCCATGTGCCCATCCTTGTGATGGTGGATGACGGCAATACCAAACTGCTGGTACGCGCGCTTGAGATGGGCGTGAACGACTATGTAGTGCGCCCGGTTGACCGCATGGAATTTCTCGCGCGGGTGAAAACCCAGCTTAAGCGCAAGCGCTACGCCGACAAACTATGGGAAAACTTCCACCTTTCCATGCAGCTTGCCACCACGGACGCTGTCACCGGGCTTTATAACCGGCACTATCTTACCAGCCACCTTGAAACGCGCCTGCAGGCGGCACAAAGCTCCGGCAAGCCGCTTTCTGTTCTGATGATGGATATCGACCACTTCAAGAAGGTGAACGACACCTACGGCCACGCGGTGGGTGATCTGGTGCTGAAGGAGTTTGCCAACCGTATCGCCAAAAATATCCGCGGGGTGGATTTGGCGGCGCGCTACGGCGGTGAAGAATTTGTGGTGATGATGCCTGAAACACCAACCGACTGGGCCTTCATGATCGGGGACCGGTTGCGCCAGGAAGTGGCGGAAAACCCGTTTGATGTGGGCGCGCCAGACGGCCCGGTGCAGATATCGGTTTCCATCGGGGTGGCAACAAGCGGGGCCATGCACAACCCGGCAGCCCTGCTTGACGCGGCAGACAAGGCGCTCTACGCCGCCAAGTCGGGTGGCCGCAACCGTGTGATCATCGCGGGGCAGGAAAGCGCCTGAGCGGCGCTGATCGCCTAAACAGTAGCCTAAACATCTGTGTTCCGAGTTACTTTCAATTCATTTCATGTGGGGGAACACAATGAGCGACTATGACATGGGGCCGGGAAATGGCCCAAGAAGCCCGGCGGAAGATAAAGACCGCACCACCGCCATTATCATCTATGTTCTGTATCTGGTTGGCTTCGCAGCCGGCATCACCGCCGTTGTGGGCGTGGCCATGGCGCATTCAAAAGCCACACACGACCCCGTCTGGCGCACGCACTTTGACTATCAGGTGCGTACCTTTTGGCTTGGCCTCGCCACCATCATTGTGGGCGGCATCCTCTCGCTTGTACTCATCGGCTACCTTATCCTTGCGTGGTGGGCGCTCTGGACCGTGATCAGGGTGGTGAAGGGCCTGATGCTTGCTATTAACAATGAGCCGGTTGATGATCCACAGACCATGCTTTGGTGAGGTAGGAGAACATTGCATCGTGAGGTGAAGTTGACGATAGCAAGCGGCGCCAATACTTAGGTTCTATTCGTTGTCAGAAATGCCATATTCTCTGCGCAGGTAGTTTAATGCGGAATTGGCTTTAATGTGCGCTATTTTCCTGTAATGGGTGATGTTTCGCCATTCAACCTTGTTGCGGTCCACCACGAAATCTTCGCCGGTGCCAATGTCCACTGTGAGCATATAGAACATTTTATTTATGAAACTGTCGTGTGCTTGTCGGACAAGGTGCTGAAGGTATGG
This sequence comes from Kordiimonas sp., assembly GCF_965216265.1. Classification (GTDB taxonomy): domain Bacteria; phylum Pseudomonadota; class Alphaproteobacteria; order Sphingomonadales; family Kordiimonadaceae; genus Kordiimonas. Next base: position 3,675,320 of record NZ_OZ244153.1, read on the forward strand.
AGCGTCTGAGCTAAAGTTCTCTGCTAGTTCGTCAATCTTTGTTCGCTCAAAGACCATCCAGTCTGGAGTGGGGTAATTGGCCTGCTCGCGCCATGCAGCGATGTTGTTAGATTCTTTTAACAACTCTTCCAGTTCGAGCGAAAGTTCATCAGCTAACGGACCTAGTTCTGCAATGCGCTGTTGGCGGGCTAGTCTCTGTGGAAGGGTTGCGCCAATCCAGGCCACAAATATTAGTACGACCACATTTGCCCATTGCCCAATTACGCTCCATTTTGTCCAATCCAGCGGCGGCCGTTCCGACAATACTAGCCCAATAACAAGACCAAGGAGGGTGGCTAATGCCAAACTGGCGCCCAAATGCAAACGTATTGCACGTTTAAACCAATCCACCACCTGCCATCCTCCCCACGTATTGTGATGTCTTTCGAAGTGATTGGGGGCAGCATACATTTCATTGCGGCTTGAAGTCATCATCCAATATAAAAAACGCCGCAGCCCGTGAAGGCGCGGCGTTTCTCTAATACTTGTCGGAAAACCTAGATTATTTAATCTTGGCTTCCTTGAATTCTACGTGCTTACGAACAACCGGGTCGTACTTGCGCAGGACCATTTTCTCGGTCATCGTGCGCGGATTCTTCTTGGTCACGTAGAAGTAGCCGGTATCCGCGGTGCTAACCAGCTTGATTTTGATGCTGGACGGCTTAGCCATCTTATTCACTCCAAGAAAACAGTGTTGCCGGCTGCCTCATGCAACCGCTCAGTGGGCGCAAAATACTGATCACCCCCCATAAGTCAAGCGCTGTTTGGCAAATCATATAATATTTTTCTGGCCCTTGGGAAAACATTCAGGAAATGCTAACGCTCGGGTAACCATTTCTGTGCCAAAACATATGTAGCGAAGTCATTAAGGGCAGACGATGTCGACACTAGATAATAACCTTGTTGAAGAATTACGCACCGAAGCCATTGATACGGTTGAGGACCGGCTTCATAACCTGAATGAAGCGGTGAGCGAATATCAGGCAGGCCGTGTGCTGGGTGAGCATGCGCTGGCGACCATTCGCCTTGAGGCGCATTCCCTGAAAACCGTGGCGGCCAGCTTTGAGATGAAAGCGCTGAAGGTGATGTGCCACCGGTTTGAGGATTATTTCTTCAATATGTCGGAGCTGACGCCCGAATCGTGCCGCGATATCCACTTTTATGCAGACCGTATGGCCGAATGCCTTGATGCCTTCATCAACGGGCGCGAGATTGATATCTCGCAGCTGATGCGCAAGCTGCCCAACAAGGGCGGCTTCAACGTTGGTGACGTGACGGTAACGGACATTGAGGTGATGCTGGTGATGGAGCCGGGCACGGCGACCAAGATTGTCACCCGCGAGCTACTGGAATGCGGTTACCGCATGATCAACGTGGCTTCCACCATGGATGCTATTCAACTGATTCCCTCCATGCGGCCGGATGCGGTGATCGTCTCGCGCGTGATGCCGGAGCTTTCAGGCATTGACCTGGCGTGTGCCTTGAAGGCCATGCCAACAACGCGAGATATCCCCGTGGCGCTGATTGCCACAAGCCAGAAAGAAAAGTTCAAGGACCTGCCGGAAAGCGTGCCTGTGCTTAGGAAAGGCGCCAATTTCGCCGATGACGTGGCGGATGTTTTTGTTGAGCTGGGCATCCTCTAGCGCGCATTCTTGACACCGAAATCTCTTCCCTTGCTTGCGTTGCTTTCGTGCAACGCTCTGCCACCTCTAATGCCTATAATTAAAGTAAAATTGCATTTAATTTTAAAATGCGGCAGTCTCAAGCTGTTGTGGGGCGGTATTTGATAGAGGGAAGTGTAATGAAACCGCAAATTACTTTGATCGCCGGTTTGGCAATGACAGCTGTATCTTTTGGTGCAGTTTCTGCCGCTGACGAATCTGAAGCGAGCGCATGTTTGGCGCCCATGTCTGACTATAGCGCGGGCATGCCAACGGTTGAGGGTGCTGAGGGCCTGACACCGGAAAAGCGTATCGTTGAAACGACAATGGCCTTTAAAGAGGTGATGGATGCTGCGGAGCGTTCACACACCTGTTTCCAGGGCGCGATTGATGATGGTGCAACGGGTGACGAGCTTGCTGCTCTTCAAGCCGGTGTAGCGGAAAGCAATCGTATTTTCGCAAATGTGCAGAGCCAGTTTAGCGATGCGCTTGATGCGATGTCTGGTGATGTTCTCTCCGACGTGGCTCCGGCTGCTGGTGCAGGGGCAGAAGCAGACCTGGAAGCTGAAGCAACAACCGTGGCAGGCATGGAACTTCTGTTCGATAGCTACATGGCGCTTGAGCGTTCACAGGAAATCAGCAAACGCTTTTCGCGGACTGCTGCAAAATAAGCCATATTGGTTGGGCGCGAATGCGCCACACCAGTGAGACATTTTAAATGCCCCAGTGCCAGAGATGGTGTTGGGGCATTTTTCATGATGCTTATCAAGCGGTTGCGCTGAAAAAGGCGGGGAAAATCACCGCCACACCCGCGCCACAGAAACCGTCACACTTTTGCCTACAGATGTGGGGCGATTGGTGGCGGCTCAGATGCCGTTCAGCGCCACTCAGATGCCACTCAGATGCCGCTCAGATGTCTGTATTGCCCGTCTGATCATCCCCAGGGGCGGCGAGCGCAAGCGGGTCACCCTCGACCTCTTCTTCGATATCAGGCACCGGCTGGTGGGCGGCGTTGGGTTTAAACTTCAGCACAACGGTGGGCAGGATGCTGAGCTCAAGCTCAATGTCTGTGAAGTGAAACTTGTTGAATTTCAGGTTCTTACGGGTGCCACTGGCGCGGAAGAGCGAGTTGAGGATGGTGTTGATCAGCTTTTTTTCGCGGGTTTCAAACAGCAGTGCGCGTTCCTCGTCGTCGCTGATCAGCTCCCTCAGGCGCAGGTGCGGCACCACTTTGGGGGAAAGGCCGAGCCCGACTTCAATTTCGGTTACGTCATAGCCCGCGCGCTCAATATAGGGCAGGGCCTCGTTGAAGCGCTCTGCGGTTTTGCTAAGTGTATCAGAACTAAAGCCTTTTATGCCGTCCATGGTGGCGGAATAGGCGTCGCTGGCGCTTGTACCCCAGCTGTGGTCTTTCTTGCGTCCAAGCAGGGCCTGGCGCATGTCTTCCATGATTTCCGGTAGCTTCTTTTTCACGCGTCACCCCGTTTTTATCGCTCTTATGAACATAGGAAGGGGGACGCCGGGGCGCAAGCGGTTGCTAGCGCCTTAGCGAATGATTTCAACGCTGTCGCGGTCTTTGATGCTGTAAAGCATGGCAGGGCGGTGTGCGCCGGCCGCGTATTTCTTGCCGGTTTCCTTGATCAGGTCCAGCGAGAGAATCCATTTGCGGAAGTTGCGTTTGTCGAGTTCTTTGCCCGTAGCCTGCTCATAAACGATCTGAAGCTGCGACAGGGTGAATTCCTCTGCCATAAATTGCAGGCCGATGGTGGAATATTCCATCTTTGCGGCCAAGCGTTTACGAGCCACATTGATGATTTCCGTATGGTCGAATGCCAGTTCCGGCAGTTCGGAGATCGGGAACCAAGCCACTTCGGCCGCGTCCGTTCCTGCTTCAGGTAGCAGATGCTCAGACGGCGTAAGTGTATAATAAGCAACGCTTATTACGCGTTCGCGCGGGTCACGATCCACCTTGCCAAAGGTGTAAAGCTGCTCAAGATATACATCCTGAAGGCCAGCTTCTTCTGCAAGCTCACGCTTCGCGCAGGCGTCCACGCTTTCGTCCAGCTTTACAAAACCGCCGGGCAAAGCCCATGATCCTTTATAGGGTTCACCGCCACGTTTGATCAGCAATAGCTGTAATGCATTTTCTCTCACGGAAAAAATGACAATATCGGTGGTGACCGCAGGATGGGGATATTGATATGTGTAAGTCATACCTATTTCGTGTTTTTCTTACGTTTATTAGGTTAATTGGGCTCTCATCTTCAAGCTTGCGACCCCCTTGCAAGTTCGACTGCGAAACTACTATCAGACTTTCTGGATCAATGTCCAATTTTGTTTGTCTAGTTTTGAAATAATAGGGAAAGTTGCGGCTTTTTTGTTTGTGGAAAGGGTCTCTTGTCCCGGATTTATTTAAAATTTTATCAATTTCGCCGCTTGTCTTTGAAGTAGCGGTAGAATTTGACAGCGCGCCAGCTTACTGGTGTCGGGTACATTTGTTTGGCAGAGAAGGATTGAAACGAGCCTGTACTTGGCCGTTTTGAAAAGAAACCTGTTTCCGACCTTGACCCCGGCGCAAATTTGGGTTGGTATCTGCCAGAACGTTTATCCTATACTATACTGTATCCAAGATTTGATGAGGGGAAGGGTAATATGCCGCTCGCACAACTAGAAAATATTATGAACCTTTTTCGGGGCAAAGAGCTCGACGCTGAAGGCAAGAAACAGTTGGTACGCGAGGCGCTTTTGATGGCGCTGTCACGCGCAACCAACGCTGATACCAATATTTCGGGGATTGAGATTGCTACTGTTCAGGGCATCATCAAGGACCGTACGGGTGACGAAGTGAGCGAAAAGGACATTCGTGTTGCAGCTCTTTCTGACCTCTACAATGAAGCAACGCTTGAGCGTTACCTTTCCAAAGTGAGTTCCAAGATCGGCGCTGAAGACAGCAAGATGATCGTGGGTGCGCTCGCGGAAGTGATCAAGGTAGACGGTAAAGTCAGCCCGTTTGAGGTTGAGTTCTTTAATAGTGTTGCGGCGTCGCTGGGCATGTCCCACGCTGATTGCGCCGGGGTTATTGATTAACCAGCCTAGAGAATATTCCCTATCAGGGGAGAAAAAGGCGGGGATTTCCCCGCCTTTTTTATTGCTTGGTGCTCTTGTTACTCGAGCGGTTCATCAGCGGAATAGATCACATAAATCTTCATGTAACCTTTTGAATCCCAAACGCCTTTCCAGTCACGACCGATAGTGACGGCGTCGCCTGGGCCGATCTCGGTCACGGTGCCGTCGGCGGAGGTCAGTGTTACGCCGCCCTCAACAAAATACATAAATTCATCAACACCGTAGTGATCGATTGTCATGCGCACGGGGCCGGAGCGGTACATGCCACTATCGAACTTCTTGTCGGCAGAGAGGAAGTTCTCGATGTCCTGTGTCTGGTAGGTGCCGATCTCGCTTTCATGCTCTTGCACAAGCGGTTCGTGATCGGAGAAAAACTGACCTGCAATCTGATCCTTGGAGATTTTTTTGGGATGGGCGTGATCGTTTTTATCTGCAAAAGCAGCTGAACTGAATAGGATACTGATCACAAAAATAAGGCTTAGATACCGCATATGATTGGCGCTCCCTGTTATGTTTGACCATAAACCTTCAAGGCTCTGGTTTTGCGTTGGATGTATCATATCAAACTATCGGCAGAAATGTGATCACAAAATATGCGGCTGTGTTGTGGCGATAAGGCTACCCGGTTGCTCCCTAGTCTGTGGCCGCGATGACATCTTTGGCGATGATAAGCTGCTGTATCTGGCTGGTGCCCTCATAAATGCGGAACAGGCGTGCGTCGCGGTACAACTGCTCAATGCCATAGTCTGCGATGTATCCTGCACCGCCGTATATCTGCACGGCCCGGTCAACCACCCGCCCCACCATTTCTGAGGCAAACAGTTTTGTGCATGAGGCCTTGCGTTTGGTGTCTTCGCCAGAATCCCGCGCTTTTGCGGCGTCGCGGATCATGCACTCAGCCGCATATATCTCCATCTGGCTATCGGCAATCATGGCTTGAATGAGCTGGAAATCAGAGATGGCGTTGCCGAACTGCTTCCGTTCCTTGGCATAGCGCACGGTGTCGCGCAGCACGCGTTTGGCAAGCCCGGTGCAAACGGCTGAGATATGCAGCCTGCCTTTATCAAGCACCTTCATGGCGGTGCGGAAGCCCATATTCTCGCGTCCACCAATGATATTCACTGCGGGCACCCGGCAATCTTCAAAGATCACGTCAGCAACCGGCGCACCTTGCTGGCCCATTTTTTTCTCAGGTTTGCCGATGCGCAGGCCGGGCGTACCCGCCTCAACCAGAAAAGCTGAAACCCCGCGCGCGTCGTTGCTCTCGAGATCAGTGCGCGCCATGACGGTAAAAAGGCCAGCATAGGGAGCATTGGTGATGAAACGTTTGGTGCCGTTCAGGATATAATCCTCATCGTCACGCTTCGCTGTGGTGCGCAGTGATCCGGCATCAGATCCTGCTTCGGGCTCCGTTAAGCAGAAGGAGCCAATAAGCTCACCGGACGCGAGCTTTGGCAGATAGGTGGCCTTTTGCTCAGGTGTGCCGTCAAGCACAATTGCTTGTGAGCCAATGCCTACGTTGGTGCCAAAGATGGATCGAAACGCAGGGGCGGCCTCGCCAATCACCATCGCAACCTCAACCTCTTCCTGCATATTGAGGCCAAGGCCGCCAAATTCTTCAGGGATGGAAAGGGAAAACAGCCCAAGGTCACGGATCTCTGAGACAATATCATCAGGAATTTTGTCCGTGTCTGCGACTTCACGCTCAGCGGGGATAAGCCGGTCGTGAACATAACGCTCAAGCGTTTCGCACAGCTGTTTGAGGGTATCCTGATCAAGCGCCATTATTTTGTCCTTCCCCTAGTCCATCTTAGGCTTTGACCTATAGTTAATACGAGCGATTAAAAAGGCAATGAAGGTGACCTGATTCCACTTCCCGTGAGGGAGCGCCGGTTATCTGAAATTGACACTGGCATTTTCTGGTATGCTATTTATTTTAGCCCTTAAATAATGTGAGCTATGGGGAGTGTTAAATGCAAACGGCCTTTATTTGTGACGGTATCAGGACGCCGGTTGGACGATATGGCGGTGGCCTCTCAGCCGTGCGAACGGACGACCTCGCCGCTCACCCCATAAAGGCGTTGATGGAGCGGAACGCAGGTGTCGACTGGGCGTTGGTGGATGACCTGTTTTACGGCTGTGCCAATCAGGCGGGCGAGGATAACCGTAATGTGGGGCGTATGGCGGCGCTTCTTGCGGGTCTTCCTGTTGATGTGCCTGCGGTGACGGTTAACCGTTTGTGCGGCTCAGGCCTTGAAGCGCTCGCCCAGGCCGGGCGAGCTGTCATGGCCGGGGAGGCCGAGCTTACAATCGCCGGCGGGGTTGAGAGCATGTCCCGTGCGCCGTTTGTGATGCCCAAGGCAACTGGGGCTTTCTCGCGCCAGGCAGAGATATATGACACCACCATCGGCTGGCGGTTTGTGAACAAGGCGCTGAATGCGGCTTATGGCACCGATTCGATGCCCGAGACGGCCGAAAACCTTGCCGCAGACATGAATATCAGCCGGGAGGATCAGGATGCTTTTGCGTGCCTGTCTCAGGCGCGGGCTGAGGCAGCGCAAAAGGCTGGGCGCTTTGCTCGTGAAATAGCGCCCGTTCGTATTCCCCAGCGTAAAGGCGATGATCTGATCATCGAACATGATGAGCACCCTCGCCACGGCACCACGGTGGAAGCGCTAGCTAAATTGCGCGCACCGTTTCGGGAAGGAGGCACGGTGACAGCCGGTAACGCCTCCGGCACCAATGACGGTGCAGCCGCGCTGATTGTGGCGAGCGAGCTTGCGGTCAAAAAACACGGCCTTACACCAATGGCCCGCATTGTTGGCGCTGTCTGTGCTGGCGTGCCGCCCCGCACCATGGGTTACGGCCCTGTGCCCGCCACACAGAAGCTGTTGAAACGGCTGGGCCTTTCCCTTGAGCAGATGAATGTGATTGAGCTGAATGAGGCGTTTGCCGCGCAGTCGCTTGCGTGCCTTCGCGGCCTTGGCTTGCCGGATGATGCGGCGCATGTGAACCCGAATGGCGGGGCGATAGCCCTTGGCCACCCGCTTGGCATGTCTGGCGCGCGCATTGCACTTACGCTCGCGCATCAGCTAGAGGAAACCGGCGGCCGGTACGGCCTCGCCACCATGTGTATCGGTGTGGGGCAGGGCATTGCCATGGTGATTGAACGCGCTTAGGGCGCAAAATTTTATCTGATTTCTGGCTTTAGCGCGTCGGTGCCCTAACTTTTCTCACAAGAAGACCTTGGGCAGGCGAAATGCTAACGCCCAAAGAGGACGAGGGGAAATTATGAGCACAGTATCAACAGAAATGCGTGGTGACATTGCTGTCATCACCGTCAATAACCCACCGGTGAATGCCCTTTCGCACAGCGTTCGGGCGGGGCTGTCTGACGCGATGAAAGCCCTGACAGCCGATGATGCCGTTAAGGCGATTGTTATCGCGTGTGAGGGGCGCACCTTTATTGCAGGTGCTGATATCCGTGAGTTTGGCAAACCGATGCAGGAACCGCATCTGCCGGATGTGGTGAATGAGATTGAGGCGATGGAAAAGCCGGTTGTGGCCGCAATCCATGGCACGGCGCTTGGCGGTGGCCTTGAGGTGGCGCTTTCCTGCCATTACCGGGTTGCGCTTTCCTCAGCCAAAATTGGTTTGCCTGAGGTGAAGCTTGGCATATTGCCGGGGGCTGGTGGCACCCAGCGTTTGCCACGTATTGCGGGGCCCGCGAACGCACTTGATGCCATTATCAGCGGTAGGCACGTAAGCGTAAACGAAGCCAAAAGCTGGGGCGTTCTGGACGAGCTTGTTGATGATGGCCTTCTGGATGCCGCTATTGCATGTGCAGAAGCCGCCATTCAAAAAGGCCCCCGCCGCACGGGCGAGATTGAGATCGACGGTAGTGCGTTTGGGGAAGAGTTTTTCGCAGGCTTCCGCAAATCAATCGCCAAGCAAACGCGAGGCTATTTCGCGCCGGAACGCTGTGTGCAATGTGTTGAGGCTGCAGTGAAGCTTCCGCTTGCTGAGGGCTTGAAGCGCGAGCGTGAGCTTTTTTATGAATGTGCCCAGAACCCGCAGTCCCGTGCGCTTCAGCATATGTTCTTTGCTGAGCGGCAGGTCAGCCGCATTCCGGGTGTTGATAAGGAAACACCGCGCCGCGCCATTAAGAAGGTTGGCATCATCGGTGCTGGCACAATGGGTGGTGGCATCGCCATGAATTTCGCGAATGCTGGCATTCCGGTCACTATTCTTGAGGTACAGCAGGAGGCGCTTGATCGTGGCCTTGGTGTTGTGCGCAAAAACTATGAGCGGTCAGCCGCCAAGGGTAAACTAACCGCCGAGCAGGTGGAAGGCCTGATGGGTCAGTTTACCGGCACTCTTTCTTATGATGACCTGGGTGATTGTGACCTGATTATTGAAGCTGTGTTTGAAACCATGGAGATCAAGAAAAAGGTCTTCACGGAGCTCGACCGGGTGGCAAAAGATGGGGCTATCCTTGCTTCCAACACGTCGTATCTGGATGTGAACGAGATTGCGGCCTGCACCAAGCGCCCTCAGGATGTGCTTGGTCTCCATTTCTTTTCGCCAGCCAATGTGATGCGGCTTCTTGAGATTGTACGGGCTGATAAAACAGCAACTGACGTGCTGGCCACATGTATTGACCTCGCCAAAACCATCCGCAAAGTTGGTGTGGTTGCTGGCGTATGCCACGGCTTTATCGGTAACCGCATGCTGTCACCCTATGGCCGCGAGGCATCGCTTGCCGTGATTGAGGGCGCGAAACCTGAAGAGGTAGACGCTGCGCTATATAACTTCGGCATGCCGATGGGGCCAATGACAATGTCAGACATGGCGGGTGTTGATATCGGTTACCTTAACAGGCAGGGCGTGGGCCGCGAGAATTACGAGACCAAAGCCTATGACTGGGTTGATCGCCTTGTGGAACAAGGCCGCAAGGGCCTGAAAGTTGGCAAGGGTATTTACACCTATGCGGAGGGGGACCGTACCCCACAGCCAGACCCATCCGTGATGGCTATCATTGAAGAAGAAAGTGCCAAGCTGGGGATTGAGCGCCAGTCTATCCCCGCAGAGGATATTGTTGAACGTTGCATGATGGCGCTGATCAATGAGGGCGCGAAGATATTGGGCGAGGGCAAAGCCTACCGCGCCAGTGATATCGATGTGGTTTACGTGAACGGGTACGGCTATCCGCCATACCGTGGTGGACCAATGCACTACGCAGACAGTATCGGGCTCGAGAAAGTTTATGCCCGTATCTGTCAGTTCGCGGAAAACTTCGGGCCGCGTTGGTGGCAACCGGCGCCGCTCCTGAAAGAATTGGCGGAAGCCGGGAAAAGCTTTACAGACTATGACCGTGAAAACGCGGGGTAAGGAATAAAATGAGCAATTTTATAAATGATCTTTTTGGCCTTGAAGGCCAGGTGGCACTCGTTGCGGGCGCAAGTTCCGGCATTGGGGCCGAGTTTGCCCGGGCGCTGGCAAGCGCTGGCGCAGATGTAGTGCTTGGTGCCCGCCGAGCTGACCGCATTGAGGCGCTGGCTAATGATATCGCGTCAGCTACCGGGCGTAGAACACTTGCCGTCGCGCTTGATGTAACAGACCGGGCCAGCATTGAAGCAGCGTTCGAGAAGGCCAAAGCCGAATTGGGTGTGCCGACAATCGTGTGCAATAACGCGGGCATCGCACGGCCAAACTGGGCGCTTGAGGATAGCGAAGAGGATTGGGACGCCACGATGAACACCAACCTTAAGGGTATGTGGCGCGTGGGCCAGATTGCAGCCAAAGCCATGCTGGAGAACGGCAAGGGTGGCTCGATCATCAACACGGCCTCTATCCTTGGCCTTGGTGTTGGCCCGCAGCAACTGACCTATGCGACCAGCAAGGCGGGTGTTGTGCAGATGACCCGCGCGATGGCCATTGAGTGGCAGCGCTGGGGCATTCGGGTAAACGCTCTTTGCCCCGGGTATTTCAAGACAGAAATCAACGATGCCTTCCTTGATAGTGATCTTGGGCAGCAAATGCTGGCACAAAGCCCGGCGAAACGTGCAGGAAAACTGGCGGAACTTGTGCCTGCAATGCTGATGCTGGCAAGCCCGGCTTCAAGTTTCACTACAGGGGTGGCATTGCCTGTTGATGGTGCACATTCTGTGAGGCTTGCTTAGCCAAGACTGGCTGCTTAGCTACAAGAAAAGAGAATAAAAAAACGGGGGCGAAAGCCCCCGTTTTCATTTGAGTATTTACCTTGAGACTTAGAAGTCTGCGCGGAATGCAACACCAAACACCCGTGGCTCGTTCACGAAACCAGTGAGGTTGTTGAAGTCGATCACGCCTTTAACGTTGGCTTCGTTTGTGATGTTGCGAGCAAAGACAGCGGCCTCATAGCGGCCATCAGCCCAGCGGTAACCAGCACGCATGCCAAGTTCAAACGTACCGGTCGACTTGAACTCTGCAGCTTCATAGAGTGTGAAGTTCGTGTCGCCTTGGTAAGCCCAGTCTGCAAACAGGAAGACTTCTTCGTCGTCACCCATTGGCATCGTGTAATCAGCAGTGACGTTGAACGTCCAATCAGGTGCTTGTGGCAGCGGGTTGCCATGAACAATGGCGCGGCCCTGTGCATCAAGCGGGTCTGTTGGTGTACACATGCCGGTGCCACAAACAGGAACCCGAACGCCTTTAGCGAAGATTTCGGTGTGAGCGTAGGACGCGCCTGCGGTCACGGTGAAGTTTTCTGTCACAAGGAATTCGAGGTCTGTTTCAAAACCGTAACCTTCAACGCGACCGAGGTTGAGGAGGCGAACGTTGTTGTCGCCACCACCAACAGCGGTAACCTGAAGGTCGTCTACGTTATAGTAGAATGCTGCACCGTTCCAACGCATGCGGCCTTCAACGAGGTCTGCCTTGAAACCAGCTTCATAAGAGATGATGGTTTCTTCTTTAGCCGTTGTTGGTACACCAAAGAAAGCAACATCACGACCCTGAATGGTAGGGGCGCGGAAGCCAGTGGCAACACGTGCGTAAACTGACAGGTCATCATTGATGATGTGGTTGAGAGCGATGTCCCAGCTCAGGTTGTCGCCGTCGAGGCTAACGGTTGGAAGCGCTGAACCAAAAGCACCTGAGTAAGAGTCAGCGGTTTTCTCGTCATCTGTATAACGCATACCAACGGTCAGTGTGGTCGCCTCAGTCAGGTCGTAGCTTGCCTGACCAAAAAGCGCCCATGTCTGGTTCTGGTGACGGACAGTCGAGTCTGGCACGAAGAACGGACGGGTGCGGATGGTGAAGTCGCTATCGAAGTAGAAGAAACCGAACTGGTAGAACAGCGCGTCACTGGCTTGGCCGGACAAACGTAGCTCCTCAGTGAACTGATCGAGATTATCGATACAGTCTTCCGTGGTGCTTGGGAACGGAACAACGCCCGGGCCACCTGTGTTACCGCCATCGATATCACCGATGCCGCAGCCTTTTGTGGTTTCATAAGCGCTAACAGATGTCAGTGTCATGTCATCACCGAAGTCCCATACGAGCTTCGCGGAAGCACCCCAGCTATCGTAGCTTTGGGTGTTGTTGTGCGTGTCGTCATGGAACACCGTGTCACGGTCAAAGTTTTCGTTCAGCTCAGGTGAGCCTGCATCGAAGATGTTCGCACGGAAAACTTCAGACGTACCGTCAAGCGAGCGGTAATGGAAATTAAGGAGCGCATCAAAGTTGTCTGTTGGTTCAATAAGAACCTGAGCACGCATCGCAGCTTCAACGAAGCCGCCCATTGCGTTTTCTTCACCACTGAAGCCGTTGTCGATCCAGTCGTCGCGGCGTGTATAGAGACCAGAAATACGAGCGGAAACTTTTTCGCTGATGCCTGCGCCGTAAGCCGCTTCAATAGAAGCTGTGCCGAGGCTGCCGTAGCTTGCGCTTACGTAACCTTCAGGCTCCTGGCTTGGCTTGCGAGTATCAAATTTTACGATACCAGCCGGTGTGTTGCGACCGAACAGCGTGCCTTGTGGGCCACGAAGAACCTCAACGCGCTCAATATCGAAAAGCGGGAAGCTCTTGAGGATCACGTTTTCAAGAACAACGTCATCAACAACAATTGAAACAGGCTGGGAAGCAGCAAGATCGAAATCGGTGTTACCGAGACCGCGGATATAGAAGCGCGGAGCAACACGACCGTTGGACGATTCTGCGTTCAGTCCAGGTACGCGGCTTGAGAGAAGACGGATGTCTTCACCACCAGCTGCAAAGTCTTTGATTTTGTCGCCAGCAATTGCTGAAACGGAGATCGGAACATCCTGAAGGCTTTGTTCGCGCTTCTGAGCAGTTACGACAATCTCTTCCAGCATGAAGTTGCTGTCTGCGCTTTGCGCATAGGCACCGGCTGAAAGCGCGAGCATAGAGCAGCCTGCAACAAGGCGCGCGCTATTGTTAAACCAAGTTTTTTTCATGGTATGTTTCCTCATTCGAAGTACGCAGCTTCTTATAGTCATATTTATGGGAATCACCCGGGCCGGCAGATCTGAGGGCTGGCGGTCCTTGTTATATTGGGGGCGCCCGGAGCTTTAGTTTGCATAGCTATCAAAGTTTTGCGACGCAATTCCGCTCTATTTTGAAGCAGATAGGCATGCAGGACACACAAGTGTTGCACTTTAGCAACCGGCATTTCCTACAGATTCTATTTGCCCTTCCGAAGGCGCTGCGCTTCCTCTCATTGTTTTCACGAGTGTTTACAGGCGAGTTTCGGGCAAAAAAAGAGATGGTTTTGGATAAACCATCACTCATAACTCTCTCGAAACCTGACCCATTTTAAGCAGGGCTAAGATCAGCGTACATTAGTGGACTACCGAGTCAAGATAATCGATTGCATCAAAAACACGACGCTTAATCTGAAGGCTTGATTGTGGCTTTCGTGCAGCGCTAGTGTGCAGCCATGAAATTTGAACAGACATTACAAAAAGGGACGCTGATCAAGCGCTATAAGCGCTTTTTGGCGGACGTTGAACTGCCGTCAGGCGAGATTGTGGTGGCGCACTGCGCGAACTCCGGCTCCATGCTTGGCTGCAAAGAGCCGGGCAGCACGGTTTGGCTTTCTCCCAACACCAATCCGAAAGCCAAGCTGAACTGGCGCTGGGAGATGCTGGAGGTTGGCGGTGCTCTCGTGGGTATCAATACCAGCCGTCCCAACGCGATTGTTGAGGAAGCCATACTGCAGGGGGGTATCCCTGAGCTTTCCGGCTACGCTTCCTTAAAACGGGAGGTTAAATATGGTGCGGCAAGCCGTATTGATATCCTGCTGGAAGGGCCGTCCAGCACCAGCCTGGCTGAGAAATGTTACGTTGAGGTCAAGAATGTCACCCTCAAGGTGGGGGAGGACGCCCAGTTCCCCGATAGTGTAACCGTGCGGGGCACCAAACATCTGCGCGAACTGATGGATATGGTAGCCGAGGGGCACCGTGCCGTGATGGTGTATCTGGTGCAACGCGGCGATTGCACCGTCTTTGCCCCAGCAGCGGATATTGACAAAGTTTATGCCGAGACGTTAGGGGAAGCGGCAAAGGCTGGTGTGGAGCTACTGTGTTACACTTGCGACCTCACCACAGATGGTATCAAGGTTGCCGGAACACTTCCCATTCGGCTCTGAGCCTCGTACACTGCCAATAGTGGTACTGTCAGGCAAGACTATAAGGATTGAAAGATGAACTATGTTGACGCGCTAGATGTTCCTGAAACCCGCACAGGCGCGATTAAAATCCATGGTCCAGAAACATTTGATGGTATGCGCGCGGCTGGCAAGCTCGCCGCTGAGGTGCTTGACTATATCACGCCACATGTGAAAGCAGGCGTCACCACCGAAGAACTGGACCGGCTTTGCCACGAATTTATCCTTGATCACGGCGCTGTGCCTGCACCGCTCAACTATCGCGGGTTTCCAAAGTCCATCTGCACGTCAATCAACCATGTAATTTGTCACGGCATCCCGGGCCCCAAGAAACTCAAGGACGGGGACGCCCTGAATATTGACGTGACTGTCATTCTGGACGGTTGGTACGGTGATACCAGCCGCATGTTTTTTGTGGGCAAGCAAAAGCTGCTGGCTGAACGGCTTTGTCAGGTCACTTTTGAAGCCATGTGGAAGGGCATTGAGGCTGTGAAGCCCGGCGCGCGCCTTGGCGATATAGGGCATGCAATCCAACAACATGTGGAAGCACACCGCTATTCAGTCGTGAGAGACTTCTGCGGGCATGGCATTGGCCGGGTTTTCCATGATGAACCAAGCGTGATGCATTTTGGTCGCCCCGGCACAGGGCCTGAGCTGCGTCCCGGCATGTTTTTCACCATTGAACCAATGGTAAATGCGGGCAAGCCGGGCTCAAAAATCCTGGCGGACGGCTGGACAGCTGTTACTCGCGATAAAACTCTTTCCATGCAGTTTGAGCATACCTTAGCGGTAACAGAAGACGGGTATGAGGTCTTCACCAAGTCACCAAAAGGGTGGTTCTGCCCACCCTATGACACCGCCGAATAAGCTGGAGGCTGAATGGGGGATCAAGCCAAGGTTCAAAGTCACGTGAACGGGCATCGTGCCCGCCTTCGGGAACGTTTCCTGAAGGGCGGTGCAGACGCACTTGCCGACTATGAGTTGTTGGAGCTGATCCTTTTCCTCGCGATTCCGCGGCGGGATGTGAAACCTCTCGCGAAAGGCTTGATCGAGCGGTACGGCAGCTATGCCGGTGTTTTAAGCGCTGACGTTGAAAGCCTGCGCGCAGCCCCTGGGCTTGGGGATACCGCGGTTGCGGCCATCAAGTCCGTGCAGGCGTCCGCGCTTCGCCTCGCACTCGCGGGTGCCAGCACACGGCCTGTGATGTCCAACTGGTCTGCGGTGACAGATTATCTGCAAGGCGCGATGGCACATATCCCGCGTGAGCAGTTCCGTGTTTTATTTCTCGACCGTAAAAACGCGCTTCTGAAAGACGAAGTGCTCAGTGATGGCACGATTGATGAAGCAGCGGTGTATCCGCGCGAAGTTGTAAGACGTGCGCTTGAACTTGATGCCACGGCACTTATACTTGTTCATAACCATCCGTCAGGCGACCCGACACCAAGCCGGGCTGATGTTATAATGACAAAAAATATCATTGAAACCTGCGACAGGATCGGCATTCGTGTGCATGATCACATCATTGTAGGAAAAACGGGCCAATCGTCTTTTAAAGAGCTTGGCTTAATGTAGATTTAAAAACTCCGCGCTAAAATACCGCGGATATGGGACGGACCATACGGGGTAGGGCAAAGCGCCCCGCCGTCTAACGATTGAGAGATACATGTATTGGGAACAAGTAAATTCAACCCGTGAAACCCTTGAAGACCTGCCCATTTCTGCGAAGGTCGTGCTGATGTCAGCCGACGGCAAGGCGCTGGTGATGCGTAAAGACAGTGGCCTGTTTGATTTGCCCGGCGGCAAGGTGGAATCCGGTGAGGACCTTTTTGATGCGCTCAAGCGCGAGGTGAAAGAAGAAACCGGCCTCAAGGTCAAGAAGGTCGAATTTATCTCCAGTTGGGTCAAACATCACCCCACACTCGGGGACCGGCTCATGCTGGTGTTCAGTGGTCGTCTGAAAAAAAAGGCGAGCGACATAAATATTTCACTATCCAGCGAGCATAACTGGGCAGAATTTAAAGGTGCGAAAGGCACGTTTAAATTCAAGGATATTCCACCGGGTTATGCCAATGCGCTGCATATCTGTTTTGCGCGCTTCGGCAAGCTATAGCGAATGAAGGTCCATCTTGTACGAGATCGAACGTAAATTCCTCGTCGACAAAGCGCGGCTCAAACTTCCGAGAAAATTCAAATCTATCGAACAAGGCTACTTGATGCGCGCGGAGGGCCGTTCCCTGCGTGTACGCAAGGTTGAGGGCGGTTATATCCTCACGCTCAAGCTCGGCAAGGGCACAAAGCGTGTTGAGATTGAACGCCCGCTCAGCAAAGCAGAAGGGGCCGCGCTGATGTCACAGTCCCTTGACCCGCTCATCATCAAGAAGCGTTATGCGGTCAAGTTTGGCGGGCATGTGTGGGACGTTGATGTCTTCAAGGGTGAAAATAAGGGCCTTGTGCTGGCTGAGGTTGAGCTGGACGATGAAGACGAGGTTTTTGATCGGCCAGACTGGGTAACCCGCGAGGTAACTGGTGACCGGCTTTTCCAGAACTCCACGCTGGCAACGCACCCCATCTCCATGTGGCGGGATGCGTTTGAAGAGTTTTGTCAGCCCGTGTCTATAGGATGACCTAATTCGCGTGGCGGGCAGCGATTGTCGATAAACGCTTGTCAAGGTCTGCCCGGCTGTACCAGCGCCCGGCGGCCATAACCCCGGCCTGTTTGGTGATGTTGAGCGCGTCCTCGCTGGGGTCAGCGTCAAGGAGGATAAGGTCCGCCCTCGCACCAACGGTGATGGTGCCAAACTGGTCTTTGTCCTTGAAATAGCGGCCAGGTGCTTTGGTGCCAATGTCAAGAATTTGAGCAGGTGTCAGGCCCGCGTCCACCATTACTTCAATCTCGCGCCAGATAGAAAAGCCGGGCACCGAGAAGGTTTGCGGTGCGTCGCTGCCCATGGCGAGATTAACGCCAGCATCAGCAAAAGCCTTTAGAAGCCGCTGCCGGTTATTTGTGGCCATTGCGCTTGGCCTCGCCGATTGCGCGGTCTGGTGCCATTGTGCGAGCATTCTTTTGGGCACATAAGCATTTTCTGGTCGGTCAAGCAGGGTTTGAACCTCAGCGTCCGTGAGGGCAGTGCCGCCGCCTGTGCTGCTGTAGAAAGTGTTGAAAAGCGCCTGTGTTGGCACAATCCAGGTGCCGCTATCAAGTGTGATCTGAATGGCGCGCTGAAGCTCTTCCTCGGTCAGGGCATGGTCGTCACCGTCAAGCCAACTGATGTAACCGTCCATATGGTCGATGGAAATTTGGCCCACGCTGAGCGCACGCTCAATACCTACGTCCGACGGCACATGGCCCCCAAAGGGATAGCCAACGTCGTTGGCGGTTTTGGCCATCGCGTCATATTCCGCTCTCGTCAGCCCGGGGTGGATTTTCTGCAAGTCCCAGCCCTCAGCTGCAAATCGTTTGGTTTTCTCCACAGCTTCCTCTACGGAGCTAACGGAACTGCCATTCAGGCTGGGTGCCGCAAGGTAAAGCGTGGGGCCAGCAATCTCACCGCTGTTGATACGGTCCCTCATGGCGAACTGACCCGGGTCACCCAGCATGCCGCGCACTGTGGTCACTCCGCCTGCAAGATACAGGAAAAGGGTTTCTTCTGTCTGCTCTTTGCCCCAACTGGCAGGCGGCAGGTGACCGTGCATTTCCGTGAGGCCGGGGATCAGGAATTTGTCGGTGCCGTCAATGATTGTCAGGTCATCTGTCATCGGGCGCGGTGCGGCATCACTGGTGATGGCGATAATACGGCCCCCGTCCACCTGCACCGCGACATGCTCAATGGCCTCGCCGGTATCCGGGTCAAATATGGTGACATTGGTAAATATCGTTGCCGCATGGCACTGTAGTGAAAACAGCAAGCCAAGACTTATTCCGATGAGCGCGCGCATGATGGGGTCTCCCTCCCGTAAGTTGCGGATATGCTCGCGGGCGACGGGGAAGGTGTCAAGGGAACTTGCGATGAGCCGAGCTTTCTGCTAGCAGAGCGGCAGTTTTTAGATATTTCTTTCTGTGTGAGGAGCGCGCCCCATGATCCCTCGTTATGCCCGCAAACAAATGACCGACATTTGGGAGGCGGAAAACCGCTTCCGTATCTGGTTCGAGATTGAAGCGCATGCGTGTGACGCGAACGCCAAGCTTGGCCGTATACCGGAAGCTGCCGCCAAAGCGGTATGGGAACGGGGCCAGTGGGAAATTGACCGCATCGATGAGATCGAGCGCGAAGTGAAACACGACGTGATCGCTTTCCTTACCAATCTGGCCGAACACGTGGGCGACGAAGCGCGCTTTGTGCACCAGGGCATGACGTCCTCGGACGTTCTGGACACCTGCCTTTCCGTTCAGCTAATGCAGGCGGCGGACATCATTATTGATGACCTTGAGAAGCTTCTTGTTGTGCTGAAGCGCCGCGCTGAAGAACACAAATACACAGTTTGTATTGGCCGTAGCCACGGCATTCATGCTGAGCCCGTAACCTTTGGCCTGAAAATGGCACAGGCGTATGCCGAGTTTGACCGCTGCCTTGAGCGTATGAAGATTGCACGCAAGGAAGTGGCAACCTGCGCGATCTCCGGCGCGGTTGGTACTTTCGCGAACATCGACCCCTATGTGGAAGAACATGTGGCCGAAAAGATGGGCCTTGAGGTTGAACCTGTGTCCACGCAGGTGATTCCGCGTGACCGCCATGCTATGTATTTTGCTGTGCTGGGTGTAGTAGCCAGCTGTATTGAGCGGCTTTCCGTTGAAGTACGTCACCTTCAGCGCACCGAAGTGCTGGAGGCGCAGGAGTATTTCTCCAAAGGCCAGAAGGGCTCAAGCGCGATGCCGCACAAGAAAAACCCGATCCTCACAGAGAACCTCACGGGCCAGGCGCGTTATATCCGTGCCATGGCGATCCCGGCGATGGAAAACGTGGCGCTGTGGCATGAGCGGGATATCTCGCACTCAAGCGTAGAGCGTTACATTGGCCCGGACGCGACCATCGCGCTTGATTTCAGCCTCGCGCGCCTCACCAACGTGATGGACCAACTGCTGGTATACCCTGACAACATGCTTGATAACATGAACAAGATGGGCGGCTTGCCAAACAGCCAGCGTGTGCTTCTTGAGCTGACACAAGCAGGTGTGAGCCGTGAAGACGCTTACCGCCTTGTGCAGGCCAATGCGATGAAGGTTTGGGAAAGCCGTGGTGAGTTGCAGCTTCTTGACCTCTTGAAGGCGGATGAAACCGTGACCAACAAGGTTTCCGAAGCTGAGCTTGAGGAGCTTTTCAACATGGATTACCACACCAAACATGTGGACACGATTTTCAAACGTGTGTTTGGCGAATAAGCCGAAACAGCTTTGGGTATGAAAAAGGGCGGCCATCTGGCCGCCCTTTTGTGTTTGCGGGTTGCTATTATTCTAGCGCGTCGTGTAGAAACTGCCGTACGGTGGTGATGTACAGCTTTTCATTGTCGCCCATGGTGGCGTGGCCCGCGTCTGGCACGATCAGGGTTTTTGCACCGTCGATCATATCTGCATATTTCATACAGCTTTTGGGCGCCGCTTCATCAAATTCACCACAGATCATCTGGGTTGGCACATTGATGCTGGCAAGCTTTGGGCTGATGTCATAATCCCTCAGCGTGCCGGGCGCAAAAAACTCAGATGGGCCCCACATATATTCATACATCTCACCGTTGCCTTTGGGGCCGTCAGTGCGGTAGCGCTCAAGCGGGCAGGGCGACGTGCGGCACATGTGGCGCTTATAGAACTCTGCTTCTGCTGCGCGGTATTCTGGCGTATCTGTGGTGCCGTTCGCTTCATGACGGCGGATTGTTGCAGCGACATCTTCGGGCAATTGGTCAATCCATACCTGATTATCGGCCAGCCATTGGTGCGTGGAAATCAGCGGGCTTGAAAGGATAGCGGCCTGAAGGCCTTCAGGCCTGCGTGTAGCATATTCAGCCGCGAGTGTGCCGCCCCAGCTATGGCCCGCAATAATCACATCTCTAAGCCCGAGCGCGTCACGAATACGGTCAATCTCTGCCACAAAATGTTCAACGGTCCAGGTTTCAATGTTACCGGGCCGGTCTGAATTGCCGGTGCCCAACTGGTCATAGAGGATAACCGGGTATTCATCCGAGAGCGCCACATAGGGCATGTTTGAGCGGTGCGTGCCGCCCGGGCCACCATGCATCATGATAATGGCGGGCTTTTTTCCCATATGCTCACTACCGTTCAGCCGGTACCAGATGCGGCCGCCATCGACCTCAATGTAACCCGCAATCTCAGGGTCCTGATGCGCAAAACTAGGGCTTGTGAAAGCCAGAATGGCCAGTAACCCTGAGATAAGAAGGCGCCGCATATATGTTCCTCTAGCTAAGCTGGGCGGCGTGGTGCCGCAGATGGTCTTCAATGAAGGTAGAGATGAAGAAATAGCTGTGATCATACCCTGGATGCTTGCGCAGGGTGAGCTTTTGTCCCGCTTTCTCGCACGCCTCTTCAAACAACTCAGGCTTCAACTGGCCTTCGAGGAAGTTATCCGCAAGACCTTGATCGATCAGGATTTCCGTATCTGTTGCCCCATGTTTTTCCATCAACGCGCAGGCATCGTAGTCTGCCCATGCTGTACGGTTCGCGCCGAGATAGCCAGTGAGTGCTTTTTCGCCCCACGGGCAATTCATGGGCGAGACGATGGGCGCAAACGCGGAAATGCTTTTATAGGTATCCCGGTTTTTGAGGAAGATGGTCAGCGCACCGTGCCCACCCATGGAGTGGCCAGTGATGCCCTGTCGGTTCATGTCGGCGGGGAACTGGTCTTTAACCAGCGCAGGCAACTCGCTGGTGACGTAGCTGTACATCTGGAAGTTCTCAGCCCACGGCGCTTCCTTGGCATCCACGTAGAAACCTGCACCTTTGCCAAAATCATAGGCGTCGTCGTCCGGCACATCATCACCGCGCGGGCTTGTGTCCGGACAGATAACCATCAAGCCAAGCTCGCTGGCGACCCGCTGGAAACCGGCTTTCACGGTGGCGTTGTCTTCCGTACAAGTGAGGCCTGAGAGGTACCACAAAACGGGCACGCGGCCCTCTTGAGCTTGTCGGGGCGAAAAGACGGAGAATCGCATCTCACACCCAAGGGTTTTCGAGGTATGTTTGTAATAGCCTTGCGTGCCACCAAAGCAGGCGGTCTCTGAAATCACCTCAAACGACATCAGTACATCACCACTGAGCGGATGGATTTGCCTTCGTGCATCAGGTCAAACGCACTGTTGATCTCGTCAAGCGGCATGGTGTGGGTGATCAAGTCATCGATATTGATCTTGCCGTCCATGTACCAATCTACGATCTTGGGTACATCGGTGCGGCCTCGTGCGCCACCAAAAGCGGTGCCGCGCCATACACGCCCGGTAACCAATTGGAAGGGCCGGGTGGAGATTTCCTGCCCCGCACCGGCCACCCCAATGATGATGCTTTCGCCCCAACCCTTATGGCAGCATTCAAGCGCCTGACGCATGGTGTTCACGTTGCCGATGCACTCAAAGCTATAGTCTGCGCCGCCGTTCGTCAGGTCCATAATGGCCTGCATCACGTCGCATTCCTTGGGGTTGATGAAGTCAGTCATGCCGAACTGGCGGCCCATGGCTTCACGCTCATTATTAATGTCAACGCCGACAATTTTATTGGCACCAACCATGCGCGCGCCTTGAATAACATTGAGGCCGATACCGCCAAGGCCAAACACCACCACGTTTGAGCCGGGCTCAACTTTCGCGTCAAACGCAACAGCACCTACACCTGTGGTCACGCCACAGCCGATGTAGCAGATCTTCTCGAACGGTGCGTCCTTGCGTACTTTCGCGAGCGCGATTTCAGGCAGCACGGTGTGGTTCGAGAAGGTTGAACAGCCCATATAATGGAGGATTGGTTTGCCATCGATCGAGAAGCGACTGGTACCATCCGGCATCACGCCTTTGCCCTGTGTCTCGCGGATCGCCTGGCAGAGGTTGGTTTTGGGGTGCAGGCAATAGTCACATTCCCGGCACTCAGGCGTATAAAGGGGGATCACATGGTCACCGGGCTTCAGGCTTTTGACGCCTTCACCAACCTCAAGCACAACACCGGCGCCTTCATGGCCCAGAATGGCAGGGAAAGCGCCTTCAGGGTCGTCGCCTGAAAGGGTGAAGGCGTCCGTGTGGCAAACGCCTGTGGCTTTGATCTCAACGAGCACTTCGCCCGCCTTGGGGCCTTCAAGGTCAACTTCCTCGACAGAAAGTGGTTTACCCGCGCCCCAAGCAACTGCAGCCCGTGTTTTCATGATGGTCCCCTCTATAACTGATGTTTTTCTGTGATCTGATCGCCAGATCTGAGTGTACTAAAACCGATTGACCGATTAGAGTGCAACCCTTCTTGAATTCTGGTTTAAAGAATTCTGGCAAAGCCTTCAAGGAAACCGCAATAAGACGGGGAATTTTATGCCTGACGACGTTAAAGCTGGTCTGCTTGTAATTGGGGATGAGATACTCTCTGGCCGCACGCAGGACAAGAATATCTCCTATCTCGCGACATGGCTGAACGAGGCGGGTATCCAGCTTGCTGAGGTGCGCGTGGTGCCCGATATTGAAGGTGAAATCGCGGACGCGGTGAACGCACTCCGGGCACGCTATGACTATGTGTTCACCACAGGCGGCATTGGCCCGACCCATGACGATATCACGGTGGATAGTATCGCCGCAGCCTTCGGCGTGCCTGTGGTTACGCACAAAGAAGCCTATGCCCGGATGGAAGCCTATTATGGGGCCGAAAACTTCACCCCTGCGCGCCAGCGTATGGCGCGGGTGCCAGCGGGCGGTGAACTGGTTGACAACCCCGTTTCCATTGCGCCCGGCATCCGCATTGAAAATGTGTTCATCCTCGCGGGCGTGCCCAAGATCATGCAGGCGATGCTTGAGGATTTACGGCCGCTCCTCAAGAGTGGACGTAAGGTATGGACGCAGGCGCTGACCATTCATGTGGCTGAGAGCAAGATCGCGGATGGGCTTGGTGCCCTACAGGCTGCGCATGGCGGTGTGAGCATTGGCAGCTACCCGTTCTATCACGCAGGGGTAGGCGCCCAGGTGGTGATCCGTAGTCCGGACCAGGGGGCGGTTAGTGATGCCATGGAAGCCTTGCGTAATTTCTGCCGTGAAAACGCTTTTGCGACGGACGGACCAACTGAAATCGATTGAGTTTTCGAGTGTACCCCAAAAAAACACCAGCCGAGCAAGTTTGGGCGTTGTCCTACCAGAAATAATTGGTCTATAACGCCATCTGTTCCTGCCGCATGATCATGTGCCCGCATGGTGGAATTGGTAGACACACAAGACTTAAAATCTTGAGACCGTATGGTCGTACCGGTTCGAGTCCGGTTGCGGGTACCAAATTTTCAAATTTTAACCTCCATTATCATCTAATATTTCGCTGATTTGTGCGATTTATAGAGCAATTTGTCTCTAGTGTCGCATATTATCGCACATTGCCATCTACTGTATAAATGCGGTAAGATAGTCAGTAACAGCACATTGGCTTGGGTGGGGTTACTGCAATGACCGAGAATCAAAATTCAGATGGACCGGGAGAAAACTACAGAGCTCAGCCAAGACGAGGGCTGACGGATACCGCAATCAAACAGACCAAACCGTTAGAAAAACCGTTCCGGCTCACAGACGGCAAGGGCCTCTATATTCTTGTACAACCGTCAGGCGCGAAGTGGTGGCGTTTTGATTATTCTTTCGGCGGGCGCCGTAAAACCCTTTCAATGGGCACTTATCCCGATGTATCACTGAGCGAAGCGCGTGATAGTAGACACGAGGCCCGGCGCCAGTTGCGGGATGGAGTTGATCCATCGCACCACCGCAAACAGGAAAAGGTGTCAAAGCGGAATCTGTTTAAGGATGTTGCGGACGATTGGTTTAACGACCGCAAGCGCACTTGGTCCGAAACCTATGTAAAGCCTGTCAAATTTCGCCTCTATAAGTACATTCTTCCCGCATTGGGTGCCCGCCCGGTCAACGAGATCGAACCACCGGAGGTCCTGGCGTTTCTCCGGTCGCTTGGCGACAAACTTGAGACAGTTACCCGGTGCAAGCAGATATGTGGGCAGATATTTCGCTATGCGGTGGCTCATGGTCTGGCCAAGCGCGACCCGACGGCAGACTTGAGAGGAATCCTAACCCCTCCGAAAGCGAAGTCTATGGCTGCAATCACCGATCCCCGGAAAGTAGGTGGGTTGCTGAGGGCAATTGACGCTTATGAAGGCTATCCGGTAGTACGTCACGCATTGCGCTTGGCTCCTTTGGTGTTCGTCCGCCCTGGGGAATTGCGGCATATGGAGTGGGCGGAAGTCGACTTAAAGACTAGAGAATGGCGTATCCCCAAAGTGAAAACAAAAATGCGGGATGCACACCTAGTTCCGCTGTCCCGGCAAGCGGTGACGATAATCAAAGAGCTTCAGCCCCTTACTGGGCGCGGAAAGTATTTGTTCCCTAGTGTGAGGAGTTTTCAACGTCCGATTAGTGAGAACACGTTAAATGCCGCGCTGAGGCGTATGGGCTTTACAAAGGATGAGATGACCAGCCACGGTTTCCGGGCGATGGCTTCCACACTGCTGAATGAGCAAGGCTGGAAGCCTGATATTATCGAGCGCCAGTTGGCGCATGCTGAGCGAAACAAGGTACGAGCAGCATATAACCGTGCCGAGCATATCGCAGAGCGTACCAAAATGATGCAGGCGTGGGCGGACTATTTGCAGGCGTTGGCAGTGGGGGCAGACGTGGTATCATTCAAAGGCGGGATATTGGCATGAGCAAAAAGCGTCAGTTACCGCCCGGGGTGCCAAGTTCGGCTGTACGCGGCAATCACATCAATACGACTACCGCCCATCCGAGATCGATACAAGAAGAGTGTGATTCTCTTTCTGCCATCTCAAAGGCGGCAAGCGATGAAGGCCGCGACCCACACCACCACGCTAAATACATAATCAGTGACGCACGAGAATTCTTGGTCGAGCTCGACGAGCCAAGCAATCAAATGGATCTCTATTTTAGGAGCGATTCTCCCCCTGACAAGCCGGTTATTCTTGGGGAAGAAGAGCTTGAGCATCTCGCTCCAAGCGAGGTAATTGGCCCCATGCCATGGCCAACATATCTAGCCAAATATGGAGGCAGCGGGTCGTATGGACATTGGCATGATGTTGTTATCGCTGCGTGGTTGATTTACCACGGAACAAAGATGCTAGACCCATCACTTAGTCACGATGAAACGCTCATCCATTCCAAAGGATTTTGGCGGTGGCATGGGATCAATTGGGAATTTCGAGACCAGCAACGGATCTCCAGGCGCGGCGGGAGTTCTAGGCCCAATCCTGCTATGTACAACGCCATTAAAGAATTGGTGATCGCGAAACAATGGCTGGAAAAGGTAGGCCCCGCAGGAAGTGCAAGAAAATTGTTTACCTCATTTGGCAGCCGCCACACGGCGCGGAAGAATTCCTTTCAGACAACCAGATACCTGTTCTGGCGCCAAAGTGAGGACTTATATGTTGCTGAGCAAGATGGTCACCCGGACGACTGTATGTCAGTCCGTTTCGATCAATTCAAAGACTACTTCTACGAGGCGCGCAAAGAGTTGCGTAAAATTTTGGTGGGGAACCGGGCTAACCACCAAAACACCTAGCTATATTGGCCTCCAATGCAACGATATTGGAGGCAAAAATGAAATCATTTCTCAGGGTTCACGAAGTATCCGCCCGCACCGGATATGCTATATCAACCATTTATCTGAAGGTTTCTAAAGGGGAGTTCCCAGCTCCCGTCAAGCTTGGCGCACGTGCTAGCGCTTGGGACTCAGATGAGGTTTCTGCGTGGATGGATGAGCGTATCGCCGAACGCAACCAAGCAGCATGACCGCTTTTCAGTCTTTGTCACATGGCAGGGGCTGTCAGGCGGTAATGGGCGGCACGCCTTTAAACAGGTTCGCCCAAAAAGAAACGGCCCCTCACATGGCCTTAGAAACCGTGGGGACCGCTTCGCATTCGGAGAACGCAGTATGCGCGAAAAAACCAACGAACGCAAGATTTCAACAAATAATTGGCAACAGAAAACGCTCTGCCAGCGGTACAGAGTAAAACCCCACCTTGCAGGACTTTTTGCTAGTGCCATTTTCGGGGAGGTGCGCCATGTCTGAACGCTCTCTGTACCAAGTGAAGGAGTGCGGTGAAAGCCGCACTTTCACGCTAACAGCAAAGTCACAGACAGCAAAGGTGCTTAATCACCTAATTGCCAATGGCGAACACGGCGTTACCGCTCAAGAGGTCAGTTCCTGGCTCTTGCGCATGTCAGAATACATCCGCCGCCTGCGAGCAGACTATGGCTTGCACATCGTAACAGTGAAGGAAGAACACACTGACCCGTGGGGCAAACAGGGTTGGCACGGCCGGTATATCCTCAAGGATGCCGTGCGTATGGCATGCAATGAAGTGGAGGGCATCTAATGGCTGACGCTGAAATACCACTGTTTGTGCTCGACAAAAACGCCAGTGAAGAACTCTGTTTCATCAATTGCAAATTTCACGAGCACGAACTCATGGACATGCGGGTTCGGATGAAAGAAACGGGGCGCAAAACCAAAAAGGGCCTCACGCTGCGCATGGAGACCATTCCAGCCTTCATACAAGCACTGAGTGAGGCTTACAAAAAGGCAACTGCTGAGGCACCCTCGAAAGGGGGTGCCTAATGGCTGTAATTGTCAAGCAACCTTGGGAATATGAGTTCACCACGGAATGGGACCAGCAGAAGGCAGCAGACGCCAAGTGTGGCCTGTGCGCTCATAGATGCGGCAATGTAAAGGGGCTCTATCAGCATCTATACGATGTCCACCGCATTGGCTCCGATCCTAACGCCACGGAGGGGCTATAATGGCAGGCTTCGGCAAACCCACCAACACCGGCAGATCGAGCGGTAAGCATAACGGTCGGCGGAGGGAACATTTGAGTCCACCCGCAGACCAAGGCGGCTGGTGCTGGCATACTGCGGAACTGCTGGCATCCCCTGCATGGCGTGCGCAGTCCATCCATTGTCGTAAGCTAATCGACTTTCTTGAGCTCGAACATTGCCACCACTCAGGTCAGGAGAATGGACGCCTCAAGGCTACCTATAATCAGTTGGTGGGCTATGGCCTTTCCCGCAAACGCATTAGGGGGGCCATTGAGGAAGCTGAACACCTTGGATTGCTGGTAGTCACCACGCCAGGCGGTCGGAGAGGCCTTACCAATCAAGCCTCCCGCTATCGACTTACCTATTACGGTACTGTGCAGGGACACGACAGTTCTAGGCCCACCGATGACTGGCGCCATGTGAAGGAAAAGACCATCCTGCTATGGCGGCGAGCAGGCCAATCATTCAGCGCAAAAATTAAGAACAGAGTTCCCCCTGTGGGTACTACGGTAGTTCCCCCTGTGGGCACCACCAAGCCCACAACGCTGAAATTGGTAGGAACAAAAACCGCAGAAAACCGCCAATCATGAAAATGGCCCGTAGTTCCCCCTGTGGGTACTCCTATCTATATCTTGGTAGGGTACGGGGTAACGCGGGCACTTCACTACATCACCAACCAGCTCTGGAGGCCCCTATGAGCACGAATAAACCATCAAATAGCGCCCAAAATAAAATTGGCGCGAAACAAATTGCAGAAATTGGACGCCTGCAACTCATCAAAGCAGGTCTTTGTGTCGAGGCAAAGCATGTGGGTTTCACCGCTGCGGTGCATCCCATTTTGAACATGTTGGAGTATCGCTGCGAGGATATTGCAGGGCGAGAACGTACATACATTACCTCTGCGGGCATCATTGAAGGCAATCGAACTAGCCCTTTGATGCTTGTCTTTCGCTTAGTGGACGGGAAGCCGGTCACCGAGTGTGTAGTTCAGAAGGAAGTGCCCCTATGGGACTTGAAGCCTGAAAACTGGAAGCGTGGGGTTCAGGCTGCTGCGTTGGAGTTCTCGCTGGACTTTGCACATTTAGTTTATTCCGTAGTTCTCTCCGATGGGTGTTGGGCAGAGGTTAAGGCCAAGCCCATAATGGCTGGTGACCTTGAAGTACTGAAGTGCATGTTTTTCGCTTATCTTCATGCGTCCTTGGGCGGGAGTATGTTGGCCGGGTCGCTGGTCGTGGACGTTACCCAAGTAGGTGGCGGGCATGCATGCGAAATGTATCCCCCATTTGATAAGCATGAGGTCTTGGACGCCCATCCACTATCCGACGTGCGGAAGGTGATCCATTGATGAAAGCAGCACAGAAAGGCAGTGATGTGTCGGCAACGACAACAAGCCGTGAGGTCAAATATCGCCGTGAGTTTGCGAGGCAGGTCGAGAAGATTTGCGCGCTCGCAGCTACGGAGGCTGAGATTGCAGACTTCTTTGAAACTGACTTGGACACTCTGGAACGCTGGAAGGCTGAGCATTGGGAGTTTCAAGAGGCCTATAATGCCGGGATCGATAAAGCCAATGAACGAGTAAAGCGGGCCATTTATCACAAGGCGGTGGGGTACACATATGAGGATGTGCATTTTACCGTCTTTCGCGGCATGGTAATTAAGACGCCCTTCCAGAAGCACATCCCTCCTGACACCACCGCATGCATTTTTTGGCTAAGTAATCGCCTGCCGAACGAATGGAGCCGGAATCCTGACAGTGGACCAGGCGACGGAAATAATGCCGAACTGTTGGCGGAGCTAATTGAGAAGCTGCCTAATTGAGGCTTTAAGCTTTACCGATACGGCCCAAAATGGCATAATAAGGCCATGCGCGAGTGGCGGAGAAATGCCAGCTCGATTGTTATTGAACGACGCTGCTAACCCTGACGGGTTGGTGGCGTTTTTTGTTTTGGAGAAGCCTAATGGCTGTGGACTTAACAAAACTGGAGATACGTATCCAGTCACTGGAGGCAAAGCAGGGAGCTAAAAATCTCGATGGCCTCGGCAAGTCTGCTATGCGCACCGAAAAAGCGACCGCAGGCCTTACGGCTGCATTTCTCCGGCTGGCTGGTCCAGTGGCACTGGTGGCTGCCGGTGTTAAGGGTTTGACCGAGACTGTGCGTGTAACCCGCGAATTCGATATTCTCGGTGCCAGCCTTATTACCGCAACGGGGTCTGCGGAAGATGCAGAACTTGCCTTTAGCGCCCTCCAAGCCCTTGCCCAAGAAACCCCCTATGACCTTCAGCAGGTCACAAGTGCCTTTGTCACGCTCGTGAACCGAGGTCTTGACCCGTCTGAACGCGCCATGAGGTCCTACGGCGATACCGCAGCGGCTCTTGGTGGGCAGTTGGAAGAGTTTATTCGCGCCGTCGCACAGGGCACCGTGAACGAGTTTGAAAGCCTGAAGACATTCGGTGTAAGGGCAAAGAACCAGGGCGACACAATTGCTTTTACGTTCCGTGGAGTGACAGAGACTGTTAGAAACAACGCTCAGGACATCGAGCGCTACCTAATTGAGTTGGGCGAAATCAACTTTGCAGGCGCCATGGAAAAGCGAATGGAAACGCTTGATGGCGCCATTTCCAACCTCGGCGACGAATGGGACAAGCTTGTTCGCGATGTATCGAAGGCTGGTTTAGGTAGCGTAATTGAGTCCAGCGTACGAGGGGGCATTGAGGCACTTGAATTTCTCGGAATTCAGGTGCGCGCCCTCGCGGGAATGGAAACGCTTGCCGACGTAGAGCGAAACATTAAGTCTGCGGCAGATGAGTTGACGGTGGCGGAAGCCACCGTGGCTTCCCTCAAGGCGAGCGTGACAGACGGGTGGGTTGTGCCTCAATCGCTTGCAAAGGTTGTCAGCACGATCCGGGGTATCGAAGATTCAATTGAGCAGTCCGAGATAGCATCCGCTACAGCGGAGGTGACACGCTTGAAAGCGGCGTTGGCGGAGCTTCAAGACCAGAGAGACCTGCTTGAAAAAGCAAAGGATTCCGAAGACGTTCTCGCTCGCTACAGGGCGGTTTCCTCTGGCGACACCTCACAGTATGACGCGCTGGTGCGTAGCCTTATGACCGAAGAGGAGGCTATCAAAGCTTCGTATGACGACCGCTTGAATGTTGTTAAGGCCCGGCTGTCCAGCATCAATAACGCTATCAAGATATCGGAAGCCGCGTTGCAGGAAGAAATTACCGACGAGCAGCGCAAGTCGATTGAAGCGCGCATAGCTGGCTTCAAGGATGAGAAAGAAGGGGTGTTATCCGAACAAGCCGACCTTATCCACCGCATTGAAATTGCCTATGCGGAGGCTCGCGCCACCGACATAGTTAACCTGCAAGCGGATCTGATGACGCAGGCCGAAATGTACCGCGCCGCGTACAATGAGAGGCAAGATATTATCGACCGGGACAATACGCTCACGGATGAAAAGCGCAACGAGCTGACAAGGCGCAATCAAATGCGCTTCGATGAAGAGACGCAGGCATTAGTTGACGCTGAAACCCGGCGCCAGTTCAAACTCGATGAAGCCCGTGTCGCAGCCACCGCAAGCCTTCAAAGCTTGACCGACCGGCTCATGACTGAGTCAGAAGCTTACCTCTTCCACTATGATTATGTTGCGCAGGCTGAGCGCGAGCACCAACGCCTTCTTGATGAAATCAGGACCAATGCTTACCTGACGGAACAGCAACGAAATGACGCCTACCTGAAGGAAGAAGTTCGGTTTCAAGAGGCCCGCCGAAATGCAGCCATACAATCCGATACCATGCGTTTGCACAGCGCATCCGCCACAGCTCAAAGCCTGGGGCAGATCGCTGAGGGTATGTTCGGGGAACAGTCCAAGGCTGCGAGGGTTATGTTTGCTATCAACAAGGGCTTCACAATCGCACAGGGAAGCCTGGCGACCCTTGGGGCAATTGGCGAGGCAATGAAGATGCCATTTCCTGCAAACATTCCCCTGATTGCCCAAGCCACGGCACAGGGCGCCTCACTTATGGCGAATATTCGCGGTGTTGAATACTCAGGTGCATATGACGCGGGTGGCTTCATCCCGGCTGGAAAGTGGGGCATTGCGGGCGAGATCGGCCCGGAGGTTGTCGAGGGTCCTGCTCGGATCACGTCACGCCGGGAAACAGCAGCGCTTGCCCGTCAGGCAATGAGCGGTGGAGGTGGCAAATCGGTGTCTATAGGTACGCTACTCAAGATCGAATGGGCCGGGGGCACCAATGAAAACCCCGATGAATTTGCATACAAGGTGGTTAACATCCTCAAAAGTGAAATGCGTACTAACGGCGCGTTGGAGGCTCTTGCCTCATGACAAAAGCGAGCAATAAAGTTTCACCGGCCCCTGATAAAACAACAAAAAAACAGGGCTTCAAGAAAGGACGCTCCGGCAATCCCCGAGGGCGCCCTTTAGGCTCACGCAATCGCCAAATAAGGGCGCTGGAGGCACTACTTGATGGTCAGGCAGTGGAACTAACCCAAAAGTGCATAGATAAGGCCATGGAGGGCGACACAACCGCCCTGCGGCTCTGTATGGAAAGAATCCTGCCGGTGAGGAAGGGTAAGCCGGTGAATTTCAAGCTTGGAAGCCTCGATACAGCAGCCGACGTATCACAGGCGTTCTCTGACACCCTGCAAGCTGTAGCTTCGGGTGATTTGACCCCCGAAGAGGGTGGCATGATTTATTCAATGCTCGACGGCAAGCGAAAGGCAATCGAGACATGTTCGTTTGAGGATCGTATCGCGCAATTGATGGAGGCAGCGAATGAACGCTTCACTTAGGGCACGCATTGCGAAACTGGAGGATATATTTGGTGGGGCCGGGGTGGTGGAGCCTGTGCCGGTCCTAATTGAAGGCACAGACGAATTTAATGCATACCGCAGAGACCCGTCCATTCACGCCAACACAGCCCCCATCATTGTTCGGGTGATGGACGCTCGCAAGGAGTCACCAGTTCCCGCCTAACAGCTTTACACCGCATTCGAGATTGAGCGGTATTCCCTGTCAGGGTCAACCTGGTGCTGACAATGACCACATACCCCCGCATTCTTGGGGATGGTCATTTGGCACCGGCTACATGCCTTCCCTGTGTGTTCCGTGCCTATGAGGAATATTGAGGCAAGAAGCGGTGTGCAAAAGACGCTGATTAAAAACCAGCCGATGAAAGACCTGTCACGCAGGGCAATTGCGGCATACGCTACACACAGACTAAAATAAAGGTAGGTCAACACGCTCAATGAGCTGAGAATGCCAACTGCCCCAACAGCATCGTATTCGTTGTACATGAAATTCCCCCCATGCTTGACCTCGAGAAGATAGCATAATGCCGTAGGTGGTGCAGCTATATTGCCTATCTATTGAAAATTCGAAACAGTACGCACGTTTTTCCATCTTTTTTGATAGGCTTAATTTAAGTATTAAGGGGGGTGGCCGATGAAAAATGTTCTGGTCTTTCTAATGGTGGCACTATTCACTGGCGAAGTTCGTGCCCAGGTCGTTGTAGATGTAATGAAAATCGCGGGTAAAACCGAAAAGGAAGTTACAGCCTATCTCGGTGAACCGTTGAGCTGTGCGGCTATTAAATGTGGTCCAAAGTGTGTGTATGCTAAAGGAGAAACCGAAATAGTATTCGTTGACGGCAAGGCAGACTGGATTACCGTCGACGCAATGGATCATATGTCCTTTTCGCCGTCTGCACTTAGCGCACTTGGCCTCGTTGCAAAAAAGCCGGACTTTTTGAATCCTAAATTTGTATACAGATGGTACTCGTTTCCAGGCGTGTTAGATGTCTCAATCTTTAGAGGCAAGGTGAATACAGATTATGCCTACATACAGGTCAATAACCATGTTGCCAGCAAGCAGTGTCCACTCCCCGTAAAGGGGCAGGTTCAAGCTTCAGTTGCGTCGAGCGACGATCAAACTATGCCTGAAAACATGGCCCAAATTCAGTTGGGGGCCTACGGAAGTTCGCAAATGGCATATGACGCATGGGGCCAGATCAAAAATACGGCTCCCGAGGATATCCGAGAACTAACTCCTGACGTTATAAAGGTTAGCTATGGAGGGAGGGACTTCTATCGCCTGAGAGTTGGTCCCATCGTAAATCCCAAGGCGGTTTGTGACGCTTTGCGCGCAAAACGACAGGCATGCATTGAGGTGCCGGACTAGCAGGTGAAATCAGAGTCTGACAATCTGCATACATGCCTGCGCTAACAGGTAGCATTGTGCATCACTCTGCACGGTTTTTCTCAATAGCCAAGCAACCGGATATCGGGCTCCGCCAGCCGCTTGACGGTATCGAGTGGTGTGATGTTTGTCAGGTGTGCAAAGCTTTTCATGATTTTGGTGAACCTCTCTTTGCCGCCCTCGAACTCGCAAAGGTCAGTGGTCTTATCGAACGATTCTGCGTCACACTCAACAAAGAATGCCATTTGATACAGAACGTCCTCCACGCAGTTGCACTGGTAGTTGTCGATGGCATGTAGATGAGTTTCTAATTTTTGCAGAAGCCGGGCACCTATATCGCCAACAGCATTAAAATGCTCGTCTTCATGATCGTATAATTCCCGGTTCACCTCTTCATATTCAGATATGAGTTTCAGGATGCCTGCGCCCCGATCACTTTCCGCAGGAACATCCGTAGCGCCTAACGCGGCGACTGAAGTAAGAGCGATGGCAGCGGCACCACCACCGAGGACTGAACGGCGGCTGATATTGGTTTCGTGGGTTGGCTGGTTGGTCATTTTCTTTCCTCACATAATTGATTTAATTCGTTCACCTGACACCGACTTTTTGCGCAGACTGTATTGGTAGGATCAGTGGCAAACGTGCCCCGTACTCTTAGCGCTCACCTCATCCAACATTTCCCGCAGTGCTTCATATCCCTTGCGGACTATGGTGAGGTCGTCATGGTTCTTTCCGCCATGAGTGCGAGCTATTCTACTAAGGAACTGGCGCAACTGTGTTTGGTAGTGGTTTGCGGTTTCTGCGTTCCCTTCTTCCAGCGCGGTTTCAATTTTCGACTGAGTAGCTTCCCAAGGCCCTAGAAGTCGTCCCGGTGCGTCATGTAAGTATTGTTCGAGGGTGTAGGGGCTATGCGGGCATGTACCCTCTTTGCCGCCGTTGCGCGCCGCCTGTGCCATAAGCGAGCCAATCACACAGCCGCTGCACATAAGACCGCGCGTGCTTGCGTCGAGCAGGTCGAGGCAGGTAGAACCAGTGTTGTATTGGATTGCGATATGGCTCGCGCTTACCTCTGACACGATGCCGCCGTTGCGTCGGTCACCGACCTTGGGGGGAATAATTGAATGGGCAGTCATTATGTAATACTCCTCCGTTCACAGAAATCAGTGTTTCTGTGCGTGATTATCTGTTGAATGTACTCGATTACACTTTTAATATAATATCAGACACCCTATATGTAAATAGGTTTGGGTAATAAATTACACTTTTAATGTAAAAATAGAGGCAGCATGACCATTACGGGCGAACAAATTCGAGCCGCGCGCGAGCTAATCCGCTGGCGTCAAAGCAATCTTGCAGAACAGTCTGGTGTATCGCTTGATACGATAAAACGGCTAGAGGCGATTAGAGGTGAGGTTTCAGCCAATGTCCGCACTGTGGATGCTATAGTGCAGACTTTCCGTGATGCGGGCGTGAGGTTTCTTGAGAAGTCGAATGATGCGGGCGTGGGTGTGAGGGTAATGGAGCGTGAAGAATAGGCCCTCAGTTTCGCAAAGGTAGAAGGCTGGCAAATTTTCCCCCGGCATGGTTAACTGGAGTGCGGCGCACAAAGTCTAAAAGCGCTTGTATTTGCAGGAGGGTAGCATGCGGAACATATTCATTTTGTTGGTGGGCTTACTGATGTCAGCGTGCACGGCGCCGCAATACAACTATGTGCCTACTACAATTGACGTCAGTGAGCCGCCATTGGGTGAGGTGCGCCAAGTCAGTGTTGGTGACACACTGCTGCGACAAGGGGTCTATACTGAACAGGATGCGATTCAGATTGGCGATAAGTTTTCTGCGGGATTATTTGGAGAATATACAATTCAGCCTGGGTATTACCTGAAGGTGGGTGAGGACAAAAAATCAGAATTCTATGAGGCTGAAGCGAGCCCCTCTGGTGGGCGAATTGTGAAAGCGGCTTTGGCCGACCCCGCTCAGTCACTGCAGGTATTGAAGCAGAAAGACAGCGTTTGTGTGGTCACGGTGTATGGCAGTACGTCGTGTGAGAAAAATGTTCGGTTTGTCCGTCTTAAACGCCCATCGCTATCAGCAAACTCTTTTCAGCAAGCGCTGATTTACAGCGGTCGAGTGGGCAATAAAATCAATATTGGATATCGAGAATTTTCAAGCAACCTTGCGCGTCCAGCGTTTAACAATGACGTTGAGTATGACCTAACTACTTCCAGCGCCATAGCCTACAAAGGCGCCGAGCTAGAAATCCTTGAAGCTACCAATCAGTTTATCCGATATAGGCTTCTGCGGAACTTCAATACAGATTAACGCCATTTCAAATCGAGCGCAGTGTCCGGGAGGCAAGGACAAAGGTTCGTGAGGCCCCACCATACACTACGGAACCTTTCGGCTATACCGTTGAGCCAGTTACGTTTCTCAATTGGCTTTTTCCGATGCACAAAAGCTAATTTGGTGCTCTAAGCCACACAGAGGGCACGCCCACTCATATCCAACAACTATTTGGTCAGTCCAAAGAATGGCTTCACCATGACATTGGTCATCAACACACGGAATTTTGGACTGATGAGGTTTCAATTTGGGAGAGCCATCAGTAGCATCTTTAATTGTATAGCCCGCCCCACAATTGAAGCATTTACCCCTATTCACTTCCTTCTTTGGGTCTACAAATATGCGTAGGGGCTGGTCGCATCTGAGGCACTCTGGCAGGCACACTTCTACATTTATCCGTATATTCCACATATTGGAATTGAGAACGCTTTCAATTAAGTCCGATATATCGATACATCTTTTGCGCATTCTGAGAAAATCCGGGGAGCCGGACTTGGATAGCTGTGCGAGTGTTGGCGTATGCAAGAAGCTTCCTAGTGCGTCATAGTGTTTTTTAACGTCCTGCAGTGTCAATGACACCTCCGCACCAATTTTCACCCAACGCTTTCCTGTTTTGCTGGCGGTGTCGTCTACTTCCAAACTTAGTTCGGTGCCCTTCCAGGCAATTGGATTAACTGCCAACATTAAATCCAATACCTTTCGTGGTTGCCAAGTTTCGAGGTCATTACAGCTGAGTTCATCTCGATATTTATAGGCGCGACTGTAGACGATGGACTCGATGGCCAGGCGAAGCTCTAGGGCAGCGCTTCTAATCAAATAGTTGTCAGTTTCGGCAAGGTACTTCTTTGCTCGAGTGAGGCTCTCTTTCGCTAGGCACCGCAGCTTGAAATCTAGGCTCTCATTCATCGCAACTTTCCCGCTAAAGGCTGGAATGTAGGTATGCCGAAAACGCTACAGCATTTGTATACCGTAGAGTGTATGATACCTCTTGCCGCACTTGATTTATCCGATATGGAAAGGATTATCTATTTGGCCCCCAAATCAGCCTTGCTAGGAGAATATCTTCTTCACTTTCGGTCGTCAGCGTTATTTCGAAATCAAAGTTCTCATCGCGCCGCCATTTAATGTTTTCCCGTATCAGACCATTGTCCGAACGCTGTACCATCTCATCGATCCTTCGCTCAATTCGACTTTGGTGGATACCAGTTCCCTTCATGTGCAATCGAACTGCGGGCATTTCTCTATATTCCGTAGATATTATTCAACAATCCACTCAGCCTCACGCCAGCTTGCTTGATACGTTCCCTCACCAGAATTCCAAACTTGTCCTCATACGCATCCTGTGTCACCACGGTGCGTTGTGGGCCACCGCTATAGGTCAACTCTGTCTCAGAATATGCGCATACGCCGTTATCCATGATGCAGTATCCCACGTTGGACTGCTGCGCGATGGTATAGGATTCATTCGCCCAATCCACCGCATCGCTATTTAACCATGCGGTGCGCTCGGCATCTGTGATTTCGCCCCACAGTGCGTCACCGAAGGCACCCCTGTCTTGCTTGAGGCGGTATCCCCCTTCCATCATCTGGTCGCGGGGTATGCAGGTATCCCATACCGCATGGAGCTTATCATTGCAGCCGGTAGCGTCTGCGAGCACATCATTGCCTCCTCTGTCATCCGCGTAGGAAACATGCAGAGGCTGGTGGATATCGCCGAGCCAATGTCCGAGAAACTTCAGTGCTTTTAGTTTCGAAACGTCGTCAGCCGTCGGGTCGGTCAGGACGTGGGACTCATGTTCGATAGCCCTTAGCAGGCAATGCTGAGCAATGTTGCCACGCTTATCGAAGCAATCGCCAGCGATGGCGGTGGTGCCACGAGGTATGTTGATATAGTGGTCAGAGCTACGAGGCTTCAGATCGGCGGGGAATTCGTTGTAGCGGTCGGGCCAGCGGCATCCAACCCTGAATAGACGGTCATCTGCGTCTGGTTCCAGAACAATCAGCCTGTCAACTTCCGCTCGGGCCTTATCGGTAAGCTCCTTATAGGCAATCTGGCAGATGGCCTCGTGGCCTTCTTGTCCATATGCCCACGTAGGCACGCTGCAAAACAACACTGCGACAATCATTGCTATGACGCGCATTTCCCCCTCCACACGTTCAATTGCAATTGAGGCGCTAGTTTTACACTTTTTGAGAATATGTCAAATATACGTTTTCGTAAGTGAAAAGCGAAGTTTCCAGCCCCATAACGCCCGCTATCGGTACTTGTTCCATTCCTCCTCCAATACTGCCTTGGCTGCGTCGATAAAAGCAACTGCGTCGTCGCTTCTGAAAAAGCCATAAGTCCCGGCATATGACCCCCAGCGCCCGCCTGGCCTATAGGCTGTAACTTCATGGGGCTCACCCATAGTTTCGCTGAGGTAAGCATTCCACTTCATTGGACATGTACCGACACGTAACTTGACAAAATGATTGAATGTTCTGTTGAATGTCTTCTTCATAGGTTCTGTTCTGCGAACCATGGTCCATCCTTTCATTTACGCGAATCGTAACATCAGGATGATGCAAGAACAAACAAAGAACAAGAGGTCAATATGTGCGGCAGGCTATCTCATGAAATGTCTTGGCGACAAATCCATGACCTGTACAGCCTCACCGACCCGGACATGGTGCCGAACAGCCATAAGGCCAACCTGAATGCGGCTCCAACTTCCGTGTTACCCATCCTCATAAACGAGGGTGGTGAAAGCAAGGTTGTCCAAGCCCGTTGGTGGTTTCATGTTGATTGGGCCAAAGCTTTTGACCACAGCGCCAAATACGCCATGTTTAACGCCCGCACCGACCGCCTGAAGGATAGTCGGGCATACCGCCCCGCCTTTGAGCGAGGTCAACGCTGCCTTGTGCCTGTAAACGGGTTCTACGAGTGGACGGGACCAAAGGGCGACCGGCAATGCTGGCTGATTGATATCGAGGAAGACTGGAGCTTTTCACTGGCTGGGCTCTATAACCGCCACGAAAACATGTTCGACAAGGACGGTATGCCGGTGGAATACACCTTCACGCTATTCACCACAGAACCAAATGAGAGTTTCAAAGCCTACCATAACCGAATGGCCCGGCCTGTACCTCAACATGACTATTACTACTGGATGGATCCAACGTTAAGTACGGAACAGGCGTTCGATTTCTTACGCCCGATGGACGAGAAACTGGATCGCATGACGTGGGAGTTTCACGCGGTGGACAAGCCAGGGGCGCAGGCTGATCGGAATTCATAATGCACACGATATGCAGCTAATATGAATGAACCTCGGCGACATCATTACATTCCGCAGTTTATACTTAGGAATTTTTGCGCAAATGACGGATTCCTGTTCGCATACAGCAAGCAGTCCGAACGTTCTTCCGTTTATCAGGTGAAGCCCAAAAACGTTTTTCTGAGAAAGGACCTTTACGCCTTTGAAGGCGCGGGTGGTGAGTTAAATGTCTCGCTGGAAAAAGGATATGCCCGGCTAGAGTCCTCTGTGGCCCCTATTGTAGAACGGATGGTCAATGCAGTGCGTGAGGGTGACGTGCCCTTAATGTCAAGGGAAGAACGCGGGATTTGGGACGCGTTTTTCTATCATCAATTAAAACGCACACCTGATTATCACAACCCTATAATTGCAAGGCAGAACTTCGACAAAATATTAGCTGACGGCATAGCTGAATGGGAGGCCCAGAAAGGTAAGTTAAGTCAGGAAAAACTACGAGAATTTAGCGACCCTATAAAGCGAAAAAAAATAAGACAACAAGCTAAAATAATCGGTCTGGCAAAATCGAACCCTGAGGTATCCCGGCTACTTGCAAAGATGGGTATACGTATCTTGAAGATTGTTGATGCAAAAAAGAGCTTCGTAGTTGGCAGCAATCCCGTTGTTCGTATGGGACCGCCTAATGCAGGATATCTCGGACACCCTGAATATGAAATGTGGCTACCGATCGCACATGACATCGCTGTTAGTCCGAATGGAAGTGAAACTGGTGTGCAGACTCACTTTCTTAACGATCACAACGCTATACGACGTTTAAACGCGAAATTGTTCGCCCAGAGCGAAATGATTGCTGGTCGATCTAAACAACTAGTCAAATCTCTTACGCGCAGTGGGAAATGACGCGCTACCAGAAGTTTTACAGTAGAAAACACAGTAACTTTGAAAGTTAAATGAAGTTAATTATTTAAAAACAACATGTTAGTAAACTAATGTGATGGCGGTTGCGGGTACCACTCTTTAAAACCGTTAAAGTTATTGATGGAGCGCCTGTTTGACTAGGCGGACGTAGGTTTGTGTGCCAGCTAGATAGAGCACCTCTGGCTTATGTGTCGTAATATATTCCTTGATAACCTTGTGCATTACATCGGAGGCATCAAAGGCGATTTCAGCCAGGAAATCAGATGATGCTTTGGTTTTGGTGTAGTGCAGGTACCCGCGGGTGCCACTGAGCGCCACTTCCGCGCAACGGAGCCCATATTGCTGCCATAGCTTGAGTAAATGATCACGGTCCTTGTCGTCTGGTAGGGAAACAAGTGCGTGCGCGTTTTTTCCCTTAAACTGTCCGGTGTAGAGACGTTCATCCGCCGATGAAGCGCTGATGATGGCCTCGAGAAGAACCTTGCATCCATACGCGTTGGCCCACAAGAAAGAGGGAGATTTCACTTCAATTTCGCTGATCGGGCGGTGCCGGTCGTGCCTAGTCAGGTAAGCGCAAGCAGCCGTTCGGGCGAGTTGGTCATTGCTGGCCAGCCAGAACGGAAGAGCTGCATTCTCACGCATCGACTCCAAATCAGCAACGTCAGCATGGATGAAGGCGCTGAAACGCGACTGTAACTCCGTGGGACACACCAGAAGGCCTGAGGAGTTGCTGATGGAAAGCTTATCAGCCGCGATATCCGTGAGTGAAGGGCCGAGATTGGCTGCGTGCTCAAGAAAAATGCTGGTGACCACGCTGATTGCGCTTCCAATCTGGCCAACCTCGTCAAACTTTGCGCCGCGCCCTGTCTCCAGAACATAATGGTCAACGCTCTCGCGTCGAAACCACATCAGCGCGATAAGCATGAAAACTCCAGATGGCGAGAGATAGCCATGCTCGCCAGCCGCCTTTAGCAGGGTGTGCAGGTGTGGGCGCAAGCCATTGTAGATAGCAATGAAGGTTTCTTCGGGGATTGGCTCCCCGTCAATTTGTATGCGGTCCAGATGGGTGAACTCTTCAGGTGAGACGAGAAGCCCGACTTTCTCGCCCGGAAGTGTTTTATGCAGATAGCTGGCGATAAGCCTGCTTGTTGTGCCTTTGCCCTTGCTTCCAGTAACGCGGATGGTGCGCTCAGATGGAGGTAAAACGCCGAGATCACGCGCGAGCGAGATCAAGTGGCGCGGGGTCCGGAAGTCGCGGTCATATTTCCCCATATGCAGGCTTTTAACCCGCATGTATGATGCGAAAATTTCGTCAAGAACGCTATCCATCGAATGTAGGTCAGCCATGGCATCCGTGCTTCCGGTTGTGGTTGCGCGGATATTGGGTATCCATCGTGCTGAAATCAAGCCCGCTGTTAGCATCTGCTCTTTCAGGCGTCCATGCTGCCAATAATCAACATAACCTTGAGCACCTCAAAGCGAAGAAGATGTAGTTCTCTAGTCGGGTTGAACTGTTTAACAATCAGTGTATCCCCGTCCCATTTTTCAAATTGCTTGATCAGGCCCTTATGCCCTGTCATCTCAATCAATACGAAGCGGCCTTTCCTTGGCGTTTTATGAGGATGAATATAAACCAGATCACCAGCCTGATACTTGGGCACCATACTGTCGCCCGTGACATAGACGGCGAAAGCATCATCAACACCGTCAAGTGATGTGGGGCGCGCTGTCCAGTCAATGGCGCCATCTTCCATCACGATGTTGCCGTCGTTCCCGCCTTGGGCCCGCCCGAGGATGGGGAGGTCTTTCTGTCTTTGGGAAAACCAGTTCTTGTGGCTATGGCTAAAAGAAATGGTCGGCAAGGCTGCTGCCACCCGCTTTTTCTCCACCGTGCAATCGAGCTGCGGGTTGGACGGATTTCCTGATAGGGGGAGGAGGGAGGATTGCCGCCGGAGACGAACAGGTTTTAGATGGTTTCGCATATTTGTTCTCCTTTTGTTCTATTATGCAGATTTGGCGACGCTGTTAAAGCGTAAAAGTTGTAACAACGCATTTTCTTGGATGGTGTCGAAAGTTGGATCGTTAACTGCGCTACGCCCCTCATTCTCTTCCCTTTAAGACTAGATTCTCTATCTGGCACAGCTTTTGCTCATTCATTGGTGAACCAAAAGGCAATTTCGCCAGTGGCTGAGTGAACCGACGGATGAGAAAGCGCGTTAAGTTTATGCTTTTCAAAGAGAAAAGACTTCAGGGTGATGTGATGATTAGGGGTGAATTGCGCTTCGGTCAGGCCAGGTTTGCCCGGTTGAGCCTCACACCTGCGGCACTATTTGCCTTCCCTGTTGCGGAACAGAACGCGGAGGTGTGCCATGACGCTTAATGGAATTCTGACCACATCGCTGAGCGGCCTTTTCACCAACCAGTCGGCTATCCGGGTAACTTCCAACAATATCGCGAACGTGAACACTGAAGGTTACTCGCGGCTGCGTGTCTCTACAGAGGCCAACGTGCTGCAGGGATCATCAGCGGGTGTCACTATATCCGAAATTGAGCGGGTCGTTGACCGTTTCCTCGAAAGCGCACTTCGTACGGCTGGTTCAAACACCGCCGAATTTTCTGTTCAGCGTGAATTTCATGACCGCCTTCAGGGGGTTCTTGGTGATCCTGCATCAAACAGCTCGCTCTCAGCGCGTATGGATCAGGTTTTCCAGGCGATGGCCGACCTTGCGCTTAATCCCGCTGACGTGCTTCGGCGGCAGCAAATGCTGTCTGAGGCCGAGAGCTTTACGAGCCAGATCAATCTGTTCCACGAGCAAATCCAGACGCTGCGGGCTGACGCAAGCCAGCAGATTTCGGAGACAGTGACAGAGATTAATACGGAACTACAACGAATTGCCGAGCTTAACCCGCTTCTGGTGCGGCAGCGTGCTATGGGTGAAGAAACCGGCGGCCTTGAGGGCCAGTTGGCGCAGGCGCTTGGGAAGCTTTCGGAACTGATCGATAT
The DNA here is from genome assembly GCF_965216265.1 of Kordiimonas sp. GTDB lineage: Bacteria > Pseudomonadota > Alphaproteobacteria > Sphingomonadales > Kordiimonadaceae > Kordiimonas. The sequence continues at coordinate 3,718,558 of NZ_OZ244153.1, forward strand.
TAAAGTAGACCGCGCACCATCTGGTGGTGTGACCGTGACAACCCAGTCCGGATATCCGCTTTACGATTCGTCGCTTCTGCAGCTTGAGTATGATGCGCCGGGTATTGTTGACCCGGGGACAGACTTCCCGCCGATCAATATTTTCCGGGTAGACTCGGAGACGCTCGAGCAAAAGTCTTCGAGCCGCGATCTCGCTTCGCACATTCGGTCCGGCAAGCTGGCTGGCCTTTTGGAGATGCGGGACGAACAATTGGTTGATCTCTCACTATCGCTCGGTGAAATGTCAGCCCGGTTGATGGATGAGTTTAACGCTATCCACAACGAGTTTACGGCGGTGCCCGCACCAAACCAGTTGAGCGGTAAGCAAACGCTAGTTGATGGTGCTCAGCAGACTGGCTTTTCAGGTATTGTTACCTTCGCTGTTGTTGATGCGGATAACGAGCTTGTGCAGTCGGTCACCGTGGACTTCGATTCCGCACCACCTGCAGATTTTGATGCACTGGTGACTCAGGTAAACACAGCGCTTGGCGGTGCAGGCACGCTTGCGCTCACCGATGGCGTGATGAGCTTTACGGCGACTAATGCGGCCCACGGCGTTGCCATCGCCGATGACGCGACAACACCGAGCGACCGTGGGGGCCGTGGTTTTAGTCACTATTTTGGCATGAATGACCTGATGTCTGCAGGGGCTAGTGGTATCTATGATACCGGGCTTGATGGCTCGGAAAACCACAATATGGGCTCCACTGAGAGCACGACGTACCGGGTGGTAAATTCATCTGGGGCTGAGATTGCCACCGTGTCCATTCCTGTTGGCTCGACGACAAGTTACAACGACATCATCACCGCGATGAACAGCGGGGCCACCGGTCTTGGTAACTATTTTAGCTTCACGCTGGGGTCAAATGGTGAGCTGAGTTATGCGGAAACCGCTACTTATACAGACCTGAAACTTGAAGTGGTGTCAGACACTACGGATATTGGCGGCACAGGTATCAGCTTTACCGAGGCTTTTGGTATCGGTGACCAGCATAAAGCGAATGCCGCCAGTGACGTGAAAATTGATCCAACCATTAAGGCAGACCCTAACCGGCTTGCGCTTTCCGTGTTCGATACAACGGGCGCTATTGGCGATGTAGTGTTGACGGACGGTGACCAGCGCGGCGCCCTTGCGTTCCAGAAATTGGAAACAAGCCTTGTTAGTTTTGCCGCTGCAGGTGAACTTAAAGCCAGCAACGTAACGTTGAGCCAATATGTGGCGCGCTTCCTTGGCAATGCGGGCCTTCAGGCGCAACGCGCCCAGAATTTGGAAGAAGATAATATCGCACTGCAGCAGGAAGTTGCGCAGCGCAATGCCGATGTCTCCGGCGTGAATATGGATGAAGAATTAGCCAATCTGGTGGTGTACCAGAACGCCTATAGTGCTGCGGCGCGCGTGCTTTCAAGCGTGCAGGAGCTATACGATAACCTTTTGGCGGTGGTGTAAGGAGAAGATAGATGGTTCGAGTTTCTTCTTTTGGGCAACAACAGCTTCTGATCAGAAGCATCATGAACAACCAGCAAAAGCTGTTTGACGGCCAGCGCCAGATTGCAACCGGCAAAAAAACCGACGAATACCGTGGTTTGGCGGGTGAAACTGGTACGGTGCTTGGTGCCCGCTCCTTCAAATCACGCGTGGATACCTACCAGCAGACAATTGCTACCATTCGCGGCAAGCTTGATGCCAATGATGTGCAGCTTGAAGGCGTTCTAGGTGCCATGGACAAGCTGAAAGAAACCATTCAGACCACGCTTGCAAATGGGCAGGCGGAGGGTTTCTCGGAAATGTTGGGGCAGACTTTCAAGTTTGTGGTCAACTCGCTCAACACCAACTTTGACGGGACCTATCTGTTTTCGGGTGCAAAAACAGGCTCTCAGCCTGTGAATGTGGCGGATTTGCAGGAGTTGGCTGGCCTTGGGTCGGTTGCTGAAGCGTTTGACAACGGGAATGTCGCCTTTGAGGCGCGCATCGCCGATGGGGTCGATCTTGAGTTTGGTTTGCTGGCCGATGATGTCGCGGGTGGTATCTTTCAGGAAATGCTCGACCTTTATGATTTTGACGAGAATACCGAGGAACTGCAAGGCGAGCTGTCGCAAGCCCAATTTACCTTCCTTCAGGGGCAGTTGGCATCAATCGATACCGCGATCGACAACCTGCGTCAGATCCATGTGTCCAATGGTCTCGCCTATGAACGCCTTGAGGTGGTGGATGACCAGCACGCGGATACAGCGGTGTTTCTTGAGACCTTCATTTCTGATCTGGAGGATGTGGATATCGCGGAAGCCGTGACGCGCCTCAACAATGATCAGATTGCGCTTGAGGCATCTTACCGCGCTATTGGGTCGCTGTCGCAGCTGTCCCTTCTCAACTTCCTGTAAAGAAACGACCGAACGGCGTTGCAATTCCTGCTCCTCAGGATAGATTGGGCATCCTGCAAGTTTGAGGATGTATGATGCCGGTTTCTGCCGATGAGTTTCGCAATGGGATGCGCCGCCTTGGTGGTGCGGTAAATATTGTTACTGCGGCAGATGGTGATATCTGGGCCGGATTAACGGCCACGGCCGTCACGTCCCTATCAGCAGAACCTCCGCGCCTCCTTGCCTGCATCAACCGTCAGGGCGTGACCTACGACATCGTATCCAAGGGCAGAACTTTGGGTGTCAACGTACTTGGGCGGCAGCATCAGGCGCTTGCCATGCGGTTTGCGGGCCTGAATGGTGAGCCGGAGACAGAGCGCTTTAACGACGGTGAGTGGCTCACGAGTGTTAGCGGCGCACCACTACTTGAAAGCGCACTTGTCAGTTTTGATTGCTCGGTTGAAAGCATCCTGGACGCTGGCAGCCATGCCATTGTGATCGGCAATATCGAGACAATTCGAGCAGCAGATATAGATGTCGCAGACCCACTTTGTTATATTGATGGCAACTGGGCAACACTGACGCCAATCCCCTAAAATTCAGCCATTTACCTGCTTTTTACCCAAACAGATGATAATTCTCTTCCGAGTCGGCAAAAAAAATGCGACTCTCGAATCGCTATATGTTGACTCTGCGAATCATTGTGATTCGATATATAGTGTTTTGGGCAATGTTTTGCCGGGTGCAGGATTAAGTATCTCTTGTAAGGTGTTGATTCTTAGTTAAGATTCTATATTCTTATTTCTGCTAGGGGTTTTCGGCCAGGTTTTTCTTGGTCACGCGAGTGTAACAACTTGTACCAGAATTTACCGGGAGACGGTTGTTGGTCAGTAAGGAACTGCAAGAGCTGTTGCTGTTGGCGAGGAATAAATCCTCGGAGGGACGTGCACGCCTTGTAGAGAATATTACAGACCTTTTTCTGTCGGACGATGGCCGTCTGAGCGAACACGAGCGTGCATTGATGTCTGACATCCTCGGCAAGCTTGTAAGCCAGGTGGAGACGGATATCAGGAAGGAGCTTTCAAGCTCTCTATCTCTATCCGGCGTGGAGTTGCCTGAAATCGCGAAGATGCTTGCAAACGACGACATTGAAATTGCCCGGCCACTCTTGGAACGGAGCGCCCTTTTGAAAGATCCAGACCTTATCGAAATCATACGGATGCGCACGGATGAACACCGGATGGCAATCGCCATGCGGGAAGATGTCTCCGAGCAGGTGAGCAATGCGCTTGTTGAATATGGCAGCGAAGACGTTATCGAGACACTGCTGAACAATCACGATACCCAGATATCCAAGCGAGCTATGGAGTATCTGGTGGCGGAATCGCGCCGCGTTGACCGGTTTCAGGAACCGCTTCTGCAGCGCTCCGACCTGCCGGGGGACCTGGCGTACCGCATGTATTGGTGGGTGTCCGCAGCCCTTCGGAAGCGCATTCTCTCTGATTATGAGGTTGATCCGATGTTGTTCGAGCAGGCGGTGCGGCGCGCAGCCAGCACGGTGCTCGTGGATCAGGGTGACGAGCAAAGCGCTTATGTGCGGGCACAAAAGCTTGTACGTCGTATGGTCGAAAATGGTGAGCTGACAATCCAGTTTCTGGTGAATTCACTACGCCAGCAGCGGGTTGCCGTATTTGTGGCGGGTTTGGCTGAGCTCGGCGGTGTGAATTTCCGTACAGCATGGCGCATCTTTACCGACAAGGGCGGTGAAAGTTTTGCCATCCTTGCCAAAGCGGTGGGGATCGACCGGAACCAGTTTACCAATATCTATTTGCTTGTTGTTCAGGCACGCGAGGGCGGGGCGGCTAAGTCCCCCGGCGTGTTGAAAGACATATTGGCGCTGTTTGATGCCACTTCTGAGGCCAACGCCAAGGGGGCGCTTCAGGTTTGGCAACGGGATAACGCCTATCAAGAGGCAATTGAAGAACTAGAGAAGGTGGGGTGATGCCAAGCCTATAGGGGGCATAGGGGCACGCTCGGGAGGAAACCTGAATGAAACTGGAAAATCAGCTGGAGGACCAGAAGGTTGTAGACCTTGCTGGCCGTCGCGGGGGCGGCGAGAATGCTGAAGGGGCTTTTGGGGCCTCCATCAGTCGTGCTGAACCGCGTTTTACACCAGCGAATGAGCAGGTGCTAGGGCTTGTTGCCCGCATACTGGTTGACGAATCGCTGCCATTTTATGTGTGTTCCCTTGATGGAACCGTGATGCATGTGAACGATCACTACCGCACGCTTGATAAGGCGCTGGGTGATATCACGCTTGCTCCAGGCGAAGCTGCACTTGCAGGCCGTTTCATGGTGCCATCCCTTAAACCTGTGATTGACGATGTTCTGGCAAGTGACACAACCGTGCGTGCGGAAGAGATTGTACGCATTGGCGGCCATGATCGTATTTTCCTCGGGCGGCATACGCCTGTGCGCAACGAGCGCGGTGATGTTGTCGCCGTTGCAGGCACATATGAAGATGTTACAGCTCAGGTACGGGGTATTGAAGAAGCCAACCGCACGCAGGCACGTTTTCAGGACTTCGCCCGCGCGAGTTCTGACTGGTTTTTCGAGTGTGACGCAGACCTGCGTATCCGTTCACTTTCTGACCGCTTTACAGCAATAGTGGGCCAGCCTGCATCGCTTTTCATTGGGTCCCGTTTTGAGCAGTTTGGCCGTTTTGAGCATAACCTTGAAGGCAAGCTCGACGGTGCGCAATCGATCAAATCTCGCAAACCGTTTCGCGAGCAGCTTTTTGTCATTTCCGAACCAAGCGGTGAGGAACTGAAGTTTCACTTGTCGGCTGTGCCGGTTTTTGATCGCCAGAGTGGTGATTTCCGCGGGTATCGCGGCGTAGGTATGGATGTTACCGCACGCTATAAACAAGCTGCGGAAGCCGATCATATTCGTCACAACCTTGAGACCTTACTTAAGGAACTGACCCGCAAGAACATGGCGCTTGATGAAGCTACTGTGCAGGCAACAAGCGCGCTGCGGGCCAAAAACGAATTTCTGGCCGCCATGAGCCATGAACTGCGTACACCGCTCAACGCGATCATTGGTTTTGCGGAAGCTTTTGAGCATGAGACGTTTGGTGCGCTCGATAACTCCTACATGGCTTATGCAACAGATATCCGTAAATCAGGCCAGCATCTTCTTGGACTGATCAACGATATTCTGGATGTGGCGGTGATCGAAAGCGGCGGACTGTCGCTCTCAATCGACGAGCTGCCTGTTGAGCAGATTTTGACTAAAGCGGTACAGATGAACAAGGATGCTGCCGCTAGGAAAAAGCTCGATATCTCAGCGCTTGAAGTTGCAACCGACGCTATGGTGCAGGTGGATGACCGCCGCACGACGCAGATATTTGTGAATCTTTTGTCTAACGCCGTGAAGTTCACACCTGAAGGTGGCCAGATCGGCGCTGACGTTTCTGTCAATGCGTCTGCGGGGCAGGTGACGGTAACGGTATGGGATAGTGGCATCGGTATTTCTGAAGAGCATGTGGAACATGTGTTTGAGAAGTTCCATCAGGTAACCGAGCATATCTATTCCCGCAGCCAAGAGGGTACGGGGCTAGGCCTGCATATCAGCCGCGAGCTTGCGCGCAAGATGGGCGGTGATATCTCGCTTCAAAGTGTGGTGGGGCAGGGAAGCCGCTTTACGGTGACGCTTCCGTTGGCGGACGGCACGACCAAAGACACAGACTTTATCTAATATAAACCCGGAAAAATTCGGGACGGGAGTTGGGGCGCCAGCGCATAAGTGCGGCGCCCCAATTTTATTTAGCCTAGTTGCCTTTGATAAAGTCGCGGATATCTTTCACCAGTTTTTCAAGCGAAGGCTCATGCACATACATCATGTGGCCGCTCTCATAATACGTGAAGGTAACCCGGCTTGTATCAATGCCGTTGGCGTTGAAGGTGTTTTCGGACGCAAAAAACGGCGTTGCAAGATCATAATAGCCACTTGCCAGCAAGGCGCGGAAGTCTTTGTTTTCCCGCATGGCTTCGCCTACGTGAGGCGCGACGTTAGGGTAACCTTCGCTGTAGCCGCGTTTGCGTGGCTCTGACCAGTGCCGCCCAGGGACACCTGAGAGCACCTCATATTTGCGCTCGATATCCACGCCAAGTTCTGTTTGCAGATAGTGGTTGATGCCCGCCGTGTATGCCGCATCAATGCCGTAGCCTGAAGGGTCACCATCAAAGGTATCGCCAGTGCCTTCATAGTCGCGGCCCTTGTAGCGACTGTCCAGGCGGCCGGTTACAAATCCTTCATCACGAAGCAGCTCTTTCATGAAGCGCATGTTGTTGATCCGCAGGTTTGCGTTCTTCACATACTGAAGCTTCAGGCCGGTATAGGCGGCAACTTTCTCCGCCGTGGCGTTGAAGGCATCGTCTGACAGGCGGTTGCCCTGTACAAGCGCGCTGGCGTATTCGCCAAGCGTGAAGGCGCGAACCTCATCAAGGAAACCTTCAAGTGTGCGGCCGCTTTTATCTACCTTGCCGTGGTACCACGCCGTGGCGGCCATGGTCGGTAGGTAGGAGATATACGGCGTATCGTTGCCTGGCTGGTAGCGCGCTGTCTGGAAGTCGAGGATTGACGAGATGAACACCACGCCGTTTACAGCGATATCAGCCCAGCTGCCTTGCAGTTGGTCTAGAAGGGCTGCAGCGCGTGTGGTGCCGTAGCTCTCGCCTGATAGATATTTGGGGCTGTTCCAGCGCTTGTTTTTAACCAGCCAAAGCCGGATGAACTCGGCAATGGACTTGGCGTCATTCTCAATGCCCCAGAAGTCCTTGCCTTCACCCTTGCCAATGGCACGGCTGTAACCAGTGCCCACAGGGTCGATGAAAACCATGTCCGCGACATCCAGAATGGACAGCTCGTTATCAACGAGGCGGAAAGGCGCGGCACCGTCATCTTCTGCTTCGGATGGAACGGCAACTCGCATAGGTCCATAGACGCCAAGGTGCAGCCATAGGCTTGCGGAGCCCGGACCACCGTTAAAGATGAAGAAAACCGGCCGTTCGGCGTTATTCTTGACGTCTGTGCGCAGGTAAGTAACCGAGAAGATGGCGGCGGTTTCTTCGCCCTTTTCGTTCTTGAGGTGAGTTTCACCCGCAATGGCCTTATAGCGAAGCTTGGTGCCGCCAAAAGTGCCTGATTTCTCAACCTCATAGGTTTTTACCGGCTCTACCGGTGCGGATTTGTTTTTTTCATCGTCCGCCCATGACGGTAACGCGATGAAGCTGACCAGCGTCAGACTGGCCAGAATTTTATGGAGTTTATTCAATTTCAGTTCCCCCTGAATTGTGAACCGCCTCTCGCTAACGCGTTTGAGGCAGCGGAGTCCGCATAAAAGCGACAAGATGTGTGCTCTAGTAGGCGAACTGCTCGGTGAAAATACGCTCTGCCAGCGTGTGCTCCTGATCAAACATGATGGTCAGCGATACGTCGCGGGCTTCTTCAACCACAACATGGCGAACGTCTCGCACCTCGTGCATGTCGGCCACCGCAGAAACCGGTCGTTTTTGCGGCTGGTTGATGGTGAAGGCAATACACACATGATGAGGAACCAGCGCGCCGCGCCAACGCCGGGGCCTGAAAGCCGAAAGTGGCGTGAGGGCCAACAGGTCTGCACCCAGTGGGATGATAGGGCCGTGGGCGGATAGGTTGTAAGCCGTGCTGCCTGCGGGCGTGGCCACAAGCACACCGTCCCCCACAAGTTCAGGCATGCGGACCTTACCATCAATCGAAATACGAATTTTGGCTGCCTGCCGGGTTTCCCGGAGGAGCGAAACTTCGTTTACGGCCAAATATTCAACTACTTCACCGTCACAGCGGGTAGCGCGCATACGAAGTGGGTGCAGCGTATAACTTTCAGCCTTCTCAAGCCGATCGACAAGATCATGCTCGTTAAATTCGTTCATCAGAAAGCCGACGGTGCCTTTATTCATGCCAAAAATCGGCACATCGCGCCCCATATAGGCGTGCAGCGTTTGCAACATGTAACCATCGCCCCCAAGCGCGATAATCACATCTGCTTCCTTGGTGCCTACGGCTTTATACCGGTTCCGTAATGTTTGCGCCGCTTGGGCTGCCTCGCCAAATTCACTGGCGATAATGGCGATTTTCATAAGCTTCCGTCCCTTTGTAGGATGGCAGTATAGGGAAATTTAATTTTAGCGCGAGTGGATTTTATCCGCCAGTTTGGCTCATGTGTCGGCCGACTTTACCCACCATCTGGTCGCCCTTCATGGCAAAGTCATGCCCCTTGGGTTTTATGCCAATAGCTTTGTCGAGCGCGGTATTCAGGTTCACCTGCGGATTATCCGAGCGGATGGCTGCGCGCAGGTCAACATGATCATCCTGGCCAAGGCACATATAGATGCGGCCGGTACAGGTTACCCGCACCCGGTTGCATCCTTCACAAAAGTTGCCGGTGAGCGGGGTGATAAGCCCAAGGCGTGACGTTGTGCCCTCAATGTTAAAGTACCGGGCAGGGCCTCCGGTGCGGTGACCGCTTGGGCTAAGGTTATGTTTTTTCAATAATTTAGGCAATACGTCCGTCAGCGGTAGATATTGGTCCTCGCGCGCGTCAGCCACATCACCGAGCGGCATGGTCTCAATAAGGGTGAGGTCTAGGCCTTCACCAATGCACCAGTCCAGAAGCGCAGGCAGTTCAGTTTCGTTCTGGCCCTTAAGGGCGACGGTGTTGATTTTAACCTGCAAGCCCGCGGCTTTGGCCGCTTTGATGCCATTGAGAACGTCAGCCAATCGGTTACGGCGGGTGATTTCGCTAAAGAGATCAGCATCCAGCGTATCAAGCGACACATTGATGCGTTTCACGCCTGCGCGCGCTAGGTCTTCCGCCATATGGGGGAGCTGCGTGCCATTGGTGGTCAGCGTAAGCTCGTCCAGGTTTCCGCGCTTGACCTCGTCCCCAAGCGCATTGATGAGCCAGATAATACCTTTGCGAACAAGAGGTTCGCCGCCTGTAAGGCGAATGCGTCTGACACCGCGTTCCATAAAGGCCCGGGAAAGGCCAAGCATTTCTTCAAGGGTCAAAACGTCCGGCTTTGGCAAAAACACCATGTTTTCTGCCATACAGTAGCGACAGCGCAGGTCGCACCGGTCTGTAACCGAAAGGCGCAGGTAAGTGATACTGCGCCCGAACGGGTCTTTGAGCGGCCGTGTTGCCGGTATATTTTGCTTGCTGTCAGGCATGCCCACAATGTTGGATGAAGCGTTGCTGTCGTCAAGTCATTAGAGCGTGAACAGGTAAATACTGTGTGTTTTCAGGCAAAAAATGGCTGAAATCAGCCCTTGTCGTCGAGAAGGGAACCGAGCGTTTCATCAATGCGCTTGAAGGCTTTGGCGTTTGCCTTGAAAGAATGTTCTTCCGATTTCAGGTCAACCATCTGCTGCAAAAGGTCTGAATACCCCGGGGCATGTGTGGTGGAACTGTTACCATAAGTGTGGTCGGGTGTGGCGGAATCTGTGACGGTTTTTGTGGCGTGAGGTGTGGCGCTTTCAAGCCCCCTTGAGAAGCTTGTTGCCTCACTTGAAGACTTCAGGATTTCGCGCGCGATATCGGTTGCCCGCTTTTCAGCTTGCAACATTCCCTGGCTCGCGATGTTCAGTGCCTTGATCACGTTACTTGGTCTCCAATACCAATGGTCATCATACATCGGATTTTGATAAATGCCTCTTAAGAAATATATACAATTGTATCTTTCCTGTTTTGGAGAGATTGGTTTGAAAGCTTAGGGGATTGGTGATGGATATAGATGTGGTGATCGACGTGGTGTGCCCATGGTGTTTTGTGGGCAAGCGCCAGCTCGACCGGGCACAGAGCATGAGGCCCGGTACGGTTGAAAACGTGCGGTATCGCCCGTATCAATTGTCACCGGAAACGCCGGCGGAAGGCGTGGACCGGAACGCCTATTACGCGAAAAAATTTGGCAACAGCCCGCAGTTCCAGGCCGCACGCCAGCATCTGAGGGACATGGGCTCGGACCTCGGCATCAATTTCGACTTTGAGAGCGAGTGCCGTATCGCCAACACGTTGGATGCGCACCGCCTTCTGCGTTGGGCAGTGGGAGTGGGCGCGCAGGGAGCTGTGGCTGAAGGGTTGATGCGCCGTTACTTTGAGGAAAGTAAATTCATTGGAGACCATGCATTGCTGCGCGAAGTCGCAGAAGAAGCAGGGATGGACGGCGCTTTGGTCGCCGATCTCCTGACTGGTGACGCTGATATCGTTACGGTGCGGCAAGATATCGACGGTGCCCGCCGCATGGGTGTGCAGGGTGTGCCGCTTTATATATTTGATGGCAAGTCTGCACTTTCGGGCGCGCAAGGCGCGGACGCGATCGTAGCTGCCATCGATAAGCTGAAAGCTGCCTGACGATACAATCCCAAAAGGGGAGGAGCATCCCCCGGGGAAGGGGATGCTCCTGGCTCGGTACAATGAGGGTACTCAATACTCGGCCCTGGGTGGGGGGCCGTTTGGAACCAGGGGTATAGGGGGACCCCTGGGAAGGTCCGGGCGCACTCTTGGGAGGAAACGCGCCCGAATTTCGGGTCACTTAGGGGGTCGTGAAGCTTGTTTAGAAGCTCGCAAGCAGGCCGGTTTTAGCGGTCCACTGCTTCATGCCGTCGCCATAAGTGGTGTAATCCAGGCCGGTGCGCAGGCTAAGGCCGTTAGAAAGTGCACGCTCATAACCGGCACCGAACCGCCAGCCGTCTTCGGTTGTTTTGCCAACGTCTGCTGCATCACCGAAGTCAAGACGAGTGCGTACATAACCGGCTTTACCGTAGAAAAGATTTGCGCCGTCCGGCCCAAAGGCCTGACCAAGAATGAGCGATGCGCCATATTCATAGTCGGTGTCGCGTTGACCGAGCTGCTTGTAGCCCGTGTCACCAAACGTGCCTTCAAGGCCGAAAACAGTGTCTGTGTCTGACTGCATACGGTACCCGAGCACACCACCATAATAGATGCTGCGATCGCGTTTACCGTCGATGGCGAGTTTGGTCCAATCCACGCCAGCTTCAACACCGCCGTAGATGCCTTCAAATTTCTTCGCTTCTTGAGCTGACGCGATACCCGAAATAAGGGTCGCTGCTGCTGCACCTGCGATAAGGGTTGATGAGAATTTCATAACAGTCTCCGTTTTTCTATCCAATGCTGCCAGCCTTGTTCACTTCGGTTGGCTTCGATGATTGGAATTTCGCGCCGGACTGCGGCCCGGAAATGGATAAGGCGCGGCGGAATTAAGAAACATTGTGGCTTTTTATGGCGGTCCGATGAACGGATGTTCAGAAACTATTGGCTGCAGGCATAAGAAAAGGCGCCGAAGTGGCGCCTTTCCTCACTTTTTCTATTTCTGTCGTAAAACCAATGATTTACGACGCAGGTGTGGTGCTTGTATCTTTTTTCTCTGCTGCGCTGAGCACAATCCAGCCCAGAACGGCTGAGATGATGCTGGCTGCAAGAACGCCTATGCGCACATTGGCGTTCATGCCAGGGTCTGAATAAGCAAGGCTGCCGATAAAGAGGCTCATGGTAAAACCAATGCCCGCCAGATGGCCCGCTCCCCAAACATGTTTCATTGACATGCTGCCGGGCAGCTTGGCCTTCAGTATATAAACGGCAACAAGTGCGCCCATCACAACACCCACCGGTTTACCGATGGCAAGGCCGCTCAGGATGCCTAGGCTGATGGGTTGCATGAAGGCGTCAAAGCTCAAGCCCGCCAGCGACACCCCGGCATTTGCAAAAGCAAACAGCGGCAGGATCATAAGGGATACGGGTGCGTGCAGGTTATGCTCCAGCTCCTCAAGCGGTGAATGGCCTTCTTTGTCTTTACTGGCCGGTATGGCAAGACCTACGGCAACGCCTGCGAGTGTTGCGTGTACACCGGATTTGAGCACACAGATCCAGATGAGTGTGCCAACAAAGAGATAGGCCGATGTGTTGCGTACACCGAAGCGGTTCAGCACAAAAAGGCTTATACAGCCAAGAAGAGCAAGAACGAGCGAGAGCGTGGACAGCTCAGCCGTATAGAAGGCGGCGATGATTACAACAGCACCCAGGTCATCAAGGATTGCAAGCGTCAGCAGGAAGAGCTTCAACTCAGGCGGTACGCGGCTTCCGAGAAGCGCAAGAATGCCTATGGCAAAGGCGATATCCGTGGCGGTCGGGATAGCCCACCCGGCAATAGATTGCGCGTCGCCGTTGTTTGCAAACCAGAAGAACAGCGCCGGGATAACCATGCCGCCAACCGCTGCGAGGCCGGGCAGTGCGAGGCTGCGCATGTCAGAGAGTTCACCGGAGGTGACTTCGCGCTTTATCTCAAGTCCCACCAGCATGAAGAAAATGGTCATCAAGCCTTCGTTAATCCAAAGCAGAAGGGGTTTGGACAGACCATAACTGCCTACAGAAATTGTGCCTTCGGTCTCGAGAAGGGCGTTGTAGTACGGCGAGAGGGCAGTGTTATCCATTAAAATGGCAAGGGCTGCCGCCGCGATCAGCAGCAGGCCACCAATCGCGTCAGGCGAAAGTTTCAGTTTCATCGATGTCTCCATAATCAGCGTCGGATATGGGGACAAACCGTGGGCATACAATAGAAAATCGGCGGAAATCGACCGATTATCGGTAGCTAGGCGTTGGCAACAGCAGCGAGCTTGCGGGTAATAGTCGCCACGGTCTTGAGCCGGACACCGACCTTGTCCATGCGAGCGTAATATACCAGCTTATGGTCGGGCCGCAGTTTTGCGGTCGCGCCGGTTGAGGAAATAAACTCCACCAGACCGCCCGGGTTCGCGAATTTATCGCCCCGGAAGGAAAGGGTGACCCCTTTGGCCCCTGCCTCAAGCTTTTCAATGCCTGCACGTTTTGCGTGTCCCTTGATGATCATGATGGCAGCAAGCTGTTTGACCTCACTTGGCAAGTCGCCAAAACGGTCAATCAGCTCAGCGCAGAAAGCGTCAACATCTTCGCGGGTCTCAAGGTCTGCAAGGCGGCGATAAAGAGCCATGCGCTGGGTAAGGTCAGGCACATAACCTTCCGGTATCATCACCGTTGCACCAAGGTTGATGGTGGGTGACCACTGGGTGTCTTCATATTCCTCGTCACCACCACCGGCGCGGGCCTCGGCCACGGCTTCCTCCAGCATCTTCTGGTAAAGCTCCACGCCTACTTCTTTCACGTGGCCGGATTGTTCGTCACCAAGCAGGTTTCCGGCACCACGAATGTCCATATCGTGGCTTGCGATGGTGAAGCCGGCCCCAAGGGTATCAAGGGCTTGCAGTACCTGAAGGCGCTTGTCTGCGTTATCCGAAAGCACACGGTTTGCAGGTGTGGTGAGATACGCATAGGCCCGGGTTTTAGAACGTCCAACCCGGCCCCGAAGCTGGTAAAGCTGCGCAAGACCAAACATGTCCGCTCGGTGCACCACCATGGTATTGGCGGTGGGGATGTCGATACCGCTTTCAATGATCGTGGTTGAAAGCAGAACATCATACCGGCCTTCATAAAAGGCGGTCATCACATCCTCAATGGTTTTGGGCGACATCTGACCGTGACCGGTGATGAACTTCACCTCAGGCACATGTTCCTTGAGGAAGTTTGAGGCATCCTCCAGATCAGCGACGCGGGGCACCACGTAAAAGCTCTGCCCGCCGCGATAATGTTCCCTGAGCAGCGCTTCACGCACGACCACCGGATCAAACGGTAGCACGAAGGTGCGCACAGCCAAACGGTCCACCGGCGGGGTCGCAATGATGGATAGGTCCCTGATGCCTGACATAGCCATTTGAAGCGTGCGCGGGATCGGTGTTGCTGTCAGCGTCAGCACATGAACGTTGGATTTCAGTTCCTTGAGTTTTTCTTTGTGCGCAACGCCAAAGTGCTGTTCTTCGTCCACGATCAGGAGGCCAAGTTCCTTGAATTCTATGCCCTTGGCGAGAAGCGCATGCGTGCCGATCACGATATCAAGCGTGCCGGTGCGCATCTCTTCTTTGCTGGCCTTGGCTTCCTTGGCACCCACAAGCCGTGAAAGCTGTGCAATACGCACGGGCAGACCCTTGAAGCGTTCAGTAAAGTTCAGGAAATGTTGGCGCGCGAGCAGCGTGGTCGGCGCGACGATCGCCACCTGATGCCCGGCCATAACGGCAAGGAAGGCGGCACGAAGCGCGACTTCGGTTTTGCCAAAACCCACATCACCACACACAAGGCGGTCCATGGGACGGCCCGATGACAGGTCACCCGCCACATCTGCGATTGCTCGGAGCTGGTCGTCAGTTTCCTGAAACGGGAAGCGAGCCGCAAACTCGTCATACATGCCCTCAGGCGTTGTGATGCGTTGGCCCTCGCGCATCTCCCGCTGGGCTGCAAGCTTGATCAGTTGGCCTGCCATCTCGCGGATACGGGCTTTGGCTTTGGCTTTGCGCGCCTGCCATGCAACACCGCCAAGCTTATCAAGTGCGCCACCCGCATCTTCGCCGCCAAAGCGGGAAAGAACCTCGATATTCTCAACAGGCACAAAAAGCCTGTCGCCGCCAAGGTAGGTGAGCAGCAGGCAGTCATGCGCCGCACCAGAGACGGTGACCGTCTCGAGCCCCTCAAAGCGGCCGATACCATGGCTTGCGTGCACAACCAGATCGCCGGGGGTGAGGGCACTGGCTTCCTTGAGGAAATTGTCTGCGCGCCTGCTACGGCGTGCTTTGCGCACCAGCCTGTCGCCCAGCACGTCCTGCTCGGAAATGACGGCCAGATCCTTGGTCTCGAACCCACGTTCAAGCGCCAGCACAGTTACGGCGATGCCGGTTTTATTTTCGCGCCTGATCTCTTCCCAGCTATCGGCAAGGCCCACAGGCATCAGGCCATGATCCTCGAGCACGCCCTTAAGGCGGTCCGCAGCCCCCTTGGAGTAGCTCGCAAACACCACGCGCTTGTCGCCAGCCCTGAGTGCCTTCACATGGTCGCGAACCGCGTCATATACGTTAATGTCCTTGGTGTTGCGCTCAGGCCCGAAATCACGCCCCTGCCGCGCCCCAAAGCTCACCACGTCAAGCGCGGGCGGTTCTTCAAATGGGGTAAGGCGGCGCACGTTATGGTCCCCAAGGCGGGTTTCCCATTCCGCGTCCCCCACATAAAGCAGCTTGCTGGGCACTGGCTTGTAGGGCGGGGTGGTAATGTTTCTGTTGGTGCGGGCGATATCCCAGGCTTCCTTGCGAGCCTCATAATAATCGTCAATCGCCTTGAAACGTTCTGTCGCGGCTTCATCGGCCTGATGGTCCAGCGTGAAAACGGGCTCATCCAGATAATCAAACAGGGTTGCCATTTCTTCATGGAAGAACGGCAGCCAATGTTCGGCGCCCTGATAGCGGCGGCCTTCGCTGATCGCTTCGTACAAGAGGTCATCACCCTTGGCGGGGCCAAAGGTGTTCACATAGTTGCGGCGGAAGGCCTCGATACCTTTTTGACCAAGGGAAAATTCGCTTGCGGGTTTCAGGGAAAGCCGTGGCGCTTTGCCGGTGGTGCGCTGGTCGAGCGGGTCAAACCGGCGGATAGTGTCGAGCTCATCACCAAAAAAGTCGAGCCGAAGCGGGCTTTCTTCACCTGTGGGGAAAATATCCAGAAGGCCGCCGCGTACCGCAAACTCGCCCGGTTCCATAACCTGGCCGGAGCGGGTGTAACCGCTTGATGCCAGAAAATCCGTCAGCGCGGCCATGTCAACCGTATCGCCCGGCTCGGCGTCAAACGTCGCGCCCTTCACTGCGCTAGGTGCAGGCACGCGCTGCAGCACCGCGTTTACAGTGGTGAGCACCAGAAGCGGCGCTTTTAGGCGGCGGTTGCTGAGCCGCGCGAGCGCCGCCATCCGCTTTGAGACAATATCGCCTTGCGGGCTGACACGGTCGTAAGGCAGGCAGTCCCAGGCGGGGATGGAGACAACTTCAAGGCTGGGGGCAAAAAACCGTGCTGCGGATGCGAGAGAAGAGAGCCGTCCGTCATCGCTTGCCACGTGCAATACCGCGCGCCTGCCGTCCCCATAGGCGCGGGCGGCAAGGTCAGTGAGCAGCATGGCGTCATAGCCGCCGGGCACACCCGACGCGGTGAGCGGCATTTCTGCACTGACAAGCTCTTTAAGCAGCATCGAATGTCCCGCCCTAGCGCGCTTTCAGCGTCATGAAATCAAGTTTTTTCAGGCGGTCCATCATCGGGCCTTTGAAGGCGTCGGGTTCTTCTGCGCCGCCGGTGACCCATTTGAGGATCTCATGGTCCTGCTCTTCAAAAAGACGCTCGAACCACGCACAGTCTTCCTCACCAAAGCTTTCACCGTTTGCTTCAATGAAGTTGCCGAAAATCAGATCCAGCTCCTTGATGCCCCGATGCCAGGCGCGAAACCTGAGCCGCCGCCTGCGGTTTTCAAGGTCGATCTCTCCGTGCGGATTATAGGTATTTTTGCTCATCATGATGGTCTCGGCTGTCAACTTTATGCTTGCCCAATTGCTGGGCGGCACACCATAAGCTAAGGTCCGATTTCATTAAAGGGAAACTTCTGGCTTTTTGAAAGGGATGCGGCCACATGCGGCCTGAGGCGCTTTTTGATTATTTTGCCGATATCGAACGCTTGCCGGGCATTGGCAAACGTAACCGTCTGGCCATTGAAAAGCTCGCTGGTGTACGTACGCGGGACCTGCTGTTTCACCTGCCCACAGGGCTGATTGACCGGCGCTATAGCCCCAAGGTTGCGGATGCCGCCGCAGGCTCTGTCGCCACGTTAAAGGTTGAAGTGGTTGAACACCGCCCGTCTCACAACAAGCGCGCGCCATACAGGGTCGTGTGCCGGGACGACACAGCAGACCTCACGCTGGTGTTCTTCAATGCCCGCGCGGATTACCTGCGCAAGCAATTGCCGGAGGGTGAGACGCGGCTGATCAGCGGCAAGGTTGAGCACTATCAAGACAATGTGCAGATCACGCACCCCGATTATATCGTCGCGCCAGAGAATGAAGCTGATCTGCCAGCGGTGGAAACCGTGTACCCGCTTACCGCAGGCCTGTCGGGCAAGATTTTGAGGAAAGCGATCCTTGCGGGGCTGGAGAGCGTGCCACCATTGCCTGAATGGCATGATGCGGCGCTGATAGTGCGCGAAGGCTGGCCCACATTACTTGATGCGCTTGAAAGCCTGCACAAACCCGACGGTCCCGGCGCACTTGCGCCCACCAGCAAGGCCCGGCGCCGGTTGGCGGCAGATGAGCTGCTCGCGAGCCAGCTCGCGCTCGCAATTGTCAGGGACCGCACGCGCAAAAAACGGGGGCGTGCGTTGAAGGGCAGTGGCCATATTCGTGAGCGTATCCTTGGCGCATTGCCTTATAGCCTCACCGGTGACCAGAAAACGGCGCTGGGGGAGGTTGTTGCAGACCTTGAGAGCGAACGCGCCATGCTGCGCCTGATGCAGGGCGATGTGGGCAGTGGTAAAACTGTGGTTGCACTTCTCGCCATGGCGGCTGCGGTGGAGGCCGGGGTGCAGTGTGCGCTTCTGGCGCCAACGGAAATTCTCGCCAACCAGCACCTTGAGACAATCACCCCGCTCGCGGAAGCAGTGGGCTTGCGCGTCGCTTTGCTGACCGGGCGCTCAAAAGGTAAAGCGCGGCAGGCAGTGCTCGAACCACTCGCGGCAGGCGAGATTGATATCCTTATCGGCACCCATGCGCTCATTCAGGGTGATGTGACATTCAAGGACCTCGGCTTTGCCATCATTGATGAACAACACCGTTTTGGGGTGCAGCAACGCTTGGCACTTGCGGGCAAAGCAACATCTGGCGTTGATGTGCTGGGCATGACAGCAACGCCCATACCACGCACGCTCACGCTCACAGCTTATGGTGATCTGGATGTCTCCCGCATTATGGAAAAACCGCCGGGCCGCCTGCCTGTGGATACCCGCGTGGTGGCGCTAGACCGCATTGCAGATGTGGCATCTGGCATTCAGCGCGCGGTGCAGGCTGGTGCGCGTGCCTATTGGGTATGCCCCTTGGTGGAAGAGAGTGAGCTGTTGGATATTGCCGCCGCGGAAGATCGTTTCGCGAGCCTCAAGGGCATGTTTGGCCCTCAAGTCGGGCTGGTGCATGGTAAAATGAAGGGGCCGGAGAAAGACGCTGTCATGGCCCAGTTCCAGAAGGGCCAGATCAGCGTGCTGGTATCCACCACCGTGATTGAGGTGGGGGTGAACGTGCCCGAGGCTACGATCATGGTGATTGAGCACGCGGAGCGGTTTGGCCTTGCACAGCTTCATCAGCTTCGTGGCCGAGTTGGGCGTGGTAGCGGGAAATCAAGCTGTATCCTGTTGCGCACCAATGAAATTGGCGAGGTCGCGCGTGCGCGCCTCAAGATCATGCGCGAAAGCGAAGACGGTTTTCTGATCGCGGAAGAAGACCTGCGCCTGCGTGGTGGCGGTGAGATTTTGGGCACCAAACAATCTGGCCTGCCGGAGTTCAAGCTGGTTGATTTTGTCGAGCACGCTGATCTGATTGAGCTTGCGCGTGACGATGCCCGGCTTATCATCAACAAGGACCCGGAACTCAGCGGTGAACGCGGCAAGGCGCTTAGGCATCTGCTGTATCTGTTTGAACGGGACGAGGGTGTGCGCCTGATGCAATCGGGCTAATCGGTTGGGGAAATAGGCATGGCGAAAAGCAATACAACAAGGCGTGCAGTTGTGGCGGGTATAGCGGCAACCGGGGCGGTGTCTACATTGCCGGGTGGTATGGTGGCGGCTGCCCAATCTAAGGGAACGGAAGGCCCCGGCCCGAAGCGGGCGTGGGACGTCATTGTTGTGGGGGCCGGTGTGTTTGGTGCCTGGACCGCCACCCAGCTTCAGCGCGCGGGCAAAAAAGTGCTGCTGGTGGACGGCCGAGGCCCCGCGAGCGTGCGGGCATCGTCAGGCGGCGAAACGCGCCTTATCCGGTCAGACTACGGTGCCGATGCCATCTATACCAAGATGTCGACCGCATCGCTGGTAGAGTGGAAAAAGCTGTCAGCGGACGCTGGCTTGCCGCTGTTTCATCAGACCGGTATTTTGTTCTTTTTTAACGAGATGGTCGATTATGCCCGCGCGTCTATCGAGACGCACCAGCGCCTGAAATTGCCGCTTGAAGTGCTGGACGCTGCTGCCCTCAAAAAAGGCTTCCCGCAATTTGATTTCACGGACATCGAGTTCGGGCTCTATGAGGTCGGGTTCGGCGTGCTGATGGCACGCCGTTCGGTTATCCAGTTGGTGGAACGGTTCGTGAGTGCGGGTGGGACATTCCGCCAGGCAGAGGCCAGTGGCCCGCTTGAAGACGGCCACAGCCTGAGGGTGAACGGAAGGGCCGAGACCGCAGACACCATTGTTTACGCCTGTGGGCCATGGATGGAACGCCTGTTCCCAACCCTGTTGGCGCCGCGGTTGTTCATCACCCGGCAGGAGCTGGCTTTTGTGGCGCCGCCTGCGGGCAATTCAAGCTTCGCGCATGGCAGCTTGCCTGCATGGGCAGATTATAACGGCGGGGACCTGTTCTACGGTGCGCCGGACATTGAAGGCCGGGGCTTCAAGATCGCAAATGACAAACACGGCCCGGCCATAAACCCGGATACGGAAGAGCGACACGCAAGCCAGGCGACCTATAGCAAGCTGCGGCAGTATCTGGAGATGCGCTTCCCGGGCCTTAAGGGTGCGCCGTTTGTAGGTGAGCGTGTATGCCAATATACCAACAGCTCAAACGGTGATTTTTTGATCGACCGGCATCCTGAATTTAAGAACATCATTCTTGTGGGAGCGGGTTCCGGCCACGGCTTCAAACATGGCCCGGAAGTAGGGCGGCATGCAGCCACCTTGGCCCTTGATGAGGGTGCTGCCACCGAACCGCGTTTCAGTCTTGCTACCAAAGCCACAATCCAAAACCGGACGGTGCTTTGAACCTGCCCGGTTGACTATCCTGCCACCACGCTATTTTACCCTTGAAAGCAAAGTTTAAAGGGGCATCCGCATGGCGTGGGAAAAAGAGCTGGAAGAAAAAGAAAAACGTGAAGCGCTGGCCGAGAAGATGGGCGGCGCGGACAAGCTCGCGCGCCAGCATGGGCGCGGCAAGTTGGACGTTCGCCAGCGTATCAATAGGATGGCTGACCCCGGTTCGTTTCGCGAAATTGGCAAGCTTGCGGGCAAGGGCAGCTATGGCCCGGATGGTGAATTGCAAGACTTCACGCCCGCTAATTTCCTGTTTGGTAAAGCCGAGATAAACCGCCGCCCGGTTGTGCTGACGGGGGATGACTTCACCGTGCGTGGTGGTGCCGCTGACGCCGCTATCTGGCGCAAGGCCGTGCAGGCGGAGCAGATGGCGCATGAGTTTAAACTGCCGCTCATTCGGCTGATTGACGGCACCGGTGGTGGCGGCAGCGTTAAAATGCTGGAGGACATGGGCCTTACCTATGTGCCTTATCTGCCGGGCTGGGAACATGTGGTCAAAAACCTTGAGACGGTGCCGGTAGTAGCGCTTGCGCTTGGCTCAGTGGCGGGGCTTGGCGCCGCACGCGTGGTGGCGTCGCACTATAGTGTGATGGTGCGTGGGCTTTCGCATATCTTCACCGCCGGGCCTGCGGTGGTGGCTGCCATTGGTGAAAACCTTGATAAAGAGGCGCTGGGTGGTGCCGACATTCATGGCCGCAACGGCACGGTGGATGATGTTGTGAATACGGAAGATGAAGCGGTGGCTGCCGCGAAACGTTTCCTCTCCTACCTGCCGAACGCTGCGGGAACGCTGCCCCCGCGCGGTGATGCGTCCGACGGCGCTGAACGGCGGGATGAGGCGCTTAAGGACGCCGTGCCGGATGACAGGCGCGCGGCATACTCGATGCGTAAAATTCTGGACCGCGTGATGGACCGGGGCAGCGTGATGGAAATTGGCCGCATGTGGGGGCGCAGCTCTATCACCGCGCTCGCGCGCCTTAACGGCTGGCCGATGGCTGTGATAGCAAGCGACCCTTCCTTCATGGGTGGTTCATGGTCGGCAGACGGTGCGCGCAAGGTGGAACGTTTCGTGAAGCTCGCGAATACCTTCTCGCTGCCTGTGGTGCATTTTGTCGATAACCCTGGCTTCATGATCGGGCTAGAGGCCGAGAAAGCCGCCACCATCCGGTTTGGGGTTGATGCGCTTAACGGCATCTATAAATCAACCGTGCCGTGGGCCAGTGTGATTGTGCGCAAGGCATACGGTGTGGGTGGCGCCGCGATGAGCGACCACACCCGGTTCCAGTACCGTTTCGCCTGGCCGTCGGGTGACTGGGGAAGTCTGCCGCTTGAGGGCGGGATTGAGGTTGCCTACAAGGCGGAGCTTGAAAAAGCTGAAGACCCACAGGCAGCACTCAATGAGATCAAGGCACGGCTTGATAAGGTGCGCAGCCCGTTCCGCACCGCCGAAGCTTTCATGGTGGAAGACGTGATTGACCCCCGCGACACCCGCCCGCTCTTATGTGAATTCGCAGAACTCGCACAGGGCATGATGGTCGCCAGTGGTTAGTCGATTGCCTTCGCTTCCTCGATAAACCCTTCCAGCGTTTTCACGATGGTATCACGGCTTTTGGCCGCTTTGATCCATGCGGGCAGGTTGGTGAAATAGCTGCGCATGCCGCTGTTCTCCGCTTTCCATTCGCGCAAACCAGCGCTGACATAATCCCGCAGTGCTTCGGCATGGTTGGCGTTGAAAGCAAAAAGGGTGCCTTCGCGCAGGGTTTTTTGCAGGTAAAGCTCGCAGCCGAAGGCTGGGTCGCGGGCTTCACTGGCAGAATAGGCAGGTTTCCATATAGGTGTGAAGGTGTTCTCTCGCCCGCAGCCATCGCAGGTGATATCCAGCGTGCGGGGCAGGTGGGCGGTGTTCTGGCGCGTGTTAGGCGCGGACAGGTCGTTACCGCAGCCTGGACAGCTATAACGCTCTGGCGTGCCGTCCTTGCGCTCAAGCACGGGCATCACGCGACTATGCCAGTGTTTTACCCCCGCATTAGAATAATGCCCACCAGGCAAAGCTGACGCCCGGAGAGGTGCTTCTTTTCCATGAATGTTGGCGTGGCACCCGGTGCAGGTGAGGCGTTCACCGCGAATGATGGCAAGGGCACTGCATTTGGGGCATTTGACCAGATACTCCCCCATGAAGCTCGCAAGCCGCATGGTGTCAGCGTTGTCGCTGTGTCGTCTCCGGTCGTTCATATGGGGCCCAATCAGTTGAGTTGTTTCTCGTATACCCGGTAGGTTTTATAAATTTCGCACCCGATTTCCTCGAGGATGCTAATCATGCCGTCGTTGTCTTCGAGAATCCAGCCAAGCTCACCGAAATAAGCGCCACGGTCCATCACATTCTTCTGTGATACCTGGATCATCCACATGGCCATGGCGGCCCCCAAGGGGCCTTTCTGGAATTTCTTGCGCACGCCCATCAGCGGTACGCGGCAGCGGTCCTCCCGGCCATTAAGCATGCGCCATGCCAGCTTGGCCCAGCCGAAAGGCAGCAGGTTGCCATCTAGGTCGCGAATCTTGTGGTTCACATCTGGGATGGTGAGCATGAAGGCCACGGGCTCACCATCATACTCACAAATATAAGTGCGGTATGGCTTGACGATGGGTTTGAGCGCTTTGGCGCCGTGCTCGATCTCATGGTCGGTGAACGGCACATAGCCCCAGTTTTCGGACCATGCCTCGTTATAGATATCGAGGATGGTGGCAACTTCTTCATCAAAACGTTTCATATTCACCGGCCGCATGGTGGTGCGTTTGTTCTTGACAGCCATGCCGACGATGCGTTTGGCGCGTTCGGGCACGGGTTTGTGCAGGTCAAGCCGGAAGGCGTGCATATCCTTGGCTTTATCAAGCCCATGAGCCTTGAGCCAGCCATCATACTCAGGCCTGCCATGGGGCATCATCACACAAGGCGGGGTGTCAAAACCGTCAATCAGCGTGCCGACCTCTTCGGCCGTTGAGAAAGACCATGGGCCCTGCATACGTTTCATGCCGCGTTCGGAAAGCCAGACTTCAGCGGTTTTGAGCAGGGCATCTGCCGCCTTGCCGTCCAACGCTTCGAAAAAACCGAAGTGGCCAAGGTTTGGTCCCCATTTTTCCTGCGCCAGGCTATCAATCTGGGCGGAGATACGGCCAATGAGCTTGCCGTTCTGCTCCGCTACCCACATGGCTACTTCCGCATGCTCATAATATGGATTTTTGTCAGGACGGAGCGCATCCATGCGTTCCATCATCAGGGGCTGCACCCAATTCGGGTCATTCTGATAAACCGTGCGGGTCGCGTTCACGAAATCCTTCAGGCCCGAAGTGTCGGTTATCTGTCTGATTTTGATATCGCTCACGCGCGTGTCCCCTCAGTGGAATGTAACTTCTATGTTGGAATAAAGCAGTGGTGGTGTTTTTCAAGCCTAAAGCGGGGCTACAGGAGGCGCGTACCATTCGGCACCGGCTTTGATGGTGTGATCAGCACCGTACGCCCGGCCTCCTCCATGGTGGCGAGGGTGAGGACCTCTGATTTCACACCTGCAACCCTCAAGGGCGGAAAATTGGTAACCGCAAGCACCTGCATGCCGGGCAGGTCATCAAGGCTGTGTTCTTCCGTAATCTGGGCTGAGGTGGTTTTGACGCCGAATGCGTCGCCAAAGTCTATCTCCAGCACATAAGCGGGTTTGCGTGCCTTGGCGTTTGTTTTGGCGGTGAGGATTGTGCCAACGCGGATATCAACCTTGAGGAAGTCTGCAAATTCTATGGGGTCTGTCATGTTCTTTTCTTTTTAAGTTTACCAAGTTTACCAAGGGCTTCTGCATCCTCATGTGTGAGCCCGAAACGGATCAGGATGATGACCGCGAGCACGAGCCCCAGAATAGCACTCAAAATGCCGAAAGGGGCGGGCCACTTGCTGCTGGCGGAAACCAGTGCGAGTATGAGCCCGCTGGTGAGAAGTGAGGCAAGAAGCGGGCGCGCGATCTGGCGATCATATGGCCAGAGGCGAAAAAGCAACTGTCCTTCAATAAGTGCCAGAAGTGCGGTGATGTTGAGCCCGGCTGCGGCGGCGACAGCGGCGCCTGTGACGCCATATGCAGGGATAAGCCAGATGCCAAGGCCCAAAAGCGCGGCAAGCCCCACAAGGCCGTTAAGTGGCGGCAGAAGGCGGTGGCCGAGCATTTCGATAATGGCAGACGACGGCCCGGTTGCAGCCTCAAGTACACGCCCGAGGCACAGGATGGCGATGGCAGCGGCGGCAGCCTGAAACTCCGGGTCCATGGTGGCGAGAATATCGTGGCGCGCGAGCACAAGTGCCGCACCAAACGGCAGCGCAAGGCAAAGCGACAGGCGCGTCGCATAAGCGTACATGTCATGCAGGGCAGTATGATCGCCGTGGCCGTCTTTTTCGGCCGCAAGCGGGGCCATGACATACTCAAACGTCATGCGCACTGCCTGAAGGGCGCTGGCGATTTTGCGGGCGACGGCATAATAACCGCCAGCCGCCGCACCGGCTGCACCCGGCAGCATGAAGTTGAGGAACATGACCGGAAACTCGCTGAAGAGCTTCTTGATGATATTGGCGGGCATGACCGAGAAACCATAGCTGCGCATTTCGCGGGCTATGGAGCCAGTGAGAGGTGCTTTGAACACTGCGCTGATTGAATAGTGTTTGGCCACGAGGCGCAGCGCGAGCAGGGCGGCGAGGACAACGCTCAAAAGATGCGCGAGGAAAAGCCCGTAGGTAAGGTATCCCGAGAGGCCAAGTGCCATGGCAGCAACGAGGCGTAAGCCTTGCTCATAAAAAATGCGTACTCGGATCTCAGGGCCGAAGGTGCGGCGGGCCCGAATGGCCGCTGTGGCAACCTCGACCATGGTCCAGAACGGGAGCACCCATACATAGAGCCGGATGACGGTAACCAGATGGCCGGCATCCGCATCTGCCGCATTGATGAACCCGGCGAGGTGAGGGGCCGCAAAACAGGTGAGGGCGGCGATTGAGCTGGAGATCACAAAGCTGAGTTTGATGGCATGACCTGCGACGAGGTTTGCGTCATCCCCTTTTGCTTTGGGCACGAACCGTTGGAGCGCGGTGGTCATGGCAGCATCTGAAAGCGCTGTCGAGACCTTCACATAGCTCCAGAGTACGGCAAAAAGCCCGAAGGTGGCTGCGCCGTATACCCATGTGAACGCGATAACGGAGACGACTTCAATAAGCGCACCAAGGCGGCCCAGAAACGCAAAACCGGCACCGCCCGCAACCCGTGCCCGGTGGTTTTCAGGCTCGGGGGTGCTGTCTGTGTTCGGGTCGCTGCTCACTCAGCAGCCTTTTTTTTGCGAAGCTTGGGTTGGCCTTCTTCCGTATAGAATACCACGCTGTAACCGAGGAAGAGGAACAAGAGGAAAGGCGCCCAGGCAGCCAAAAACGGCGGCGCTACACCAAACTCCCCCATGGCGCGCATGAAGTTGTCTGCCACAAAGAAGCTGAAACCAAGTGCCATGCCGAAGACGATACGGATTGCAAGGTTGCCGGCCCGTGTGACACCAAAGGCGGCGACAGCGGCGAGCAAGGGCATAAGCAGCGTGGATGCAGGCCCTGCAATTTTATGGAGGAAGCTGGCCATAAGCCGCTCGGTTGGTAGGCCGTCTTTCTCCAATTCATGCATGGACCGCCAAAGTGCGGGGAACGATACGTGATCCGGCTTTACCGTAAGTGCCAGAAAGCGTTCAGGGCGGGTTGGTATTTTCCATTCCTGCGTGTCGTTGATGGTGAGTTCATGGCTTTTGGTATCAAACCGCCTGACTTCATGCAGGGTCCATTTGCCGTCTTGGTACCATGCGAATTCAGCGCGGGACATAGCGGTGAGGCGGCCAACTTCATCCCGTTCAAAGAGGGAAACTTTATCAAGCACGACGCGGCTTCTGATACGGCTGACGGCTTCAACCAGCACCACGGTGCTGTTTTCCTTCAGCCAGACACGACCGGCGATGCCAGTATTCTCCGGCAGGTCAACGGCATAGTCGTGCGCTTCCCAATATTCAAGCTCGGCATTTGCATCTACGACAACGGTTTCGTTAAAGACGAAATGTGCGCCTGCGATGATGAAGCTCGCGATGCCAAGCGGCAGTAGAATGCGGTGCGCGGATAGCCCACTTGCTTTCATGATCACCACCTCACTGTGCTGATTCAGCGTTGCGAGAGTGAGCAGGGAGGCAAGTAGTGCGGCAAACGGCGTAAACTGGCTTATAAGCTGTGGCCCGCGCATGCCAACAAACGACACAAGCGAAACCCAGGTGGCGCCATCAGCAGCCATGATTTCATCCGAGACGGCCATCAATACGAGCAGTTGAAGGATAGCTGTCAGGCCAATCAGAATGCCAAAAAAACGGCCAAGGTGCATACGCACCATGTAGCGCGCCAGCGTGCGGGATGGGACCATCAGGCGGCGAAATGTACGTATGGCATGCATTAGTCACTGACCCCCATCAAGCGCTTGGACAGGCGTTTCATTGGTCCGCTGATGACAGCCCATGTGCGGTCGATCCACGCGAGCGGTTCACCCCCAACCCGATAGGCTGCGATACGGAAGAAGAACAAACTGAGCAATGTAAACAAGCCAAATAACAACCACGTTGTGGCATAGGGTGAGGCACCGTTCGTAACCGCCGTTTCCATCGCCTCCATAAATTCATTATAGAGGATCAGGAGAGAGAGACCGACCACAATACCTGTGCCGCGGGCGGTTCGTTTGTTGGTAAGCCCCATGGGGATGGCCAGAAACGGCAGGACCAGAAAGGTTACGCTATGCATCACACGCCAGTGGAAGTTGGCGTTCATCGCATTTGCCTCCTTTACGCTGAGGGCGGGGTTATAACGTTCCCTGTTCAGTTCGGGCAGGGTCAGTTCCAGCTCTTCTCCTCCCCTGTCGCGGAAGGTTTCTTTCGCAGGCAGTTTTACCGTCAGGTCCTGTTGGTCGAAACTCAGCACACGGGGTTTATTTTGTCCTTCGTTCAGATCAACCAACACGCCGTTATAAAGGCGCAGCAAAATGGTCTGGTCGTCCTCGGTCGCAAAAAAACCGCCGCGCTCGGCGGTGACCGAAATGGTGTTTTGCTCGTCGCGGCGCTCAAGGAAAATCCCAACAAGCTCCGCGCCCTGCTGGCGGCTTTCCTCAATCATCAACGTGATGTTATCGCCCAAGTCAACAAATTCGCCCACGCGCACACTGGCACCAAGCGCGCCGCTTCTGAGATCAAATACAAGGTTGCGATAAGCATAACGTCCATAAGGCTGGATCCATCCAACGAGCACAGTGTTGATCAGCATCATCGCAAGAGAGAGCATCAACACCGGACGCATGAGCCGTGGCAAACCAATGCCGGACGAGACAATGGCGTCATATTCGCTGGAAAGGGAAATCTTCCTGAAAGCGAGCAGGGTGCCCAGTAGCAACCCCACCGGTAGGGCGAGGCCAAGATAATGCGGGATCTGGTTCGCCAGCATTTGAAAGACGACCTCAACCGGCCCGCCCTGATTGACGACAAAGTCAAACAACTTGAGCATTCGCTCCAGGATCAACAGCAATGCTGCGATCCCGAGCGTGGTGAGAAGAGGCCCCATGATCTGGCGAAGGACATACCGGTCAATACGATTTAACATGCTTTGGCGCTACACCTGTTAGAGGCTTGTTTCAAGACACTTTTTATTACCATTCATTCGCCTAACGTGGCAAAAGCAAGTTGTCTTATACTCAATTTAGCCACGGTGGGACATATTTTCGCCACCATCGGACGCCATCTGCTGTGCAGAGGCAAGGGCATTAAGGTTGCGGCTTAAGATCACAAGCCAGGAGAAGTTTATGCGTGCTAAAAAGTTTTGGGGCCTGAGTGTTGCACTCACACTGGCAGTTGGCCCTATGGTCGTTGCTGACGATGAGGTCGAACTGGAACACGATATAGCACTCTGCGCAGACGCCGCCGCAGGCCCTGCGCTTTTGTTGGCGATTGAAGGCCTCAAAGACAACGAAGGTAATATCCGCGCACAGATTTATGGCAGTAACCCGGAAGACTTCCTGGAAAAGGGCAAAAAGCTAGTGCGTGTAGATGTGCCCACCGAAGAGGAAGGGCAACAGATTTGCGTGCCGTTGCCGTCGGTCGGACCACACGCCCTCGTGGTGTTGCATGACAGAAACTCAAACGGTAAAGCAGACTTCTTCAGTGAAGGTTTTGGGTTCTCCAACAACCCGGAACTCTCGCTCGCGCCACCCGACGCGGAAGAAGTTATGTTCGTTGCCAAGCCCGGCGTCACTAGAATGACAATTTCGCTTACCTATATATTTGGAGGCGACGAAGAGCAGACTAAAAAGCGACGCCAGCTTAGGCGGCGTTAACGGGTTTGTTACAGATTTGCTAAAATATGCGTTTGGGGTTATAACCCAGCGCAACAGCCGCATCGGTGGCGCATGGAATTGGAATCCGTCGAGGCATTGATGCGCCTCGACTGTTTTTTGTATGGAGCATCCGTTCTCGTGAACGTAGATCGGGAAAATATAACAGCTGGCGCGATGGTGCCGTTGGTGGCGATTATCTCAAACCCGAAAAGCACAACCAATGCTGCCCGCATTGATGCGGTGCGCAGGGTAGTTGATGAGAGTCCGAACGTTGTCCATTACGAGCTGGATGGTATCGATTCCATTCAGGATGCGCTGAAGCTATTTGCGCGCGCGAACCCGGCACTTTTGGTGGTTAATGGCGGAGACGGCACCATTGGTGCAGTTCTCGCCGATCTGTTGCATCGCAATCCTTTCGGCGTGACGCCCCCGATAGCTTATCTTCCCGGTGGCAAGACCAACATGACAGCAGCTGACCTTGGCTTTAAAGGACGCCCGGAAAAAGTTCTCAGGAACCTGATTAACCTGACAAATGCTGGTATGCTGCCAGAACGGCTGACCCGCAAACATCTGATTGAGATGGACCTCGGCGACGGCAAGCCGCTTCGTGTTGGCACCTTCTTTGGTACGGCAGGTGTGGTAAAGGGAATTGAGTGGTGCCGCGAAAACGCTTATAATGCTGGTCTGCCAAATGGGCTGGCACACGCGGTGGCGATCGGTACGCTTATTCTTTCCGCTTTTGGCATCGGTAAAGACAAAACGCTGATGGTTTCAGACCCGATGACCATTACCGTACCTGGTAGTGGCCGTATGGTCGGGCAGTTTGCAGCTGTGATGACGACGACCCTTGACCGCCTATTGTTGCGTATGAAACCATATGGCAAAGAAGGTACTGGTGGTTTGCGGTTTTCGGCTGTGGAGTCTGGTGGCGGCAAAGTGTTTCGCGCTATTCGCGGCCTTCTGACAGGCGCGTACGGCAAAAAGACTATTGATGGTGTGCACACACGTCGCGCCAACGAAATTCGTGTTGAGGGTAGCGACCCTGTAACACTTGATGGTGAAATATATTATCCTGTGCCCGGGAAGCCGATTACGCTAAAGGGTGATCGAACATTGACTTTTGTGTCGTTAAGGTAGGGCAACATGGCCGCTGATCCGAATAAAGAGATACAAGATTTTATCCTTCAGGAATGGCGCCGCACAGTACCTGAAGAAGTGACTGTTGCAGCAACCGAGATAGCGCGGCAGTTCAACGGCGCTGTTTCAGGTATATTGTTTTATGGCTCGTGCCTGCGCACAGGTGAGATCGAAGAGAAAATCCTCGATTTCTATGTGATCGTGGATAGCTACAGCAAAGCTTATTCAAAGCGTTGGCTTGCGATCGCAAACCAGATTTTGCCGCCCAACGTTTTTTACCATGAAACAGAAGTGAACGGCATCACAGTGCGCTCTAAGTACGCGGTCCTGTCACGGCCGGACCTGGCGTTCCGGGTGCGACCGGAGTGCTTGAATGTGTCTGTTTGGGCGCGGTTCTGCCAGCCTTGCATGTTGTTGTTGCCTAAAAACGATGAAACCAAGATTTCAATTGCCTCTGACATTGGCCAGGCGGTCAAGACAATGCTCGGCAACTATCTTGATCTTGTTCCGGGAGCGAAAGAATCGCGGGACCTATGGGTCGGCGCGTTTGAGCAGACCTATTCCGCGGAACTTCGCTCTGAGCGCAAAGGCAAAGGGCTGGAGATCTACCTGCTGGATCAAGACCGCTATGATGCGCTGACAGCGCTCGTGGAAGAGGTCCTTGAGGTCATTCCTGATCCGATGCCTCCACTCAAACAACCACCGAGAACGGAACGGCTCGTGCCGCGTCTTCGCTGGTGGGCACGGCGCTGGAACGGAAAAGCTGTCAGCTTCTTGCGTCTCGTGAAGGCATCGGTGACCTTTGATGGCGGTATTGACTACCTGGCATGGAAGATCAAACGTCACTCAGGCGTTGAGGTTGAGATTACCGACCGCATGCGGCGCAGGCCTGTGCTTTCCGGTATCCGGATGTTCTGGGGCCTCAAGCGCAAAGGCGCATTCAAATAGATAAACAAAAAGGCGCCAATCGGCGCCTTTAATATTTCAGGTCGTCAGTCGGTCGGGTAGGTTTAGGGCTTAAGCTCGAGCCCGATCTTCTCTGCTGTGCGGCAGAAACGAGCAATAATCTCGTCGATCTGCTCTGTGCTGTGCTGGGCACATACACTCACGCGCATCAAGAACATGCCGGATGGTGTTGCAGGTGGTGCAGCCATGTTGGCATATACACCTTCAAGCAACAAGGTCTCCCAGAACCGGGTGCCGACCATTGGGTCGGGCAGGTGTACGGCAATAATAGGGCTCTGTGCTTCTGGTGTCGCGAGGTCGAAGCCCGCTTTCTTGAGACCAGCGTGTAGCCTGCGCGCGTTTTCCCAAAGGTGCGCGCGGCGGTTGCCACTGCGTTTGATCGCCTCAATTGACTTTGTCGCAGACGCAACCACGCTTGGTGGCAAGCTTGCTGTGAAAATGTACGGGCGACTTACAAAGCGCAGCACATCGAATTTTGGATGGTTTGAAACCGCGAAACCACCGACTGTGCCAACGGATTTCGAGAAAGTGCCGACGTAAAAGTCAACGAGGTGTTCAACACCAAGTTCTTCCGCAACACCGCGGCCATTCTCGCCACAGAACCCCATGGAGTGAGCTTCGTCTACCAGTGTCATGCAGCCGTATTTCTTCGCAACTTCAAGGAGTTCCTTGAGAGGGGCTGCGTCACCAAGCATGGAATAGATGCCTTCTACCACGATAAGCTTGCCTGCATCAGCAGGCAGGCGTTTGAGGCGGCGTTCCATGTTATCCACGTCATTATGTTTGAAGCGCACGATTGTGGCATTGCCCATGGAGCAGCCATCATAAATCGAGGCATGGCTGTCGGCGTCGATTATAACAAAATCATCCTTGCCGCCCAGAGCCGAAATCATGCCGAGATTGGCTTGATACCCGGTGGAGAACACCATGCAGTGTTCCATGCCGTAAAAGTCAGCGATTGTGGCTTCAAGTGCCTTGTGGCCACCATATGTACCGTTCAGGACCCGAGAACCCGTGGTGCCAGTGCCAAATTTGTCGATGGCTTCTTTAGCGGCTTCAACGGCTTCTTGGTTGAAGGTCATGCCCATATAGTTGTTGGTACCTGCAAGAATGGTCCTGCGGCCACCAATAACTGCTTCGGTTTCGGAAATAATTTCTTCCATCACCACTTTAAAGGGATCAGCTTCTTTAAAGGGTAGGGATTCGCGCAAGGCGACGATTTGGTCAAACTTATCGAGAAGATCCACGGTCTCTTAGCCTTCGTTCAGGATTTTTTCAACGGCATCAGCAACTTGTTGAATGGTCTCAAGGTCTGGCAAAAGATTGAGCGGCAGCACAATGTCGAACTCATCTTCAATATCGGCAACAAGGTCCATCACCGTCAGGGAATCAAGTTCCAAGTCACTGGCGAAGGTTACGTCAGGCGTAAGTTCAATCCCCTTTTTGTTGAGGGGGGAGATCATTTCGTAAATCTTTTCAATGATTTGCGGGTTAGCCATCGTACTTGCCTATCTGCGATATGAATTTCTAAACAACTGCATACCCGACTTATATCGGGGTGCAAGCAATCATAAAAGCCCGTTTTTTCGATACCATTCGATGGTGTCACCTAAACCTGCTTTGAGGTCAAAATGTGGCGCCCAGTCGGTAAGCTGTGGTCGTCTGGAAGCTCTGACCGTCCAGTCCTTGTGGCATAGATATCTTGCCGATGACAGCGTTAACATGGCGGGCTTACGGATAATATTGGCAACGATACCGTTGACCGCACCAATGAGACCGAGGAGGGCAAAAGGAACGGGAAGAATGAAGGGTGGTTTTTTCTCACCACCAACCGCTTGCGCGACGTCCTTGAGCGTATAACCACCCGATTTGCGGTCGTCGATTTCGGCAATCGCTTTTTCATTGCCGCCTTTGGCAAAAGCAACCAGCGCGGACGCCATGTCAGCGCCGTGGATCATGGCAAAGCGGTTATTTTTGCCGCCCGGCGCAGGCAGAAGACCAAAATTCAACGCCTTTAGAAGCTTCAGTATCTCTTTGTCGCCAGGGCCGTAGATGGCAGGAGGGCGCACAATGGTCCAGCTGAACGGCCAGTCACGTGCGGTGAGTAACAGCTCTGACGCTGCTTTGCTGGCGCCATAGTGGCTGAGCTGCGGTTCGCGCGCGGCCAGTGAAGAAACATGGACCACCCTGTTTACGCCAGCATCGGCCGCAGCCCGCAACACTTGCTTGGTGCCGCCCACGTTAACGTCAAAAAAGATGTCGCGATTGAGCGCTTTGGTCAGCGCTGCCATATGAACAAGGACATCGGCACCCGAGCATAGTGCCGCGAGTGCCTCGTTATTTGTGAGGTCGCCGCGCACCCATGTAACACCGTCTCGTTCATGCTGCTCACGACGGGTGAGCGCGTTGACGGTGTAACCAGCGTCCAGAAAGGCGTTGATGGTGTGATCGCCAAGGAAACCCGTTGCGCCGGTAAGAGCAACGACGGGTTTGGCAGGCTGTGTGCCAGTTGTTTTCGTCATGCGAAATGTTGCCTAGCTTGCAAGCGCCTGCAGGTTTCCGGAAAGATATTGATTACGCGCTTTAACCCGGCTCAGTTTACCAGACGATGTGCGAGGCAGTGACCGTGGTGGCACAAGCTCGATCATGCAGTTGATGCCGGTAGCTTTCTGGATGTGGCGCTTCAGTTCTTCGATGAACTTCATGCGCTCAGCCTGCTCAGAATAGCGGCACTGAGCCAAAATCATCGGAACTTCTTCGGCATTTTCACCGGGCACTGAAATCGCGGCAACATCGCCGGTTTTAACACCAGGAAGCTGCTCTGCGGCCCACTCAATGTCTTGTGGCCAGTGGTTGCGGCCATTGACAATGATCATATCCTTGGCGCGGCCAACGATATAGATATAGCCATCTTTCATGTAACCCATATCGCCCGTATCGAGCCAGCCTTCAGGGCTGAGCACCGCACGGGTTGTTTCAGGGTCATTGAAATACTCGCGCATCACAGATGTGCCGCGAAGGAATACCTTGCCAACCTGACGGTCAGGCAGCACGCCATCTTCTTCATCGCGTATTTCGATATCATATTCAGGAAGTGGACGGCCGCAGTTGACGACTTCACGCACGCGTGTGTCGTCTTTGCCGTTAACCAGAACATGTTTGTCGCCGGTTAGCGCGGCTTCCTCGATCAGATCAACCTCAAGGCCAACACCAACGCGGCCAAAGCTTACACCAAGAGTACATTCCGCGAGGCCATAGCTTGGCAGGAAAGCTTCCCACTTGAAGCCGATGCTCTCGAAGGTCTCAAAGAAGTTTCTAAGCACTTCAGGGCGGATCATCTCAGCACCACAACCAGCGACGCGAACGCTTGAAAGGTCAAGGTCCTCAAGTGCGCTTGAGCGCAGTGCCGCGCGGCGGGCACAAATGTCAAAACCGAATGTCGGGCTATAAGTGATAGTACCTTTGTTACGGCTGATAACACGTAGCCAGCTCAACGGACGGCGTGCAAATTCTTCTGTCGGGATAAAATCTACCGAGATCTGACATGTCAGCGTGGTCAACAATGTGCCAACAAGCCCCATGTCATGATAAAACGGAAGCCAGGAGACACAGCGGTCATGTTCTTCAAGCTTAACACCGTGGAAACCCATGCCGTGTGTATTGGACAGGAGTGACCGGTGCGTAACCGCAACGCCGTGCGGGAAGCGTGTGCTGCCGGAGCTGTACTGCAGATAGGCTAGATCATCAGGTTTTGGGAGGCGAAGGCCGCCGTCACCTTTTACCGCGAGATAATCATCGTATGAGCCTTTGAAACGCAGATCCATGTCCGCTGTAGCTTCCGCGATAATCTCATTCATGAATTCCGGAGCCATAAGGCCGTTTGCATCACAGCTCTGCATTTGCATCTGAAGCTGCGAAACATAGCCATCTTTGCCACCAAAACTGGTTGGCAAGGGCAAGGGTACGGGCAGGACGCTCGCATACTGGCAGCCCACGAAGAAGCATACGAAATTGGCGCTTGTTTCAGCGATAAGGGCGATACGGTCACCCGCCTCATAGCCCATGGCCACGAGTTTGCGGCCAATAACTTCCGCACGGTCACGAACTTCTGCCCATGTCAACGCATCAATAAGATCGCCGCGGGCATTATAAAAGTTAGCCCCACGCAAACCTTTGGCTGCATATTCAATCGCATCTACAAGCGTATCAAAATCCGAATAACGCCTTTCGAGCGTCGGATCCTGCGTAGGTGTCTCTACCTTCATAACGTTGGCTTCAACCATAATTGCCCCGGCATCACTTTAGCCGGACCCTACAAAAACAACAATAGCAAGCCTTGGTACGGCCGAGGCTATCACTAAACTCTATACTTACACATCAAACCGCAACAAACATCAGGCCAAAAAACTCTTGCTTTCGACCAGCTTTACCCTGTTCACTCTTGAACGGTCGTGTGCCTGGATATTAGGGCTGAATTACCTTCTGAAAGCGCCCTGCGCAAGTTAATTCTGGCCCATGGTACATGCGGCAGAGCTAAGTAGGTGAGGATTACGGCTAAAAAATGACAGCGCCAGACATGGAATTTACTTCAAATCAGATCAAGGCATTACGGGCAGAAACCCCCGGTGCCGCAAACCGGCTGCACTTTGACAACTGCGGCGCGGCACTGATGCCAGAGCCTGTGTTAAAGGCACTTCGGGACCATATCAGCCTTGAGGAAAAAGTGGGCGGTTATGTGGCTCATGAGCAACAGTTTGCCGCGCACGAGAAGGTTTATAGCTCTCTGGCGGCGCTCCTTGGCGGCAAGGCCAGCAATTATGCGCTCACCAGCAGTGCGGTCGATGCATGGAACAAGGCTTTCTATAGCGTTGCACTGACGCCGGGCGACAATATCGTCACCGCCTTCAATGAATACTGCAGCAACTATGTTGCTTTCCTCCAGCAAGCTCGCCGTCGTGGCGCCGAGGTGCGTGTCGCCCGTGCGGGAGAGGACGGAGAGCTTGATGTTGCCCATCTTGAAGGGCTGATCGATGATAAGACGAAACTTATCGCAGTCGCGCAGGTGCCGTCATCAAGCGGGCAGGTGAACCCTGTTGCTGAGGTGGGACGTATCGCAAGAGGGCGTGGTGTTCTGTATTTACTGGATGCTTGCCAGGCGGTAGGGCAGATGCAGGTTAATGTGAATGATATCGGTTGTGATATCCTGACCGGCACGTCCCGCAAGTTTATGCGCGGCCCTCGCGGCGTTGGCTTTATGTATATTACGGACGAAGCCCGAAGGGCGCTTGAACCAGCGATGCTAAGCAATCAGGCCGCAGCTTGGGTGGATGCGGAGCGCTATGACCTGAGGGACGATGCTCGTGTATTTGAAGACTGGGAGCGAAACGTTGGCTCACAACTCGCGTTTGGTGCCGCTATCGACTATCTCTTGGAAATTGGACCCGTGCGTGTTTTCAACCGCACGCAGGCACTCGCCGCAACTCTCAGGTCGGTACTATATAAAGCGCTTGGTGTTACAGGCACCTGCCCACCAAATGCGCGCGCGGCGATTGTGACGTTTAACAAGGCGGGTATGAAGGCGCCGGATGTGAAAGCCGCCCTTGAAGCGAAGGGGATTGGTGTACAAGTGGCAAGCGTAATGCACACGAGGTTGGATCTGGAAGCAAGGAACGTTGAAACAACAGTCCGTGTCTCTCCCCATTATTATAATACGGAGGATGAGATTGAGCGCTTTATTGGGGCGGTGTCTGCGCTGTGAGTGAAAACCCGGACAACAAATCGCTGAAAAAGCACCATGGTGGCCCCAAGAAAGTAAGCGCCGGATATCTGGAGCGTGCCGCGCTGCACTATCTGGGGCGTTTTAGCAGTACGGAGGATAATCTGCGCCGGGTTCTTGAACGTAAGGTTCGCCGCAGGAACGAAGGGCATGCGTCGCCGACAGATGAACAGCTTGGCTGGATCAACGACGTTGTCGAAAAATGTGTAAAATATGGCTATGTGGATGATGAAGCATACGCGCGCCAGCGAGCGGGCAGCCTGTTGCGCAAGGGCAAACCTCCACGCCAGATACTGCAGGATCTCAGGTTCAAAGGTGTGCATACAGACACAGCGGCTGCCGCAGTTGAGAACCTGGAAGGCGACGAAGAGACGCCAGACGCCACCCGACAGGCGGCGGCGGCTTATATCAGGCGGCGGCGTTTTGGCCCTTTTCGCCGTGCGCTGCCAGACCCAGCCGAGAAACGTGAAAAAGAGATCGCCGCAATGATGCGCGCAGGGTTTCCTTACGGCATTGTGGTTGAGATGTTGGACGCGGGGGAAGAAGAGTTGCTAACGCTCTTGCCCTGAGGACCAAGGGATACGGCAGATAGAAGCGCCTCAATTGACCTTGATAAAGCGTGCTTCTCAAAAAACGGGTCAATGCGCATCAAGGCAGCAGAGCGATTATAACGCGGGTCTTCCTTTTGCGCGATTTGCCGGTAAGCCGCTTCAATGATCTCTGTTGCTTCTTCGGCCCGCCCCGCAGCCAGCAATATGTAGGCCTGCGCGTATGATGATAGCCTCTCACCCTGTTCCATTGTTATCGCATTCGCAGCGGCATTATATATGTCCTCAGGGGGAGTGTTCACGTCTGCGTGTCTGAATATGCTCGCAGTACCATCCATTCTTCGTGTGTCGAAGTAGGTTTGCCACTGAGCGTATGCACCGACATGATCCCCGGCCATATAGTGGATGAGAGCGGTGCGAATACCCGTGCGACCATCGATCAGGTGTAGCTTTCGGTATAGCGACAGGGCCTCATCAAATTGCTGCGCAAAATAGAGGGTTGTCATTTTTTCCCATTCAGCGCCGCTTGGGTCGAGGGATAGGGCAATGGCCCGATCGTGCGCCTCAAGCGCCTGGTTGAACCTGCCGCTTTTCGCATAGGCTACAGCAATGCTGCGCCAGGTCCAGTGGTCATCAGGGTCAGCGTTGAGAGCTTTAATATAATACTCAATCGCGCGGCTATCATCGTGGTCCCGTTCCGATAATAAGCGGGCTTTTGCGCGCCAGATATATTTGCTGTCGGTGCCTAGTTCTGCCGCGCGCTGGATATGTTGTTCTGCGAGTGCGAGCGTGTCGATACTACCCAGCCCCCAACTGGTGCCGGGCAGGGCTGCATAAAATTCCGCGAGTAGCGCATGCGCGTCACCATTTAAAGGGTCTTCTTGCAAAACTTGTTTCACAATCCGGTAGGCGATGCGGTTGCGGTCGTCGCGATGAAACCCCCAGAAATATCGTGCCCGATCAAGTAGTATAGGGGCACTGAAGGCGGCTTTGGACGATGCTGGCACAGCCTTTTTGCCGGCCATCAGATCAGCGACGCTGTTGCGCACCATCGCTGAGACATTCAAAATTCCGAGCGGTGCTGTCTCGTTACTCTCCCGTATCACATGACCATCTGTACGGGCGAGATTGAGACCCAGGGCGTTGTCCGTGTTGAGCTTAACGCTACCTGAAATCTCCGATTGTTCGAGCGAGGGCTGCGTTGCCCGAAAATTTACCGCCACGTCGCCATAGCGTGACAGTTCCATCATCAGGAGGTCTTTAATGACCTGTGCATATCCCTCATCGACGCTTGCGGCCACCTCTAGTGGTTGAAGGTGAATTTTATGGTTGTTGGTCCTTGGTTCTGATGTTGCCGCTTCGGGGCGGGCGAAGAAAAATACGGCGACACAAAATGTCGCTAAACCCACAGCGATATAAGAAAACTGTTGCACAAAACGAGGCAAGGGTAAGCGCCATATAGCTCGCCCGAATTTGTGTCCGGATGATTTCTGTTCAGGGAATTCTTCGAGCAGGCAATATCCCCGCTTTCTGACAGTAGAAAGATATTTCGGCTGCACCGCACTGTCGTCGAGTGCTTGCCGGAGGCTGGCAACCACAACAGAGATAGCATGGTCGGTCAAAACCGTTTTGGACCAGACCTGCTGGAGAAGCTCGTCCCGGCTTATAACCCTGCCGCGGTGTTTGTGAAGGTATTGAAGCATTTTGGCAGCACGTGGTTCAAGCTTACGCGTGCGCTTTCCATCCGTTATCAGGTGATGATCCGGTTTGAGTAACCATGGCCCGATTTTGATCAGCCCGTCGCTTGCCATCGCTCCAGCCTCCCTGTTGTTGTGTCTAACGTAGACCGTGCTTCCGAATATCTGAAATAAACCTTGGTTGTAAATTCAAGGTTTCCCAGGTCAAACTAGGGCAGCTTGGGCCATATCCTTACGTTTTCCTTACGTGTTCGTCAGGCTTTGCAGCTCAGATTTCTCTATCTTCGGCAGCATATCAACTTGGTGCGGCGCGGGGAGAGAGCGAGTGACATCGGTGAAAATTTGTTTCGGTCTTGCGCTTGGCCTGTCTGTGGCGGCCTGCGGGGGAGGGGGAAGTGCAATGGTGGCTCCCCCAACTCCTTCTACACCCGAACCGCCTCAGGCGCCCAGCTACAATACTACTGAGTATAGGGAAAACCCTGGCCTTGGCGAGATCGGCGCACTCGCAGCCTATGACGAAGGGCTCACGGGGGCTGGTGTCACTGTTGCGCTGATGGATTCGGGCGTTGACGTGCTGCACCCGGACTTGGATGCCAACATTCACCCGGAAAGCAAGGATTTTGGCGGCAATGATGGTGCGCTGTTTGACGACACGCTTTATGACATATCCGAAAACCCGAACATCATTACCCCAACCATACACGGGACCATGACAGCGGGCATTATTGCGGCGGAACGCAATGATCAAGGGACCCACGGGGTAGCACCGGAGGCACAGATACTGGCCCTCAGAATGGACTTGCCTGAGTTGGCGAGTTGGGGCGGGAAGGATATCAACCTTGTCGCTGTGCCGGGCGCGATCGACCACGCTATTGCGAACGACGCGCGCATATTAATGGTGGAATGGGCGTTCTGGGATGAAAACTCCAATCAATATGCCGGGGCCGATAACCAGATAGCTGAGGAATTTTATGTGCCGGAGGAATATCTGGCACCGGTGCGGGAGGCGTTCCAGAAAGCCATCGATGCAGGTATGCTCATCGTTATTCCTGCGGGCAATGAGTTTGGCAGCGCGCCAACGGCCTTCATATCCCAGCTTGGGCTGAAGAATGGCAACCAAAACGCTGTGCTGGTTGTGGGCGCCGTCGATCGTGATCAGACAATTTTTGATCGCTCCAATAAAGCCGGTTACGCACAGGATTACTTTGTGGTCGCACCAAGTGGTGTGACAACGACGCTCCCGACACACGGTTTCAGAGAAGGTCGGAACCCCTGGGGAAGTACCTCAGACGGCACATCGTTCGCCGGGCCACACGTCGCGGGGGCAGCTGTGCTGCTTATGCAGGCGTTTCCCAATCTCACGGCCAAAGAAGTTGGTGAGATACTGTTGGCCAGCACAACCGACCTTGGGGTTGTGGGCAGTGATGAGATTTATGGGCAAGGGTTGATCAACCTGGAGCGGGCGCTTGCTCCAATGGGGGCGACGGCAAGCCGAACGAGAGACGGACGAGAAGTGGCTCTTAGTGGCAGTGTGCTTTCTCTCTCTCCCGTCTTTGGTGACGCTGTATCGGCGATGCCAGCTTTTGGCTCTGTGTCAATGCTTGACGGCTATCGCCGCGCATATCGGCAGAACATGCACTCCCAAGTGCAATACAGGGATGCCAGGGCGCTGGTGGAACACCGTCTGAATACCTTCATTTCAAGCAGTAGTTCATCTGTGGCGCTGGATGGCATCGGTCATATGAATTTCTCTTTCATGGCTCCAACGCGACGTAACGAGGCACTGGAAGATGCGCTGCCCTATGTGGCTCGGACTGGAGTGGGCACGGCGCGTAACGTTGCTTTCAGTTTTTCGAAAGCGATTTCTGCCGGTCTTGATATGCGGGTTTCAACAGCAACAGGCGGGGCAGGCTTGTTTACCTCTTTCGGGATGGACGATCCACAAGCTCGGTTGAGTGACAATGGTGTGCGGTCAGATGCCTATGCGAGCCTGTTTGATGGCGCCCTTGGCATGGCGCTGAATAGCGATAGCAAAAACAAATGGAACTATTCCTTCGCGGTTTCCCGGTTTGATGTCGAGCCAAACCACTCAACACTATTTGATGCTCCAGCCGAAAACACTGAGGCTTATGCAGTTACCGCTGGCGCCGCAGTGCGAGCAGAAGGTTATGCGCTGGGTATGGATGCAGGGGTCTTGCGCGAAAGTGGCTCTTTCCTTGGGGCAATAGGACAAGGCGCGCTTAATTTCGGAAATAATGCCACAACGGTGTATGCGGCGCTTTATGGGCGATACCAGTTTGCGCATGGGTGGCAGATGGTTGCCCGGTACTCCTACGGCGTGTCGTCAGTTGATGTTCCCGTTGGTGGTTTTGTAGAGGGTATTTCAGCCATACACACTGACGCTTTCGCCGTTGAGCTTAGCACAAGGAATATAGTGTCTGATGGTGACCGACTTGGATTTTCTTTCTCGCAGCCTCTTCGGGCACGCTCGGGGGAACTGCTTGCATATTTGCCCACGGGCCAGACAGCAGACACCCGCGAACTGACGTTTGAGCGCGTTATCGGTGCCTTGGCACCGTCAAAGCGCCAGCTCGACACTGAAATTACCTATGAAATGCAGAAACATCATTCCGGCCTGTCACTGCAGGCAAACATATTGCTGCAGCAGAACCCTGGGCATCGCGCAGGGCAGGCCGCTGCACTTCTCTTGAGAGCGAACCTGCCATTTTAGATGGCCTCCTGATTTATCGCTCTCCGGGCGTTGGCATCAGTCCTTAATGGGGCTGATGCCAAACTGCGCCAATGCCTCGGGTGTATCCAGATCAATCAGGATGCCGGGGTCATCCACCGGCACTTCACATACAAGATGCTCGTTTTCGTGAATAACATGTTTGCCGCCAGTGTCGCCGGAGATGCCGCAGAGAGCAGCGAACATATCGCGGTGCCACAAAATAGGGTGCCCGCGCTTGCCGCTATAAGTGGGCACAAAGATGCGGGCCTCACCGATGCGCTGGGCACAGGCCTTGAGGGCCCCATATGTCTCAGAGCGTATGAAAGGCATATCTGCGAGGCATATGAAGGTGAAATTCGCGTGGTCTGGTAGCTGCGTAAGGCCGAGCTTCAGGCTGCCTGCCATGCCGTCCCCATAAGCGGCGTTGTGCACCAGCTTTACATCATAACCGCTGAGCGCATCATTGACTGCCTTATGGTCATGACCTGTCACAACGACGGTAATGCTTTTGTTGGCGGCTAGAACCCCTGACACCGTGGTCATGACAACGGGTTTGCCGTTCAGTTTGGAAAGCAGCTTGTTTGCGCCGCGTGCGCGGCTGGATTTCCCTGCCGCAAGAACAATGGTGCTGGCGTCAACCTCGCTGTCTTGCCGTGGTGCCCGAGGCTCGCCACGTTGCGGGGCCTCCTTCAGTAACCCTCCAATGCCCATGTTGCGTATTGTCGACGCATCAATTGGAAGACCAGCCGAGAAGCGTTCCAAAACCCAGTCAAGGCCATTGAGGGCGGGGGAGCGTGCACATCCAGGCAGGCCCAGAACCATTTTGTTCTCGATTTGGCCAATCATCAGGAGGTTTCCTGGGTCCACAGGCATGCCGAGCTGTATGATTTCACCGCCTGCGGCTTTAAGTGCTGCTGGCAAGACATCGCGCCTGTCGCTGATGGCGGCCAAACCCAAAAGCAGGATCAGGTCGTGTGGCCCACTAGCCAATACTTTGATTTGCTGGGCGACATCATCAAGTTTGTGAGCACACTGCTTATACGTGGTGATATTGCCAAGTACACCTGCCAGTCGGGCTTCAGTCAGTTTTCGTGTCTTGTCTGGCAAGGCGCTGCCAGAACTCAGGAGGGCGGCGGAAAAATTGCGGAATGGTGCAATTGAGATTTTGGCTGGTGCTGCCAGTGCAGCATCAAGCTGTTCCTGCTTCGCCGCATAGGGGATGATTTTTGCGGTTGCAATCAATTGCCCCTGTTTAACAGGCGCGAAAGCGGGAAGAGTGGCGATAGTAATAGCTTCATCTTGCAGGTTCAACACGTTGATGCCGTCTTCCACCTGCACCAGACCGGTGTGGGCCGCGTGAAGGTTGCAGCGCCCCTTGGTAGCAAGGCCCAAATCTACATTTGTGCCGCAACAATGTGTGGCAACCGCGCGAGCGGCGTCATCCTCATTGATATCACCGTCTTCAAGCACATAGGCATGGACACTGTTAATGCCAGCGTCTGAGATTTGAAGGGCGATGGCTTCTGACAGTTTGGTGCCCTTGCCAATGCGCTTTTCGCCAACCTTTACGCTGTGGGCCAGGCGCCAGCCGACTGCGTTATTAGGGTGAATTTCTTCAAATCGCACGGGTGGTGGTTCCTTTTGAGCGATATGCTGCAATTATCTCAGCCAAAATGGAGACAGCGATCTCAGCGGGTGTTTTTGCCCCTATATCCAGTCCTACAGGCCCACTGATCGCTGTGCGTGCGTCTTCCGCAATGCCAGGTGCTTCAAGGCGACTAAGTCTTGCAGAGTGTGTCTTTTTGCTGCCCAAGCAGCCGATGTAAAATGCTTCGCTGTTCAGCGCAGGCAGGAGCGCCGCGTCATCAAGTTTCGGATCGTGCGTCAGAGTGACCACAGCTGTCATGCTATCAGGTGGCGTCGTACTGAAATGCTCATCCGGCCAGTTGTTGATGACAGCTGCGCCTGTGAAGGTGCGGTTGTCTGTAAAGGCCTGACGCGGGTCAATCACATTTATCTCAAAGCCACATTCTGAAGCCATAGGGGCCAGCGCTTGCGCAATATGAACGGCGCCGATGATATCAAGGCGCAGACATGGTAGCACCGGAAGAGATAGGTCTGATTCTGAAGCGCGTACAGCTTGCAGCGCGGTGTGTGTGTATGTTGCTCGTACAGGCGACTTCGAAAAGACAAGAGAGCCCGACGCCCGGTGCGTGAGGGCTTCGAGGCATTTTTTGCATGCATCAGTGTCAGTATCCGTGAGCGCAAAAAGCGAAATGTTGATTTCACCGCCGCAGGCGAGACCAACAGCGAAAGCATCCTGGTTTGAGACAGCGAAGGAAAGCTCCTTATGTCCGCCATCTCTCAGAAGAGCTTGGGCTTCTGCGATCACGGTGCCCTCAACGCATCCACCAGAAACTGAGCCTTCGAAGGTTCCGTCTGCGCGCACCAGCATCATGCTGCCGACCTGCCGCGGTGCCGAGCCCCAGGTTTTAGTGACAACGGCGAGAGTGGCCCGGTGGTCCGCCTTCAGGCTTCCAAGCAGATGGGTTATTATATCTTTCATAGTCGGTGTATATCTTATGCTGTCATATAATTATGTGGAAACGGTAATGGCCAAAGCGTGCCGGGGCAAGGTCAGCTTAAGTACTAGGTACGGTTTTGCCCGGTTTGGCTTGATTTGGGTTATTCTGAGCTATAAAAGCATGCTCAGTATTGCCTGAATATTGGGGCTAACAGTCAAGAGGGATTTATTATGGCGTCGCTTTTTGCGAATCCGGCAGGGAGGAACTTCCTGGGGAACTCGGCCGAGTGGTATAAGCTTACCATTCTGGCCTTTCTGATTATCAACCCGATCCTGTTCTATATGGTTAATCCATATGTAGCGGGCTGGGCGCTTGTGCTTGAGTTTATCTTCACACTTGCGATGGCATTGAAGTGTTATCCGTTGCAGCCCGGTGGTTTGCTGGCGTTTGAAGCCGTCATTATTGGCATGACCTCGCCGGATACGCTGAAGCATGAAATTGAAGCGAACCTTGAGGTTATCCTGCTTCTCG
Organism: Kordiimonas sp.; assembly: GCF_965216265.1. Lineage (GTDB taxonomy): Bacteria > Pseudomonadota > Alphaproteobacteria > Sphingomonadales > Kordiimonadaceae > Kordiimonas. The sequence goes on from NZ_OZ244153.1 coordinate 3,763,336, forward strand.
TCTTCATGGTGGCGGGCATCTACTTCATGAAGAATATGCTCCTTTTCGTCTTCACCAAAATTTTGGTAAAGGTGCGAAACAAGGTGCTACTCTCACTGATTTTCTGCTTTATGGCCGCTTTCCTGTCTGCCTTCCTTGATGCGCTGACAGTGACCGCTGTTATCATTGCAATTTCGGTTGGTTTTTATTCGATCTACCACAAGGTGGCATCTGGCAAAGAGTTCCACCATGATCATGACCACATGCATGATGGTGAGCTTGATAAGTTGAATGAGGAAGATCTTGAGGGTTTCCGTGCCTTCCTGCGTAGCCTGATGATGCACGCTGCCGTTGGTACAGCGCTCGGCGGTGTTATGACCATCGTTGGTGAGCCGCAGAACATTCTCATCGGTACCCAAGCTAACTGGGAGTTCATGGAATTCTTCTTCCGAATGCTGCCTGTTACATTGCCTGTCCTGATAGCAGGCCTTACCACGTGTGTGTTGCTTGAAATCACCGGTATTCTGGGCTATGGCGCAAAAGTGCCACCGAAGGTTCTGAATATCATTGTTGATTACGATGCTTACACAAGCGAACGCCGCACGTCTCGCGACAACGCTTCGCTTATTGTGCAGGGTCTGGTTGGCGTCTGGCTTATTATTGCCCTTCTGTTCCATTTCGCACCCGTTGGTGTGATTGGCCTGTCGGTCATCGTTCTTGCCTCAGCCTTCACAGGGATTACGGAAGAGCATCAGATTGGCCATGCGTTTGAAGAAGCGCTGCCGTTTACCGCGCTGCTCGTTGTATTCTTCACGATTGTGGGCGTTATTGCAGACAATGGCCTTTTTGCACCAGTCACCAACTTCGTACTTGGTCTCGACGGGCACGGCCAGATCACTGCGCTATACATTGCAAATGGTTTCTTGTCCGCGATATCGGATAACGTCTTCGTTGCTACGGTTTACATTAGTGAAATGACGACGGCATTAGCCAACGATGTTATATCACGTGACACGTTCGACCTGATGGCTGTTGCAATCAACACAGGTACCAACATTCCAAGTGTTGCAACGCCGAACGGGCAAGCTGCATTCCTGTTCTTGCTTACCAGTGCGCTTGCGCCGCTGATCCGCCTTTCCTACATGACAATGGTGAAAATGGCGCTGCCATACACTATCGTTATGTCCATCGTGGGGTATATCGGGGTGGCAAAATTCCTCGAGCCGATGACGGAAAAGTTGTATGAAAACCATTATATCGAGCACCATCATGAGAAGGTTGGTCAGGCTCGGGATGCCGGTGAACACTAAAAATCGCTAGCTAAACAATAGCTTGAGTGGCAGCGCCCGTGACAAAATAGTTGCGGGCGCTGTTTTTTATGACTAGCATAATCAAAATTTTACTATCTTTAGTGCTTGTGCGTGGAATTCCTAAGGGGGGAATAGTATGGACGGCCGTAGTACGATCTGTTCTGAGGAACGGCCCGAAGAAATTGGCCAACAGGTAACCGGCAGGGTCAAATGGTTTGATGCTGTAAAGGGTTACGGCTTTATCGTCCCGGACGATGAAGATGGGGACGTGCTGTTGCACTTTTCTGTGTTGCGCAATGTTGGACGCCGTTCTGTGCCGGAAGGCACCACCGTTATTTGCGAGGCTGTTATTCGCGACAAGGGCCGCCAGGCCACCCGCGTGCAATCCCTCGACCTTTCCACAGCTGTTGCGCCTGAAGATCTGGGCCGCTCATCATTTTCGCACCCAGGTATGGATATTGACGTCTCGCCTGAGTTTGAAGACGTGATCGTCAAGTGGTTCAATCGCACCAAGGGATACGGCTTTGTATCTCGCGGTGAGGGTACGCAGGATATTTTTGTACATATCGAGACGTTGCGCCGCGCTGGCTTGACCGACCTTGAGCCTGCGCAAGAGGTGCGCGTGCGTATTGGTACCGGCGAGCGTGGGCCGCTGGTGGCACAAATTGCTTTGCCTGGTGATGCCTGATTGGCTTTAAGCGTTTGGTGGAGAGCAGAAATGAATAAAGCACGGGGTATATATGCTGCCGTGCTTTTGTTTTTGCTGCCGCTCGCTGCCTGTAGCGCGGCGGATGACGGAACCACTAACTCTCCTGCACAACCTTTAAGCCCTGAGCCTGTTGTTGTTGAAAGCAACACCGGGGCACATTCTTTCACGGTTGAGCTGGCACTCACGCCGGAAGCGCGCGCCCATGGACTGATGTACCGGACTGAGCTTGCACCCGATAAAGGCATGCTCTTTGTGTTTGAGGATTCCGCGCCGCGGTCGTTCTGGATGCGGAACACCTATATACCGCTTGATATCATCTTCGTCCGACTCGACGGTAAAATCCTCAACATTGTGCGAGATGCGAGGCCGAGAACTGAGACACCACGCCAGTCAATCGGCAGCGCGATTGCTGTTTTTGAGATTGCCGGGGGCAGGGCTCAGGAACTGGGTATCGAGCCCGGCGACTATATCCGTCATCCCTTGATTGATAATTGGCAACAGCGTTGAGATGGTTGGCTCTCTGAAAGCCGACCCCCGGAAGGCAACGCCCGAGATGATCGCGCGCGCCAACCCACCAGCCGGGTTTGAGCCTATTTTATCCAACAGTCCCTTCGGGTGGGAAAATGGACCTATCTTTGAACGCGTTGATGGTTCCGGCCGGGCGCGCGGCTTTCGGGTGGCGGAAAAGCACATCAACGCTGGCGACGCATGCCATGGCGGCATGATCATGACCTTCGCAGATATCCTGTTGGCAACGGCTGTGTTTGAAGTGGCGGAACCACCCTTTGTAACGGTGCGCATGACAACTGATTTCGTCGGGCCAGCGTTTGAGGGTGAATGGCTTTATGGTAGAGCCTCCGCACACCCGGCGGGTGACGGCATGATTACCGTCAGCGGCACCATGAAAGTTGACGAACGCATCGTTGCCACGGCAAGTGGGCTTTTCAAGGCGCTGCGGTCTCGTTAAGCTGACGCCACGAATCTCAAGCTCAGACCAACAAGCAGGATATGTATGACTGACGAGAAACTCTATGCTGACTTCCTGGGAATATGGGAGTTGGAGCCTTCTACCTGCGAGTATGAGCAGAGCGAGCCTCCGCAAAGTGGCCACTATATTATCTCTGAATGTAAAGATGGCCTCCTTTTCCAGATGACATGGACCGATTCTACCGGCGAAGAACACAATTACAGTTTCACCGGTATGCCTGATGGCGACCTTAGGCCTTTTGCAGGTGGGGAACTTGCTGATGCACTTTCAGTGTCCACCCCGTCAGACAGCGAACTAACATCGTCCGCCTATTTCAAGGGTAATGAGCTGATGCGTGCCACACGGCTGCTGCATGCGGACGGCATGCACATGGATGTCTTGCAAACGGTACATTTGCCAGACGGTAGCAACCCCACCAATAAAGCGAGATACCGCAGAAAGCTTCATTCCTGAGGGCCTGTCAGGTGGAGGAAGCGTCAGCGACGCAAAAATTTCATTTTTCCTCTTGCATTCCCCTCGGCTGAACATTAGAAAGCGCGGGCGTCGGGGAGTGGCGCAGCCTGGTAGCGCACCTGTTTTGGGTACAGGGGGCCGGAGGTTCGAATCCTCTCTCCCCGACCACTTACTCTTCAAAGAGATAAGTGTACGGCAATAAGAAGGCCCGGTCCTTGTGATCGGGCCTCTTTATTTTGTCCAGATGACGCTCAAATTTGGCCAATATGCGTGATTTCTGTGTTCCCTTTGGTCTATGTTTGGGCTAGGGTGCGCGTCCGCTCGGGCGGATACTGATTTCCCGTCCGAAAGACGATCGTCAACAGACTTGCTGGTGGCAATTACGTCCGCCTCATAGTCACAGTTCGAAGGATAGAAGCCCGTGAAAGCGCGCATTTATCAACCGGCTAAAAATGCAATGCAGTCTGGTACGGCCAATACTCAAAAATGGGTACTTGAGTTCGAGCCGGAGCTTGCGAAAGACATCGACCCGCTGATGGGGTGGACTGGTTCGCGCGATATGCGTGGTCAGGTCCGCATGAAATTTGCCACACAGCAGGAGGCCGAGGCCTATGCTGTGCGTCATAGCCTGCCATTCGAGGTCAAGCCGGTTCACAAGAAAAAGCGGCACATCCAGGCCTATGCAGATAACTTCAAATAAGAAGGCGTTTTGAGCCTTTTTGGTGCGGTCCCGTAGCTCAACTGGATAGAGCAGCTGACTTCTAATCAGCAGGTTCGGGGTTCGAGTCCTCGCGGGATCGCCACTTTATCTGAAGTTAGCCCTGTACGCTTGTGGTGTTCGCTCTTTACAAATTGTTACATATGTAACTAATATTCGACGCTCATCACCTTCCAAAAACGAGGCTTCTTATGTTTTCGCACCTAAATCCGTTGCCAGCTGACCCGATTCTCGGCCTTTCCGCGCTCTATAAAGCGGACAGCAACCCGGCCAAAGTCGACCTTGGTGTCGGTGTCTATAAAACAGCCGACGGTAAAACACCTATTCTGGGTGCAGTGCAAAGTGCCTTTGATCGCCTAAGCGCGTCTGAGGGCAGTAAGGTGTATATTTCTCCAACGGGGTGGCCAGGCTTCACGGACGGTTGCGCCAACCTGGTGTTTGGCGATGTTTTGGTTGAAAAAATGGGCGACAAGCTGGGCGCTATCCAAACTCCCGGCGGTTGCGGTGCGCTACGGCTTGCGTTTGAAATGATCGCATTCGCCGACCCTGAAACCACCGTGTGGGTGAGTAACCCAACTTGGGCGAACCATGTGCCAACCCTCGCAGCCGCAGGGCTTAAGCACAAGGTGTACGACTATTATAACCGTCAAACGTCGACAATCGAGATAGAGGCCATGCTGACCTCATTAGAGGCGGCAAAAGCCGGTGATGTTGTGCTATTGCATGCCTGTTGCCATAACCCAACCGGGGCCGACTTGAGCGCTGCGGATTGGGCGAAAGTGCAAGCTCTTTTGGTGCGCAAAGGCTTGGTACCGTTCCTTGATATGGCCTATCAGGGCTTTGCCGCTGGCCTTGATGAAGACGCAGCCGCCGTGCGCTCGATCTTCTCTGCGCTACCCGAAGCTCTCCTGTCCTATTCCTGTTCCAAAAACTTTGGACTGTACCGTGAACGCACCGGCGCCTTGTTCATCAAGGGCGAGAAAGACGGGATGCGTGATGCATTGGTGACAAACCTTGCGCAGCTTGCCCGGGCTAATTATTCAATGCCGCCTTCACACGGTGCGGCCTTGGCCACCACCGTGATGCAGGACGCCGGGTTAATGGCCGCTTGGGCCGAAGAGCTGAACGCCATGCGCGACCGTATCAACGGCCTCCGTGGCTCACTTGCTGCGGCGCTGGAGGCGGAAGGGCTTGGTGATAGGTTTGGTGCTGTTGCACGGCAAACAGGGATGTTCTCACTTCTCAACTTAAGCCCCGAGCAGGTTGCTGTGCTGCAACGCGAGAAGTCGATCTATTTCCCGGGGAATGGCCGCATCAATGTGGCGGGCCTGACAGATGCCAATATCCCATATGTGGCGAAAGCGATAGCAAGCGTCGCCTAAGCGCCAGCTGAGTGTTATGGCTGATCAGGCTTGCTGGTCAGCCGGAAGTTAGGCATCTTGCCCATATGGCTATCTTTATTGACGCACCAACGGATTGGGGCCACAGGTTTGGCCCGTCATCCCACCTGATCTCGGATATCGCTGGCGTTGAGGGTACCTTCGAGCTGACCGCCTTTGCGCACCAGATTGGTATGGCGCCCGCGTGGCTGCAGCATCGTGGCACAGAAAAAGAGCACTTCGACCTTTTCGGGCCACGGATTGATTGGGCCGTTTCATACGGTGCAGAGCTCATTCATCGCAGGAGAATTGTGATGATTATCCGAGAGAAGCGCAGCTTTTACGCCTCGTTCTAGCGCGGCTCTTTCTCCAAATAGTCTGGGGAGAGCGTTCTGAGCCACGCAATCAGGTCTGCGCGGTCAGACAGTTCGGTGAGTGGACGAAATGCCAGATGGGTGCCCTGGGTGAATTTCTTTTCTTCAAATATGAAGCTATTCAAGTGCTCAGGTGTCCATGTGCCTTTGTGCCGGATAAGTTGCTCGCTATAGCCAAAGCCGGGGGCTGAGGCTATCTCACGACCGACAATGCCGTAGAGGTTGGGGCCGACCTTGTGGCTGGCTCCCTTCTTGAAGCTGTGGCATGTGCGGCAAGGGCGAAACAGGCGTTTGCCGCGGGCTGCATCGCCTTCACCCAAAACAGCCAAGAGCGTATCTGTTACCTCGATGTTCACAGTACCTTTGCCCTGTAGTGCCAGAAAATAGGTTAGGGCCTGCCGATCACCTTTATTGCGGATACCGCGGAAGGTCATATCTGTTCCCACAGCCACATGACCTGGGCGTTCGATAAAGCTATCAAGCGCCTCAGTAGTCCAGACCCCGCCGTACTCCTTGAGGGCAGGGCTATAGTCAAAATCTGGCAGCGACGCTATTTTCCTGCCCAAAACCCCATAGAGATTAGGGCCTGCGCGGTGATAACCATCTTCATCAATGGTGTGGCAATTCTGGCAGCGTTTAAACACTTCCCTGCCACGCTCTATGGAGGAATAGCTGATGTCCTGCGCGAAGCTCGGCACGCTGATGAGAAAAACAATAACCAGTAATAGCCGCATCTATCGGCTCCTTCAGTGTTTTTAAGCAAATCACATGACATCTGAAATGGAAACCATTTACAGTGTTGCTGTGATGTTCAAATCGTTTCATGGCTGAGGCAGGGCAACAACAATATGCAGATTTTGGATCATATGCGCACGATAGACATGTGGGCGCTGGTGTTTTTTGCGGTTGTCGTTAGTCTTTATACGCTCATTACCGACCATAGCACGCTTCGGAAGAAGTCTATCTCTGCCGCGATGGATCGTCAGCGCGACAATTGGATGCAGGCCGCACGGTTTCGTGAGTTTCGCATGATCGATAGCTCCATACTTGGGGTGCTCGTCTCAGGCATCAGCATTTTTGCGTCTACCAATATTTTTGTGATTGGTGGGTTGATTGCGGGCCTTGCTTACAACGAGGACCTGAGCACTGCTTTCTCTTCAATTCCCTTTGCAGAGCCGATTTCACCGGGCCGCTGGGCTATCAAACTTAGCCTGCTTTTGGGGATTTTTGTTTATGCATTTTTCAAATTCGCCTGGGCCATAAGGCTCGCCAATTATTGTGCGATTACCGTTGGTGCCATGTGCGAACCGGAAGATGGCGGAACTGATATCGCGGCAGCACGCGCGGCCGCTGCATCCCGCTTGGCGGCATTATGTGGGCATCATTTTAACAGGGGATTACGCGCAAATTTTTTTGGCCTTGCGGTGCTGGGCTGGTTTTTCAGCCCCTGGCTTTTCATGGTGGGCACCCTGTCTGTCGTACTGATCCTCGTGAGGCGGGAGTTTTTCTCCGGCGCCTTGAATGCCATGCGGCACACACCTTAATCTTACCATGATGTCAGGGCGCTACCTGAAAGGCCCTGAGCTAAAACAGGAAAGGCGGGCAAGATATGCCCGCCTTGGTTTTGGTGTAAGTTTATACCAGCTTATTTGCCCATACGGTCCAGAATGGCTTCCGCTTCATCCATCAGCCGGTTCATGCGGTTGATGAGTGTGGTGTATGGCACTTCTGACGCTAGGTCGATTTTGGCGTCTTTCAGCAGTTCATATGGATAGCGAGAGCCGCCTGCTTCAAGTACGCTGATATAATCGTCCCGGGCTGTTTCGTCGCCGGAAAGCATGCGCTCGGCAAAGGCTGTACCGCCAGAGATGCTGGTGGCATACTGGTAGACATAGAAGTTGCGATAGAAGTGCGGGATATAAGCCCACTCGATGGCGTAAGCGTCATCAATCTCCATCACGCCTTCTTCATGGCCGTGGTATTTCTTGAGAAGCTCCAGATACAGCTCGGTCATCTTCTTGCCCGAAAGCGCTTCGCCTTTTTCAGACATCTCATGAACACGCAGTTCAAACTCCGCGAACATGGTTTGTCGGAAGAAAGTGCCGCGAATGCCTTCAAGCGCCCGGTCAATGTAATAGAGCCGCTCTGCATCTGGCAGGTCCTTGGCCAGCATGTGTTCCTGCAACAACACTTCATTGGTGGTGGAAGCCAGCTCCGCCGTGAAGGTGGTGTAGCTGAAGTTCTCATAGGGCTGGTTTTCGCGGCTCAGCATTGTGTGAACAGCATGGCCCCATTCGTGGCTGAAGGTTGAAACATCTTCAAAGCCGCTGTTGAAGTTCAGGAGGACATAAGGGTGAACGTCGTAAGCGGAGCCGAACATATAGGCGCCGGGGCGTTTACCTTCCTGCGGGAAGACATGCATCCATTGGCCTTCAAAGCCGTGCTGGAGGTGGTTCAGATACTTTTCACCAAAGGGCTCAAGCGAAACAAGCGTCATTTCCTTGGCGTCATCAACTGTGAAGGTGCGGTCAAGCGCAGTTACTTCAGGATAGATGTCATAATAATGCAGGTCATCCAGCCCAAGCAGCCGCTGCCGCAATTTCAGATATCGGTGCATGCTTGAGAGGTTGTCGTTGGCGGCCGTGACGAGCGTGCGATAAACATCTGTTGGAATGTTGCTGCCGGATACCGCGCTTTCGAGCGCGTTTTCATAGCCGCGGGATTTGGCGCCAAAAATATGCCCCTGAATATGCGTGCCCAAGGTTGCGCCAAACATCGCCTCGTAGGTTTTCCAGGCCCCCCAGAAGGCGCCAAACACAAGCTTGCGATCCTCGCGGTTTGAGACGGCGCGGTAGCGCGTGTAGGCAGACTGGTTCAACATCACCTCTTCACCAGTGGAAAGCGTCACGGTTGGCCACGGCAGGCTGGCATTGGTCATCAGGCCATAAATTTGTCCGGGCCCGGACAATACGTCCCCCGCGTTTGCCAGAACACCTTCAGCTTCTTCGCCAAGGGTGAATTTTTCCTGCCGGAGTGTGTCGCGCAGGTTGAAGGCGTGTTTCGTAAGGCCCGGTTCCTTGGCGATAAATTTCTCGATTTTTTTGCTGCCTACCTTGATGAGCTCTGGTGAGACAAAGGCTGCGGTTTGGCCGAGCGAGGAGAGGAGGGACTGAGCAAGGCTCCGGCGTTCCTGCTTCTCTGAAACCCGGAGATCTTCATCGGCAGCCAGTACGGCATAGACGAGCAAGCGCACTGCTTCTTTCTGTACAGACGATATCTTGTCCATCGCCGCCAGCAGGGTCTTTGCGTCTTTTCCGAGCTTGCCTTTGTATTCCTCAATGCCCTTCATATCGTCGAGAATACGCTGGCGTTCCGCGTCCCATGCATCGGCTGAGGCGTACAGGTCGGCCAGGTCCCACTCAATTTTTTGGTTGGTGTCTTGAGCAAATGCAGGCGCAGGCGTCATGGCTGTGCTGACAAGAGCTGTTGAGGCCGCGAGCGCGACCAGCGAATATTTAAACTTCTTGGTAATCCCCATTGGTATATCCTCCCATATTGTTGTTATTCAAACTTTGCGAAAAGCGCCGCTAAACGCAAGATGCACTAAAGTTCATCGGCATTCTAACGGCATTGCCGCACGACTTGCTATAAACAATAATTGATTGGTAGGTTAGGATAGAATTCTATAATGATTATCATATCTTGACTGACCGACTGGGGGTGTACGGGTGATACGTTTTTTCATAATCTGTAGTTTGGTTTTTGGTGCTTTCTCGAGTGTTGGCGCGGCCTCACTGCAGGTGAAGGTACAGAGCACAGACGGTCAGGTTGCTGAAAACGCTGTTGTCAGCGTTACACCGATAACGCCCGGTTTGGTGCTGCCCGACGTTGAAACTGCGGCTACCATGACCCAGCAGGACACACTTTTCCGGCCTTTTGTATTGCCGATCAGTGTGGGCACTACTGTCACGTTCCCCAATCTCGACGAGTTTCGCCACCAGGTTTATTCTTTCTCGAAACCCAAGCGTTTTGAACTAAGGCTTTATGGTCAGGATACGACCAATACGATTACCTTTGACAAGCCGGGCATCATAGCGCTTGGCTGTAATATTCATGATAATATGCTCGCCTTCATCTATGTAAGCGAAGCGCCGGTTGTGGGCAAAACGGACGCGGATGGCATGCTGACCTTTGAAGGGCTACAAGCCGGTGAATACCAGCTTAATGTATGGCACCCGGATGCAAAACGCGGCGAGACTGCACCTTTGAACGTAATGCTGGATGAAGCAGCACCAACCATAACGTCAATGACCGTTGATTTGCGCTCAGTGCGCCGTGAGCAACAACCTCCGGCCGATGAAAGTTATTGAAGATGTTTCGCTTCAAGTTTCAAACAAAGCTGACGATCGTTTATCTGGCCCTGTTTCTGGTGGTCATGAGTGTGATCGCGCTCGCCTTCTACCAGTCTGTTACCCAGAATGTGAGGGAGCAGATTCAGGAGCAACTTGGGTCGTCCGCGCGCACGTTTGAGCGCATTATTGATGACCGAGTTGAGAAACTTGCTGCGAATGCCCTATTGCTGGCGCGGGATTATGGCTTCCGCGATGCGATTAATAACCCTGATGATCAGGCTACGGTGATGTCTGCGCTCAGGAATCACCGAGCCCGGCTTGGTGCTGACTTGGCATATATCCTCGACCTCGACGACGAGGTGATTGCGACAATAGGTGCAGGAGATGAGAAAACCTTAACTACTGCCATTCCTGACGAGATGAAGGTCACGGCTGAAAGCGACGGTGTGGCTACCCGCATGGTTGAAATCGGTGGACGGGTTTATGAGCTGGTGGTTGTGCCTGTGCTTGCGCCTATACCAACAGCCTGGATCGCCTTTGGTATGGAGCTGGATGAAGCAACAGCACTCGAAATCAAAGCTTTGTCGCCGATTGATCTTGAGATCGCTTTTATCTACCGCGAGGACGACGGACGTTACGCGCTAGCGGGCGCGACGTCTGAGCGTCAGGTGATGACGGAATTTTTGACGCAAAATCTGCCGGAAGCCCCAGTGTTTGACGCTGACTTTAACGGTCAGGATCACTTGTTTTGGCGCTTGCCGTTACATGCCAGCGATGATGCTGCACAGATTAGCGCGTTACTTTATTATTCCGTCGATGTGGCGCTCGAGCCATTTGATCCGCTCGTTGTCGCCATGGTGGGTATCCTGATTGGTGGGTTGCTGCTGCTTATCAGCGGCAGTGTAGTGGTTTCGCGTGGGGTGACGCGCCCTCTCAGGCGCCTTGCGGAAGCAGCGCAACGCATTATTGCTGGTGAATATCAGGAAGTGGATGCCCCCACTAAGGGCGATGAGGTTGCTGACCTGACCATGAGCTTCAACCAGATGGTGGGAGCGGTACAGGAGCGTGAGAATAAAATCCGCTTCCAGGCTTTCCATGATAGCGAGACAGGTTTCCCGAACAGATTGATGTTTGAGGAAATGCTTGAGGAACAGATTGCGAAAAGTAGCTCATTTGTGGTGCTGGTGATTGAGGTTCAGCAGGTGCCTGAACTTCGCAGCGTTTTGAACCACAGAAATATCAACGACCTGATGGTCTGCGTTGGTGAACGGATTAACCAACTGGCGGATACGGAGATCGCGCGTATCGCCACTGAAAGTTTTGCTTTTATTCTAGAGGATGCGAGCGAAGCTGACACCGTGGCTTCACTTGTGATGAACAGCTTCATGACCCCGTTTGACGTGGCCAGCATCATCATTGATGCGCGTGCCAAATTGGGCCTTGTGAAATTCCCCGGTGACGGTGACGACAGTGCTGTGCTCTTGCGTCACGCCTATGCCGCCCTTGATAAAGGCCGCTTGGTTCAGAAGGGTTTTGCCTGGTACGACCCCGATAGCGACAAGTCGCAAATGCAGCGCCTGTCCATGATGAGTGAATTGCGGGTTGGGCTCAAAAACGGCGAGGTCCGCTTCGCCTATCAGCCAAAGCTTGATTTGGCGACGGGCAAGGTGACGTCTGTAGAGGCTTTGGTGCGATGGATTAGCCCAACGCGGGGCTTTGTGGCACCGGATGAATTTATTCCGCATGCTGAGCGTACAGGTGACGTGCGGCACCTGACCGAATGGGGCCTTGATGCCGCCGTGAAACAAGCGGCGGAGTGGCGCGGGAAAGGACTGGAACTTGCGGTTGCGGTAAACTTGTCCACCAATGACCTGATGAACCAGGGCCTGCCGGGCCAGATACTACAACTGCTGAAACAATATAAGTTGCCTGCGGGTTTTCTGAAGCTTGAGGTGACCGAGAGCGCCGTGATGCATGATATGGACCGCGCGCTTGATGTTCTCAACATGCTACACGCGATGGGGCTTACGCTCTCAATCGATGATTATGGCACCGGGTACTCGTCTCTCAGCTACATCAAGAAACTGCCGGTGAGTGAAATCAAGATCGATAAGTCATTTGTTATGACGTTAGCTGAAAACGATGAGGACAATATCCTCGTGCGTTCCACAATTGAGCTCGGTCACAACCTTGGCCTCAAGGTGACGGCAGAAGGCGTGGAGGATGAAGAATCGGTCAAGCGCCTGAAGGAATATGGCTGTGACACCCTTCAGGGTTATCATATCTCTCGCCCTGTACCGGCTGCGGAGCTTGAAAAATTCCTGGAGGAGGGCGGGTATGTCTCGCGCTAGCCATGCTCTGAGGGCAGGAGCTGTATCTATAGGGCTTGCTACGATGTTTGCGTCATCTAGTGCCCAAGCGGCGGCTGGTCTTCCCAGTCTGGATGTTGATTTTCTGGCAGATACTAGGCTTTCCATAGCAGACGGGGAACCCAGCTGGTTTAACGACTGGTTGGGTAAAGGGCGCTATGGCGGTGAACATTGGGGTAACGGGAACCAAGAAAAACTTAGACTGGCTGAATTTTCCATTCTGGCCAAAGCCGAGATCACATGGGACATTGGGGCCTTCGTTCATGCAAAATATGACCCAGAGCAAAATAAACCTCTGGATTTGGTTGAGGGGTATCTAACGTACCACCCAGCACCAACCTCAGCGCTTGCCTATGAGTTCCGTTTGGGGCTGATGTTCCCCCATATCTCGCGTGAGAATACCGGTGTTGCCTGGACAAGCCCCTATACCATAACGCCTTCCGCCATCAACAGCTGGGTGGGCGAAGAAATCAGGGCTTTGGCTGCGGAAGGTAAAGCAACATACCGCACAGGCGCTCACAAATTCTCACTAACCGCAGCGCTTTTTGGTTTTAACGATCCCGCTGGCACATTGCTGGCGTTTCGGGGCTGGGCGCTGAACGACTATAAGGTTGGTGCTTTTAGCCAACTGCCTCTCGCACATATCCCCTCCATCGGGCCGGATAGTGATTTCCTTTCAAATCAGCCTTTCTGGGTTCACCCCATAAGCGAAGTGGATGGCAGGCCCGGATATTACCTGTCGCTTGACTGGGACTATGCCAAGCGCTTCAAGGCCGGGGCTTTCTACTATGATAACCGTGGGGACCCTGAGGTGCTGGAGCGCAAACAATACGCATGGGATACCAGGTTCTGGAACGCCTATGTTGAGGCCTCACCTATAAAAGGGCTGACGCTTCTCAGCCAGTATATGCGCGGCAATACAAAGATGGGCTTTTTGAAGTATGGCGGAAAACGCTCCGTTGATGTGGATTTCGAGGCTGTTTTTGCTCTTGCAAGCCATAAGTTTGGTAAGAACCGGGTGAGCGCGCGCTATGACTGGTTCGAGACCACTGATAATAGCTTTAAGGCCGAGGACAATAATGACGAGTGGGGCCATGCGTGGACGATTGCCGTATCGCGCGACTTCAGGGCAAATGATCAGTTGATTTTGGAATGGCTGCGGCTCGATAGTTGGCGCCCTGCGCGCAAAACCATTGGCTATGCTGCCGACCAGACACAGGATATTGTGCAGGTCAGCTACCGGTTACGCTTCTGATGGTCAGGCTTTAGCGCTGAGGTGCGCTGAATACCGCTTTAGCCCGGCTTCAAGGTCGGCGATCAGATCATCAGTATCTTCAAGACCAATGTGCAGGCGAACGAGGGGCCCTTCAGCAACCCACGTCGTGGCGCTGCGGCTGCCATTGGGGTCGCTAGGCAGGATAAGGCTTTCATAGCCGCCCCAACTGAAGCCCATTTTAAAAAGCTCCATCTCATCGACGAGTGCTGCGGTGTCCGGATAGTCACCGCCCTTTAGGACAATCGAGAAAAGACCGCTTGAGCCAGCAAAATCGCGGGCCCAGATATCATGGCCTGGGCATTCCTCAAACGCGGGGTGCAACACCATGGCTACCTCAGGGCGCTCACGCAGCCAAGCAGCGACCTTGAGGGCATTTTCCTCGTGCGCCTTCAGCCTTACACCCAGCGTGCGCAAGCCACGGGAAGCAAGGAAAGCATCATCCGGGGAACAGGTCTGACCCAACTGGTAAGCCGTGCGCTGAAGGGCCTTGAACGCCCGCTTGTTGGCGGTGGCGCTGCCCAGCATGATATCAGAATGCCCGCCAATATATTTGGTGCAGGCATGTACGGAAATATCTGCACCCATCTTGAGCGGATTGAGGAGAAGCGGCGTTGCCCAGGTGTTATCGACGATCACATAAAGGTCGCGTTTTTTGGCAGCTCCAATGATCGCGGGCAGGTCTTGTACTTCAAAGGTCAGCGAGCCCGGTGCTTCGGTAATCACAAGGCTTGTATTCTCGCGAAACAACTCTTCAATGCTGGCCCCAACCATTGGCTCATAATAGGTGGTCTCGATACCCATCTGGCGCAGCAGGCCGTTTGCGAAAGTGCGGGTTGGCTCATAAGCGCTATCGGTGATCAGGATATGATCACCCGCGCGCACGCAAGCTAGGATAGCCCCCGTTATCGCTGCTATACCACTTGGGTACAGCATGGTGCCTTCGCCGCCCTCAAGCTCCGTGAGCGCTTCTTCAAGCGACCACTGGGTTGGTGTGCCCTTACGGCCATAAAACAGTTTTTTTGCCGATGGATCGGCAGAGCGCTCACGCAGTTCCGCGTATGTCTCAAACAAGCATGTAGACGCCCTGTAAACCGGTGGGTTCACTACCCCGTGGCTCCACTCCTTGCGCCGGCCGCCGGTAACCAGATAGGTGTCTGTTTTCTGCTTGTTGTCGGTCATATTGCCTCCGCGGGTCCCGTCTCAATCGGCAGGCTGATGTCGCCGCCCCATTCACTCCAGGACCCGTCATAAATGGCCACGTCCTGTTTGCCAAGGCTTGCGAGCGCGAGCTTCAATACACAAGCGGTTACACCGGACCCACACGAGGTGATGATCGGGCGGTCCAGGTCGACACCTGCTGCGATAAATCTTGCACGCAGTGCATCACCCGTGAGCAGTGTATTGTCTTCATCAAACAGCGTGCTGAAGGGAAGGTTGCGCGCACCGGGGATGTGCCCAGCTCTGAGGCCAGGTCTTGGTTCCGGCGCGCTGCCTGCAAAGCGTGCGGCGGCGCGTGCGTCCAAAATCTGCTCACCCGTTTTACCGTCGGCCTGCAGCAACATCAGGATATCGTCTGCGGAGCGCATGATCTCAGGCTGAAAGGTTGCTTTGAAGGTTGTGGGCGTAACTTCTGTTGGCACATCGGTGAGCATGCGGCCCTCAGCGCGCCATTTCTGGAGCCCACCATCAAGTACATAGACATCTCGGTGGCCCATGACACGGAAGTTCCACCACACCCGAGCAGCGGAGCGCACATCACTATCGTCATAAATAACGAGGGTGGTGTCGTTGGAGATGCCGAGCTTGCCCGCAATCGCCTGAAATTTGTCAAGGCGCTGCAATGTGTGCGGTAGCTGCGAGGCTTTGTGTGAGTTTTCATCGATATCGAAGAAAACAGCACCAGGGATATGAGCCTGGGCAAATTCTTTTGCTGCGTTGCGCTTGCTATCTGGCATGTGCCATGACGCGTCTACCGGCAGCAGGGTTGCGTCCACAGTTTGGGTTCCGGGGTCGCCGAGGCGGGAAGCCAGCCATTCCGTGGATACCAGTGGTGAAGCAATCATCTTTTTATTGTCCTGATTCTTGTCAGAAAGAACCGACACTATTGGGTGAAGCCACCATACGCAACGGGACAATTGACATGGCAGACTTGCGTCAGGTGCATAGGTGCCGGGCTTTGGTGGTATAGGTTTAGGGCTAAAACATGATAGAGGCGCCTGCTGGGGTGCAGACGCCTCTACCTACTCATCCCCGAAACTCTGGGGTCATCACTGGGCCTGGGGGCTCGAAAACTCTGTCTGAGGGGCTGTTGCCTTTACTCAGTTTACAACGTGCCGGCTCGCGAAATCACCGCTACCTTGTGCTACGAACAACCTGCTGAGGAGCGGGTGGTCGAATGCTTCGGTCTCGGAACAAACATCGAGGTTGTCTTCCGCCACATATGTTGTGTGTGTCTCTCCGTCCACAAGTACATGGTACCAGGGGCGATCTTTTGGCGGGTGCGAGCTAGCCATAATGTCATACCATTCAGGAGACTGGCTATACACCGCATCCACATCGTATATAAGGCCGCGATAGCCGAACCGACGGTGGCGAACAACCGTACCGGGGGCAAAACGAGCTTTGTGGAACTGTGCCATTGTTCTTCTCCTACTTGTCGACCTCGTTATTCAGTCATTGTTGGTTGCCTGAGTCGACCAGATCACTTCTTGACCTGTTACTCTCCACTATACTTGGCGTGCATTAATAAATGCTGAACTAAAAATTCAATAACGTTAAGGTTTTGGTAATTATCTTACAAAGATTAACGGCTAAGGTGTGGGCATTTCTTCAGGTTTTCTGCGCCTTTTCCGGAAACTCTTTGACAAAATAACTCTGGCACCGCATAGGCAGAGGCAAGACGAATTCATGCAGGATATGTGACATGGGCAAAGAGATTTACGAAGGTCTTGGCCAGTTGGGCGCCAAGGTTGATGCACCACAAACCCCGGAAGAGGCGGTGCTGGAATATGTTCCTAACCCGCGATCTAAGGCAGACTATCTGGTGCGCTTCACATGCCCGGAATTTACATCGTTATGTCCTGTTACCGGCCAGCCTGACTTTGCGCATCTGGTGCTCGATTATGTGCCGGGTGAAACGCTTGTTGAAAGCAAGAGCCTGAAACTGTTCCTGCAAAGCTTCCGAAACCATGCAGCTTTTCACGAGGACTGCACGGTTGGTATTGCGGAACGACTGGTTGAGGAAATGAAGCCAAAATGGCTGAGGTTCGGCGGCTACTGGTATCCGCGAGGCGGTATCCCGATCGACGTGTTCTACCAGACCGGCGAAGCACCAAAAGGCGTGTGGATACCCGATCAGGCTGTGCCAAGCTATCGCGGTCGTGGTTAGCAGGAGCCTCTTATGCACCTTTGTTATCTGGCTTGTCAAGCCACCTTGCCGGGCTCGAGCACCCGCCGTGTTGACGCTTATGAACACGACCAGATGGTGGAAAATTTGTCTGCGGCCTTTGAAGCGCGCGGGGGCAGGGTAACGGCGGTATCGTGGGATGACGCGGCTGCGGATTGGGCTCAATTTGACGCTGTCATGATTGGCACCACCTGGGACTATTACGACCGCCTGGATGAGTTTCTCGCGGTGCTTTTGAAAATAGAAGCAAAAACAAGGCTTTACAACAGCCGTGCGCTGGTTGAGTGGAATTGCCACAAGCGCTACCTCAAAGATCTGGCGAAACGAGGTGTGCCAACAATACCCACCCTATGGGCAGATAAAGCGACACCAGAGGTGATTGCCTCTGCATTTGAGCAGTTTGGCTGCGATACGCTGGTGGCAAAACGTCAGGTTGGCGCCGGAGGAGATGGCCAGCACAGGATCAAGCGCGGGGAGGCGGTGCCTGACATGCCGTATCCCATGAAAATTCAGCCCTTCATGAGCAACATCCTCAAAGAGGGTGAGATCAGTTTTATCTTCATCGGCGGGCAATATGTGTTTGCGCTGCTTAAAACAGCAGTGGAGGGTGAATACCGTATCCAGAGCTGCTATGGCGGCAAGGAACAGGTGGTCACTCCATCCTCCGACGATATTGCGGCAGCATCCGCAGCGCTATCAGCACTCGATGAGGTGCCGCTGTATGCACGTGTTGATATGCTGCGCGGTGAAGACGGTGGCTTGATGCTTATGGAACTGGAGCTTATCGAGCCCTTCTTATACCCGGTACAGGGCCCTGAACTCGGCGCCAAGGTATTTGAAGCACTGCAAAACCTTCCTTACAGATCGTCGAGAGTATAGAAATCTTCGTCCGTTAGGATGATTTTGACAGTAGGCGAGGTTGCAAACTGGCGGGCTTCTTCAAGCGTATTGGCGGTCAAGATATATATGTCGGTATTGGTGAGTTGGTTAGATAGGTCTTGATCGAACTGAGCAGGGACAAATGAAGCTCCCGTAATACCGTTCGTTCCAAGCAGATATTTAAGCTTCAAGGCCTGATATTGCCTGACCAGCCATGAACTGCCGGGGGCGAATGTTGTCAATAATGTGGTATGGATACCGAAGCGTTTGAACGGAGCCAGATGCGATGCGCTGCTCGATTCCACCATAACCAGCGGGCGTTTGGTATAGCGTGTGGCCATCCGCGCAATCAGATGGGCGGCGCCAGCGGAATCCGCATATCCCAGATCAGCCAGGTTTATGAAGTTCAGCCAGTAATGTGTTTTTTCGCCAAAAGCCACAAACACATCCTTTAAGCGTAACGGCGGCTCTTGGTGCGAAGACTCGCTATCCGTAACCAGAAAATGCTTTGTTGCCGGATCGTAAAAGATATCAACTTCTATCCCAGGTGCTCCCCGGTCTACGGCATCCTGAAAGGCTTCTAGCGTGTTTTCAGCGTGTTTTTTTGCATATCCCCTGTGGGCCCATATTTTTTGAGCAGCATCATCGTAGAAATGGTGCTCCGCGATTTCCAGGCGGTCATAACGACTGTTAATGAGATAAATGCCAGCAAGGGCGGCAAGAGCGCATATGGCAACATATCGTACAGGACGAGGGAGCTTTTTGAGGGCAGGAAGAAAAGATGTCATTTTATAGTTCTTATGCTGTTTCGCTATCTGGCGGGACCATATCAGGGAACGTTGTGGGGTCAAACAATAGTATTGTCAGGGCCGTGATGTCTTGGAAAGGGGCTATCCAGGCCCTATCTATTAATAATCATAAGACTTTTCCGGAGGGACGAATGCAAGACGACCCAACACCAGATGAAGGAGCGGCGAAAGGTCGCACAGGCAGAAGCGTCAAATATATTGGTGCTGGCCTTGCCATAGGCGTCGGGGTTGGTGCCGCACTTGGCAATATAGCGCTTGGCATAGCGCTGGGTATTGTGTTTGGGGTAGCGCTAAGCCGCACCAAAGACTAGGCCTGTCTAATAAAGGGGTAGCTCAGGGAATCCCGATAAACTTATGGGTTTGCACGCTTAAGCGCCATTTTGGGTGCGCCTTGCAGTAGTTGACTGCAGCAACGGTGTTTTCTGCCTGCGTGGGGCTGTCCATGGGTTGCAGATAAAAATTCTCAAAGTTCAGGTGTTCAAACTGTGATGGGTCACCGCCGTCTTGCGGGTAAACCAGCTTTAGCTCCTGACCTCGTTTTACGATCATTTCGGAGCCAATTTTGGGGCTGATACACAGCCAGTCGATACCTAAAGGCGGCTCGATAGTGCCATTGCTTTCAACCGCAATCTCGAAACCCGCGTCATGAAACGCTTTGATCGCGGCGTCATCAAGCTGCAGCAGCGGTTCCCCACCTGTGCAGACAATAAATGGTACACCGCCAGCATTTTCGGGCCACAGCGCACTTACGGCTGCTGCGAGGTCGTCCGCTGTCTTGAACTTGCCGCCACCTTCGCCATTTGTGCCCACGAAGTCGGTATCGCAGAATTTGCAAATGGCGCCCGCCCGGTCCCGCTCCAGCCCACTCCACAGGTTGCAACCAGCAAAGCGGCAAAACACAGCGGGGCGACCGGCGTTCGCGCCTTCTCCCTGCAGCGTGTAGAACATTTCCTTGATCGTATAGACCATGATGCTTTTAATCCTGATACCGGGTCGGGTCGCTAAGCCCGGTCCCGCTCCAGCCCACTCCACAGGTTGCAACCAGCAAAGCGGCAAAACACAGCGGGGCGACCGGCGTTCGCGCCTTCTCCCTGCAGCGTGTAGAACATTTCCTTGATCGTATAGACCATGATGCTTTTAATCCTGATACCGGGTCGGGTCGCTAAGCCCGGCCTCGGCAAAGCCTTTACGACGAAGCTGGCAACTGTCGCAGTGCCCGCAGGCTTTGCCTTGAGCGTCAGGGTCATAACAACTGATGGTCATGGAGTAATCAACACCCAGGCGCGTGCCGACCGTCACGATCTCGGCTTTTGTCATATCAATCAGCGGTGTCTGGATGCGGATTTTCTCGTCTTCCGTTACCCCGGCTTTTGTCGCTAGGTTGGCCATTGTCTCATAGGAGGCGATATAGTCTGGCCTGCAATCGGGGTAGCCTGAATAATCCAGCGCATTCACACCAATGAAGATGTCTTTCGCACCAATCACTTCAGCGTAAGCGAGGGCGAACGACAGGAAAATCGTATTGCGGGCAGGCACATAGGTGATCGGGATATCATGGCTCATATCGTCGTCCGAACGGTCTTTCGGTACGTCGATATCTGCAGTCAAGGCACTGCCGCCAAAAAGGCGCAGGTCCAGTTCTGCGATTTTATGCTCTGTTACCCCGAGGTGTTCCACCACCCGGTCTGCGGCTTCAAGCTCCACACTGTGGCGCTGGCCATACCGGAAGGAAATCGCGTGCACATCAAACCCCTGGTCGCGGGCGATCGCGATCACTGTCGCGCTATCAAGCCCGCCGGAGAGGAGCACCACTGCTTTTTTCTGCGTCGTCATAGTCTACTCTTATAAAACAAAACTGCCGGGCGCCCTATAGCACCCGGCAGTCGGATTGATAAGAAAAAACCTGTGAAAGCGATGTGCCTCGCTTAATCTACCGGTTTAGCGCAGAAGGTTTCTTCATCCAGTTCGCCTTCCCATTTGGCTACTGCAGTGCTGACGGCCAAGTCACCGGTCACATTCACGACGGTACGAACCATATCCAGCGGGCGGTCAAACGGGAACACAAAGCCAACGATGATAAAGGTTTGCGCGTCATCTATGCCCAGAACACTCATCACGGTAGCCAGCAGGAACAACGATGCCGAAGGTACAGCGGCGGTTCCGATGGATACCAGCGTAGCTGACAAGGCCACCAGCAGATATTCCGCAATGCCCATGTCCACGCCAAGCGCTTGGGCCGCAAACACGGCAAGAATACCGACATAAATGGCGGAACCATCCATATTGATCGTGGCACCAAGGGGCAGCACAGAACTTGCCACAGACTTTTTAACCCCAAGGTTTTCTTCAGCAACTGTCATGGTAACGGGCAAGGTTCCCGAGCTCGACGAGGTTGAAAATGCAACAAGTTGCGCACTGGTAATATCACGGAAGAAGCGGCCTACAGGTAGCCTGAGCAGAAATTTAATGATTCCGCCATGGGTTACGATCACATGTATCAGGCATGCTGACAGGAAGGTTGCGACCAAGGGGAATACGTCCAGCAACAACCCAATCCCGCCTTGGCCAACCATGCCTGAAATAAGGGAGAATACGCCAAAAGGTGCTACCTCCATGACAAGGTGGGTGATTTTCAGCATGATCTCCGAGCCGGAATCGAAAATGTCAGCGACAGGTTTGCCTTTTTCCTGAACCAGCAGCACACCGGTACCAAGGAGCAGAGCGAAAAAGATGATCGCCAGCATATTGCCTTCAACCAGCGCGCCAATCGGGTTGAGTGGGATGATGGTCAACAGGCGGTCCTTGAGGGACTGAGCCTCGGCAAGGCCTTTCGCTTCCGCGCCCGCGAGGTCAACCCCGACACCGGGCTGTATAATCGCCGCGAGGGTAAGGCCAATGGTGATGGCGATCAAGGTAGTGCCAATATAAAGCGAGAGCGTCTTGATACCTAGTGAGCCCAGGCGTTTCGGATCGCCCATGGCAATAACGCCGGACACTAGCGTGATGAAAACGAGAGGAACCACAATCATGCGGATCAGGCGAAGGAAAATATCGCCGATCCAGTCAATCGACTGCGCGGCATCTGGCAGCAGGGCGCCAAAGGCAATGCCCAGCACCAGCATGCCCATGATGCGTTTCCAAAGTGTGATTTTAAACCAGGCGGAAAACATGGCTCTTTCTCCCCAGAACAGCCCAAATTATTTTCGCCTAGGCTTAAGGTATTCTCGCCACATGGCAAGGAAGAATTATAGATTCCGCAAAAAGTGAGGACTTGTGAGCGTAGCTTGCCCGCATAATCTCTTGCTTGCGCTTATATGAAACTGCGCTAGCTTAGGGGCAGAAAATTTATACGCACCCACAGGTGCATGGGGGACCAGATGTATCATCGTAATCTATTGAAAAGTATGGCTTTTAGCGTCGCACTCTTCGTCGCCTGTCTGGGCGTTTCGGCTGATGATGAAGAGACCGATGACCTGCCGATCCCTGAGCCGGTGCGGGTTGAAAGCCAGCACAAGGGCACCTTTGGCGGCCGGCGCATAGACTATCAGGTTGTTGTTTCCAACATGCTGCTCAAAAATGAAGCGGGTGATGTTTACGCGAGCGCTGTCACAACAGCCTATACCGCAGACAAAGGCCAAAACCGGCCGGTGACGTTTGTATTTAACGGCGGGCCCGGGTCGTCATCTGTTTGGCTGCATATGGGGCTGGTAGGACCAAAACGGGTGGTGGTGCCAAGTGACGCCGGGGATGCGGGCCACGCGCCGTACCGGCTGGAAGCCAACCCGGAAGCGCTTCTTGATATCTCAGACATCGTGATGATCGACCCGATAGGCACCGGTTACAGCCGTTTGGCGGGAAAGGGCAAGCCTGAGGATGTTTACGGCCTTGCGGAAGATGCCCGCACGGTTGCGCACATCATTCGGGAATGGACGCGGAAAAACAACCGCTGGAACACCCCCATCTATATTATGGGCGAAAGCTATGGCACCACGCGGGCGGCTGCGATACTGCCCTATCTTGAGGACGGGCCAGAGCCACTGCGCGTGAACGGATTAATCCTTATTTCCCAGGCACTTGATTACACCGGCAGTACGCCAACGCATGATAACCTGGTGAGCTATGTCACCTTCCTGCCGACGATGGCTGCAACAGCATGGTACCACGGCAAGGTGGATAAAAGCCGCGACCTTAAGGAGTATCTTGAGGAAGTGCGAGCTTTCACCTTGGATGAATATCTGCCTGCGCTCTTCAGGGGCTCAAGCCTTCCAAGCGAGGAATTTGACCGTATTGCCACCAAGCTGGCGGGCTATATTGGCCTTGATGTTGCCTATGTAAAGCGCGCAAACCTGCGGGTTTTGGGCGGCCGTTTCATCAAGGAACTGTTGCGCGACAAGGGCTTGGTAACCGGCCGGCTTGATAGCCGCTACTTGATTGACGAGATCGACGATACCGCCGATGGCCCACGCTTTGACGCCGCCGACGCCTCGTTTTCCGGGGCTTATTCAGCCGCGCTGCATCATTACCTGCGGAATGAGCTCGGCGTCGACTGGGATGAGCCATATTATATCTCTGGCCCTGAAGTTGGCCGGGAGTGGGAATGGGTGCGTGACCCACAAGGATATTATGAGCCGGAATATGTGAACACGGCCCCTGATCTTGCGCAAAGCATGAGGTTTAACAAGAGCTTAAAGGTCATGGTTGCCTCAGGCTACTATGACATGGTCACCCCGTTTTTTGATGCTGAATATACCTTCTGGCGGCACGGGATCGACATGAGCCGGGTTACCATGACCTATTATGAAGCCGGGCATATGATGTATGTGAACCACCCGTCGCTTACAGCGGTGGCGGAAGACATCCGGGAGTTCATCACCGCAAAATAGGTGAAAATTTCGCCTAATTTCTGGAGGTTTGTTCACTGTTCTTTCAGAAATTTGTGATAGGGTGTGGCTAAAGTGAGGCTAAAAGTGTGGCGCGGCTGTGGCGGCGCCAGACGAGGTTAAATCGGGCAAGGAAGGGGCTGGAGTGCAGCATTTCCAACGGAAAACCTGGAAAGACATCCTCGTACGGGGTGTGGCGGCTGCCATCGCCTCAAGTGTGGCGGCAGGGCATGCGCTGGCGTGTGTCAGCACCACTGAGCTGAAGGCCGACCAGATACGCTTCCTTGATATGCAGCTCCGTGTTGCCGCCCTGCAGTGCCGCAATCGCGGAACTGGCTTCCCGGGCCTCTATAACGCCTTTGTGTTAACGCACCGCAGCAAGATACAGGACAGCCGCGCACCGGTTGAAAGTTACCTCACCCGGCTTTCCATCGGCTCGATGGATCATTACACCACCAGACAAGCCAATCTGATCTCGTTTGAGAGCACGCAGGTGCATGATTTCTGTCATTCTGCCATGCTTGCTGCGACCTTTGCCATCGAGCTTCACAACCCGCTTGACGGCATGGACCTGTTGCCCGTTGCCTATAAGGCTCCAAAGGTGACCTGCGCAGACGCGGATACCGCTCTTATCAGAAGCCGCAGCGGCCCGGCGCATCTGCGCTAATCTCTCCCAGTCACTTTTGTCCCAACAGTAGCCGCTCTCATTAGCAACAAAAAAGGCCAGCACCCGTGGGTACTGGCCTCTCTGATTTCAGGTTTTGCGCTGATTAACGGCGCAGAACAATCTCTGCACGACGGTTTTGCGGTTCACGCACACCATCTTCTGTGGACACCAGCGGCGAGCTCTCGCCCTTCGCGTCGGTGATGATGCTGCTTGCCGCAACACCTTCCGCCATCAATGCGGCTTTCACAGCGTCGGCACGGCGTTTCGCAAGGCGTGCGTTATATTCTTCCGAACCGGCACGGTCGGTGTGACCAGTGGCGAGAAGACGGACAGCCTTGTGTTCCTTGAAGGCTTTGGCCGCTTCACGGATGATGCGGGCTGCATCCGGCGTAATGTCGGATTTGTCAAAGTCGAAGAACACCATGAACGGGCCGGGCAGGGCCACTGGTTTTGGCTCTGGCTTCGGCGCGGGCTGTTCAACAACCTCTGGCGTTGCAACAGGCTCTGGCTGAGCAGCAGGTTTTGGTGCAGGCGCTGGCATTGGCTCAGGCTCGCGCCGTGGCTCATCCGCGCCAAACTTCCAGCTCAGGCGGGCAAAAAGCTCGTTATTACGAACTTTATAACCGGTGGAGCCGTCAGATGTGTTTATGGAATTATCAAGCGCACGGAAGTGCCGCGCGCCGATGCCAAGCTCAAGCCCACCAGGCAGGGATTTGATCACCTGCGCCATGACCTGACCAGCGGTTGACCAGCTGCTGTCATTGATGATGACCTTGGAGCCAGTGCGGTAATTGTTGACATCGATATTCGCGACACCAAGACCGGCACCGGTGTAAAAGCCCCACTCTTCAGTACCGGCAAGGCGGTACCAGACGTTGCCCATCAGCGCTGTGGAGTTGATCTTGCCGGAAGCGCCGCGCTCACCCAGTGGGAGCGATGTTGCACCACCGTTTGCGACATCAATGCCTTCATAACGGTTTTTGCGCACGGCCATTTCGCCTTCAATGCGCCAGCGGCCCATGGCTTTACCGAAATAAAGGCCGCCCATGCCGCCCATTTTTTTCTCGTCTTCAAGGCTCAGCCCGGTCAACGTCCGGTTCAGTTCGCTGTCAGTTGAAGAACTAATGCCGGCCTCGAAGCCGCCATACAGGTGATCGTCAGCCATCGCCACTGTAGATGCGGTGCTGAGAAGAATTGGGAGGAGTATCTTTCGCATAATTTCACCCTACGGAATATTGAGGTCTGGCTATACCATCGGCACAGAATTGTGCCACTAAGAACAATTATTGATCAAATAGCTGGGAATTAAGGCGGAAACAAGAATTTTAACCACGAATTACGGCAATTTGTGGCCAGCCTGCCGCACAGGTGTTGCATATGTATCGCAATGAAAATACAGCAAAAATTTGAGCAAAACCTCGCCCGGGGCAACGGCATCAGGTTTGGTCAAAGCGCGCGCGATGCACAATTGCCATAACATTCCTGCACAGCGGCCATGAAGGCGGGCAGCATCGTGCCATCAATGCTTGCTGCATGCAGGGTGGCTTCAAGGTTTTGCGCGTCTCCGCCGTTCAGCATGTCGCGGATCTCCAGCAGTGCACGCCCTGTTGAAAGCGCAATGGCACTTTCCGTAAACACCGCGGCACCGCGCCGCACCATAGCGAGCATAAGCGTTGGCGTCAGCTTGCGGGTAACTTTAAGCTCAATGGCCTTGGCGTGAATGCGGTTGGGGCTTGCACCATCAAGCTGGTAACAGAGCGCCTCAGAGAGCGCATCTGCATAGGCGTTCTCAAGCGCCTGTGCGCGTTCAGCCCGTGATTTCAAATTCGGGTCAAGGATGAAGTGCTGGCTTGAGAGGTGTTCCATGGTGGTGCTCCAACTATACTCTTTCGGGCATTTTGCCCATTACACAGGCAGTGTTCACTGCCATCCACACGATGCTGTCGTTCGCCTTGTTCCTCTCATCCACAGCCCACCGGGCGTGCTTCAGGCCCTCTCCGGCAAGGCGATACGA
Source organism: Kordiimonas sp. (assembly GCF_965216265.1). Lineage (GTDB taxonomy): Bacteria > Pseudomonadota > Alphaproteobacteria > Sphingomonadales > Kordiimonadaceae > Kordiimonas. Next base: position 3,789,898 of record NZ_OZ244153.1, read on the forward strand.
AAGCGCTTCCATAATAGCTTGTTCGCGTTTTGCGCGAAGCTATAAAGAATTTAGGCGAGTTGTATGGAGTTGCACCATTAGCCGATCAGACTAGAAGACGTGGATTGGGGGGCGGTGTGTTTGACCACGGAACTATATATGGCTGACGAAAAGAAAAAGGGCCTAGCTGGTTGTCAGCTAAGCCCTTCGTCAAATTGGCTCCCCAGGGCGGATTCGAACCACCGGCCAAGCGGTTAACAGCCGCTTGCTCTACCACTGAGCTACTGGGGATCAGCGTAGATGTCCGCAGGGCGTCTCGCGCCGCGAATGGGGCCTTTATACTGAAAATTTTTCGCCTGCCAAGTCCTAATTTCATTTTTCTGAAATGTGAGCGAGGAATCCGACGAGTGACAGGGTTTTTAAGGCTTCGTCCCTTTTGATCCATCCTGCGGGCAGGGTGGCTTAGCTGTAAAAATCCTTCAAAAGCTCATAGTCGCTTGCGTAGACGTCTCTGAGCTTCTTTTTGTGTTTTTCACTCAGGTCATCAAGGCTCATTTTCGGGCCGCCGGTTTGCTTGTGCGGCATTTCAAGCTTGAGTCCGGTATGGTCGCTCAGGAACGCGGCGGCGTCATCAAGGGCCTCGATCGGGAATACCTTGTCAAAGCGGCTGAGATCATCACCAAGGAATTTACTGATGGGGGCTGTATGCCGCTCTATCGCACGGGCGTCGGCCTGATAGTCCTCAAGATGGTCGATAAATTCTTCAAGGCTCGGGTTCGGCTTTTGCGTGAGCGTGAGTGTGCCTTTTTTTATGCGCCAGGGTGCCAGGTCACCGTGAAAAATTACCCGGTTCGAGTAGGCGGAGAGAAAACGCTTCAGCGGGTCGCGCACCACCACAAAGCTGGTGTGCGGTGAGAAACGCTTGAACGCGCTTTTGTCAAAGGGCTCGGCCGGGTTCATCACGTCATGGATGTTGAGCTTGCGCCCCTTTGCATTCACCGGATGATCGAACCACTTGCCGTGATTAAGGAAATACATCAGATGCTTGACCGACGTACAGGCAACCTTGGGCACCGGGTAATAAACCAGGCGGTGTTTTTGCGAGACGATAGGCAAGGCAGGTCCTTCTGTTCTTATAACTACTGTTGTGCGCGCAGGCGCGTTTGGCCTTGGCTATAATATATTCACGGGCGCAGGGCTAGGGGGCATATGGCGGGGCATTGGTTGATGTACCTCTTGTGCCCGGGCGCATAGCTGTGTGAAGCTCGCGCTGGTGATGTCATTCATGGGGGACAGGTGATGCTACAGAATTTATGCCGGGTTTTGGGATTTGGCCGGGTTTTGGCGGCGGTGATAATGTCAGGCGTGTTTTTTGTGCCCGTAAGCGCCGCAGAGTATGAAATGCCGGACGCGGCAGCCCTTGAGACGCTGCATGGTGATTTCGAAGATGCGCTGGATGAGCATAATATCCCCGGCGGTTTGATCGCGGTTTACCGGAACGGGGAAATCCTGCACATCCAGCCTTTTGGCTTCGCGAATGTTGAGCTTGACGTACCGGTGACAGAAGACAGCGTGTTTGAGATCGGTTCCATCAGCAAGCAGTTCACGACCGCCGCGGTGATGATGCTGGCGGAAGAAGGCATGCTGGCGCTTGATGACCCGATCAGCAAGTATCTGAACGGTCTGCCTGGCGAATGGACGCCAGTGACGATAAAGCAGTTGATGCTGCACCAGTCTGGCATCCCCGATTATGAAGAGATTCGCAGCTACGATGTGTACCGTTTTCGCCTGACACCGGAGGAAGTGATAAAAATCGCGCATTCCCGCCCGATGGACTTTGAGCCGGGCACGGGCTTCTATTACAGCAACACGGGCTATTATCTGCTCAGCATGATTGTGGAGCAGATAGAGAAAAAATCCCTGCGCGATGTGCTGGCGGCGCGGATTTTTGGCCCACTTGAGATGACCCAGACACGGTTTGCGGACCCGGCGGCGATTATCAAACACCGGGTTGAGGGTTACTGGGAAAACAAGGCGGGTGAGCTGATCAATCGCAACCCGACCGAATATTCATCCACGCTGGGCGCGGGTGGTTTGCTGACCTCGGCGGCTGATATGGCCAAGTGGGACGCTGCGCTCAATGATGACAAGCTGTTGTCTGAAAAGTGGAAGGCGGAGATGTGGACGTCCGGCAAGCTCCCCGACGGCAGCGACACCTTTTATGGTTACGGTTGGGATGTTGAGCCTTATGGGGAAAACCGTAAAGCCCGGAGCCACAGCGGGCAGGTTGGCGGCTTCAGCGCCTTTTATGCACGGTTTCCTGATGATGGCATATCGTTCATGATGTTTATCAACCGCTATCAGGCGCGCGGCATATGGGATGCAACCCGCAGCGCGATAGATACGTTCCTCCATATCGAAAAGGCCGAGTAAAGAATGCAGTGTCGGGACTTTTGGGGCCAAAGGACTTCTTTGGCCTGAAAAGTCGATATGCCGTTTCTATTATGCGGTGAGTGACCTTTCCTTTGCCGTCTCGTTGGTAGAGCATGCTTCGTTGCTGGGAGGCATGGCAGGACATGATCAACGTTCCAACGGAGGGGTAATTTATATGCGAAAAGTTACAGTCAGTGCTTTATTCGCCATGATGATGGGGGGCAGCATCCAGCCCGCGCACGCAGCGGCATATACCGAATATTGTGCAGGAGTGGTTTTTAGGGAAACGCCGTTTGCGGATATCAGGTGTGCCCGCCCGCTCAGCTCTGAGGCAGTTGGCGAGACCAAGCATTTTGAGCTGGATTATGATGCGGACGGAAGGCTTATAGAGGTGCGCCACAGCCAGACCGGGGAGTTGAGGGCGTTTTCCGACCGATTTGTAAGGGCACCTCGTGTTACGATTCAATATGAAAACGGCCAGGAAATTCGTCGGTTTCATAATGAATGGGGGCATCGCAGCCTTGTGTCTGGTGATGTGTATGAAACGCGGTTTGGCCTAGATGTAAAAGGCCAGCGCACAGCGCTCGTTTTCTATGGTCTGGATGGCAAGCCGCTGGATAATGATTTTGGTATAGCACGGTATGAGTGGGATGTCCGCGAAGACGGTGAGGTGATCGAGCGGCGCTATAACACTGCTGGCGAGCTTGTGCGGAACCGGCCGGGGTTTGGCTATATGGTGACCCGATTTGCCTATGACGCAAAAGGCCTGCTAACGCGTATGTATAACTTGGGCGAAAGCGGGGAGGAACTGACCCCTGACGAGGCTGGAATCGCTATGACCCAGATCACTTATAACAGGCACGGGCAGTTCTCTGGTTGGCTTAACCTGGATATGCAAGGCAAGGCAAGAAGGGGCATGAGCGATATTGCCGAGATCGTTTATGAACCCTCAAAGTATAGTAGCGAGCAGGTGGCTATCTTTAACGATGCGGACGGGTCCCCGCAGACCACCGGGTGGGGCGCACATAAGGTAGTGTATGAGTTCGACCAATACGGCAACGCCACTGCCCGTTTCCTCTATGGGGTGGATGGGACGCCGGTAAATACCAATACCGGGATAGGCCAGATCAAGAGCACATGGTCTGAGGGTGGGGCATATCTGTTGAAAGACCGGTACTTTGACAAAGACGGTAGCCCTGTTGCCAGCAGCTATTCAGGTGTGCACGCGATTGTCACCAGCTTGGGCAGCAATGGCCGACCGCAGGCAATCACTTTTCAGGGTCTGGACGGCAACCCAACTGTTCACAAAGGTGATGGACATGCGTCCGAGCAACTGGAATTTGACGGGCAGGGACGTCTGATATCCCGCCGGTTCGTGGATACAAGTGGATCACTTGTTGATCACGGCACTTGGGGAATCGCCAAATTTGAGTATGAGTATTCAGAAGGCAGCAGCCTTGTTTCGGTGCGCAGTTACACGGCTGCGGGCGAAGAAAAACTCGCGGCATGGAACCCGGCCCATTAACCCAGAATAGGCGAGTGCCCTTTTTCAGAACTTGCGGGCCTGCACGATATAGGCGGGGATGGTCTCGTCGCCTACCGTTTTGCAGGCCTCAAGCCGGTTGACACCCTCAATGAGCACAAAGCGGCCCTTGCCCTCGCGAACACGCACGGGCTTGCGCATCACACCCTCCATCATCTCGCTGACGATGGTATCGATCTCGCTTTGTTTGATCTCCTTGCGGCGATCAGTGGGCACGTAGATTTCATCAATTTTAACGGGAACAGTTTTGAGCATGATTTATCCTCTCATGCTCGCAGCCTATGCTGCCGCATGCCCGGCGTAAAGCTGATCTTTATAGCACAGGAAACCTTTTTATTCACAGTGGCTGAGCACCACCTGCACAAGGTCAGGGTTGAACTGCAGCGGGCAACGTTCTTCAAGGAATATTTTGAGCTCTTCCTTGTTGAAGGCGGTGCGATATGTGCGCTTGGAAGTGAGGGCCGAAGCCACATCGGCAATGCCCAATAGCTGCCCGCCAACAGAGATTTCATCACCTTTCAGGCCAAAGGGGTAGCCAGAGCCATCCAGCCTTTCATGGTGTTCCGCCACATAGCGCACAACTTTCGAGTTGAAACCAATCGAGTTGAGCAGATCGACGCCGATCATAACATGGTCCTGAATCAGGCGAAACTCTGATGGTGTGAGCGCACCCGGCTTGATGAGGATGTCATTGGGAATACCTTGCTTGCCAAGGTCATGCAGGGACCCCGCCAAGGTTATGTTTTCGAGATCGCGACCACTGAAGCCCATATCCCGTGCAGCTTTGGTGACAATGCTTGCAACTTCGTTGCAATGTCCTGTTGTATACTGGTCACTTAACCCCATGAGCGAGAGCGTGTAATCGGTTATGAGATGCTCTACAGCCGGGTTGGTGATTTCCCTACCCATTTGCTTGTTCACGTATGTGCTTCCCCATTAGCATATGGTCGTATCGACAGATCACGGCTGGATTTTACAGAAAAACCATGACCCGTATAAAGGGTATTTTCGCAACGAGTACTTAATGAATTATTAAATCAAGGCGGCTTCTTCTAAAGAATACCTAGCCACTACTTAAATGGGAGCGAGATTAACGAAAGATTTTGTATAGGTATGTAACTTAAGTGATTGAGTTTAAAAGGCTGCGCGAGCTCTGGCGGGTTTAAGGATAGCAGCAGCTTGTGAAGGTGGCATCAATGAATTGACGCGCGCAAACAAGGGCCGGCCATTGGGATACGTCCGCTTGCGATACAGGTTTTGGGAAAAATAAATGGAGGCGCGGACCGGAATCGAACCGGTGTACACGGATTTGCAATCCGCTGCGTCACCACTCCGCCACCGCGCCTCTCTAGTGGTGTGTCGAACCGTATAGAACCACGATAGTGACCGGTCAAGGGACTTTTTGCCAACACACAGGCTCGGTGGTGCAGGCGAAGGCAATTACTTCAATTTTAAGCTTTTCTTATAATGCTGTGATGATAATGCTGTTTCTGAATAAGGTTGAGCATGCGGGGGCATGAGTGGACAGGCCGTGCGTGAGTGTAGGCCATGAGCGGGGACAGGTATGAGCGCGACTGAGAAAATTCTGGTGATTGATGACAATCCGGTCATTCTTGAACTCTTGAGGAAAATCATCGGTGGCACGGCAGAGGTGGTGACGGCGCAAAACGGCAAGATTGGCCTGATTAAAGCGCTCGAGAATAAACCCACGCTGATCGTGCTTGATATTCGCTTGCCGGACATTGACGGCCTTAAGGTGTGCCGCGCCATCAAAGCCGACCACCGCACTAAACATATCCCTGTTATCCTGATCACCGGTGAAGGAACTACCGAAGAAGCGGAGAGCATAGGCTTCGCGGCAGGGGCCGCAGACTATATCTGCAAGCCGCTCAAGCCCGCCGTTGTGCGGGCACGGATAAAAACCCAGCTTGACCTTTACCTGCGTGAAGAGGCGCTCATAAAAGCGAATGTAGAACTGCAGCGCCTGGTGAGTGTTGATTTGTTGACCACCTGCCTGAACCGTCACTATTTCCTTGGTATTGCAGATGCGGAGCTTAGCCGTATGCGCAGGCACGGCTATGCCGTAACCGTTGCCATGCTTGACATCGACCACTTTAAATCTGTCAACGATAGCTATGGCCATGCGGCGGGTGATGATGTGCTCAGGGCCGTTGGCGCCTGCATGAAAGAATGTGTGCGCCATGAGGATAACGTTGGCCGCATGGGTGGTGAAGAGTTCGCGATCCTGCTGCCGGTGGCTGATGCGGAAGGGGCGCTCACGGTACTTGAACGTATGCGTGAGCGACTTGAAGCCTTGTCGTTCGAGTTTGCCGGGCGCAATTTTGGTGTAACAGCAAGCCTTGGTATCGCTGAGGTTTATGAAAGCGACCTCAAGATCGAGGATGCGCTCAAACGAGCCGACAAGGCGCTATATCAAGCCAAGGAAGGCGGCCGTAACCGCATCGTTGTGGCGTGAGCAGTTTGCAATGGCAGCGTTTCCAGAATAACCGAAATGTAGAGTGCACACGAATCAAGGGTTGCAACAAGGCGCCCCAAGGCAGATACTTGCGTCGCAAATGTAGGGTTTATGCGAGTAAGATATGTCTGATAATCAGGTTTTGATCGTTGAAGATATTCGCGTGATGGCGAAGCTTCTGGAGTCCACCATCGCGGATTTGGCGCAGGTGAACACCGTGGAAACCGGCGAGGCTGCGCTATTGTATGCGCGGGATCATCAACCGACGCTCATCCTTCTTGATATTGTCTTGCCTGACTTGGACGGTTTTGAAGTCTGCAAAAGGCTCAAGGCCGACGATGCCACCAAACATATCCCGATCATCATCATCACCGGCCTTCATACGGAGACTGAGGACGAGACCTCCGGTTTTGCGCTGGGCGCGGTTGATTATATCCTCAAGCCGTTTGAGCGCGCGATTGTGCGTGCGCGGGTGAAAACCCAGCTCGACCTTGTGAACCGCACGCAGGAACTTGAGGCCGCCAACAAGGAGCTGGCCTATCTGGCCGCTGTTGACCCGCTGACCAAATGTTTCAACCGTCGCTATTTCATGAGCACGGCGGAAAGCGAGATTGCTCGTATGAAGCGCCACGGTACTGAGCTTGCTGTTGCCATGCTGGATATTGACCGGTTCAAGGCAATCAATGACCGTTTTGGTCATGAGGTGGGGGACCGTGTACTGGCTGAAGTGGCCGAGATTTGTGAGCAAACCCTCAGGCGCGAGGATACCCTTGGTCGTTTGGGCGGTGAGGAATTTGGGGTATTGTTCCCGTCCACAGACCATGAAGCCGCGATGGGTGTGTTGCAGCGCCTCAAAAGCCGTATCAGCCATCAGGTATCGGTGATCGCGCGGGAGACTGTGTCGCTGACCATCAGCATTGGCCTTACGGACGTGGACCCGTCGGACGAGAATATCGACGCGGCGCTCAGGCGCGCTGACAAGGCGCTCTATATGGCGAAGCGGCTTGGCCGCAACAGGGTAATTTATGAGCCCAGCACGCCGGTGGAATTACCACCGAGCACTTTCCCCATGGAAGACCCGCAGAACGGTGACTTTCGCTGAGTTGAGGTTATAGCCCCGAAGGGAAAGATGAGCGCGGCCCGTAAGACACATGTGACGGCATCGATTTGCCGCAGGAACGCACCGGGTGACCGCAGGCGGAGCGGTGTCTGGGAAGGGTTTGTGATAGAAGCAGTCGCAAAAGAGCATTTTTAAAGAGAAAACGCGTTGCCTCCGAGGGCTCGCCTATTTATAAAGCGGCAAAGCCGTATGCAGTTTATTTGAGATAGAGGTTCGAACCGTGACCGAATCAGCCGTAGCCCGTAGCCACATGATCGACTGTCAGCTTCGTGTAAACGAAGTGAATGACGAGCGTATTATCGACGCCGTTCGCGCCGTTCCGCGCGAGTTGTTTGTGCCCAAGGCAAAACGGTCTGTCGCTTATGTGGACGAAGACCTGGCAATCGGCGGCGGTCGTTACCTTATGGAGCCGATGATTTTTGCGCGCCTTCTTGACGAAGCGCAAATCGGCCCCAAGGACCTCGTGCTCGATATCGGCTGTGCAACAGGCTATTCCGCTGCGGTGATGGCGGGCCTTGCAGATGCAGTGGTGGCGCTTGAAGCTGACGCAGACCTCGTGAAGCTTGCCGAGAAAAAGCTTTCAAGTCTTGAGATCATGAACGTTGCGGTTGTTGAAGGCGCGCATGCAGCAGGCGTTGCGAAACAAGGCCCGTTTGATGTGATTGTGCTTGAGGGGGCGGTGACGGAAGTGCCCGCAGCCCTTCTCAAACAGCTTAAGGATGGCGGACGCCTTTTGTGCGTGAAGCTTGACGGCGGGCAGGGCCGTGCCCATATCGTGACAATGGAGGCCGGTATTCCAACAGCGATGGATTTGTTTGACGCGAACATCCAGCCGTTGCCGGGCTTTGAAAAAGAAGCAGGTTTTGTATTTTAAAGCAGTCTGTTAGGATGCCATGCCAAAAAATGTGGCATCTTTAATCTGGCTAGAGTTGAAGTAAAAAAGGTGATAAAAACCACCAACCCCTTGGGTAGAGGCTGATAACCCGGCTTTTGGCCAATAATAAAACAAACAGCGAGGAAACAAGGAGACGCATATGAAAAAGGGGATCGTATCACTGTTGGCAGTGACAACAGTGCTGACGGGCACTTTTAATATTTCCGCGGAAACGCTCGAAGAGGCACTGGCTGCCGCTTATGAGAGCAACCCACAGCTGATGGCTCAGCGTGCGGCACTCCGTGGAGTTGATGAAGGAATTTCTCGAGCGAAGTCAGGCTTTTTGCCTTCGCTCAGTGGCTCATATAGCTATAACGAGGGCGATGTTAAGGTTGGGAATACCCCGTCGGTAAGTACGTCTAGGGAAACCCTCGGCCTCGAAGCCAACTTGAACGTGTTTCGCGGCTTTCAGGATCGTAACGCGATTAGAAGCGCCCGCAGCAACGTGATGGCAGGCCGCGCGCAACTGCAGTCAGTGGAACAGCAGGTTCTTCTGGACGCGGTTTCCGCTTACATGAACGTGGTGCGTGATGAGGCCGTTGTGTCCCTGAACCAGAACAACGTTCAGGTACTTGAGCGTCAGCTTCAAGCGAGCCAGGACCGCTTTCGCGTGGGGGAAGTGACCCGTACAGACGTTGCGCAATCCGAGGCACGTCTTGAAGGCGCTAAATCAACGCTTCTGTCTGCACAAGCGACACTTGCCTCCAGCCGTGCACAGTATCGCCGGGTTGTGGGCCGCACGCCAGCAACGCTTGAAACACCAAATGGCAAGCCTGAACTTCCCGGTGATCTCGATACAGCTATTGAGCTCGCCATGGAACTCAGCCCTGGTGTGATTGCTGCGGAGTACGGGGAAAAAGCTGCAAGCCACGCTGTAAACCAGGCAAAAGGTACGCTGTTGCCAACGGTAGGTGTGGGAGCAAGCTGGAGCGACGTTACCAATTCCGGTGGTGTAAATGACGCAGGTGTGCCGGTTACTGACCAGAGCGAGTCTAAAGGTATTGGTGTGACAGTGTCGGTACCGCTTTATGCCGGTGGTGCGCGCTATTCTGACATTCGCCGCGCCAAGCAATTGCGCAGCCAGCGTTTGATGGAAATCCGTCAGGCTGAGCGTGTGGCACAAGAGCGTGTGTTTGTGGCATGGGACCAGTACCGCGCGGCCGTTGGCCAGATCACATCATCTGAAGCACAGGTTCGCGCAAGCGAGATCGCGCTTGAGGGTGTTCGTCAGGAAGCTTATGTGGGTTCCCGCACAACGCTTGATGTGCTGAACGCGGAACAGGAACTTCTGAACGCACGTGTGGCACTTGTGCGTGCACAGAGGGATGAGTTCGTTGCAGCCTACAGCCTTGTATCCGCAACTGGTCGCCTGACAGCCAAAGACCTTGGTCTTGGCGTCACGCGCTATGACCCGGACGCCTACACCGACAAGGTTGACAACAAATTCTTCGGGATGGGCGTGGATTAATTCACACTCATGCTACCGGGAGTAAGAACTCCCAGAAGTAGAATAAAACCCCTGCCTACGGCGGGGGTTTTTCTTTGGTTTCCATCAGTGTTTTTGCGTGCAAAATGTCACTGGTTTACTGATTTAAGAGATAAGTAAGTCTCTTTTTTTATATTTTTTGCTTACTTTTGAAACGCTTCAGCTATCATGGCAGTTATTGTTAACTACCTTTGTTAGTTTAAGAATTATTGACACGTGACTCTCTAAACGGTACCTGTGGTCTAGGGAGTTCTAACACTGGCTGGTCTATGAGCGATAACGCATCTGAAGACGAACCGACAATGGAAGAGATACTGGCGTCTATTCGCCGGATTATTTCTGATGAGTCGGACGATGAGGCAGCAGAGCCGGAGGTTGAAGAGACCTTTGACGAAGCGCCCGAACCTGAGCCGGAGCCAGATCCCGAGCCAGAACCCGAACCCATGCCTGAACCAGAGCCTGAGCCAGAACCCTGGCCCGAGCCTGAGCCGGAACCAGAGCCCATTCCGGAACCGGAACCAACTCCTGAGCCTGAACCATGGCCTGAGCCGGAACCCGAACCGGAAGAGGATGTGTTTGAGCTGACAGAGCTTGCGAGCCCAGGTGAAGTGGATGCGATTGTATCGCCGCCGGTTGAAACCCGCACAGCGGAGAGCTTTGCACACCTGACCCAAATGATGGTGGCTGGCTATGAAGGCGCGGATAACACGCTGGAATCACTGATCCGTGCGATGCTCAAGCCAATGCTGCAGGGCTGGCTGGATGAAAACCTGCCTGCCATAGTGCAAGATGCGGTTGAGCGAGAAGTGGCGCGGATCGCTCGCCGGAAATAAGCTGGTGCCGTGGCTATTAGCCCCAAGAATTCAGAGGCGCGTTCCATAAGGAGCGCGCTTTTTTGCATCTCACCGCCAGATTAATCGCCAGATTTCATCTATACGTCTGACCTTATCTAACCACTAGGTACGATCTCTGCGCTGCGGTGGTAGGTATCAACCGGTGTGGAACTTGGTTTTGGCCGAAAGTCCTTCATGACAAAGTCTTCATCGCCGGGGGTATAGATCACCTCATTGCTGATTTGAAAACCAAGGCCGCCATAGCGCACGCGGGGGTGCAGCAATAGTTGCTCACCGGGCAGGTCAATCACATACCGGAAGGGCAGGAACATGCTGGCGCCAATAAGGCCGTCCCTGTCTTCAAGCTGGCCGGGCATTGAAGGGCCAACAAAGACGGGGATGTTGCGAAACAGAAGTTTGCCAAACTTCACGATACCAAAATAGACAATGCCTTTGCGGGCTTCTTTAAGCCCTTGCCGTTCCTTCGGTTTGGTAGCGCGATCAAAATGACGGTCATTCCAAAGCACCACGCCACCCGGATAGCCTGTATCGAGCAAGAGCTTTTTCTGGGTGGGCCAGGTTTCCCAAGGCAAGCGAAACCGGTGAATGATATAGGGCGAGCCCGCTTGCATGATGAGTGCGTGCTTCAGGCGGTAATGGGGTGAGAGGTCAGTGCCGGGAGGGTAGAGTTTCATCAGCTTTTCTGACGGCACAATCTCAACCACAAAACGCCTGAGGAAATCCCGGCCGAGAATACCGGTAAACTTGCCGCCGATGTCACTGATGACGGGTTCATCGCCGCCGATGAAAAGGGTAGTTTCGCTGGTGAAACTAAACTCGCCTGCTTGGATATTTAACCTCGGAAGCCGGTACCCTGGGGCGGATGAGGCAAACGCTGGGAAGCTGATCGCCACGCCTTCGCCCCGATTGCCTGCCTGAACGCCGGAGCTTTCAAAAAGCAACGATGTGGACGCGCCGGTATCCAGCAGCAGGCGCTGGGGTTTGCCGTCAATTACAAATGCGGCATGAATGCGGTTGTCGGTCAGATCAATGGGTACTGAGGCTATGGGCGCTGACGGTGTGTCTGCCTGCAAAGGCGCAGCAAGGTACGCAAATAGCATCCACGCCCCGGCGCATAACCACCTGAGATGATTGGTCCTTTCATGTCTCATGCGCAATCTTACCACAGGCCGGGGTGGGGCCCCAATGCCACTTTAGTGAGGGCTGACGCGGAAGTGGGGAGAAAGCTGGCAGAAAACGGCACTTCGCTCTTTCGTTTTGCGTCATAATTGTGCATTGTGCGCCCCCGGTTTGGCTGTATTTTTAGCCTACTTGGAAGCATGGCTCCATCATGAGAGCCTGAGATAATGACAACTAGCGGAATAGAAGATGCTCGATAAGACATACTCCCCGGCGGATATCGAAACCAAATGGTACGAACATTGGGAAAACTCTGGCGCGTTTGAATGTGGCAAACGTGAGGATGCGGAGCCCTATGTCATCGTCATGCCGCCGCCGAATGTCACGGGCAACCTGCACATGGGTCATGCACTGGATAACAGCCTGCAGGACGCCCTTGTGCGGTTTGAGCGCCTGCGCGGCAAGGACGTGCTGTGGCAGCCGGGTACTGACCACGCGGGCATCGCAACCCAGATGGTGGTTGAGCGTCAGCTGGATGCTGCTGGTGGCTCATCCCGCAAAGAGTTGGGGCGTGATGCCTTCATCGATAAAGTGTGGGAATGGAAAGCGGAATCAGGTGGCGCGATCACCCGTCAGCTCAGGCACCTTGGTGCCAGCTGTGACTGGTCCCGCGAAGCCTTCACGATGGATGACAAGCGCTCCGCCGCTGTGCTCAAGAAATTTGTCCAGCTCTACAAGGAAGGCTTGCTTTATAAAGACCAGCGCCTTGTGAACTGGGACCCGAAGTTTAGAACCGCGATTTCTGACCTGGAAGTCGACCAGAAGGAAGTGAACGGCCATATGTGGCGGTTTGCCTATCCGTTGGCTGATGGCCCGGTTGACGGCATTTCCGAAATCATCATTGCAACCACGCGGCCTGAAACCATGCTGGGCGATGGTGCCGTTGCTGTGCACCCGTCAGACGAGCGCTATAAAAACCTCGTGGGCAAGATGGTGCGCCTGCCGATTGCGGACCGTTTGATTCCGATCATCGCAGATGAATACCCGGACCCTGAGTTCGGCTCGGGTGCCGTGAAAATCACCGGTGCGCACGACTTTAACGACTTTGAAGTTGCCCGCCGTAACGACATCCCGCTCATCAAGCTGATGGATGAGGAAGCCCGGATGATCGTCACACCTGAGAATAATGTGCCTGCGCATTATGAAGGGCTTGACCGGTTCGAGGCACGGAAACTGCTCCTCAAGGAAATTGAGGAGCTCGGTTTCTACCGCGGTGTTGAAGACAAGGTTATCGCGCAGCCGTTTGGTGACCGCTCTGGCGTTGTGATTGAGCCGATGCTGACCGAGCAGTGGTATGTGGACGCGGAAACACTGGCGAAACCAGCTATTGAGGCGGTTGAAACCGGTAAAACCAACTTTATCCCCAAAAACTGGGAGAAGACCTACTTTGAGTGGATGCGCAACATCCAGCCATGGTGTGTGTCTCGCCAGCTTTGGTGGGGGCACCGTATTCCTGCGTGGTATGCGGAGGATGGCAGCGTTTTTGTTGAAGAAACCGAAGAAGCCGCCTATGAAACCGCGCGCGCCAAGCTTGGGGCTGTCGTTAAGCTGACCCGCGACCCGGACGTGCTTGATACGTGGTTCTCATCCGCCATGTGGCCCTATAGCACGATCGACTGGCCCGATACGGACAGCGCGGTGCTCAGGAAATATTACCCCAACACAACGCTGATCACGGGTTTTGATATCATCTTCTTCTGGGTGGCGCGCATGATGATGTCCGGCATCCACTTCATGGGCGAAGTGCCGTTCAAGAATGTGTATATCCACGCGCTGGTGCGCGATGAGCACGGCGCCAAGATGTCCAAATCCAAGGGCAACGTGATCGACCCGCTTGAGTTTGTGGAGAAATACGGCGCGGATGCGCTTCGTTTCACGCTGATCGCGATGGAAGCACAGGGGCGCGATATCAAGCTCAGTGAAAAGCGTGTTGAAGGCTACCGCAACTTCGCAACCAAGCTTTGGAACGCCGCGCGCTTCTGCGAGATGAACGAGATCGCGGGCTCTGATAGTGCGACAGCACCTGAGGCATCGCTTGCGGTCAACAAATGGATCATCGGCGAAGTTGCTAAAACCACGGAGTCTGTGACGCAGGCGTTTGATGCCTTCCGCTTCAATGATGCGGCAGATGCGATCTATCACTTCACCTGGGGTACATTCTGTGACTGGTATGTTGAACTGATCAAACCTGTTTTCTGGGGCGAGGATGAAGCCCAGAAAACTGAAACCCGCCGTGTTGCCGGTTGGGTTCTGGACCAGATTCTGGTACTGCTGCACCCCTTCATGCCGTTCATTACGGAGGAACTGTGGCATGCCACCAAATCAGACCGTGCCTATGACCTAATTCATGCGGCTTGGCCTGAAGCAACTGGCGTGGATGCAGCTGCTGGCGAAGAAGTAAACTGGGCGATCAAGTTTATCTCTGAAATCCGTTCAACCCGGTCTGAGATGAACGTACCGGCTGGCGCTAAGGCAACAGCACTGGTGGTTGGCGCGAGTGACGCCACCAAAGCGCGGCTCGTAGATTTTCAGGATATGATCTGCCGTCTCGCGCGGCTTGAAAAGGCTGAGGCGGTTGCGTCAGCCGAGAGCAAGGGCGCCGCACAATTGGTTGTCGATGAGGCGACCGTCTACCTGCCGCTCGCAGACCTGATGGACTTGGACGCAGAAAAAGCCCGGCTCGAGAAGAACCTTGAAAAGATCATGAAAGAAGCTGGTGCGCTTAAGGGTCGTCTTGGCAATGAGAAGTTTGTCGTCAAAGCACCGGAGCATGTTGTTGCGGAAGCGCGGGAGCAACTCACGGACCTTGAAACACAGGCTGAGAAGGTGAAAGCCGCGCTCGCACGCCTCTGATAGCTGCTATTAAGTCAAATGTATTGGAAGGGCGCCTGTGGGCGTCCTTTTTTGTCTCAGTAGGACAGACGGTTACAAAAACGAATCAGTGATTCGCGAGAACGCCATTATAGCTTGAAAAATTCATAAAAAATTAGGGAAGCTAACTGTATAAGATTGCATTGTTTTTGAAGGTTTTCTGTACATGAAGCACGGGCCGGAGCAATGAGGACGGGGATGAAACGCAGGTTTTATATCGTAGCCGTTACGATTCTGTCTGCCTGCTTGAGCGGCGCGGGGTCTCTTCGTGCGTTCGATCATATCTCGCTTGGGGGCCCGTCTATTGAGGGTGTTTTCGCCGCTGACGGTGTGGGGCCATACTGGGAATTTTATTCGGACATCATGGCTTCCGCGCCCCACACGGTCGATATACGCCTGTTGCCGATCAAGCGATATACACGCAGCTTTTTCTCTCGTGAGGTTGATTGCCTCTATATGGTGTCAGACGACGAAATATTTTATAGAGACCACGGGGTGGATGCGAACCAGTTCCTGGCATCACCAGCGTTTAATCGCATCAATCTGCACGCCTATACTCTGGCATCAAGGCCTGTTCTTCGAAGCATGGCGGGTCTGGAAGGGAAGGCGATTGTGGGGGACGAATCCCTGCACGCCAGTACTATCGCAAAACGCCGCCTGCCGTTTCTCTCTGACATTCATTACGCTAAGACAATTGACGATACCTTTGAGCTGCTCTCCGCTGGTCGTGCGCAAGTGGTGCTGTCATACTCACTGGATGCGGAAGCATATTTTGCGCGGGTGGGGCGCCGTGATTTTCACAGCGATCCGAACTTCGTCCTCCTCAGCCTTGGGGAGCGGTTTACCTGCTGGCCATCAGACAAGGCGGCGCGCTTCATTGCCCACGTGAGCGCGCGTATCGAGCTGTTGCGCGAGCGTGGGGAGTTGAGGGAAAAATACGGCTTCTCAATACCTTGATTGGGGTGGTTACGGCGCCGCAATGATCGGGCGCCGTAAAGCTTTGATGATTATTTCCCGCGCGCTTCCGCGATAAGATAGAGGATATCGCAGGCGATGGTTGCGCCAGCAAGTGCTGTGATCTGTCCCGGGCCTTCATAGTGCGGGGCAACCTCAACCTGGTCTCCCCCCACAATATTCATGCCCCTGAGTGCCTTCAGTACATCTCGCGCATAAGCCACATTGGGCCCACCCACAACCGGTGTGCCGGTCGCTGGCGCATAGGCGGGGTCGAGAAAGTCGATATCGAAGGTTAGGTAAGCAGGGCGGTCACCCACACGTTCACGGATGCGTTTTGCCATCTCGTCCGCAGGTGTGCGCAGGCACTCAAGCCCATCATGCACCAGCATGCCGTGCGTGTCCGGGTTTGGGGTGCGCATGCCAAGCTGGATGGAATTTTCCGGCACAATAATGCCTTCCTGAATGGCGTGATAGAACATGGTGCCATGGTTCAGGTCGTCGTCCGTCCATGTATCAGAGTGTGCATCAAAGTGAATAAGCGCCAGCGGGCCGTGCAGCTTCGCGTGCGCACGCAGAAGCGGGTAGCTGATGGAATGATCACCGCCGATGGTCAGCAGCTGCGCGCCGGTTGCCAAAACCTTGTCTGCTGCCGCTTCAACAGAGGGCATCATGCGGTCCGTATAAGCCGTAAAGCCTGTCACGTCGCCAAGGTCTGCCACCTTGAACTTGTCACGGACGTGATACTCCCATGGCCACACCCCCCAAGGGAACTCAGCCATGGTGAGCGACATTTCCCGCACGCCGCGCGGGCCAAATCGCGCGCCTGAGCGGCCGGTGGTGGCCAGATCAAACGGCACGCCCATCACAGCAATATCAAGCCCTTCCGCTGTTTCGGCAAAAGGCATACGCAAAAAACTAATCAGGCCCGCATAGGGTTCCATCATGCCTTGTGACACGGCATCTGCTCCTTAAAGGATGAAAAACGAGCCTCATCTATAGGCTGAGGCTGTGTCTCAGGCAACGCCTTTACGCGTAATTAAAATACAAAGATGGTAGCATTTTCTTTTCATTTCTTATCGACAGCTGCGTGTCGCGAAGCTATTGTCGCGGCCAATATCCATGTTTGAAAAGTCCCGTCTGTCCGGAGAAGACCAGAATGCCCGAGTATCGTTCCCGCACTTCCACCCATGGCCGTAATATGGCAGGAGCCCGCGCGCTGTGGCGTGCAACCGGCATGAAGGATGACGACTTCAAGAAACCGATCATTGCGGTTGCCAACAGCTTCACCCAGTTTGTGCCCGGGCATGTGCACCTCAAGGACATGGGGCAACTGGTTGCGCGTGAGATTGAGGCCGCAGGCGGTATCGCCAAGGAATTTAACACCATCGCGGTTGATGACGGTATCGCCATGGGCCATGACGGCATGCTCTATAGCTTGCCAAGCCGCGAGATTATCGCGGATAGCGTGGAATATATGGCCAATGCGCACTGCGCGGATGCACTTGTGTGTATTTCCAACTGCGACAAGATCACACCGGGCATGCTGATGGCAGCTCTCAGGCTCAACATTCCTGCAGTGTTTGTCTCTGGTGGGCCGATGGAAGCGGGTGAAGACGATTATGACGGTGAGGTCAGGAAGCTTGACCTTGTGGACGCCATGGTTGATGCGGCCAACCCGAACATTTCAGACGAAGAAGTGGCACGCATTGAACGCAGTGCATGCCCAACCTGTGGATCTTGCTCAGGCATGTTTACCGCCAACAGCATGAACTGCCTTACTGAGGCTTTGGGCCTCAGCTTGCCGGGGAATGGCACCACCCTCGCCACACACTCTGACAGGCGCGAACTGTTCCTTACTGCCGCGCGGGTAGTGGTGCAGATCACCAAACAATATTATGAAGGCGGCGACGAGAGCGTGCTGCCGCGCAACGTGGCTAACTTCAAGGCGTTTGAGAACGCGATGACACTCGATATCGCTATGGGCGGCTCCACCAACACGGTGCTGCATATCCTTGCCGCTGCACAGGAAGGCGAGATCGATTTCACCATTGAGGATATCGACCGGCTTTCGCGCCGGGTGCCCAACCTTTGCAAGGTGGCACCGGCCACCAACAAATATCACATTCAGGACGTACACCGCGCCGGCGGTATCTTCGCGATTTTGGGCGAATTGTACCGTGCGGGGCTGATCAACGGCGACTGCACCACCGTGCATACGCCCACGATGGCTGATGCGCTCGCGCGTTATGACGTGGCCGCCAGCAATGATCCTGACCTCAGGCAGTTTTTCCTTGCAGCCCCGGGTGGTGTGCCGACACAAACCGCCTTTAGCCAAAGCAAGCGCTACACGGAGCTGGATCTGGACCGGAAAGACGGTTGTATCCGCATGAAAGAGCATGCCTACAGCCAGGATGGTGGCCTTGCGGTGCTGTTTGGCAATATCGCAGAAGACGGCTGTATCGTTAAAACCGCCGGTGTGGATGAAAGCATTCTCAACTTTACCGGTCGAGCAAGGGTGTTTGAAAGCCAGGACGCGTCGGTTGCCGCCATTCTCGGTGGTGAGGTCAAAGAGGGTGATGTTGTGGTCATCCGCTATGAGGGGCCGCGTGGCGGGCCGGGCATGCAGGAAATGCTCTACCCAACCAGCTACCTCAAGTCGATGGGGCTCGGTAAAGCTTGCGCGCTTTTGACCGACGGTCGTTTCTCCGGCGGTACGTCAGGTCTTTCTATCGGGCACGCTAGCCCTGAGGCGGCTGAGGGCGGTGCGATCGGTTTGGTGGAAGAGGGCGACATTATCGAGATATCTATTCCGAACCGGTCCATCAATGTGAAGGTGGACGCCGCCACCCTTGATACGCGCCGCGCTGCGATGGAGGCAAAGGGCGACAAAGCCTGGAAGCCTTTGAATGTACGGCCCCGTAAGGTAACCAAGGCGCTCAGGGCCTATGCCGCGATGACCACATCGGCGAGCAAAGGCGCGGTTAGGCAAATCTAGGCAGGATACCGGGTAAATGACGTTTCGCCCCGCAGTCTCGAACGACCTGGACCGCTTGTTTGCCATCTGGCATGCGGCGGTGCTGGCCACGCATGACTTTTTAAGCCCGGAACAGCGGCAGGAGATCGCCGCCGTTGTGAAAACACAGTATCTGCCAAACGCGGATTTTCTGGTTTTTGACGATGCAGACGGTGTACCTCAAGGATTCATGGGCTGCACGGACGCCAATATTGATGCGCTGTTTGTTGATCCCAAAGCCCACGGAACGGGTATTGGCACGCGCTTTATCGATCACATGAAGGCGCGGCATGAGATGTTGACGGTGCAGGTGAACGAGCAGCAACCGCAAGCTCATGCATTTTATCATAAATGTGGTTTCCGTGATGTCCGCCGTGACCCCACCGATGATGCGGGGCGGCCATTTCCGATCATTCATCTGGAATGGTCACGGTAGACGGCAATTTATCATTATTTAAGCTTTTCTTGATCGCGCTACCACGCTAGCGTGCAAAGGTTCAATTTGTCTTTTCTCTCAGGGTCGTGTGAGAAACTGGCTTTAGTATATTGAATACTATAGGGAAATTATTCGAAAAGTTATTCAGGGGGTGAATATGCAACGGCTTCCCATTCTTGATATTGTCAAGCAGTCTTTTGCGCTGCCATTCTCTCGTCCGGTCGAATTTTTTAAGACCATTGGTCTCTTCATTAGTGTGACGGTTCTCGCAATTATTGCGGCCATGATTGTTGGCATGGCGAGCGGGCTATCCCCTGAGGCTATGGCGAGTCTTGAAGAGAGCGTGGCAAATGGCGATTTTTCAGCATTAGCGGCGATGATCCCGGCACTATTGGTTGTCGTGGTTCTTGTGATGATGGTTGCGGCTTATATCTTCAACTTTTGGGTACGTGCGGGGGCATTTGGCTTTGAACACGCCCGTATCAAACCATTGGGTGCGGCGCTCTCTGCGGCGTTTGTAAATGGCCTGAAGTTTGTCCTGATCGCCATCCTGCTTGGTATCGTCAGTTTTGTCATCATCAGTATACTAAGCACGCTTGGCTTGACGAGCAGCTTCAGTGAACAGATAGCGTCATCGATGGATCAAGATCTTGCCGCGGCAACACGGGCGGGGATACTTAACCAGATTGTGTCACTTGTTGCGGGCTCGATCATCTATTCGCTTTTTTCCGCCAATCTTACACAAACGGCGATGCGGACGGATGATGAGGGCTTGAGCCATCCGCATACGGTGGATTTTGCCGTGGTGCTGATCCTTGTGTATCTGGTGCTTTTGGTGCCGGTCACGTTGGCGGGGCTCACGGGCTCTGCTGTTCTCTCGACCGTGATCAATCTTGTGCTGGGTGTTTTTGTCATGTTTGCGATTGGTGTTGCGCACGGAATTCGCTACCGCATCTGCCGGGCGGAAGAAGTGGGCGTCGATACCGGGAATACATCAAACGAATAGATGACAGCTGACCTCTAAAGGCGATTAGTAAACCCTGGGGGCCGCTGATATAGATCGAGAGCACGTGCCATGCCCCGAATTTGCCAGCCTTAATACTTTTGAGGAGCTCAATGCGGGGCATTATTTGCTACCGCAAGGGCTTGCTCATAACTGCGGTGTATACAGTGGTGGTGACTGGCATGCTGTTGTTTTCTTTCCGCTTTGCGGCGGAAAATGGAGCGGATAATCTTCAGAGCACGGGGGCTATGGCGGATGTTCTGGATATTGACTTTATCTGGCCTCGTGTAGCCTTTGTGGGCATGTTTATACTCGCGGGGGCGGTATTTGGTGTTGGTGTGTTCAATATGTGGATACGTTTTGCCGTACGGGGCATCGACGATGTTGCTTTCCCCAGCAAACGCGAAGCGGTCTTTGCTGCCATTATCAACTTCATAAAGGTCGTGGCTCTCTGGATATGTGCTCTCATTATTGCCGTGATCATGCTTGTGGTCCTTTACCTTGTGTCAGGGCTGGAACAGAACCAACTGATCGACGATTGTATATCGGCTGTACTTGTGTGTGTTGCAGGGGCAATTTTCGCTGATACGCTTGCAAAAACAGCTCTCGTAAGGGATGTGGGGGGGTGGCCCGAAGCAAGCGGTGCGATTTGTCGCGATGCTTTGGCTGCTTTGGGCCGGGAAATATATACTGATGCAGCTTTTACTGGAGTTCATGAGTCTTTTCTGGCTGAGCGTCGTATTTCTACCATAGGACATCATATATTCGGCTTGGTCAGCGGCGGCATTCGGTTACATGCAGGTGTGGCGCTTGCGTGTCTTCATTGGAGAGGACCACGACGAGATTCCCGTGAAACGTAGCGACGGGGCTTGACGCCTCACTATCTGTGAGCCATATCCGCTATCGGTTGCAGATGTCACGCAACCTGATGTGAAAGGATAGGCCGGATGAGCAAACCGCATCTTGATGGCGCATTGCGCCCCTTCATGTATGGCAAACTGCACCGCGTGACGGTGACCGGAGCCGAGCTTAACTATGTGGGGTCCATCACCGTTGACCCGATCCTGTTGCGGGCGTCCGGCTTGATGCCATATTGCGCCGTGGACGTGGTGAACATCACCAATGGGGAACGCATCACCACCTATATTATTGAAGGCACGGAAGGCTCCGGTGTTATCTGCCTGAACGGTGCTGCGGCGCATCAGTTCTCAAAAGGGGACCTAGCCATCATCATGGGCTATGAGCAGGTGCCTGCTCGCGACCTGTCGGGGCGTATCTCCCGCGCCGTGCATGTGGATAGCCAAAACCGCATCTCAAGCATCGATGAATATATCACGCCAGACCTGCATGAGTTGGGCATGCCAGCCAATAACCGTGAAGGTGAGGTATACGAGACCGTAGACGCCTGAGCGAAAAACGTGGTTTATGCTAGGGTTATTTGAAACTTGGAACAACTCACGGGGGGCTAGCTATGACGGTTTATGCAATTGCGCAGCTTAAAATTCACAATCCGGAACGGTATAGCAAATATTTCGCCGGTTTTATGGCAACTCTGGAGGGCATTGATTGTACACCTTTAGCCAATGATGAAAACCCGGCGGTGCTGGAAGGCGAATGGCATGCCGACAAAGTCTTGCTACTGGCCTTTAAAGACGCGGAAAATTTCCAGAAGTGGGCTTCGTCCGATGCATATCAAGCCATTGTGCAGGACCGGCGAGCAAGCTCAGACGGGACAGTCTTGTTGGTGCAGGGGTTGAGTTAGATAGCTAGTTCAACCCACACCGGTGTGTGGTCGCTTGATTTTTCCTTGCCGCGCGGTATCCGGTCGACCTGACAGTCTTTGAGCATATCGGCGGCTTGCGGTGACAGCAAAAGGTGGTCAATGCGGATGCCGTGATCTTTCTGCCATGCGCCGCGCTGGAAATCCCAATAGCTGTAGGCGGCGCCGGTGGGTTTGATCTGCCGAAGCGCATCAAGATAACCAAGGTTGATGATCGAGCGCAGGCGCTGCCTGCTTTCGGGCTGTGTGAGCGCATCATCCACCCATGCGGCAGGGTTGTGGCAGTCTTCATCATGCGGGATCACGTTATAGTCACCTGCCAGTACAACTGGCATTTCAAGGCTCAACAGATATTCCGCGCGTTTGATAAGGCGGTCCATCCAGCTGATTTTATAATCGAACTTTGGCCCCGGCTGCGGGTTACCGTTTGGCAGATAGATGGACGCGATGCGAATACCCTTGATTGTGGCCTCGATATAACGGGCCTGCACGTCTTCCGCCTCCTCACCGCCATCAAGCGCGGGCAGGGCACGGTGGATATCCTCAATCGGGTGTTTGGATATGAAACCAACGCCGTTGAAGGCTTTCTGGCCGAAGGTTTCTACATGCCAGCCGCGTTCTTCAAATTCCATGCGAGGAAAATTGTCGTCTATGCTTTTGATTTCCTGCAGGCAGGCAACATCAGGCGAAAATTCATCAAGCCATTCAAGAAGACGTGGCAGGCGTGCCTTCACGCCATTGATGTTGAAGGTCGCAATTTTCATATGCCTGATTGCCTTTTAGATCGCAAATGAGGTGCCGCAGCCGCAGGAAGATGTGGCATTCGGATTTTTTACCTGGAAGGAAGCGCCGACAAGGTCTTCCACAAAATCAACTTCCGAGCCCATGAGATAGAGAAGGGACATATTGTCCACAAGCAGGGTAACCCCGTTGCGTTCAACCACTATGTCATCGTCTTTCTGCTCTTCATCAAAGTCAAAGCTATACTGAAAGCCGCTGCAGCCGCCACCAGAGACCGAAAGCCGAAGCTTCAGGTTGGGGTTGCCTTGCTGGGCAATCAGCGCCGCCACGCGGTTTGCCGCGTTTTCGCTGAAGCCAACAGGGGGTGCTTTTTCAGGTGTGCTCATTTGATGCTCATACTCGCTCATGTAAAATCTATGGTCCTTATGTAGGCATGCGCACGCGCCGCGTCAATTCACGAGGTTGTGGAATGTTGGATTTCCGGGTGAAAGATCGCGCGGGCGACTAGTCCGTGGTGCTGATTTCTTCGTCGAAGGAAACCTCGATGGATTGCCGTTTGCTGAAGTCAAACGCGAGCATCATGGTATCCAGTACATCTGCATCCCCGTTGTGGGAGAAGGGTAGGACAAGTGCCGTGAAGTCGATAGGGCGAGTTTCTTCAGGCTGGAACTGGCCCTTGAAATACATCGGTGCATCGGCTTTGGCAGTGCTTGAAAGCATATTCCGCACAAGTTCGCGCACGTTGCCGTCCGCCGGATCCACCAGCCGGTCATGAGATTTACTGAGCCGCAATACTTCAAGCACTGTGGCGCCGGTGAGGCGGTCGTCATAGTCGTCTTCACCGTTTACCGACACAATCGCGAGCTGGGGCAGGAAGCGTGGGAACTTTTGCGGGCGAAACTCGCGTTTGTCCGGGTAGCGCCTGCCATGCTGAATTTCGCGCCAATGATCAAGGATTTCCGCCTGAAAAGCACCTGGCTCAACAGGAAGGTCACCCTCAATTTTTGTTGCGTCTTCGATCATGTTTATCAGCTTAGTTAAAAATGTATTAACTGGCAATGAATGCAATTAACGTTTTGTTAATAATTTCAATCGTGACAGAAGGAAGCGTGCGTCACAAGAAAAATCCAGCAAACAGTTGCCCAAAAAATTGGGCAGCTTTAATGTGCCGGAAACGCGCCCATCATGAATTGGAGAGAGACATATGAACGATACTTTGCCACGCTATGAAGAGACGCTCGCGTCTTATGCTTGCAAGCCGTCTGAAAGCCGTGGCCGGGTATTCAAGGAACCCGAGACACCGAATCGCAGCTGTTATCAGCGTGACCGGGACCGGGTGATCCATTCATCGAGCTTCAGGCGTCTCAAACACAAGACCCAGGTTTTTGTCTATCATGAGGGTGATCACTTCCGTACACGGCTGACCCACTCGCTTGAGGTGGCACAGATCGCACGGTCTATCTCTCGCTCTATGCACCTGAATGAAGACCTGGCGGAAGCGCTTGCGCTTGCGCATGACCTCGGGCATCCGCCTTTCGGCCACATCGGCGAAAGTGTGCTGAATGACTGCATGGGCAGCTTTGACGGTTTTGACCACAATGCGCAGGCGCTGCGGCTCCTGACCCGACTGGAGCACCGCTATGCGTCCTTTGAAGGCCTGAACCTGACATGGGAAACCCTAGAAGGTTTGGCGAAACATAACGGCCCGCTCACCGACGAGCCGGTTGACCCGAAAAACCCGCCAGAGCATCTGCCGTTTGGGTTCCGGGACTACCTACCTGAAAATGACCTTGAAATTCACACCTACGCATCCGCTGAGGCGCAGATCGCAGCACTTGCAGACGATATTGCCTATTCAAGCCACGACCTTGATGACGGGCTGCGGGCAGGGTTGTTTGAACTTTCTGAACTCAAGCGTATCCCGGTTGTGATGCAGCTGATTGATGAGGTTAAATGGACCTACCCGGATGCGCCGCGTGATGTCACTATCCATGAGCTGGTACGCCGCTTGATCAACCGTATGGTGGCGGATCTGATGGTGGAAAGCACCAAGCGTATCACTGCCCTTGCCCCTAAAACGCCTGACGAGATCCGCAATGCTGGCCAGCCGACAATTGCGTTTGGTAATGACATGCAGCAGGCGGTGAAGGAGTTGAAGGGATTCCTCTTTGATCGCATGTACCGCCATTATCTGGTCAACCGTATGGGCAGCAAGGCAAAAAGGGTGGTCACTGACCTCTTCAATCTATATATCTCTGAGCCCGAATGCCTGCCCACAGAATGGAGCGAGCGAGCGGGTGAGCGTAATTCAGCTGAAACCGCTCGTGTGGTCGCCGACTTTATCGCGGGCATGACCGACCGCTTCGCCTTCCGCGAACATGCAAAATTGTTTGATTTGAACAGAGTATCACTATGAATGTATTTACCCATTTTCGGGGTGTTATTGACGACCTTCTGTTTGGCCTTGCCAAAAGCGGCAAGCTGCCCGAAGGGCTGGACCTGAAAAATATCGCCGTCGAGCCGCCGCGTGACGCAAGCCAC
Organism: Kordiimonas sp.; assembly: GCF_965216265.1. Taxonomy (GTDB): domain Bacteria; phylum Pseudomonadota; class Alphaproteobacteria; order Sphingomonadales; family Kordiimonadaceae; genus Kordiimonas. The sequence goes on from NZ_OZ244153.1 coordinate 3,815,244, forward strand.
GGCGACATTGCGACCAACGCGGGCCTCGTGCTGGCGAAAGCCGCGCGCATGAAGCCGCGCGATATTGCTGAACTGCTGGCGCCGGGCCTTGAGGCCCATGCTGAGGTGGAAAGCGTTGAGATTGCCGGCCCCGGCTTCATCAATATGCGGCTGGCACCAAGCTTCTGGCAGGCGCAGGTAAAAGCGATCCTGGATGCAGGCACAAGCTTTGGCGATAGCACCCAGGGTGGCGGCGAGAAGGTCAATATCGAATATGTATCTGCCAACCCCACAGGCCCAATGCATGTGGGGCACGTGCGCGGCGCTGTGTTTGGTGATGCACTTGCGAACCTTCTCGGTAAAGCCGGGTTTGAGGTCTGCAAGGAGTATTACATAAACGACGCAGGCAGCCAGATCGATACGCTCGCGCGCTCTGCGCACTTGCGCTATCAGGAAGCACACGGCCGCGCTATCGGTGAAATCCCTGAAGGGCTTTATCCGGGTGACTATCTGGTGCCGGTTGGGGAAACGCTCAAGGAAAAATACGGCGACAAGTTTCTGGATGCACCAGAGGACGAATGGCTGGCGCTTTTCAAGGTTGAAGCCTCTGATGCCATGATGGTGATGATCCGGGAAGACCTGCGCCAACTTGGTGTTGAGCATGATACGTTCTTCTCTGAGCGGTCGCTTCATGAAAGTGGGCGTATCCCCGAGGCCGTTGAAGTGCTGAAAAGCCGCGGACACATCTATGAAGGCGTGCTGGAGCCACCAAAAGGTAAAACGCCTGAGGATTGGGAGCCGCGTAAGCAGACCTTGTTCCGCGCGACCGATTTTGGTGACGATGTGGACCGGCCTTTGCAGAAATCTACCGGTGAATATACCTATTTTGCTGCCGACATTGCCTACCACCACGATAAATATGTGCGTGGTTACAAACAGATGATTGACGTTCTGGGTGCAGACCACGGCGGCTATGTGAAACGTATGCAGGCGGCAGTGAAGGCGCTTTCGGAAGATGGATCTCTTGACGTGCGGCTTTGCCAACTAGTGAAGCTTTACCGTAATGGTGAGCCGTTCAAAATGTCCAAGCGTGCTGGCAACTTCGTGACGCTGCGTGAGGTTGTTGAAGAAGTGGGCGCAGGTGTGACCCGTTTCATTATGCTGACACGAAAAAACGACGCCCCGCTTGATTTCGACTTCAAAAAGGTGATGGAACAATCGAAAGATAACCCCGTGTTTTATGTGCAATATGCACATGCACGGGTGTGTTCGGTGCTTGCAAAAGCAAAAGAGGCTTTCCCGTCCCTCAATACAACGGACACTAGCCTCGCTGGTGCTGACCTGGCGCTTCTGTCAACGGAAGGCGAGATCGGCATGATCAAACAGTGCATGGCCTGGCCGCGTATGGTTGAGGCTGCAGCGGAAGCGCATGAACCCCACCGTATTGCGTTTTTCCTTTATGATTTAGCCTCAGAGTTCCATACTTTCTGGAACAAGGGTAACGATGATGCGAGCCTGAGGTTCATCATCGAAGGGGATGAGGCAGTTACCAAAGCACGGATGGCGCTTGTGCGCGCGGTCGCGATAGTGATTGCAAGCGGGCTGACTGTGCTGGGCGTAACGCCACTGGAGGAAATGCGGTAACATGGCCGACAATGACAAAAACACACCAAATAGAGAGCCTTTGACAGCGGAGAAGGATATTCCGCCTTGGCTGCAGCCCGTACCGGAAGAGGAAGAACCCGTTGGTTTCCTTGCCGGTAAACGCATGTGGGTAGCAGCCGCTGTTGCTGTGACTGTGGTGGCGCTTTTTGTTGCGGTTATCTTTTCGCTTTATGACGGGAGTTCCGACGAGGCACCGCGGCATATCACGGCGGATACCAACCCCATTCGTGAAAAACCGACAGACCCTGGCGGTATGGACGTGCCGTATCAGGACAAGCAGGTGTTTGAACGTGCAAACGGCACGCAGGATTCCTCAAGCGAGGTAACTCTTGCGCCGCAGCCGGAAGAACCGCTTGAAGCGCTGCCTGAGGAAGAAGAGTTGGCTGACGCTGAAGACCCTATCGGAGATATCGCGGCGCAGGTCACAGAAAACGCCCCAACTGCCAAAGCTGAAACGCCAGCGCCAAAACCGCAGCCGAAAGCTGAAAAAAAGCCTGAAGCAACCAAGCCTACACCTGCGAAAGCAACCGCGAGCACGGGCTTCAAGGTTCAGCTTGGTGCTTATGGCTCGGAAGAATCTGCAGAGAAAGCGTGGCGCGCGGTGCGCGGCAAGTTCAGCAATTTCCTCTCAGGCCTTAGCCCAAGCTATGAAGCCGTGAAAACCGGTGACCGTACGCTATACCGCCTTCGTGTGGGTCTGCTTGAGACACGCGCTGCGGCTGATGAAGTTTGCCTTGGCCTGCGCGCGCAGCAACAAGCCTGTATTGTTGTAAACCCTTGAAGGTCGAATAGATGATCCCTGTCATTTTTGGCTGCTCAGGCCCAGTGCTTACGAAAGAAGAGCGCGGCTTTTTTGAGCGCGTGAAGCCAGCCGGTTTCATTCTCTTTAGGCGGAACTGTGTGGAGCCTGATCAGATCAGGGCGCTGGTAGCTGACCTCAAAAAAGCGGTTGGCCGCCACAAAGTTCCTATCCTGATTGATCAGGAAGGTGGCCGCGTGCAGCGCATGACCGAGCCGAACTGGCGGAAATATCCACCGATGGCAGTGTTCGGCAACATGGCAAAAAAAGACCCGACCCTTGCGGCGAGCGCACTTCGGCTCAATTGCCGCTTGATCGCGGATGACCTCAGGCGTGTTGGCGTGAATGTGGACTGCCTGCCTGTGCTTGATGTCATGCGCGATGACGCCGACCCCATTGTGGGTGACCGTGCTTTCTCTCGCGATCCTGACCTTGTGGCGGCGTTTGGCCGCATTGTGGTTGATGCCCTGATGGACACTGGCGTGCTGCCGGTGATCAAACACCTGCCGGGGCACGGCCGCGCAACTGTGGACAGTCATCTCGAGCTGCCCGTTGTAGACACGCCGGTTGCGGAGCTGGATAAAACAGATTTTGTGCCGTTTCGTGCTATCAACGACGCGCCCTTCGGCATGACAGCGCATATCAAATATAGCGCTATCGACCCCAAAGCACCGGCAACGTTATCCAGAGTGGTGATTGGCCGTGTTATCCGCATGAAATTTGGCTTCAGCGGCATTTTGATGTCAGATGATCTGTCCATGAAGGCGCTGTCAGGTGATTTTGAAACACTCACCCGTAACTCGTTCGCAGCAGGCTGTGATCTGGTACTGCATTGCAATGGCAAACTTGATGAAATGCAGACTATCGCAAGCGCGGCGCATCCCATCTCAGGAAAGCTTGAGAAACGTATCGCTTCTCTCATATCTGAGGCAGATCAAAAGCCTATGCCAAACCGCGCCGACCTGCGCGCGCGCTATGACACATTGATGGAAAAATTCTAAGCCACACTAAGGGCACAAGTTAAGAGGACCAATCCTTGTTGGATATGATGGCGGATAAAATGCACCTGCTCAGCATCATGGCATTGCCGTTTTTGCTGGCGGTTACGTTGCATGAAGCGGGGCACGCGTTTGCGGCCAACGCCCTGGGTGACAGTACAGCCAAGTCGCAGGGGCGATTGTCCCTGAACCCCTTGGTGCACGTTGATAAAGTGGGCACGGTTATCATTCCGCTGGTTGCGGTTCTCGCGAGCCTGCCGTTCCTGATCGGCTACGCAAAGCCGGTGCCTATTCAGCCTCGGTATTTTAAGAATACGCGCCGTGATATGGTAATTGTGGCGCTTGCGGGCCCGTTCGGCAACCTTGTGGTGGCCTTCTTTTGCGCTTATGTGCTGCGGTTCTCTATCGGCTTTGGCGCCACTGGCGCTGACTGGATTACCAACACCATGTACTACGGCATCTTCATGAACTGTCTGTTTATGGTGTTTAACCTTCTGCCGATTCCGCCGCTTGATGGTGGCGGAGTTGTTGAGCAGTTCCTGCCCCATGAGGCCGCAAAAAGCTATCGCTCGATTGCACCCTATGGCTTTTTCATCCTGATGGGTATTATCATCCTCGCGAAAGAGATAATCCTTGTGCCAACATTCTTCATGACCGATCTTGTTGTGAGCTTGGTTGGTGTGCCGGTGTAATGGAATTTGAAGAAGACATTAAAGGTGTAACACCCCAGGGCCATGACCCTGACCAGCTCGTTCTCCAGATGGAAGGGTTCGAGGGGCCTCTTGATGTGCTTCTTACGCTTGCACGGGCACAGAAGGTGGATCTCACCCAAATCTCGATCCTCGAGCTTGTTGAGCAGTTCCTTGAATTTGTTGCGGCCGCTAAGAAACTGAAGCTTGAGCTTGCGGCAGATTATCTGGTGATGGCGGCGTGGCTTGCGTACCTTAAATCTCGCCTGTTGCTGCCTAAGGAAGATGATGATGAAGAGCCATCCGCTGAGGAACTGGCCTTCCGTCTGCAGCTTCGCCTCCAGCGCCTTGAGGCGATGCGTGAAGCAGGGGCCCGCCTTATGGCGCGCGACCGGATGGGGCGCGACGTGTTCCGCCGCGGCAAGCCTGAAGGCCTCAAGCTCCTTAAAAAAGGCAGCTATGACGTTACGCTCTATGAGTTGTTACGCGCGTATGCTGATAACCGCCAGCGTCATTCGATTACAGAGATAAGAATTGAGCGGCGGCCCATCTATTCGCTTGAGGATGCTATTGAGCGACTATCGGGCTTGATCGGGGACGCTTTTACGTGGTCTACGCTTTCGACCTTTCTGCCAAATAATTTGAAAGACGACAGGCTGCGGCGTTCTGCGCTTGCGAGCATGTTCGCAGCCTCGCTCGAGCTTGCAAAAGCAGGGCAGGCGGACCTGAGACAAATGGAAACCTTCGGCCCCATCTACCTGCGCCAGCGTGTGCAGGACGACGGAACCGGGGCAAACGATAACAAGAACGACTGAAGATCATGTTACAAACCGAAACTACAGAAACTCAGGCCGCAGAGGCACAAGCTGTTAGCCCGGAACTGGCGATCCAGCACCGCCGTATGGTGGAAGCTATTTTGTTTGCGAGTGAGAACCCGCTCTCAATTGAGGATATTGCTGAACGGCTGCCTGAAGGTGTTGACGTTGCAGCCCACATTGAAGACCTGCGGGACGCGTATGCGCACGCGGGTGTCAATATCGTGCAGGTGGCGGGCAAGTTTATGTTCCGCACCGCAGAGGACCTGTCTTTCCTGCTGCGTCGTGAGGTGGACGAACCGCGCAAACTGTCCCGCGCTGCGGTGGAAACGATGGCTATCATCGCTTACCACCAGCCTGTTACACGGGCGGAAATTGAAGAGATCAGAGGTGTTTCCATCTCCAAGGGCACGCTTGATGTGCTGATGGAAGCAGGCTGGGCGCGCATGATGGGCCGTAAACGCACACCGGGCCGACCTGTTACTTATGGCACAACGGAAGATTTCCTGGTGCATTTTGGCATTGAGACGATCAAGGACCTGCCGGGGGTGCAGGAGCTGAAAGCAGCCGGGCTTCTGGATAGCGTTGATGTGGCGCTTGATAAAATGGGTGGCATGCCAGACCCAGCCAAGGCGCTTGAGGAGGCCCAGGGTCAGATAGACCTTGAGGAAGCCATCGCCATGTCTGAGCGCGCGGAGCAGTCTGAGCCTCAGGAAGACGAGTTTGAAGATATTGATGGTGACACTGAGGATGAGCGCACCGAGCCGTGACTTGTCATGGCTGGCGGGGCTTCCCAGATAATGATACAAGCCAAAACAACATAAACGCCGACTGTTTGGCGGCGAGAGGGAGAATAGAACGATGTTTCCGGGTTGGTTGCAAATTGCACTGGTAGTGCTGTTGATTGTGCTTTTGTTTGGCCGTGGCAAGATTTCCGGCCTGATGGGTGATGTTGCACAAGGCATCACAAGCTTCCGCAAAGGCCTCAAGGAAGGCATGGACGCGCCTGAAGATGAAGCGCCAAAAGCTGTGGAAGATAAAAAAACCATCGACGGCGAAGTTGTCAAAACAGCTGAACAAGAAAAAGACAAAACTGACGCGTAAACCAGCACCATCAGTTCTGAGGTCGGGAGTCCGTATTCATGTTTGATATCGGTGCGATGGAGCTTTTTGTCGTCGCTGTGCTGGCACTTGTTGTTGTCGGTCCTAAAGAGCTGCCCAAGCTTTTGCGCACGATCGGCGGGCTTGTCCGCCGTATGCGTGAGCTATCGGCTGAGTTCCGACAGGGCGTTGAGCAATTGGCTGCGGAAGCTGAGCGCGAGACAGACCCGTTTCGGGACCTGAAAGACAAAGAAGGCTTGCGCCCGGGCATGAGCCCTGAAGAGATCACCAATCACATTATGAAAAATCGGGAAGCTGAGGAAGCGGAAGAAGCCATGAAAGTGGCCAAAAAAGCCTCCCCAAAAGACCAAAAGACCCCGAAAATGGTGGGTGATGAAAAGCCGAAAACCACTAAAAAAACCACTAAAGATGGGGAGCCAAAGGCATGATGACCCCGGAACAGCTTGGTGGTGAAGTCCCCGGCAAGCCGGATATCACGGACGAAGACGAGGTAGAAGCCAGCCGCGCGCCGCTGCTTGATCATTTGAACGAGCTTCGCGGCCGCCTGATCAAGGTACTGATCGGCATGGCAATCACCTTTGGTATTGGTGTGTATTTCTCGGCGGAGATATTCCAGATCCTCGCACGCCCCTATATGGAAGCGCAGGCGGGGAACGAGAACGCGCGCATGATCTTCACAGGGTTGATGGAAGGTTTTGCCGTTAACCTGAAGGTGGCTTTATACGGGGCCTTTATCGTTACCTTCCCGCTGTTGGCATTGCAGCTTTGGAAATTTGTTGCGCCGGGCCTGTACCGGGACGAGAAAAAAGCATTCCTGCCGTTTCTTGTGGCAACGCCCATTCTTTTCGCCATGGGCGCTTCACTTGCCTATTTCCTTGTTATCCCATGGGCTTGGCAGTTTCTGCTGAGCTTTGAGCAAGCTGGTGGGGCCGGGGCTATTGCCATCACGGCGGAAGCACGGGTAAGCGAATATCTCTCCCTTGTGATGCAGATGATCTTTGGTTTTGGCGCCGCGTTCCTCTTGCCTGTCGCCCTGACGCTCATGGGGCGGGTTGGTATAGTGTCGGCAGAATCACTGCGGGCCAAGCGCCGCTATATGGTTGTGGGCACGTTCCTGACCGCAGCTTTCCTCACGCCGCCTGACCCAATTAGCCAGATCGCTCTTGGCATTCCCATACTGCTCCTGTATGAGATTTCCATCCTGCTGATTGCAGCGACAGAAAAGAAAAAAGCGAAAGCTGAAGCCTTGGAAGACGAGGCGAGCTGAGCCCTCAATAAACCGAGAGTCCTAATGTTTGACCTGAAATTCATCCGTGAAAACCCAGAAGCTTTTGACGCGGCGCTCAAACGCCGTGGGGAAGAGCCGCGCGCAAGTGAGATTGTTGAGCTTGACGCCAAGCACCGTGCGCTTCTGACCGAAGCGCAGTCAGCTCAGGCGCGCCGCAACGAAGCTTCGAAACTGATTGGCCGCGCCAAAGGGCAGGGCAATGAAGAAGAAGCACAGGCGCTGATGGATGAAGTTTCCGGCCTCAAGACCCGTTTGTCAGAGCTTGAAGAAGAAGAGCGCACCACGGGTGAGGTGTTGCACACGCTTCTGATGAGCCTGCCGAACATGGTGTATGACGATGTGCCGGACGGGGCGGACGAAAACGAAAACGTTGAAGTGCGTACATGGGGCACGCCTGCAAGTTTCGATTTTGAACCGAGAGAGCATTTCGACCTTGGTGAAGCCCTTGGCATGATGGACTTTGAGCGCGCGGCCAAGCTTTCAGGCTCGCGCTTTGTGGTGCTTTCCGCCGGTGTGGCGCGGCTTTCCCGCGCGCTTGGGCAGTTTATGCTCGACCTGCACACGGGTGAACATGGGTATACCGAGGTTATCACCCCTGCCATGGTGCGCGATACAGCGCTTTTGGGCACAGGGCAGTTACCAAAATTTGGCGATGATGCGTTTAAAACCACCACCGATCACTGGTTGATCCCAACCTCAGAGGTGACGCTCACGAACCTGCATTCCGGCGAAATTCTGGATGAGGAAGACCTGCCGCTGCGTTTCACGGCGCATAGCCAGTGTTTCCGAGCGGAAGCGGGGTCTGCGGGGCGCGACACACGCGGCATGATCCGTCAGCACCAGTTTGAGAAGGTCGAGATGGTCACGGTGACAACCGAAGACAAATCCGATGAAGAGCTGGAGCGCATGACAGGCTGCGCGGAAGAGGTGCTCAAGCGCCTCGATATACCGTTCCGTACGGTCAAGCTTTGCACTGGCGACATCGGTTTTGGTGCGCGCCGCACCTATGATATCGAGGTATGGCTGCCGGGCCAGGGCCGTTACCGCGAAATCTCAAGCTGTTCCACCTGTGGTGATTTTCAGGCACGGCGCATGAAAATGCGGTGCCGGCCGAAGGCTGAGAAACAAACGCGCTTCGTGCACACGCTCAATGGTTCCGGTCTCGCTATTGGCCGCACGTTGATTGCGGTGATGGAAAACTATCAGCAGGCTGACGGCAGCATTCGTGTGCCGGAAGTCCTGAAACCCTATATGGGCGGCCTAGAGGTTATCGGCGCCTGAAATTAACGTAAGGCGGTTGTTATGGCAGCTATTTCTGCAGCACGTATTCTTGTCTCCAACGATGACGGTATCAATGCGCCGGGCCTTGAGGTGCTTGAACGCATTGCCCGGCAGTTCAGTGATGACGTTTGGGTGGTGGCCCCCGAAGAAGAGCAATCAGGCTCAGGGCACTCACTCACGCTTTCTCGTGTGCTTCGGCTCCGGGAACTGAGCGAGAAGCGCTGGGCCGTGTCCGGCACACCCACCGACTGTGTGATGATGGCCGTCAACAAGATCATGCAAGACAATAAGCCGACACTGATCCTCTCTGGGGTTAACCGGGGCGGGAACATGGCCGAGGATGTAACCTATTCAGGCACGGTCTCGGTTGCGATGGAAGGTCAACTCGCAGGTGTGCCGTCGATTGCGCTTAGCCAATGCACGCGGCCGGATACCCGCACCAAATGGGAAACCGCCGAAAAACATGCCCCGGAGGTCATTCGCCGGTTGCTTGAAAGTGGTTGGCCGGAAAATGTGTTGATGAACGTGAATTTCCCCGCCGTTGCGCCGGAGGAGGTGAAAGGTGTCAAGGTAACGGAACAAGGGCTTAGGGAGCTCACCGGCACCAATATTGACGAACGCGTCGATCCGCGCGGGTTCACTTATTACTGGTTTGGTCTTGGGCGCGAAGTGGGTGTGCCAGGGCATGAGACGGACCTCAAGGCGATCAGGGAGAGTTATATCTCCGTGACCCCGCTGCACCTTGACCTCACACACCATGAAACACGGCGCACAATGCTGGGTATTGTGGACGGCGCGCTTTAAAAAACGCGTTATAAAATAGCATTGGCGTATTGCCGAACAAAGGGCATGAAGCTATCTTCAAGATATGACGGGCGGAGGATCAAAAAAGCGGCAGTGTTTGGCGTCCATCGCGCTAGGGGTGGGAGCGACGCTTATTCTTTCCGCATGCTCCAGCGGTTACCGGACAATACCACCCGCTGATATCCCCGCCGTAAGTTTTGTGCGCAATGCCCCACGGCCTATTCCCTGGCCAAAGGTGAAACCCAGACCACCAGCCCGCTATGCATCAACCACGCCGCGTTCGCCAGCGCCCGTGAGTGTAGCACCGTCCAGCAGCAGCTCATCAGCCGGCAGCCATATCGTGCGCAAGGGAGAGACGCTTTATTCCCTATCCCGCCGATATGACGTGCCGCTGCGCACGCTAGTGGCGGCGAATGGCCTTAAATCGCCGTACACGCTCGCGGTAGGGCAACGGCTGAGTGTACCCAGCGCGCGGGTACACACGGTAGCGAAGGGTGAAACGGGCTACAGCATCTCCCGCCGGTATGGTGTGACCGTGTCGGCATTGATGCAAGAGAATCAGATCAGGCCACCGTACACACTGGCGATTGGGCAAACCCTCAGGCTGCCGGGAGGCGCTGGAGGAGGGGTAACAACGGCGTCTGTGAACCCGACTGTCGTGACCTCGACACCAAATAGGGGGCGTTCTGTGCCGCGCGCAACACCGCCGCCGCGGTCCTCAAGCGGGTTTGACTGGCCCGTGTCAGGCAAGCTGGCATCACGCTATGGCCCCAAGCAGGACGGCCTTCATAACGACGGCATCAACATCATCGCCCGTCAGGGTACGCCGGTTAAAGCGTCAGACGCAGGCGTGGTTGTATACGCCTCCAACGCGCTTCAGGGGTATGGTAACCTGCTTCTAGTTAAGCACTCAGGCGGTTGGATCACAGCTTATGCTCATAATGAACGTTTGCTGGTTCGTCAGGGCCAACAGGTCACCAAAGGGCAGGTGATCGCGCGGGTTGGCAACACAGGTGGTGTTAGCGAACCACAGTTGCATTTTGAGATCAGAAAAGGTCGGCAAGCCCTTGATCCTCTGCGATATCTTCAGCGCATGAGTGCAGCTGCATCGCCTTAAAACCGCACACGCTTTCCAAGCTCACCCGCTACACCCACGACAAATTGCCACGCTGTCCTGCCAGACCTGTTCCCGCGTGTTTTGGCCCATTCAAGGGCGGCTGGGCGCCAGTCAACGTTTCCTTTAAGGTCAAACGCCGCAAGATATCCTTCGATCATCTCCAGGTACTCGGCCTGGTCACAAGGGTGAAAGCCCAGCCACAGGCCAAAGCGGTCAGAAAGCGCGATGGTTTCATCCATTGATTCGTTTGGGTGAATGCCGGTGGCACCTTCCTGTTCCATCATGGAGCGAGGCAGCAGGTGGCGGCGGTTTGAGGTTGCGTAAAAAATCACATTGTCGGGCCTGCCTTCAAGCCCGCCCTCTAGCACAGACTTCAGTGCCTTGAAGTCCTGATCCGGGTTGTTGAATGAGAGGTCATCACAAAACACGATGAAATTGCGGTCCGCGTCGCGGAGCTGGGTAAGCAGGCCGGGTAGGGCCGCGATATCCTCACGGTGGATTTCTACAAGCGCGGGTGCCGCCGCGACGCTGTCAGCGACCGCAACTGCATGCACGGCCTTGATAAGCGTTGATTTGCCCATGCCGCGCGCACCCCATAGAAGGGCATTATTTGCGGAAGCGCCTGCGGCAAAACGCCGGGTGTTATCAAGTAGGGTACGTTTCGCGCGGTCTATGCCCTTAAGGAGGACAAGGTCTGGCGCAGAAACCCGGTTTATGGCACGCAGGTACATGCCGTCTGCCTCAAAGACAAAAGCGTCAGCTGAATCAAGAGGTTGGCGCAAGTTTTTTGCCTTGTTTCCCTGTGCCTCAAGGGCGTCTGTCAGCCGTTCAATTGCGGCGATCAGTTTGGTGCTGTCTTGCTCGGTGGCCATTGACCCTTGTATCCTTTTGCTCATGGACCCATCTAGGTTTGGCTTGATACCATGGTGATTGTTGCATTTGAAGGCAATGAAGCTATAGTCCCGGCAACGAAATTACCCGGTGGCCGAGGGAGCCACGTTACTTAAGAGGTTTGTCACATGTTCTTCTCACCAGTTTTCGCACAGGCAACCAGTGCGGCACCACAACAACCCGGCATGCTTGAGAGCTTTCTGCCGTTTGTTTTGATCATTGCTGTGTTCTGGTTCTTGATTCTCCGTCCGCAAAACAAAAAAATGAAAGCGCACCGTGAGATGGTGAACAATGTCAGCCGTGGCGATACGGTTGTGACCGCAGGCGGCCTTATCGCTAAGGTAACCAAGGTCAAGGACGACAACGAGATTGAAGTTGAGCTTGCAGACGGCGTGCGGGTGCGCGTTGTGAAAAGCACGCTGACGGACGTTCGCTCCAAAAGCGAACCGGCAAAGACCGAAGAAAAGAAGTAATACAGCAGCCCGGAGCCTAAGGTTTCGGGCGCTCTTGTTAGGGGATGCCGCATGTTGACCTTTCCACGCTGGAAAGTGCTGATGATCGCAGCCGTATGCCTGTTTGGCATATTGGCCGCTCTGCCGAACTTTTTAACTGAAGAACAGCGCACCGGGCTGCCTGACTTCCTGCCATCAAAAACGCTAAGCCTCGGCCTTGATCTTCAAGGTGGTGTTTATCTGCTTTTGGGGGCGGAAACGCAGGACGTTGTGGATACAAGGCTCAATAACCTTGCTGATCAGGTGCGGGATATTCGCCGGTCTGTCAGGTCGCTGAACTTCCGCAACGTGCGTACGGTTGGTCATTCGGTTGTCTTTGAGGTTACCCGAGAAGATCAGGTTGAAGAGGCCCGTAAGGAACTGCGGCCCCTTACCCAGAATTCTGTTGGCGCAACGAACCCACTTATGGGGGGTGGCGTTGAAGAGATCGAGATGGAGAATGAAGGCCTTGAGTTCCGCCTGACGCTCACTGATGCCGGTATCGAAGTTCAAAAGCGTGATGCCATTGCTCGCGCGATGGAAGTTATCCGCAAGCGTGTAGACCCTGACGGCACCAAAGAGATCACGCTGCAGCCGCAAGGCAATGACCGCATCATCCTTGAAGTGCCCGGTGCCAGCGACCCTGAAGAGATCAAACGCCTCATTGGTAAAACCGCGAAGCTCACGTTTCATGATGTGAATACTAACGTAAGCCCTGAAGACATGGCCCGTGGCCGCCTTGGCCCGCGCGAGCGTGCTGTGCCGATGTCAGATGGTCCCGGCTCTGTTGTGATCAAGGAACGCGTGATTGTCTCTGGCGATGACCTGACAGATGCAAAAGCTGCGTTTGACCAGAATGGTCGCCCGGCCGTTGCGTTTACGTTCAATACGTCTGGCGCGCGGCGCTTTGGTAACCACACACGCGATAATATCGGTCGTCCTTTTGCTATTGTGCTTGATAACTCTGTTATTTCGGCACCAACAATCCAATCTGCCATCATGGGCGGGCAGGGTCAGATCACAGGTGTTGGCAATGCTGCTGAAGCACAAGAACTTGCAACGCTTTTGAAAGCTGGCGCACTACCCGTACCGCTGACCGTGATGGAACAGCGCACAGTTGGCCCAGACCTTGGTTCAGATTCGATTGCAGCAGGGGAATGGGCGGCAACCGTTGGTTTCGCGGGTGTGATCCTCTTCATGTTGCTGGCTTATGGCGGCTTCGGTATTGCGGCGAACATTGCACTTATCACCAACCTCGTGCTGATTATGGGGGCCCTTAGCATGTTCCAGGCGACGCTTACGCTGCCAGGTATTGCAGGTATTGTGCTGACCATCGGTATGGCCGTTGATGCCAACGTGCTGGTCTTTGAACGCATCAGGGAAGAGCAATCCAACGGGCGCAAGCCATTTGGTGCGATGGAGCACGGTTATGGTGAAGCGCTTTCAACCATTATGGATGCCAACATCACCACTTTCATTGCCGCAGCTGTGCTTTACATGCTGGGCACAGGCCCCGTGCAGGGCTTTGCCGTGACGCTGGCGATTGGTATTCTGACGTCCATGTTCACTGCCGTGGTGTTGACCCGGTTTATCCTCTCAACCTGGCTGAAGCGGGCACAGCCTGCTCGCCTACCAATTTAAGGGAGAGCGGATCATGCTTTTACGTCTGGTTCCAGAGAATACCAAAATCGCTTTCATGAAGCCGCGCAAGATTGCTTTTGCAATCTCAGGCCTGCTGATTCTGGCTTCAATCGCTCTCTTTGCGGTCAACAGCCTGAACTATGGCATCGATTTTAAGGGTGGTATCGCCATTGAGATTGGCATGCAAGACCGCAGCGCAGTGCCGCTTGCAACCGTGCGGGAAACTGCAAGTGCCCTAGGGCTCGGCAATGTGTCTGTCAAGGAATATGGCGATGCGTCTGAAGCGCTTGTGCGGGTTGAACGCCAGCCGGGTGATGAGGAAGCGCAATCTGCCGCTATGGTGAAAGTGCGTGAAGCGCTTACGGAAGCCGTGCCAGGTGTTACTTTCCGGCAGGAAAATATCGTTGGGCCAGTGGTGTCAGGCGAGTTGAAGCGCGACGGTACGCTCGCGGTATCCATCGCCGTTATCATGGTGTTGATCTACATCTGGTTCCGGTTTGAGTGGCAGTTCGGCCTTGGTGCAGTGGTTGCTCTTGTGCACGATGTGTTGCTGACAGTTGGTTTTTTTGCCGTGACGCGACTTGAGTTCAACCTCTCAATTATCGCAGCACTTCTGACCATTGTTGGGTACAGCCTCAACGATACGGTGGTTGTTTATGACCGTATTCGCGAGAACATCCGCAAATACCGTAAGCTTCCGCTTGAAGAACTGATCAACCTGTCCTTGAACCAAACTCTCAGCCGCACGCTGATGACCTCATTGACCACGCTTCTGGCGCTGTTTGCTCTCTACTTCCTTGGCGGTGCTGTCATACAGGGCTTCACGGCTGCGATGATCTGGGGTGTTGTTATCGGGACATATAGCTCGATCTTTGTGGCGTCACCGCTACTTCTCAGCTTTGACCTTCGCCGTGAAGCGATGATTAATGAGCCTGACAAGGCTGACCCAACGGTTGACAAGTCACGCCCTACAAACCCGTTCGAGCAAATGTAGGGCAGCATGGCGGGTAAAAGCTTCACATCCGGCGGCGTATCCCTTGAAGCGCAATCGCGTGACGATCTGCTTTTGGTGGATGGTTACGGAGATGGAGGCTTTCGCCTGCTTGGTCGCAGGGTTGAGGGCGGGGTCATGGTCCTGCCCACTGGCTTTTACCCCATTGAAGCCAGCGACGTGCAGAGGCTTTCTGCCGCCGACGTTGTCAAAGCGACAGGGGCGGCGAAGAAACCGGAGCTGATCCTGATCGGGACGGGTGAGAAGATGCAGCTCGTCCCCTCAGCCTTCAGGAGCTATCTTGAAGGCGAGGGCATTGGCTATGACGTGATGGATACGGGTGCGGCTGCCCGTACCTATAACGTGCTGCTGATTGAAGGGCGGCAGGTTGCGGCCCTTCTGCTGCCTGTCGACTGATTGATCATCCTTCGTTCGCCGCACAGACATCTCGTTTCGTCTCAGCTCCCTGCTGTTCGCCGCAGTTTCCTACCTGTTTGTCGATATCGTCTTCCGCTTGCGGGCCAATAGGCGCAGTCTCATGTTCACAAGAACGTGATAAGCGCTGGCATGAAGCATCAGCGCATCCGACAGCAACAGGATAAGGCCGCAAACTGGCCGGAAGTAACGGAGATTATGATGCCAACACCGATCACTGACACAACAAAACAGACGTCCTCAATGAAGCGGCGCATAGCCCTTATCGCAGGCCTTTCCCTCTCTACCATCATGGTTGCAGGCAACAGTGGTGCCATGGTGGCCTTTGACAATGAGGAAAAAGTCGGGAAGGCGGAAGAAAAAAAGGTCGAGAAAAAGAAAATCCGTGTGATCCGCTCGGGTGGCCCAGGGACCGTTCTTCGTGACGGTAAAGGCGGTGAGAAGATTGAAATTCAGAAACACGTCAGTGTGCATGTTGATGAAGAACGCCAGAAGGCTATCCTTGAAACGAAGCAAGCGCTTGAGAAAGTAAACGCACGGCTCGAGAAGGCCCGCAAGAAGGAAGAGAAGCGCGCGCTTGAAGCCGCGAAAGACGGCCTTGAGACAGCCCTTGAGGCGCTTAAGAACAAGCGTAGCCACATGACATACGCTTATGCGGGTCCCTCCCACGCTGAAATCCGCCGTATCGAGATTGATGCGATGGAAGGCGCGCTTAAGGATATGGAAGAGCAGGTCGGTGATCTTGGCCGCATTCGTATTGAACTGAAAGAAGACCTTATTGAGGCGCGTGAAGATATCCGCGAGGCTTTTGAAGATATCGAACTTGAGTTTGAGTTTGATGCGGAAGCGCGTGAGCGCCACGTGATTGACCTTGACCACGCCGCGCGGTCGCTGGACCAGATGGAGGAGCAACAGCTTGAAGGGCTTCGCCAGGCGGAGGAACATCTGAAGCGGGAGCGGGAACGTCTTGAACAGCGGCTGGCTGAGCGGCGTGCGAAGGCTTCAGCGGAAGACGTCGAGCCTGAGTAAGTGCGCCAGCAGCATGTTGAAGCAGGGAGGCAGACCGGTGAGGTCTTGCCTCCTCGCACTTTTGTGAAGTTGTTTAGTTCAAAAGCTGCTTGAGCTTTGTGTGATAATGTAGCATCCTGCACGCTACTCAAAGCTACCGGGAAATAGCAATGAAACCCTTAGCCCTTATTGCCCTTGCAACCACAGCCATCGTTGGAGGTTCTTCGTTCGCCGGAGAGCAGCTTACATCGTTTGACGGTGTTGGTTCCATGGTGCTGGACATGGCGGACGAGCCAACGCAGGTGGCTGATCTGGGGCCAGCGGACACACAGCAGCATAGTAATGGTGGCCAGTGTGAGGAATCCCGACAGGCGCTGGAAGCCCGTGTTGAAGGCATGCAGATTGAGTTTGAGCATAACTTCCACATGGCTGAGGCAGCGATCAGCCAGCTTGATTTCGACCAGATTGAAGCACAGGTTGAAGCAGCCATTGCACCCTTCGCGATGACTATGCCTGACATCGAACTCAAAATAGCTTCCCGTAGCAATGTGCAAGTGGCGCAGAAAGAAGCGCTTGAAGGAGCCCATGCGGCCATAGAGGCGCGGCGTCATCACCTTAAAGCGCGAATCGCTGAGGTGAAAAACCAGCACAGCCGCAAGGCGCTGATGCAGGCGGAAAAAGCCCTGAAGCGTGCGCAAGAGGCATTGCGCCACTAGTCACACCCCAATCACGCTATAGATTAAAAGAAAACCGGGTTTTTCCCGGTTTCTTTTTGCGTGAATTCAGCGGATTCTGCACCCTCAGCTTAGATTATGCCTATGTGACGCAATAGTATTACTTAAACGTTGCGGAAATCATTTCGATGATTGCGTAAGGGCGTTGCGTCCCCGCGTTTTATCGCTTAGAGCTAGGCCCTTGATGGCACAGCCATCTCACTGAGCTTTTATTGTAAACCTATTCTGGATCAAACCTTATCATGAGCACGCAAGACTTTTACCGTATCCGTCGCCTACCGCCTTATCTGTTTGCTGAAGTAAACCAGATGAAAGCGGCGGCACGAGCGCGTGGCGAGGATATCATTGATCTAGGCATGGGTAACCCGGACCTGCCAACACCCCAGCACATTGTCGACAAGCTCAAGGAAACTGTGGATAACCCGACCGCCCACGGCTATTCGGTTTCCCGTGGTATTCCGGGGCTCCGGCGCGCTCACGCGGCTTATTACAAGCACCGTTTTGGTGTGGATATCGACCCGGAAACGGAGAATGTGGTCACGCTTGGCTCCAAGGAAGGCTTGGCGAACCTCGCGTCTGCTATTACCACGCCGGGCGATGTGATCCTGGTGCCGAACCCGAGCTTCCCGATCCACCCTTATGGTTTCATGATCGCAGGGGCTGCGGTGCGCCATTTGCCTATGGGTCCAGGCCATGATTTCCTGACGGAGCTCAAGTACGCAGTACAGCACAGCGTGCCAACGCCAACGGCTGTAATCCTCTGCTACCCCGGCAACCCGACCGCAGAGGTGGTAGACCTCGCTTTTTATGAAGAGGTTGTGGATTTCTGTAAAAAGCAGGGCATCTGGATCCTCTCTGACCTCGCCTACTGTGAAATCTATTTCGATGATAACCCGCCGCCCTCCATCCTTCAGGTCAAGGGCGCGAAGGATATCGCGATTGAGTTCACCAGCCTTTCAAAAACATATTCCATGGCGGGGTGGCGTGTCGGTTTTGGCGCAGGCAATAAAGACCTTGTGGCGGCGCTCACACGGGTTAAAAGCTATCTGGACTATGGCGCGTTCACGCCCATTCAGGTGGCGGCTGTGGCGGCGCTTAACGGCCCGCAGGACTGTATCGAGCTGCACCGTCAAACTTATAAAAAGCGCCGCGACGTGCTTGTTGAAGGCCTTGCCGCTGCGGGCTGGGAAATCCCGAGCCCTAAGGCAAGCATGTTCGCCTGGGCGCCGATCCCTGATGAGTTTAAAGAAATGGGGTCGATGGATTTCTCCAAGCTTCTGCTTACCGAAGCCAAGGTGTCGCTTTCACCGGGCGTGGGTTTTGGTGAATACGGCGAAGGTTTTGTGCGTATCGGCCTCGTGGAAAATGAACACCGCATCAGGCAGGCTATTCGCAATATTAAGAAATTCATGTCCCGCAAAGATGAGCTGATCGCCGATTGGCGTGCTAAACAGAAATCAAAGTAATGGTTCGCGCACACGGGTGTGCGCAAGAGTGGAGATAAGTATGCGTTTGACGGACGGGCAGGACATTGTCCTTGGTATTGCGGGGCTTGGCACCGTTGGTGGCGGTGTCATCAAAATCCTTGAAAAACACGCAGGCCTTTTGGCTGCGCGTTCAGGCCGCAGTATCACGATTGGTGGTGTTTCCGCGCGGGATAGAAGCCGTGACCGGGGCGTGGACCTCTCGTCCTACACATGGTTCGATAACGCTGTTGATATGGCTGCAAGCGACACCGGCATCAACGTCATTGTTGAGCTTATTGGCGGGTCTGACGGCCCGGCGCTTGCCCTTGCCCGTGAAGCACTCGGTAACGGCATCAGCCTTGTCACTGCCAATAAGGCGCTTATTGCCACGCACGGTAAAGAACTGGCTGCCTTGGCTGAGAAAACTGGCGCAGACCTCCGCTTTGAAGCAGCGGTTGCTGGTGGTATCCCGATCATCAAGGCGCTGAGGGAAGGCTTGGCCGGTAACGGTGTCACAAGCGTACGCGGTATTCTTAATGGCACCTGCAACTATATCCTCACCCGTATGGAGCGTGAGGGCCTCGACTTTGATGTAGTGCTTAAGGACGCACAACAGCTGGGGTATGCGGAAGCAGACCCAACCTTTGATATCGACGGTATCGATACAGCGCATAAAACTGCCATTCTGGCCGCGCTTGCGTTTGGTACGGAACCCGATATCGAGCATTTGCCAACCGAAGGCATCCGCAATATCGCGCCAGTTGATATCGAATACGCAAAAGAGCTGGGTTATCGGATCAAGCTTCTAGGTGTGGTGCAACAAACGAGCGAGGGCATTGAAACCCGCGTGCACCCTGCAATGGTGCCAATTTCGGCGCCACTCGCGAATGTGATGGACGCCATCAATGCCGTGGTTGTGCAGGGCGATTTTGTGGGCCAAACAGTTTATGAAGGCCCTGGCGCAGGTGAAGGCCCAACGGCATCTGCCGTCATGGCTGATATTATTGACGTGGCGCGAGGGCAGGGCGGCCCTCGGCTTGGTATCCCGGCGGGTGACCTTGCTGTCGCGACGCCTGTGCCTGTATCCAAGCATCGCGGCACCTATTATTTACGCCTTCGGGTTGAAGACCGCCACGGCGTGATGGCCGATATCACCAAGATTTTGGCCGAAGAGCAGGTCTCCATTGAGAGCATGCTGCAGCGTGGTCGTGCATCCGATGGTGGTGTATATATCATCATGACAACCCACGAGGTTGTTGAAGCTTCTGTTGCATCGGCACTTGAGCGTTTCACTGAACTGGAATGTGTGCTAGAGACCCCGGCAATGCTAAGAATAGAAGCTTAACAAGGGGAACTATCTTATGTCGTCACAGGATCTGAACCGCATCTTGGTTCTCGAGGTGGTTCGCGTGACCGAAGCAGGCGCTATTGCTGCGAGCAAGTGGACTGGTCGCGGCGATGAAAAGGCGGCTGACGCCGCTGCCGTTGAGGCCATGCGCAAGGCTTTCAATATACTACCAATCGACGGTACCGTCGTGATTGGTGAGGGCGAGCGCGACGAAGCGCCAATGCTTTACATTGGTGAAAAAGTCGGCGCGGGTGGCCCAAAGGTTGATATCGCGCTGGACCCGCTTGAGGGCACCACAATCTGCGCGAAGGCAATGCCAAACGCGCTTGCGGTTCTTGCTATCTCTGCTGAAGGCGGCCTTCTTAACGCGCCGGACGTGTATATGGACAAGATCGCCGTTGGCGGTGGTTTGCCACAAGGTGTGATTGATCTGGATAAAAGCCCGTCTGACAATGTTCGTGCGGTGGCTGAAGCCAAAGGCAGGCCCATCGATGAAATAACTGTTTGTGTGCTTGACCGCCCACGCCATGCAGCTCTGATTAAAGAGCTGCGCGCGCTTGGCTGCGGTGTTGCGCTTATTGGTGACGGTGACGTTGCCGGCGTGATCGCAACCACCGATGAAGCGACGGGCATTGACCTTTACATGGGGTCAGGCGGCGCGCCGGAAGGTGTTCTGGCTGCTGCGGCGCTTCGCTGCATTGGTGGCCAGATGCAAGGCCGTCTGTTGTTCCGCAACGACGATGAACGCGCTCGTGCTGCCAAATGGGGCATTGAGGACCTGAACCGCAAATACGCCATGGAAGACATGGCCTCCGGCGATGTGATCTTTGCTGCGACCGGTGTAACGGACGGTTCCATGCTCAAGGGCGTGCACCGTACTGCGGCGGGTTACACTACCGACACCATCACCATGCGGTCAAAAACCAAGACAATTCGCCGCGTTCAGGCAACCCATGGGCTGGACGGTCGGCAATAAGGGCCACGCCTTGACGCAAATGATTGAGAATACTGGTACGGCGGAACCTCTTCTCGGGGTCCGCCGTTCTGCTTTGGGGCAGGCTTGGATGATGCGGGGCGGGGTGCCGCGTATCGCTGAAGCTATTGCTGAAAAGCTTGGTGTGCCCATGGTCGTGGGCCAGCTTATTGCAGGCCGGGGTATCGGCCTGGATGAAGCGCCAGAGTTTTTTGCGCCTTCCCTGAAGGAAAGCCTGCCTGATCCGTCTACCATCTTGGATATGGACAAAGCCGTCACACGGCTTGCGGCTGCGCTGCAACACGGTGAAGAGATCGCCATTTTTGGTGATTATGACGTGGACGGTGCCACTTCAAGTGCCGTGCTCTACCGCTATCTGACAGCACTGGGCGCCAAGGTTCGTATTTATATCCCTGACCGTATGGTGGAAGGGTACGGGCCCAACGTACCCGCGCTACTAGGGCTTGGTGAGGCTGGCGTAAAGCTTATTGTGACCGTTGACTGCGGTACGCTATCTTTTGAGCCGCTGAAGGCCGCAAAAGCGGCGGGGATCGATGTGATTGTGGTGGACCACCACAAGGCTGAGGCAGAGCTGCCGGAAGCCGTGGCCGTGGTGAACCCGAACCGGCTTGATGACGAAAGCGGGCAGGGGCAGCTGGCAGCTGTTGGCGTGGCCTTCCTGCTGGCGGTGGCCATGAACCGTGCGCTGCGTGAAGCCGGGTGGTTTACGGGGGAGCGGCGTGAGCCCAACCTGCTGGGGCTTCTTGATATTGTGGCGCTGGGCACTGTGTGTGATGTGGTGCCGCTTGTGGGTGCGAACCGTGCACTTGTGGCGCAAGGCCTCAAGGTGATGGCACAGCGGCGCACGCCGGGGCTTGTGGCCTTGGCCGATGTGGGCCGGGTATCTGAGCAGCCGACATGCTATCACGCTGGCTTTATTCTGGGCCCGCGGGTGAACGCAGGCGGCCGGGTGGGCGAGAGCTACCTTGGTGCCCAGCTTCTGACCACCAATGACATTGTTGAAGCGCGCGCTATTGCTGAAAAGCTGGACCGCTATAACGAAGAACGCCGCGCGATCGAAGCCGAGGTCCAGACCGAAGCCCTGGCGCAGGTTGAGCGCGCCGTTGGTGCGGCAGGCAGCCCGGATACGGTCGTGGTGGCAGCGGGCGAGGGCTGGCATGCAGGCGTTATCGGCATCGTGGCTTCACGGCTTAAGGACAAATACGGCCTGCCAAGTTTTGTGATCGCGATTGAGAACGGTGAAGCGAAAGGCTCAGGCCGGTCCATCAGCGGTGTTGATATGGGCGCGGCAGTGATCGAGGCGGTGCAGAAAGGCTTGCTGATCAAAGGCGGCGGGCACGCCATGGCGGCGGGGCTCACAATGGCACCAGACAAAATCGAGGCTTTTACCGCATTTTTGAAAGGCTTTATGGGCAAGGCCGTGGCCAAGGCGTCGTCAAACCGGGCGCTGAAGATCGACGGAGTGGTGAGCCTTTCGGGCGCGACGGCAGAGCTTGTCGACCAGATCGATGCCGTTGGCCCCTTTGGTGCGGGCAACCCGACACCGAACTTTGTCATCCCTGATGTAGACCTCATCAAGGCCGACCTTGTGGGGCAGAATCATCTGCGCTGTATCTTCAAATCGAAGGACGGCAAGTCCATCAAGGCCATGGCGTTTCGGCAATGGGAAGAACCGTTGGGAGAGCTTTTGCGCACAGGTATTGGCAGGCGCTTCCATGTGGCGGGAAAGCTCAAGAAAGATACCTGGGCCGGGGCCGGTAAAGTGGAAATGACGCTGGAGGACGTGGCGCTCGTTGGTGCGCCGTAAGAAAAATGCAAAAAGGTGTTGACCGGGGTGCTGCACCCCGGTATCTAGGCCCCCGTCGCATCGGAGATTGATATGCGGTCCCTTCGTCTAGCGGTCTAGGACGTCGCCCTTTCACGGCGAAAACACGGGTTCGAGTCCCGTAGGGATCACCATCTCCAGAACGACCATTCAAGTGAGAATGGTCCCTTCGTCTAGCGGTCTAGGACGTCGCCCTTTCACGGCGAAAACACGGGTTCGAGTCCCGTAGGGATCACCATCTCCTCACTCAGGACGGGCCTCGCATTTGCGGGGCTTTTTTGCATTTAGGCTGCCATTCACGAAGCGCGAGTATGCAGGCCATTGCTTTTCCATAAAAATCTGGCACGTTAACGGGCAATAAAGCGGTTGCTGTTAGCTTTGGGGGAAGCGATGAGCATTCAGGCACGGGTCGCGCGTCATTATACCGTCACCAAGTTTGCCGATTGTCTCTTTTTCGCCAAAAGTTTGTCATATTGCATACACATGGGCCCGGCATAAGGGGGGCGGGCAAGGGATTAGGTGACGTTGAAGAATTTATCTCGCGACATTTTGAGGGTGATGGGCGTCTTTGCTGTTGCAGCAATTTGTGCGCCTGCTGTTGCTCCCACTTTTGCGCCTGTTTTTGCCAAAGAGCCCGCTTCTGCGGGTGTGGCAGATTCCGCCACAAATCTCGCCACAGATTCCGCCACAGATTCCGCCACAGATTCCGCCACACTGGCCACAAATACCGCCACAGTTTTGACCTCTGTCTCACCTAAAAACCTGAACGAAGGGGTCCGTCTTAAGGTACTTTCTTATAATATTCATGGTTTACCGTCGCCGCTGCGCAGCAAAACCACCCCGCTTTTTGAGCGCATCGCGGAAATTCTTCGCACGCGGCGCCAAGAAGGCTCGCAGCCGGAAGTGGTTCTCTTGCAGGAAGCGTTTGATGGTGATGCCCGTGTGATCGCGGATACTACGGGCTACCGTTATGTGCTTAAAGGCCCGGGACGTAAGGATAATTCCGAGAAAGGGCGCGCGCACTGGGTGCCGCAAAGCCGGAAAACATATGCAAGTTTTTCTGACCCGCAGAAGTTTATCGGCAGCGGGCTCTATATCCTTTCCGACTATCCTATCGTGAAAGCACAGCACAAGGTGTTCGATAGCGATATGTGCGCGGGCTATGATTGCCTTTCCAACAAGGCGATCCTGATGGCCAGCATTGAGGTGCCCGGTGTCTCTGTACCCGTTGATATCATTAACTCGCACTTCAATTCGCAGCGGTCTGCCAAGGCGCCATCAAAGCATGTATTTCGCGCGCATCAGCGCCAGACAGATACGCTCAGCTGGTTCATGAAAAAGCTTTGCGGGTCTTCCCCCGCTATTGTGGCGGGCGATTTCAATACCAAGCAGCGTGAACGGTACGATTATTTCCGCGCAACCCTACCGCTTATAGACGCTGCGGAAGATTGTTTGGGAACTGAGGGTGTTTGCCGCCTTGATGAAAGTACACCAAAGGGTCAGGTGCTTTATAATACCAATGACAAACACTTCTTTCAGGCATCAGGCGGGTATCTGATCAAGCCGGTTTATATGGTGAGAAACTTCAATGAAGAGCTGGATGGGCGGGAGCTTTCTGATCATCTTGGCTATGAAGTTGAATACCGCATCACACCGCAACTGGTGAAACCTGCACGTGCCGCAGAACCCGCACAGGCGCAGGGGCAATCTTCATGGGCCTCACGCTAGGGAGGCTGTTCCTGCTGTCTTATATGGCGCTGGCTGCAGGCCCGGCGTTGGCACAGACCGTTGACCTTGGCCGTACCGGCCAGCCTGTCTATATAGAATCCGTGCCGGTTGAGGACGAGCGTAAAAACGACGCCTGGGTCGGGCAGGTTGGCATGAGCCTGAACCTCAGCCCGAGAGACCTTGGGGCAGGTGAACATGTGTCATCGCTTGGGCTTGATGTCAGGGTAAGTTACAAAGATACATTTTTTATTGAAAACAATAAGATAGGTGCCGTTGTTACAAGCAGGCGCTTGTTGCGCGCGGGTGTGATTGCCCGGTTCAATGATGGTCGCCGTGACGACTTGATCCGGCCCGATCTGAACCCGGCTGATGAGCTTGGTGACGCTGTTGAAATTGGCCTCTTTGCCGGGACGTCATTTTACAAACTGTTCCTTACCGCCGAGGCCTATATGGGCACAGGCGAGGTGCATGGCGGCTTTCAGGTTGAGCTTGAAGGCGGCTATCTTTTTGAGCTGAACTCAAAGTTCAAGCTTGTGCCTGTGATTGGCGGCACATGGGGCTCACCCGACTATATGAAAGCCTATTTTGGCGTGCCCAGAGGCCATGAACGTTTCCCGGCATACCGGGCGGGCGGTGGGCTTTATGAAGTGCATGCCGAGTTGTCATCCGAGCACCGCCTTGCTAAAAACTGGTTGCTGAAAGGCGGCATTCGCCTTTCCAAGCTGAAAGACAATGCGGCATTGAGCCCGTTTGCCCGTGAGCACAGGGTGCAGGCGAGGGCCCAGTTGGGTGTTGTATGGCTGTTTTAGGGGGCTAGGATGATCAAGGCGGCGATTTTGGGGGTGATGATGGCAACAGGTACAATGTCGGCGATCGCAGAGGGCCGTGAGGGTTTTGTTGACCTTGCCGGGCATATTCCCGGTATCGTGGTTGAAACCCGCTATGCTGGTAATGATAATTTCCTTGGCCGCCCTGTTGAGGGCTACCTTGCAGCAAAATCCCTGATGAGCCGGGAAGCGGCGGATGCTCTTGCTGGAGTGCAGGCGGACCTTGTTGCCAAAGGTTACACTCTCAAGGTGTTTGACAGTTACCGCCCACAGCGCGCTGTGGATGATTTCATGGCATGGGTTGCAGATGGTGCTGACACCAAAAACAAGGCCGAATATTACCCGGGTATCAGCAAAGATCGTTTGGTGCCGGAAGGCTATATTGCGAAGAAATCTGGCCATACCAGAGGCTCAACCATTGACCTGACCATCGCAAGCGTTGGTGATGACGGTGCGGTGACGGAACTTGATATGGGGAGCCCATGGGACTTTTTTGGCCCAATCTCACATGCGTTAAATGCCGATATTCCGCCAGAAGCGCGTGAAAACCGGGCGTTGTTGCGCGGGCTTATGCTCAAGCACGGTTTCAAGCCATATGAGGCTGAGTGGTGGCACTTCACGCTGGCGGAAGAGCCATACCCCGATACATATTTCGATTTTCCAGCCGAGTAAGGCCCTCATAGAATAGAAGCTAGGTCGTCTTTACAAGCCGGGTCATATAGTCCTTACCCGGCATGACAAGATTGTCGGCCTCCGCACGGGTATAGCGCTCAAGAAGCTCGGTTTGCGTCATATAGCCCGCGCCGTCCCTGATATCGGCTTCTATGGCAGCCCTCAGCCCAAACGGGTTGCGGGTTTCAATCGCCTGCATGATCTCGACATGCCGGTCGGTGACGTAATGTTTCTCAAGGTTCGCGAGCGCAAGGCGGTGCAGTGGCCCGAGCTGTAGCCAGATACGCTCGATCATCGGCAGCGTAACCGCATGCGGGTGCGCTAGATAAAGAGCGCGGTGAAACGCCTGATTGCCGATAATGATGCCCTGTGGGTCAGGGTCTTCAAACGCCTTGTTCTGCTCATCGTTAAGCGCATGCAGCTCGCTCAGTTTCGCTTCAGTAACATAAGGCAGTGCGCGCTCTGCCGCGTGCACCTCAAGCATAATACGCAGCTCTAAAAGCTCAGCAAGGCGGGCGGGGGAGAGGTCAGGCACCATGATGCGGCGGTTTGACTTCAGTTCCAGCGCGCCTTCCGAGGTTAAGCGCCTCAGCGCCTCCCGCACCGGCATGGCAGAGACGTCCAGCATATCAGCGATGCCGCGTATGGTTAGCGCCCGGCCAGGTTGCACCTGGCCAGACATCACGACGAAGCGCAACGCGCGATAAACCCATTCCTGGGCGGTTTCACCCGTCTCGCGCGCCAGCTTGTCAAAATTGATGTCATTTTTGCTCATATCCTCTTTCTACGCAAGGAAGGCGAAGCCAATCAAGGATAATAGCGCAGCGAGGAACGCATAAGGCAACTGTGTGAGCGCATGCTGGATGGATGTGCAGCCGCAGCTTTGTGCTGTTAGCACCGTTGCATCCGCATAAAGGCACGCGTGGCTGCCGAACGTGCTGGCTGACAATGTCGCCCCGATAATGAGCGGAATGTTGGCGTCGGTCGCGATTGCCAGTTCAGCAATGATTGGCAGTGCGATGACAAACATGCCCCAGCTTGACCCGGTGGCAAAAGCGATCAGCCCCATCACGCCAAACACAATGAAAGGCAAGGTCTGTGCAGTCATAAAGGGTTGTGTAAGTTCAAGAATATAGGTGGTGAGCCCAAGGGAGCCGTTCACATCCTTGAGCATATAGGCCGCAAAAATAATAGCGAGAGGCTCGATCATGGTCTTGAAACCCTCAATGACCGTATCGAAGGTGTCATGCAGGTCGAGAATTTTGAACACAAGCACGGCAAGGGCTGTCAGCCCCAGAGTTGCGATCGTCGCGCGCAGGAATTCAAGGTCGAAATAAAGCGTCAGCCCCACAAGGGTGAGAAGGGGGAGCACAAAAAGGGAAATCTTCCGGTTCACCCCCTTGCGCTCCTGAATGGCAAGGTGCGCCTTGTGGATGTGCTCAGCGCCCGGCGGAATGCTCTGGCCACCTGCCGCGCGCAGCTCAGCGGCCTTCATTGGCCCCAAAAGCGGGATTTTTCCTGACGCCACCAAAGGCACCATCAGAACCGCGATCCACGGATAGAGCATATAAGGAATGCCGCTGATATAGGCCATGATGCCGTGGCCTTCCTCGGCCATGCCAACATCAACAAGGATGGTGCCAAAAAACACCGCCCAGGTGGAGATAGGGATAATCACGCTCACAGGGGCTGCGGTGCTGTCGATCACATAGGCCAGCATCTCGCGGGAGATTTTGAACTTGTCGGTGATCTTGCGCATGGCT
Source organism: Kordiimonas sp. (assembly GCF_965216265.1). Lineage (GTDB taxonomy): Bacteria > Pseudomonadota > Alphaproteobacteria > Sphingomonadales > Kordiimonadaceae > Kordiimonas. The sequence continues at coordinate 3,842,615 of NZ_OZ244153.1, forward strand.
GCACCAACGGTGATGGAGTTTAGGTAGTCATCGACAAAAAGGGCAATGCCCATAAGCCAGGTGGCTAACAGCGCACCAAAGCGGGTGGTAACCCTCCGGGTTACTCTTTCCATGAAAGCGTGCAGGCTGCCGGTGCGGATGAAAAGCCCAATCAGGCTGCCCATGCCGCCACAAACCAGGATGATCCACGCGAGGTCATCATCCTGCAGGGTGCGCACGGCCATATCGGCAAACGCGCCAACCGTGGCTGTGCCGTTCAGCATGATCACGCCCATGATGGCACCAGCGAGAAGCGCTTCAATTGGTCGTTTGATCCAAACCGCAATCACCAACACCAGAAGTGTCGGGATCAGCGACAGAGGCCCCATATGGCTCACAGATTGGAGCGCGTCAGCCGTTTCCATGATGTTTCTCTCCCCAGAACCCCATCTTTCAGACTTTCATCTGATTTTTATGTAACCAAAAAAGGCGCGAGCCAAGTGCCGCGCCTTTAATTTGCTATAGCTGAACCCACGTGGTTTTCAAGTTTGTATATTTGTCAAACGCGTGGAGCGATTTATCCCGGCCGAAGCCGCTTTGTTTGTACCCCCCGAATGGGATGGAAAGGTCACCCGTTGGGTCCCAGCAGTTTACCCAGACGGTGCCGGCCTGCAGGGCTCGCGCCATACGGTGTGCGCGGCTGATATCCTTGCTCCAGACTGCTGCGGCGAGGCCATAGATGGTGTTGTTGGCGATCTCAATCGCTTCCTCTTCCCCATCAAACTCGATTACAGCAAGCACGGGCCCGAAAATTTCTTCACGGGCGATGGTCATCTCCGGCGTTACGCCGTCAAACACAGTTGGCTCAATGAAATAACCGCCTGATTCTGCCCGTGCGACACTGCCGCCAACTTCCAACTTGCCGCCTTCGGTTTTGGCTTTGTCAACAAAGCTCATGATGCGGCTGTGTTGTTCCTTGTCCACAATCGCACCGAGGTTGGTTTTAGGGTCAAGCGGGTCACCCGGTATCCAGCCTTTTGCGGCCTCTAGTACCTTGGCGAGGAATTTTTCTTTGATCTTCTTATCTACCAGAAGGCGGGAGCCTGCAGTGCAGACTTCGCCCTGGTTGAAGAAAATAGCGCCCGCTGCTGCACTGGCTGCAGCATCTAGGTCAGGGCAGTCATCCATGATGATGTGCGGGCTTTTGCCGCCACACTCAAGCGCGATCCGCTTCAGGTTCGACTGGCCGGAATATTCCATGAAATATTTACCAACCTGCGTGGAACCGGTGAACGCAAGGCCATCGACATCCATATGCAGGCCCAGCGCCTTGCCTGCCGTGTGACCAAGGCCGGGCACAACGTTGAATATACCTTTGGGGATACCAGCCTCGAACGCCAGCTCCGCCAAGCGAAGGGCGGTGAGCGGCGATTGTTCAGCTGGTTTCAGGATCACGGCGTTGCCTGATGCAAGGGCAGGGCCCAGCTTCCACGCTGCCATCAGGGCAGGGAAGTTCCACGGTACCACGGCCGCGACAACGCCGATGGGCTCCCGCGTGACCATGGCAAGCGAGCCAGCGTCCGTGGGGGCGATTTCGTCCAGCACCTTGTCTGCCGCTTCGCCATACCAGCGCAGGCAGTTCACAACGGCGGGGATATCGATAGATGTGGCATCCGAGATGGGTTTGCCCATATCCATCACTTCAAGAACCGCAAGCTCATCAGCGTTTTCAGCCACAAGGCGGCTGAAGTTGATCATGATCTGCCCACGTTTGGTGGGGTGAAGGTCTGACCAGCCGGTGGCGTTAAAAGCACGACGCGCGGCAGCAACGGCCTTGTCGACATCTGCCTTATCGCAGCTGGCAATACGGGCAATCACCGCACCTGTGGCGGGGTTGATGGTCTCAAACGTTTCGCCAGAGACTGCATCCAGCCATTCGCCGTCAATGAAGGCTTTGGTGCGGATTTTGGCTTCTTTGGCTTTGGTTTGCCAATAGCCACGTGTTTTTTCGCTCATGTTAAACTCCTTACATGCGGCCGATTTGCTTTGCGGTAAGGTCAAGCGCGTTTCGCGCTTTGTCCACCAGCTCGTCAATCTCCGCATTGGTGATGACAAGGGGCGGGCAAAGGATCATGGCGTCGCCAACAGCCCGCATGATCAAGCCGGTGTTGAAACAGTGCTCACGGCATTTGAAGCCCACATCCAGTGCTTCATCAAATGGCGCGCGTGTTTCTTTGTCAGCAACAAGCTCAAGGCCGCCAAGAAGCCCGATGGAACGTACCTGACCAACAAGCGGATGGTCAGCCAGTGTGGCCAGACGGTCCTGAAAATAGGCGATGCGCGGTTTTGCGGCTTCGCCCACAAGGCCGTCACGCTCAAGGATTTCAATATTCTTGAGAGCCACAGCACAAGCAACAGGATGGCCGGAATAGGTAAAGCCGTGCACCATCTCGCTATCGCCCTTGGCAATCTCATCCGCGATGTCATGCCCCAGCGCTACGGCGGAAAGTGGCTGATAGCCTGAGGTCATGCCTTTAGCCATGGTCATCACATCAGGTGTAATGCCGAAGTATTGGCTGCCGAACCATTCGCCTGTGCGGCCCCAGCCCGTGATGACCTCATCCGCCCACAAAAGTACACCGTATTTGCGGCAGACGGCCTCAATTCGGGGCCAATAGCCAGCAGGGGGCGGCATCATGCCGCCAGCACCCATCACCGGTTCGCCCACAAAAGCAGCAACATTTTCTGGTCCAAGCTCAAGAATCTTGTCCTCAAGGGCCTGTACGCACTGGTCAGTAAACTCTTCTTCCATAAGCCCCTGGCCGAATTTGTAGTGATGCGGCGTTGGCCCGATGTGGTGGATACCTTCAATGGGAAGGTCAAACTGCGGATGCATACCCGTGAGGCCCGACAGCGACGCTGCGACTGTAGTGGAGCCATGATAAGCTCGCTCCCGCGCGATGAACTGTTTGCGCTGGGGCTGGCCCTTCAGGTTCCAGTAATATTTGATCAGCTTATAGGCGCTATCGACCGCTTCTGAGCCTGAGCAAGCGAAGAGCACCTGAGAGATTCCCTCAGGTGTTTTCTCGGCAACCTTCGCGGCTAGCTCGGTGGCATAAGGGTTCGAGGTCATGAAAAAGAGATTATAATAGGAAAGCTCGCGCATTGCCTTGGCGGCAACCTCGACAATCTCTTCGTTTCCATACCCCACCTGCGTGCACCAAAGGCCAGCCATACCGTCCAGTATTTTATGGCCCTCAGAATCCGTCAGGTAGATGCCCTTGGCGCCCGTGATCATACGGACGCCACGTTCCCGCAGCTGCGGGTGGGCGGTGAAAGGATGCAGATGATGGTCCGCATCCTGGCTCTGCCAGAATTTGGTCTGGTTTGAGAGTTGGTTCATTAGTCTTACACCGTGAGTAGAAGGTATTTCGTTTCCCATGGGCTCAGGACAGAGGAATAACTGTCATATTCCATTGCCTTGGCATCCAGATAGGTCTCAACAAAACCCTCACCGAGGATTTCTTTAAGCGCGTCACTGCCGCGCATATTCTTGAGCCCTTCAAGGAAGTGGCTGGGCAGGGACCTGCCGCGGGCTTCATACGCAGAACCACGGAACTCAGCCGCTGGCTGAAGCTTGTTTTTCATACCCAGGTAACCGCAAGCCAATGAGGCAGCGATGGCGAAATATGGGTTCACGTCAGAGCCGGATACGCGGTTTTCAATGCGGCGGCTTTCTTTCGCCCCACCAGGAACACGCAAGCCTACAGAGCGGTTCTCCCGGCTCCAGTGCGTGTTGGTGGGGGCAGACCATGCCAGTGAGAAGCGGCGATAGCTGTTCACAAACGGTGCGATCAGCGGCATGGCTTCATGCATATAGTTCTGCAGCCCCGCGATATGAGAGAGGAACAGGTCAGAATGACTGCCGTCTTCATTCGCGAAAATGTTTTTGCCGGTTTTAAGGTCGACCACTGACTGGTGGATATGCATGGCACTGCCATAGGTATCCGGATAAGGGCTCGCCATAAAGGTGGCGAACATATTGTGCCGGATCGCGATCTGACGAAGGATGCGCTTAAAGAGGAACGACTGGTCCGCCACATTAAGGGCTGGGCCATGAACCATATTAAACTCAAACTGGGCAGGGCCTGCCTCGTGGATCAGCTCATCAATATCGATGCGCTGTGCCTCACAGGCGTCATACACATCATCGAAATAAGGCGCGAATTCATCAAGGCTGTCGATGGAATAAGGGGCTGAACCACTATCTCTGCGGCCAGACATTCCAACAGGTGAAACTGGCGAAGATTCAACATCTTCTTGCCGATCTATAAGGTAAAACTCGAACTCTGGGGCAACAATTGGCTGCCAGCCTTCGTCTTCATAGAGTTTGAGCACGCGCTTCAAGACCTGCCGGGGTGAAAAGTCAACTGGGGCGCCGTTATCAAGCTCAGCATCACAAATTACCGCAGCAGTAGGTTCCGGCTGCCAAGGTGTCATACAGAGCGTGTCCAGATCGGGAAGCAATACAACATCGCGCTCCGTCTCGGACAGATAGTCGTTCAAGGCATAATCACCGGTGATGGTCATGCCAAACACCGTTTCAGGCAGCCGAAGGCCGCGTGTTCTCAAGCCATCGATGAATTTTGTGCGAGGCATAGACTTGCCGCGGGCGATGCCTGCGTTGTCTGCCACCATGCATTCGATATCATCGATATTTTCGGCTTTCAGCCATTTATCCAGTTCCTCGATGCGCTTTGCATCATACATGGATCACCAATGCAGGCCCCATTGCTAGGTCCTGTCCTTCTCTCAAGGTTTGGGCTCTAGGCCCTTTGTGTTGCGCGCACGGCGTTGCCGAACGCTTCAAAAATCTTTGCGGATTGCGTGTTCTCCCACGCTTTCCATTCCGGGTGCCATTGCACAGCAAGGGCGAAATTTGTTGCACTGTCGACCGATACGGCCTCGATCGTGCTGTCAGGCGCAGTCGCCTCAACCGTCAAGCCGGGCGCGAGGTCGCGGACAGCTTGGCCGTGCACCGTGTTGACCATGAATTCCTGTTCGCCAACGATCTTGTGCAAGAGGCCGCCGGTTTTAACCGTCACGCTGTGTGCCGGGCCATACTGCACCTCAACGGGGTCGTTTTTGTTTTCCCTGTGGTCCATCCGGCCTTCAATTTCATGCACACGGGGGTAGAGCGTGCCGCCAAGCGATACGTTCAATTCTTGCAGGCCGCGGCAGATGCCCAGCATGGGCCAGCCTGCCTCAATCACGGCACGCACAAGGGGCAGGGTGTTCTTGTCCCTTGAGGGGTCTTCATGTTCGCCTTCAGGGGCCGGGATATCACCATAGTGGTGACGCTGGATATTGCTATAACCACCTGTGAACAGCACGCCGTCCGCAAGATCAAGGATCGCAGCCGCTGCAATTGGCTCGTCAAGTGCGGGGACCAGCACAGGTGTCACATCTGCGCAGCGCACCAGCGCCTGGATGTATTTATCACCCACCTGATGATAGCGGTGGGGGCCTTGCTGGGTCGTGTCACAAACGATGGCTACAATAGGTTTCGTCATAATCTTAACTTCTTAAGTTTTCTGGGTTTCTTCTTCGTCGGCATCTGCGGGTACTGCTTCGTGCCACTTGAAGAGATTCATCTCGATGAAGAAGAAGGCCACAATCCAGAGGAGCGCGTCCCAGAACCCCATAAGATCACCAAGCCATGCCCAGTAGCTGCAGCAGGCGATGAGGGTGGCATAAAGTACCGCCTTCAACACGCCGTTCCATTTATAGAGCTTTTCTGTCAACTCACCGCGGAGCTGCAGGAAAATATCGATCCAGAGCACGACAACGATCAAGACCCATGTTCCCGCATTAACCACGTCTGTTAGCGCCAGATTTTCGAGGTAAGGCAGCAGTTCTGCAGTTGTGAATGCGTTAAGGGGTTCGTTGAAGAAGGTGGCGCCTGGAGTGAGTAGGCCGCAGTTCTCAGCCGTCAGCTCAGGAAACTCATAAAGGTCAACCGCGAAGCTGGATACGGTGCCAACAGCATCACAGGCAGCGCCACGCATATGGGGCACAAAACTGTATATGACCTCCATATGGTTGATGTAACCCATCAAGGCCTGAAGGATCAGGATATAGCAGACGCCAGCCATCAGGTTGAGTGTCCACTTCAAGACCCCCTTCAGTTTTTCATCTGATATTATATAGGTTTGCAGCTCAAAGATAAGAAGCAACACAAGCCAGGCAAACGAGTCAGTCGACTGAGAGAAAGCATCAAATGCGTGCCGAAAACCAATGCCGTCAGGGAAGCGGGCGGCCAGCGCGACATATTCCTCGCGGAGGAAATAGATCAGATTGATGAATATCAGCGTATAGATTGAATATTTGAACACTTGAAAAAGTGTTTCGGGCTTTAATCCCAATATACGTCGCTCTGTAGTCACTCTTAATCCCCCGTATCCAGTAGCGCTTTGCTGCTAGACGCCCAATTTGTCACGCATGGAATACCACCAGCACCCGATCGTGCTAAGCGGTACACTCAACATCTGGCCGCCCGGGAAGCTGCGTGCTGGCATGCCAGCAAACACATCAAACAAGCTGGCATCGCCATGAACGGCAGCCCCAACAAGGCGTCCCATCATGTGTGAGCTTGTCACACCATGGCCGCTATAACCATGCGCAAAATACGTGCCTTTGCCAAGACGCCCCACGTGGGGCAGGCGTGACCAGGTAAGTGCAATGTTGCCTTGCCAGCCAAATTCCACCTTCACATCTTTAGTTGCGGGGAAGAGGCGTTCCATATTGGGGCGCAGCGCTTTTTCCACGTCCTCTACATCTTCACCGCCATAGACTGTGCCGCCACCAAACAGCAGGCGCTTGTCAGCCGTCAGGCGGAAATAGTCGAGCACATAGTTGGCATCTTCCACACACATGTCTGTTGGCAGGATATCCTTCGCCATGGAATCGGAAAGCGGCTCGGTCACAATGATCTGTGTGCTCGCAGGCAGGATTTTGGGGTAGAGCTCTTTCACGGTTTTACCGAGATAGGCATTGCCTGCAAGCACAACATACCGGGCTGTAACCGAGCCGCTTTCCGTGTGCACCACGGGGGTATCCAGATGATGGTCAACGCGGGTGACGCGTGTTTGCTCATATATCCTGGCGCCAGCGGCTTCTGCGGCTGCCGCTTCGCCCAACACGAGGTTGAGCGGGTGAATATGGCCGCCATTATGATCGAGCCAACCACCGATATATTTGTCTGTGCCAACATGGTCGCGCACATCGGCCTTGTCGAGAAGGTCGATGCCATCACGCCCAAGCGGCTTCCAAAGCTCAATCGTCTCGGCGATATCTTTCATCTGCCGCTCGGTATAAGCGGTGAGGACTGAGCCGTGCTTGAGACCGCAATCGATATTGTATTTCTTGGCGTTCTCGCGGATCACGTTACCGCCTTCAAGTGCCAGAGAGGCCAGCGCAAGCGCGCCTTCGCGGCCCACGGTCTTTTCAATATAGTCGATCTCGCGGCTGAAACCGTTGATGATCTGGCCGCCGTTGCGGCCCGAAGCACCCCAGCCAACCCTGGCGCCTTCGAGAACCACAACCTTATAGCCAAGCTCTGCCAGCGTGAGGCCAGTGACGATGCCTGTAAAGCCCGCGCCTACTATGCAGATATCGGTTTCGATATCGCCGCTTAGGGCAGGGCGCGCAGGTGCACCATTGGCTGTTGCCGCGTAGTAAGACCCGGTATGTTCAATCTGTTGCATCAAAATTACACCTTGCAAACAAATCGGTCGCTGTGAAGTCAGTGGCCGTTATTCATGAATAAAGTGATCACATTTTTCCAAGTCGGTCAAGCGATAAAGCGAGAGCTGAAATGGCGTGTTGTTGCACTATTTATATGGCAAATCCCCGATTTTCGCCACAAACTTCGGTTTCGGAGCGGAAAAAATGATGCGGCTGTGTTGACAGTACAGAATTATTGTGATCACATTAATTCACTTCGCGGGGGCTACCTCCCTTGGCGGGAACGCGTATTGTCTTAAGTCTTGTATCGTTATTGGAGGTAGCGCCGCCTGTTTTGCAGGTATGTGCGGGTGTAGGGGATTATCATGAAGTTGAATGATCAGGCGCTGTTGAAAGCGCGCGGCTATGTTGGTGGTGCCTGGGTTGATGCAGACTCAGGCGAGAGGTTTGATGTGCGCAACCCGGCAACTGGCGAAACGCTGGCCACGCTACCCAATATGGGGGCGGATGAGACGCGGGCCGCCATTTGTGCGGGCGAAGAGGCTTTTAAAGCCTGGCGCGCAGTTACCGCCAAAGAACGCTCAGCAGTATTGCAGCGCTGGTTCCGGCTAATCATGGAAGCTCAAGAGGATCTCGCGCAGATTTTGACCGCCGAAATGGGTAAGCCGCTGGCTGAGGCGCGCGGCGAGATCGCATACGGTGCAAGTTTTATTGAGTGGTTCGCCGAAGAGGGTAAGCGCCTTTACGGTGATGTGATTCCGGCACCGCAGGGCGACCGCCGAATTATGGTGATCAAGCAGCCTATCGGCGTTGTTGGTGCCATCACACCGTGGAACTTCCCCAATGCGATGATTACCCGCAAGGTAGCCCCTGCACTTGCTGTTGGCTGCGCTGTGGTGGTCAAGCCTGCCGCAGAGACGCCTCTGTCAGCTCTTGCGCTTGCGGAGTTGGCTGAGCGCGCTGGCGTTCCGAAAGGTGTGCTGAACATTGTTGTGGGCACCAAATCACGCGATATCGGCGGTGAACTTTGTGCAAACCAGACGGTACGCAAGCTTACGTTCACGGGGTCGACCGAGGTTGGGCGCATTCTGATGCGGCAATGCTCGGACGATATCAAAAAGGTTTCCCTTGAGCTTGGCGGCAACGCACCCTTTATCGTGTTTGACGACGCGGATATTGATGCCGCCGTTGACGGTGCCATGGCATCCAAATACCGAAACTCGGGCCAGACCTGTGTGTGTGCTAACCGCCTGTACGTACAGAGCGGAGTTTACGACACCTTTGTTGAAAAGCTGGCGGCCAAGGTCCTTGAGATGAAGGTGGGCGACGGTGCCGACGACGGCGTTGTTCAGGGCCCGCTGATCAATGACGAAGCCATTGAAAAGGTCGAAGAACATATCGCAGACGCCCTTTCAAAGGGCGGTGAGCTGGTAACCGGCGGCAAGCGGCACAGTCTTGGCGGCAGCTTCTTTGAGCCGACGCTCATTAAGAACGTAACCAAAGACATGAAAGTGGCGCGCGAGGAAACCTTCGGGCCGGTGGCGCCTGTCTTCCGTTTTGAGACGGAAGCAGATGTAATCGCGCAAGCTAACGACACTGAGTTTGGCCTTGCGTCATATTTTTATGCGCGGGACCTCGCGCGGGTATGGCGTGTCGCAGAAGCACTTGAATACGGCATGGTCGGCATCAACACCGGTATCCTGTCAACAGAGGTGGCACCATTTGGTGGTGTGAAACAGTCAGGCTTGGGTCGTGAAGGCTCTAAGTACGGCATAGAGGACTATGTAGAGATGAAATATCTCTGCATGGCCGGTTTATAGTTTAAGGAGCGCGTGGCGCATATGTCGGTTGATGAAGAGATTTCCAGCTTTCTGGAGCAACACCCTGATCTTGAGATTGTCGAGGTGTTGATCGCCGACATGAACGGTATTTTTCGTGGCAAACAAATGCCTGCGAGCGGTTTGAAGAAACTGGCAAAAAATGGGGTGCCGTTCCCCATTACGGTGCCTTTTCTAACAACAAATGGTGCGAGCGCCGACAGTATTCTGGAAGAATACGGTAGCGATCCGGACCGTATTTGCATGCCTGTGCCTGGTTCACTCAAGCTGGTGCCGTGGACAGAGCGCAAAACTGCACAGGTCATGGTGACAATGCAGAACAGCGACGGCACACCGTTTTTTATGGACCCGCGCGCTGTGCTTGGGCGGGTTCTGGATAAGTTCAAGCAGGATGGCCTTCGGCCGGTTGTGGCGCTGGAGTATGAATTTTTCCTCTTTGAGGCAGGGTCTATACCGCCGGTTCCCGTGTCGCCGCCCAATGGTATGTCAGCCGCGAGTGGCGCAAACTGCTATAATATGGATGTCTTCTCTGATTTTGAGACATTGATGCGCGAGATCGAGGATGCGTGCACGGCACAAGGCCTCGACGTGATCGGGTTGGTTTGTGAATATGGTAACGGCCAGTTTGAGGTAAACCTTCAGCATACGGATGATGTTGAGCGTGCCTGCGATGACGCACTGGCGCTCAAGCGTGTTGTAAAATCGGTGGCGTTGAAGCATGGGCTGCTCGCGAGTTTTATGGCCAAACCGTTGTTTGATGAAGTTGGTAATGGCCTTCACGCGCATGTCAGCATTCTCGATAAGGATGACATGAATATCTTCGGGAAAGAGGATGGCGGCGAAACAACGCTACAGAATGCGATTGGTGGCCTGATTAAAACCATGCCGGGCGCAACCGCGTTTTTTGCGCCAAATGCCAACAGTTTCAGGCGCTTTGACCCTGAATGGTTTGCACCCGTAGTGCCAAACTGGGGCGAGAACAACCGCCGCCTGTCGGTACGTCTCCCGCTTTCCAATGCTAAAAACAGGCGGTTTGAACACCGGGTATGCGGCGCTGATGTGTGTCCTCATTTGGTTGTTGCTGCTATTTTGGCAGGCGCGCATTATGGGCTTACTCACGAAAGTGACCCCGGGCCTGAACTTGGCGAGTTTGATGCTGTTGAGTTTGACAATGTTTTGCCGCCGCGGTGGCGCATAGCGCTTGACCGGCTCGACGTTAGCAAGGTAATGCGCAGCTATCTGGGTGACGATTTTGTCGACCTCTATTTACTGGTGCGTCGCGCAGAGGAAGAAGAGTGCCACAGGCAGGTTAGCCAATGGGACTATGAGCAATACCTAAGAGTGATATAGGAGCACTAAGGCCTTATGCGGGTTCGGGATTCCATACATGACGATCGGTTGCCAGATTCATATTATACGGCGACCTGTAACGACCTGTCTGGCTTCAAGCGGCTCGAAGGCAACATAAAGGTTGATGTTTGCATCGTTGGTGGCGGCTTTACGGGTGTTGCCACAGCGCTTCATCTGGCTGAAAAGGGCTATGAGGTTGCGCTTGTTGAACAGAACCGCATTGGTTGGGGCGCTTCGGGCCGTAATGGTGGCCAGGTTATTGGCGGATACGGGCAAGCGCTCTCGGACTTCTCCAAAATCGAAAACTCTTTCGGGGCAGGGAATGCTGACGCTGTCTGGAAAATGGGTGTTGAATGTGTCGACATCATTTCAGAATGGGTCAAGAAATACAGCATCGATTGTGACCTGAGGTGGGGATATGTCGACCTCGCGATGAAAGAGAGCGAGATCGACGACCTCAAGAAATCGATGGATGCGTTGCAGGCGCGCGGCTATCCGCACGAACAAAAGCTTCTGAATGCGGACGAGGTTAAGACCTATGTCGGCTCGGACCGCTATATCGGCGGCGTTACCAATATGGGTTGGGGACATTGCCATGTGCTCAACCTTGTTATTGGTGAGGCGCGGGCCGCAGAGCGTTTGGGTGCTCGTATTTTTGAAGACGCGCGGGTCAGCAAACTTGATATCCGCGATGACAGCGTTGTTGTGGATATGGACCACTGCCGTGTGACCGCAAACAAGGTGGTACTGGCGGGCGGTGCCTACCTTGGCAAACTTGTGCCCAAGTTGGCGTCACGTGTTTTGCCTGCGGGCAGCTATATCGTAGCGACCGAGCCACTTGATGAGGCGCTCGCGAACAAGATCATGCCGCGAGGCTTTGCCGCGTGTGACCAGCGTTGGGCCTTGGATTATTTCCGCCTGACGCCAGACAGGCGCATGCTGTTTGGTGGGCTTGCCACCTATTCCGGCAAACATCCGCGCGACATCGTGGCGGCTGTGCTGCCCAATATGCTCAAGGTTTTCCCTGAACTTGAGAATGTACGCATTGATCATGCGTGGGGTGGTTATATGGGAATTGGCCTTAACCGTATCCCGCAGGTTGGGCGGGTAGGGGACAATATCTATTACGCGCAGGCCTATTCAGGCCATGGCGTGGCTCCAACCCATATGTCTGCACGGCTGATTTCAGAAGCGATTGAGGGCGACACCAACAGGTTTGATATTATGGCGAACGTTAAACACCCGCCGTTCCCGGGGGGGCAGTTGTTCCGGCAGCCTATGTTGGCGATTGGCATGGCTTATTATAGAATGAAGGATGCGATAGGGCGCTAGCATGGCACTGACAGGCAACATATCTGGCAGAAACAGCAGGCCCGCCCAAGGCGGTTCGCCCAAAATGACGCCCGCGCAAGCATCGGGTTTCCTGGCGCGCGGCTACAAAGCCATGCAGCGCGGCGACTTCAACGAAGCTGGTGGGTGTTGCAGCCTTGTGCTCAAGCATTTTCCCGATGCCAAGGAGGCGCATTTCCTTGTTGGTTTGATCGGCATTGAAAGTGGCGATTGGGCGACGGCCAAGCGCGCATTCCGCAACGTTGTCAGCATTGATGAGAACCACGGCGCAGGGTGGGCGCAGCTTGCTCGCTGTTGTGTCACCATGGGGCAATATAACCTGGCAGAAAAAGCGTTACAGAACGCTATGGCGAGCAGACCTGAAGACCCGCTGGTGCTGGACGTTATCGGTAACGTACATAGCCTGTTGGGGGACCAGATTGAAGCTCTACGCTGGTTTGATATGGCGAAAGCCGCGGCCAAGTCGTCCTTCTTTGATCTCAGTCGTGCCAAGGCACTGACCTTTCTGGGGCGGCTTGATGAAGCGCGGGAAGCGCTTGAGGCTGTGCTGAAAGAAAAGCCCGATGCCGCGATCGCTCACTGGATGGTTTCCCGCCTTGAGGCGGTGTCTGACGATACGCACCTAAGCGAGATGCAGGAGATTGCCGCGCGTATGCCCTCAGACCACCCGGATGCGTCGTTCCTTCACTATGCAATCGGCAAAGAGTTTGAAGATCTGGGCGCGTGGGACGAAGCATTCTCTGCTTATGAGACCGGCGCAAAAGCCCGCCGGGGCCACGTCAGGTTTGATGAGGCGGAAGAACGCGGCCTGTTTGAGACGCTGGAAACCGTGCTGACACCGGCGTGGTTTGCGGCCCAAAATAGCGGGCATGACGACCCAGCACCTATTTTTGTGGTTGGGCAACCGCGCACAGGCACCACGCTTATTGAGCGCATTATCACGGCGCATTCTGAGGTCGAATCCGCAGGGGAATTGCAGCAGTTTTCCATGGCAATGAAACGGGTTAGCGAAACCAGCTCCCCGCGTCCGATGACAGCTGAGATCGTCCGGAAAATCGCGGGCGATGACATGAAAGCGCTTGGGCAGTTGTACCTTGAAACCACGAAAGCTGTGCGGGGCTCGAGCGCTCATTTTGTTGATAAGCTGCCGGTGAACTATCTTTATGTGCCACTGATTGCTGCGGCGTTGCCAAATGCCAAAATCATCCACATTGTGCGTGACCCCATTGACAGCTGTTTCGCGAGTTACAAACAATTGTTCGCTGAAGCTTATTATCATTCCTACGATCAGGAAGAAATGGCCCGCCATCATGTGCGCTACCGCAAGCTGATGGACCGTTGGCGCGAGGTTGTAGGATCACGCATGCTGGACGTTGTGTATGAAGATACGGTGGCCGATCTGGAGCCCAACGCCCGAAAGATAATAGACTTTCTTGGCCTTGATTGGCAGGACGCTTGCCTGAACTTCCATGACCAGAAAGCAGCCGTGACAACGGCGAGCGCTGCGCAGGTGCGTGAGCGGGTGCACACGCGGTCAGTGGGGCGCTGGAAAGAATTTGAACAGCATTTAGGGCCGATGAAATCGGTCTTGAAAAACGCGGGCCTCGTGAAGAGTACCGCATAAGCCGGCTTTATCCCGGGGGGGAACAGCCACGTATTAACATGAGAGCAGCACATCGGAAGTTTCTGTAAGCTGCTTTGGAAAAGCCTGATGGCAGATCAGGTATAATGACCCGCAAGGGGAGGAGCAGAAAATGACATCTGTCTATCGTACCCGCAGCTTCAAGGCCAAAGCAGGGGCATCGCTTGCAGCGATCCTTCTCTCTGGTGGTGCTGCGATCGCTCAAGATGCGGACAGTAACTCGTTGGCAATTGAGGAAGTGGTGGTAACCGCGCAGAAACGGGTGCAGTCCACACAGGATGTTCCGGTTTCAATCACGGCGTTTGACGCCAATTTCACCAAGCGAGTCAATCTTGATGACGTGAAGGACCTGGTGAAATTTGCGCCAGGCTTCTCAGGCGACAGTAAAGACAGCTTCATCGACTATATCAACATTCGTGGTATTTCCACGAACGACTTTGGTGTGGGCGGTGATCCATCTGTTGGTTTCTTCAAGAACGGCCTGTACCAAGGCCGGAACGGTGTTGTCGTAACGTCCATGTTCGATATGGAACGCGCTGAGGTTCTTCGTGGCCCGCAGGGTTTCCTGTTTGGTCGTAACGCGATCAGCGGCGCCGTCAGCCTTTATACCGCCAAGGCAGACTTTGATGCGGCTTCCGGCTTTATCGAGGCAGGGCTTGGAGAGCGTGGTATTTTCGAGGCTGAGGCCTGGACCAACATCCCGATGAACGACAATTTTGCCCTTCGCCTTGCTGCCTACCATAGCGAGGAAGACGGTTACGTGGATAATGCGGCTGAAATCGGCGATGACAACCTCGTGGCTCATGATAAGTCAGCCTTCCGGGTGACCGGTGGCCTGCGCGGCGACAACTGGGACGCCACGCTGATGTTTGAGTATGAAGATCGTGATCAGAGCGGGTCCATCTATCGCCTTATCGAAGATGACGAAATCGTACCACACCTTGAGGATGTTCTCGGGCGTGATATCAGCGTGCGCGGCGGTGCTCGCAGCGTTGATAATGACGCAAAGCTTGGTAACTACGACATTGGTGAAGTGCTCGCTCTGAGCGCCGAGATCAACGTGGACCTCGGTTTTGCAACCCTTACGTCTGTTACAGGTTATAAGGATCACGACTACCGCTACGCGGAAGATTTTGATGGCATGAACATTGGGTTCAACGATTATGCCCAAGATCAAAGCGGTGATTATTTCGAGCAGGAACTGCGGCTTGTGAGCCAAAGTGACGGCCCGCTGAGCTGGTATGCCGGTGTCTCCTACTACAAGGAAGAGATCAATACCTTCTTCCAGCAGCGTGGTGACGAAGAAGTCATGTGCGCGGCTTACTATTATTACTCCTGCTCTGAGGTTTTTGCTTACTATGGCTGGGGTGAATTTGTCCCGAACGCTGATGGTCTTCTCGAGCAGAACCAAGTGATGGGTGAGTTTAGCGGCTGGGGCGCTTATGTCGATATGACATATGCTGTATCTGACCAGTTCGAGCTCGGCGTGGGCTTGCGTTACACCAAGGACAAGAAGAAGTTCGCGAACTCCATTCTGCCCGTAGACAGCTACCTCGGGCCATTCTGGGCCTTCGGTGTTTACACAGACGGCTTTATTGAAGGTGAGCAAACCTGGGATGACTTCACACCGCGATTTGTTGCCCGTTATCGTCCAAACGACGACTGGATGGTTTATGCCAGCGTTACCAAAGGCTATAAAGCCGGCGGGTTTGGTAGCTTCGCCATTGAGGCTGACGACGACGACGTGGCGGACGATGGCCTTGTGAGCAACGCCACCCTCAACCAGTTCGACCCTGAAACAGTATGGTCGTATGAGCTGGGTACCAAGGGTGACTTGTTTGACAAGCGCATCCGGCTTGATATCAGCAGCTACTATTATCAGTACAAAGACCTGCAACTGAACTATTTCGACAAAGGCACACGCGTGACCAACGTCGGTAAA
Organism: Kordiimonas sp.; assembly: GCF_965216265.1. Classification (GTDB taxonomy): domain Bacteria; phylum Pseudomonadota; class Alphaproteobacteria; order Sphingomonadales; family Kordiimonadaceae; genus Kordiimonas. Next base: position 3,858,462 of record NZ_OZ244153.1, read on the forward strand.
GTGAAGTCATGGGGTCTTGAAGGCACCGTGCAGGCGATCGTGAACAAGAATATCGATGTATTCTTTGCAACATCGTTTAACGAGAATGAGATCTCGGGCGCGGAAGCAGTTGAAGAAGGCAGCACGGGTAACCGTTTGCCGGGTTCGCCTAAATTCACCTTCGCAGGTCTTGTGAGCTATCATACAGAAGTTGGTGAGGGCGAGTTGAATGTGTCCGCTGATTTCCGTACCCAGACCAAAACCTATGGCGGGCTTGGCAATATCGCTGCCTTCCAGAATGATGGTTGGGCTGATTTCTCCGCTCGTATTGGATATGAAAGCTTTAACCGCTGGGCTGTGACTGCCTATGTGGAGAATATCTTCAACAAAGCTTACTTTGATGGCACGTCCGAGGCTGGTGGTTTCTTCCCGGCCCATGGGTTTGGCATCAGCCGTCCACGTACCTTCGGTATGAAACTCTCCTACCGTTTTGGCGAGTAAGACTTTGATATAAAAGAAGCAGGGAAGGCCTTTGGGCCTTCCTCCCTTGTGCAAAATAGGTGTTTCATGGATGGCACAGATAAAAGAATAAACGACGATATGGCAGCCTATTGGATGCCATTTACCCCGAACAAAGATTTCAAGGCTAATCCGCGCCTGCTGGAAAGCGCGGATGGCATCTATTACCAGACAACCGATGGCCGCAAGGTGATCGACGGTTCCTCCGGCCTTTGGTGTTGTGCGCTTGGTCACAACCACCCCAAAGTCGTTGAGGCGATCCGCAAGCAGGCGGGTGAGCTGGACTATGCGACAGCCTTCCAGTTTGGTCACCCTAAGGCATTTGAGCTTGCGAACATGCTCAAGGAAATCATGCCGGGTGATCTGGACCATATCTTCTTCACCAACTCGGGGTCCGAATCTGTTGATACAGCGCTGAAAATAGCGCTCGGGTACCACCGGTTGCGGGGCGAGGGGCAGCGCACGCGCCTTATAGGGCGCATGCACGGTTATCACGGTGTTGGTTTTGGTGGCATTTCCGTGGGCGGCATGGTCAATAACCGCAAGTTTTTTGGCGCGCAGCTACCGGGGGTTGACCATCTGGCGTTTCCTTATAATGCGGATATGCGTTTCTCAAAAGGGCAGCCTGAAGATGGCGCAGCTTATGCGGATTCGCTTGAAGAGGTTATTTCGCTTCACGATGCCAGCACCATTGCAGCTGTGATCGTTGAGCCGGTTGCCGGGTCTGCAGGGGTGTTTATACCGCCTAAAGGCTATCTCGAGCGCTTGCGTGAGATCACGGAAAAACATGGTATCCTGCTGATATTTGACGAGGTTATCACGGCTTTTGGCCGCCTTGGTTACGCAACAGCGTCTGAGCGGTTTGGTATTGTGCCAGACCTGATCACAACGGCAAAAGCCCTGAATAACGGCTCAGTTCCCATGGGGGCGGTGGCAGTTCGCAAGGGCATTTACGATACCTTCATGGACGAAACCAAGGGCGGCATTGAGCTGTTCCATGGTTACACCTATTCCGCGCATCCCCTTGCTGTTGCTGCCGCTATTGCGAGCCAGAAAGCTTATCAGGAAGAAGGTGTGTATGAGCATGTGCGCGCAACCGAAAGCTATTTTGAGGACATGGTGCATGCACTTGGCAGTGCTGAAACTGTCACAGATGTTCGCAATCTTGGCTTTATGAGTGCGATTACTTTTGCGCAGATCGACGGCAAGGTTGGCTCCCGCGCAGGCAAGATTTTCCAGCGTGCTTATGAAAATGGGCTCAAGGTTCGTATGAGCGGTGACCATATCGCTATCGCGCCGCCGCTTGTGACCACCAAATCAGATATTGACAACATTGGTGAAATCATGCGGAAAACCATCAACGAAGTTGGTTAACAGCTGGGCCCGAAGCTTGTTCGGATATATCCCACGTTAGCTGGCGGGATATTTGGATAAGGTTTCGGGTATCATGGTTAAGAATACGGTTAAAAAAGTAATGCCTGCCAACCGCCTGGCGCGGATAGTGGTAGGCATTTTTTTTATTATTGGTGGACTTCTTGGGTTCTTGCCGGTTCTTGGCTTCTGGATGGTGCCGCTTGGGCTTCTGATCCTCTCGGTGGACTTTCCGGCGGTGCGGCGCTTTCGGCGCAACCAGGAAGTGCGTCTCGGCAGATGGTGGCAGCGGCGCAAGGCGGCAAATAACAAAAACGGGGAGGCGAAACAGTGACATTGGCGATTGGTATCGAGGATATTCTCTCAGCTGCTCAGCAAATCAAGGGCGCTGCGGTACGGACCCCACTTCTGGAATATCCTGCCCTCAATGAATTGCTTGGTGGCCGGGTTTTCATTAAGCCTGAGAACTTGCAGGTTATTGGAGCTTTCAAGTTTCGTGGTGCTTATAACAGGCTCTCGAGGCTGACCGAGGCAGAGCGTGCCAAAGGCGTTGTGGCATTTTCCAGCGGGAACCATGCACAAGGTGTTGCCAAGGCTGCACAAATACTTGGTATTAAGGCAACCATTGTGATGCCGAATGATGCCCCGAAATTAAAGCTCGCCAATACACGTTCCTATGGTGCCGAAGTGGTGCAGTATGACCGCTATAACGAAGACCGGGAAGAGGTTGCGAAACGCGTAGTGGGTGATAGCGGTGCTATCGTGGTGCCGCCGTATAACGACCCTTACATCATGGCCGGACAGGGTACCGTTGGGCTTGAGATCGCCGAGGACCTGAAACAATTGGGCCTGAAGCCAGATCAAGCACTGGTGAACTGTGGCGGCGGTGGGCTGGCATCGGGCACCTTTGTGGCTCTGAAGCATCACTTCCCGGGGATGGACGGCTATGTGGTTGAGCCTGAGGCGTTTGACGACGTCTGCCGGTCCCTAACCACGGGCACCATTGAAAAAGTGGACTTTGGTGCACGCTCAATTTGTGATGCACTGCTGACACCGAGTGCCGGTGACCTGACCTTCCCGATACTCAGAGAGTGTGAAATCAAAGGCCTGACGGTCAGTGATGAGGAAGCGCTTGCGGCCGTACGGTATGCCGCCATTACCCTCAAGATGGTCGTGGAACCTGGCGGCGCGGCAGCCCTTGCGGCGCTGATGAACGGGCGAGTGGCCGCCAAGGGACGTACAACAGTAGTTGTTCTCTCTGGCGGTAATATTGAACCAGAGATGCTTGCCGAGTGTGTTGGCAGTGAGGGTTGAGCAAAATACTTGGCCCGCGCGATGTGATGCGCTATAGAGCGGGAAATATTTCTTCAGCGTCGAACGCTAAGCAATTGGGAGCCAGTGATATGGACATTCAAGAACAAGAACGCACCTTTGACGGTTTCATGAAGCACGGTACACGGGCTACTGTCGCAATCATCGTGGTGATGGTGCTTTTGGCTGCGTTTGTCGCGTAACAGCGCACACTGCCAATAAAAAAGCGGCGTCAGGTACGCCGCTTTTTTTATGAGCACAATTCAGGTCTTACGTGATAAGGGCTTAATGTCGCGGAATAGCCTTGAGCTGATACTGACCTTGGCTCAAATCGCCAAAAAGCTCAATAACCTCAGGATGGTTTACCGGTTCGTCTGAAACATCAGCTTCCAGATTTTGCTGTGAAACATAAGCTTCATAGCTGGTGTCGTCATTTTCAGCGAACAGGTGATAAAAGGGCTGCTCTTTTGCCGGGCGGATTTCCGCCGGGATAGATTCCCACCACTCTTCAGAATTCGCAAATTCGGCGTCCACGTCAAAAATTACTCCCCGGAACGGGAAGTATTTGTGACGGACGACCTGACCAATGGTGAACAGCGGCGTTTTTACGATTTTGGTCTCGCGTTGCATTTCGCTTTGGCACTCCTATACAGATGCGTGAGATAGGCATCTTGGGCCTGGATGTCAACAGGGCTTGCAATTCATCTCAAAGCAGGGCCACCTTAGCGCAAATTGGTTGGCAAATGATTACCAACCACCAAGAGTTTCCGACTTTTGATTAGAATTTGAGTACAGGGAAAAATAAGGGGACAGTTATGATCCGACAAACCGTTTCATCCATTGCACTTTTGCTGGCGTTGGCCGCTTGTGAGCCTGCGAACAAAAACGAGCAAAAGACTTTTGGGCAAGACGCTGAGATCGCACAAGAACAACAAGCAGAAGCGCTGAACAAGTTTTTTGCCGATGCCATGAAAGCGCGCCTTGCGCTCAACCCGTTGCAGGCCGAGCGCCTTGGTGATCGTAGCCACAATGATGAATGGCCAGAGATTTCTGACGAGGCAGACGCCAAGGAATTGCAGCTTTATAAAGATCAACTTGCTGAGCTACGCGCGTTTGATTTTGACGCTTTGAGCGAGAAAGACCAGCTCAGCTACCGTATTTTTGAACTGACGGCTGAGCGGCATATCAAGAACGACCGTTGGCACGACTATGGTTACCCTATCAACCAGATGTTTGGGTGGCACACAGGTGTTGCAACGCACCTGATGACGGTTCACCGTATTGATGATGTCAAGGATGCCGAGGCCTACATCACCCGTCTGAACGGGCTTTCCACATTTCTCACCCAGTTGTCTGGTAACCTGCAGGAACGTGCTGACAAAGGCATTCAGGCACCGAAATTTGTCTATCCGTATGTGATCGAGTCTTCACGTAATATCGTCAGCGGTGCACCGTTTGACGATAGCGGGAAAGACAACATTCTGTTGGCGGACTTCAAGAAAAAGGTTGGAAATCTGGAAATCAGTGACGAAGAGCGCGGTGCGCTTGTTGCTAAAGCTACGGAAGCCCTCACCACCAATACCAAAGCTGGGTTTGAGACGCTGATCGCCAAGCTGGAAGAGCTTCAGGCAACGGCGACGACAGACGATGGTGCCTGGAAGTTCCCGGATGGGGATGCGTTTTATGCGCAGGCCCTCGAGAATATGACCACAACCACCTTGTCGGCCGATGAGATCCACCAGATCGGCCTCGACAATGTTGCGCGTATTCATGAGGCCATGAAAGAGATCATGGCGCAGGTTGGCTTTGAAGGCACCCTGCAGGAGTTTTTCGAGTTCACCCGCACAGATGACCAGTTCTACTACCCTGATACGGAAGAAGGTAAGGCGGCTTACATCCAGCAGGCCAACGACATCATTGATGCCATGCGTGAACGGGTGCCCGAGTTCTTTGACCTGACCCCAAAAGCACCGATGGAAGTACGCGCAGTTGAAAAGTTCCGCGAGGAATCCGCGGGCAAGGCATTCTATCAGCGCTCTGCGCCCGATGGTTCACGTCCCGGCATATTTTACGCAAACCTGCGCAACACAAAATATATGCCGATCTATCAGCTTGAGGCCCTTGCGTACCACGAAGGTATTCCCGGGCACCACTTCCAGATCGCGCTGACGCAAGAGCTTGAGGGTGTGCCGCTGTTCCAGCGCACCGCGCGCTTTACCGCCTTCACAGAAGGCTGGGGCCTTTATACGGAAGAGCTTGGCAAGGACATGGGCTTCTATCAGGACCCATACTCAGACTTTGGTAGGTTGGCGATGGAGCTCTGGCGCGCATGCCGCCTGGTGGTAGATACGGGCCTGCATTCCAAAAAATGGACACGTGAACAGGCTATTGATTACCTGTCGGGAAATACACCAAACCCACACGGCGACGTTGTTGCCGCGATTGAGCGCTATATCGTGATGCCGGGGCAGGCGACTGCTTACATGGTTGGCAAGCTCAAGATCATGGAGTTGCGTCAGATGGCAATGGACGAGTTGGGTGACAAGTTTGACTGGAAAGGTTTCCACCGTGTGGTGCTGAAAAACGGCGCTGTGCCTCTGTCTATTTTGGAGACAAATGTCAAAGCTTGGGTGACAGACTTGAAAAAAGTCAGCTAAACTGCCATATATAGAAAGTTGGCAGGCAGTGGTTGGGGTGACCTCAGCCCCTGCCTGTTTTATTTTTGTCATCGGCGTGACAAAAAACTGTCGCGCTTTGATGCTACCAATGACGGTACCAAAAAAGTAAAAATGGAAGAAAAATATGTACCAACCAATCGACAGTGCAGGGCTACGCCGCCTTGTAAGCCTAGAGCTTAACCGGCTTCATCCAAGCACGCGTGAAGAAGCGCACCAGGCCATGACTGGCCGCATGGGCGCATACGACACGAACGGTGATGCGATTGAAGCCAGCATTAATGCTTATTTTGCTGAAAAGGCTCGCGCGCACTAGCACGCACTAAACCTATATAAGGGGCCGTAATCTGCCCTTTGAGAAGCTAGAAAGGACGATCACGCTGCGCGCTGCTCGTCCTTGTTGCTTTCTGGAAGGCTTTTGCCCGGAACGCTTTGGCTTATTCCGCAGGCTCAAGAAGCTTGTGCAGGTGAACAACCACATATTTGGTCATTGCATCGTCTACATTCGCCTGACTGACACTGCGCCACGCTTGCTCAGCTTCTGAATAGGACCCGTAAATGCCGACGATATCAACCTTGTTGAGGTCAGCGAATTCGAGGGATTGCGGGTCTTTTACCTGACCGCCAAAGACAAGATGTAAAAGCTGCTGGTCTGCCATGGAATATGTTCCTGTTGAATTGGTGATATCCGTAACATCTGATTGCTTCGGTGGCGTTTATTTAGCAAACTCGCTGGAAAACGCCACCCTTTTCTTAGGAGTACCACCATGAGCGCATATGTGAACGACAAATTTCTTATTTCCATCATTGGGCTGGACCGTGTTGGGGTTGTCTCTGGCGTTACGGGGTACCTGTTTGAAACCGGCGCCAATCTGGCAGATAGCGCTTTTGCCGTATTGGGTGAGGGATTCGAGTTTTCCTGCATTGCTGAGTTTTCCGCTGGAGCAGACGAAGAAGAGGTGACCGCAGGCTTGGCGGCGCTCGAGGCTGTAGCTGGTGCACGCATTACTGTCAGCCGGTTCCCCTTCGCTCTTGCGCGCGGTGAAAGCGCCACCATCACTCATATCGTTGACATTTCGGGCGGTGACCGCCCTGGGCTTGTAGCCCGCATCAGTGATGTGTTGGTGGAATATGGCGCAAACATCGTACGCATGAGCAGCAAACGCACAGCTGCAGACGACGGTTTCGACTACCGCACGCGTTTTGCTATCAATTTGGGGGAAGGGCGCTTTGCGGCGCTTGAGGCTGCGCTTTATAACACAGCGGGGAGCCTGAGGCTTGACTGCGGCGTTGAAGCTGTTGGCACCAACACCGCAGAATAATTGTGCTATCAGCGTGAAGCTTCTGCCGCCGTACTGCCTTGTGCGCCGGGCATCGTATTCTGTGCCCTCAACCAGGCAATAAGGCCATCAAAACCGTCTCGCTTGATTTTTGAAGAAAACAGGTCCCGGTTTGTGATCAGAAGGTTGATGCCTTCAAACTCAAGGTTCACAATCTGGAACTTGCCGTCTTTCTTGCGAACGCGCCAGTCGGCCAAAATCGGTTGTCCTTCGTCACGGGTTACTTCCGTGCGCACATAAAGGTGGCCTTGTTTGCCAGATGCTGGTTTGGTGCCGCTCACTTCCAGTGATTTGAAGCCGATTTGTGCCATGCGCTTATCAAACTCAGCGATGATATAATCACCCATTGCCTTCATATAGGTTTCGCGCTGTTCTTTCGTAATTGTACGGTAATGCAGCCCCAACATGCCCTGTGCCAGCAACTCAATGTCTGTGGCGTCTTCAAAAATGGCACGGAAGGCCGTATAGCGTTCAGATGCTGACAGCTTGCTATCGCTCCAGACAGCAATGGTCTCGGAGCTCAGGTTTTGAACGAATTCAATCGCTCCCCGCACGTCATCAACCGCGCGGTCACCGCCGTCCTGCGCGTGCGCGGTAGGCGCAAGCATCAGTAACAAGGAGAAAAGAGCAAATAGGCGTTTCATCGGAATATCCTAACTGGCGAGAAGCCTGAATTATTCGCTCGCTACTGTCGCCGTACGCAGGTAAGCCATCAAGTCCATGCGGTCTTGTTCTTTCCTGAGGCCAGCAAACGCCATCTTGTTACCAGGCAGGAAAGTTTTTGGCGCGCTTAACCACGCGTCCAACTTTTCTTCCGTCCAAACAAAATCGGCTTCGGCGAGCGCTTTTGAGTATTTATAATCTTCCTTACTGCCTGCTCCACGACCAAAAAGGCCGTCAAGGTTTGGGCCCATACGGGACCGTTCTGCAGCCGTAAGGTTATGACACGCTTTGCAGCGGTTGAAAATACGTTTGCCTTTTTCCGCGTCACCGTCGGAGGAAATTGCCGTTGAGGTGGGGTCATCGTCGGCCATCGCTGGGGCGGTTGCTACACCGCAAAGCATGGCGACGGTTATGGCGGCTAGATATCTTTTCATTGTCTGCTCCTGACATAATTGTGGCGGAGTTACCCCCGCCACATACTGCATTTTCATACTTAATATCGCATGAATATGGTTCAAGGTTGCTGTGTCACTTTGCCGCTTCACTTTTATCGTGAATATAGGGCTTGATCGCACCGGACTTCACTCTGGCGAGATAGTTTTCCAGCATCTCTTTCACCTCTTTCCGCATGATGATCAGACCCACGATATTCGGGAAGCCCATCGCGAGCAGAAGCGCGTCTGCCATATCCATCACCGGCGCAAGCGACATCGCCGATCCGATCACGAGGATCATCAGGTAAGACATCTTGAATGCGAAGTCGGCGGCTCTGTTGTTTCCAAACAGGTAAAGGAAAGACCGCTGGCCGTAATAGAACCACGTAATGGACGTAGAGAAGGCAAACAGAATAACCGCTACTGTCAGGATATATGGGAACCAGTCGATCACCGACGCGAAAGCGTTGGATGTCAGCGCGATACCTGCTGACGTGCCGGATGCGTTCGGGTCAAACGACCCAGTCAGGATAATGACAAGTGCTGTGATCGTACAAATTACCACCGTATCAATGAAGGGCTCAAGAAGGGCCACAAGGCCTTCTGCTACCGGCTCTTTTGTTTTGGCGGCGGAGTGAGCAATCGCGGCTGAACCAAGGCCAGCCTCATTAGAGAAGCTGGCGCGGCGTAAGCCTTGGATAAGCACGCCAATGATACCGCCTTGCACACCTTCACCCGTAAAGGCTCCGGCGAAAATCTGGCCAAACGCCGATGGAATTTCAGAGAAGTGGCTGAAAATTACAACAAGCGAAGCAGAGATATAAAGCGTTGCCATGATGGGCACTAGAAACTCTGTCACGTGGGTGATTTGACGGATACCGCCGATGATCACGAGGCCGACGAAGAAGGCGAACATGATACCAAAGAGCCACTGACGACCATAGAACACGCTGTCCATACCGCCGGTGAGGGCTGCGATCTCGTTGGTGAATTGTGTGGAGGACTGGTTAACCTGGAACATGGCACCAGCACCGTATGCACCGCCAATACAAATAACAGCAGCCGCAACGGCAAGGATTTTACCGAGGTTTGGCAAACCATGATTGGCAAGGCCACGGGACAGATAGAGCATTGGCCCACCTGTTACCACGCCATTTTCGTCAATCTCGCGGTATTTAACACCAAGCGTACATTCAACGAACTTGCTGGTCATGCCAAAGAAACCTGCAAGGATCATCCAGAAGGTTGCCCCCGGGCCACCAATGGATACCGCAATAGCCACACCTGCAATGTTGCCAAGGCCTACTGTGCCGGAAACAGCCGCTGTGAGCGCCTGGAAGTGAGTAACTTCGCCCGGGTCGCTTGGGTTGTCATAGGTCCCTTTGACGATGCGGATTGACTGTCTGAAGCCCCGGATGTTCGGGAATCCAAAATAAAAGCTGAAGAAAATAGCGCCGCCAACCAGCCAGAGCGCAATGAACGGGATACCCGGCGCATCTGCAATCAACCAATCCATTGGAATGGCAAAGAAAATCACGTCTGAGATAACCTGGCTGATAGGAGCCATTACTTCATTGACGGATTCGGCGAAGGTTTTCTCTGTTTCTTGTGCGAAGGCCGCGCCCGCGCTGCCCAGAATAAGAATTATTGAAGCCAAAAGGCGTTTCATTGTTGCTCCCCAACACTCTGTTGCACTTGGGCTAGGAAAAAATCCTGCCACTTCATCAGTTTGTTCTTGGGACGAAGGCCTCGTCCGGTTAAAATTGTGCCGCATGCTAGCCGCTAATGTGGTTCGGCTCAACGGAAAGATGCTCACGATTTCAGGTTGACTGGCGCTTTCCGGCCTTTGTGGCTGTTTCGTCTTTCTTTTAACGGGCGATTAACCTGTTTGGCATAGCGTGCGCGTAGGACCTTTTTTTGAGGGGAAGATAGTTTTGTCTGACGCCAATAAGCTTTCAAGCGCCGATGTTGCTAAACTGTTGCAGGATCCGAACGAGAATAACCGGGCGGAGGCTGCTGCAAAAGTCGCGGGCACCTTTGGTGCCAGTGCGCTAACGGAAAGCGAACGCCAGATCGCGGAAGATATCTTTCGGGTGATGTTGCGCGATGCTGCCGTCAGGGTTCGTCAGGCTTTGTCTGAAAGTCTGAAGGATAACCCGGATGTGCCGCATGACGTGGCCGCTTCACTTGCACAAGACGTTGACGAAGTCGCGATGCCCGTTATCGAATTCTCCTCCGTTCTCACGGACAAGGATTTGATCGACATCGTTCGCACGCGCGGCACTGATGTGCAAAAAGTTGTGGCTGGCCGCAGGGATGTCTCAGAAGACGTGGCTGACGCGCTGGCTGATACTGGCGATGAGGAAGTTGTTGCAACCCTTGTTAACAACAAGGGCGCCAAGATCAAGGAAGCTACTTTCGGTAAAGTCCTTGATAAATTCGGCGACAGCGATGTTGTTAAAGCGCCGCTTGCCATGCGCGGTGAATTGCCGATTGGTGTCGCGGAACGCCTTGTGACGCTCGTGTCTGAGCAGTTGCGTGACCACATCATGACACATCACGAAATTTCCCCGTCTATGGCCAGTGACCTGCTGCTGGAAAGCCGCGAGAAAGCAACCGTATCGCTGCTTGAGGGTGGACAGAAGTCAACCACTGTTCAGGAACTGGTTGATCAGCTGTTTGACAATGGCCGTCTTACCCCAACCTTGATGCTACGCGCACTGTGCATGGGTGACACCACTTTCTTTGAGGTGGCACTTGCGAAGCGGGTGGGTATTCCTGTGGTCAACGCCTACAAGCTGGTGCATGACAAAGGTGACATGGGCCTAAGGCGCCTGTTTGAAGTTGCCAAGATGCCAGAACAGTTTCTGCCTATGGCGCGAGCTGCACTTGATGTGGCGGATGAAATGCTTGAGACCGGCGGCGATGACCGGCAGCTGTTCCGTCAGCTTATGATCGAACGCGTGCTGACAGCCGTTGAAGATGATGTGGATACTGAGAACCTTGACTATCTGATTGGTAAACTACAGCGCCATGACGACAGCTCTTCAGACGCGGCTTAACCGGCAGTCTTACCAAACGTAAAGAAGGCGCCATTTCCGGCGCCTTCTTATTTAGCCGATATTCTCTTCAGACTACTTGCCTAGAAAACGCGGGAGCCAGAGCGCGAGGTCTGGCCATATCAACAGCACGATCAAGCCAAGAAGCTGAAGGGCCACAAACGGGATGATGCCGCGGTATATGTCCGATAGCTTTACACCCTCAGGTGCAGCGCCTTTCATATAGAAGAGGGCAAAGCCAAAAGGCGGTGTCAGGAAGCTCGTTTGCAGGTTCACTGCCATCAAGATAGCAAACCAGACGGTGACGGTTCCTGCCTCTGGCAGATGGGCGCCAAAATCAAGGGCTGCAATGATCGGGGCGAACACTGGCAGAATAATCAGCGTAATCTCGATCCAGTCGAAAAAGAACCCAAGCAGGAACACAGCAAGCATCAATACGGCCAGCACCAACCAAGGTGATATGTCGTTCTGGTTGATGGCAGACAGGATCAGATCGTGCCCGCCCAAAAGCGCAAAAACATATGAAAACGCTGTGGCGCCTATAAACAGGCCAAACAACATGGTTGTGGTGAGTGCGGATTTTTCCACCACATCCTTCAATGTTGCGAAAGTCAGTTTTCTATTGAGGGCGGCGAGGATAACAGCGCCAACAGCGCCAACACCGCTGGCTTCCGTTGGTGTCGCAAACCCACCGAAAATTGAGCCAAGCACCAGTATGATCAAAAGGATAGGTGGCACAAAACTTCTGAACACACGCATCAGGGTTAGCTGGCCCGCTGCAGCTTCTGCCCCCAGCGGTGGTGCCAGATGAGGCGCCATGGCGGTGCGGCCGAAGATATACAGCATATAGAGCGCAGCCAGAAACAAGCTCGGCCCGATAGCCGCAAGAAAAAGCCCGCCAGCAGATGTGGACAGTAGGTCGGCCATCACCACCAGCATGATAGATGGCGGTAGCAGGATACCCAGTGTACCGCTGGCCGCTATGGTGCCTGTGGCGAGGGGTTTATCGTACCCACGGTCAATCATCACCGGGAGAGCGAGCAACGTCATCATTACCACGCTTGCGCCAATAATGCCCGTTGTTGCGGCCATAATGACACCTAGCACGGTGACTGAAAGCGCAAGGCCACCCGGTATGCGCCGTGTCATCAACTGAAGGGTATAAAGCAGCTCTTTCGCTACCCCGCTGCGTTCCAGCATGGTGCCCATGAAGATAAACATGGGGATAGCGACCAATACCAGCTTGTTCACCACGCCGCCAAAGATGCGGCTGACAACAAGGAAGAAACTGTTGGGGTTTTCGATGCCTAGGCCCACGGCTAACAGCCAGAACAGCAGCCCCACACCGCCAAGCACAAACGCCACAGGGAAACCGCTGAAAAGCATTGGTATCAGCGCAAGGAACATCAGGATCGGTAAAAACTCGATGATCATATCCATCAGCTGTCCCCCGTGTGAGCGTGGGGACGTCCAAAGCCGGCCTGGGCTGCCAGCTCTTTAGCGCCGAACAGATAGACGACTGCGTCACTTAACCGCGCGAGTGCTGCGAGCCCAAGAAGCGCAAAGCCAAACGGGATGAATGCTTTGATGATCCAGCGGTTGCCGAGCCCCGTAGGGGAAGCTGAGGCTTCGTTATAGGTGAGGCTATAACTCACGTAATCAGCCCCGAAAATCAAGATGGCGGCCACATAGGGAAGCAGGAAGACAATACAGCCCCAAAGCTCTATCCAGGCGCGGGTGCGGGCACTCGCACGCTCACTCACCAGCTCAATGCGCACATGGGCATTGCGGCTGAAGGCCCAACCCAGGCAGGTAAGGAAAAGCGCGCCGTGCAAATGCCATTCAAGCTCCTGCAGTTTGGTGGAGCCAATGATGAACCAGCGGCGCAGCGTAACATCGGTGATGATAACCAGCATGAGCGCCACAATCGCCCAGGCACCAATGCGGCCAAAGAAGGCAACGAACCGTTCCGTGCTGCGTGCAAATACCAGGAGAGCTTTCACGGCTATTCCTTCAGGTAGCCGCGGTCGGCCCAGGCTTTATATTTCTCACGGAAGGCTTCAAGCGAATGCCACACACGGGCGAATTCCGGGTCTTTTTCAACAAGCCCCGCCACAACCCGGCCCCATGCTGCGCGAAGCTCATCAAGAATTTCCGGTGTCCATGTGTGAATATTGACACCTTTTGCCTCAAGCGCGAGCATGGCGTCCGCCTGCAAGGCTTCCCCTTCAGATATGCCGTAGCGTACGTTGGCGGCACAGGTCGCTTCAATTTGCGCCTGCTGAGTTTCGCTCAGACTTTTCCAGGCATCCAGGTTGATCATCAGCTCAAAGAAGGTGGACTGCTGGTGCCAGCCGGGGAAGTAATAATGTTTGGCAACCTCATAAAAGCCCATGCGGTAATCCACAGCAGGCATGGCGTACTCTGTCGCGTCAATGGTGCCAAGCTCCAGCGCCTGGTATATCTCGCCGCCCGCAATCAGTTGAGGGGCCGCGCCGACTTCTTCCATCACCTTGGCGCCAAGGCCAAAAAAGCGGATCTTCAGGCCTTTAAGGTCCTCAACACTGTTGATTTCTTTCTTAAACCAGCCAGACGCTTCAGGCGGGGTCATGCCACAGATAATGCCGTGGATATTGTGTTTGTGGTAAGTTTCCTCAAACAGTTCCTTGCCGCCACCATAGTCAAACCACGCCAAATATTCTGGCGCTGATGGCCCAAATGGCACGCTCGAGAAAAGCTGCAGGGCAGCATCTTTGCCCGCCCAGTAACCGGGGGTCGACCAGCCAGCTTCAACGGCACCGTAGCTAACCGCATCAAATGTCTCAAAAGGTGGTGCCAGAACGCCGGGCTCATAAAACTTGAGCTTCACCGATCCGCCTGAGACTTTGGCAACCTCTGTTTCCAGCCGTTTGCCCAAGGTGCCAAGCTGGATGAGAGTTGAGGGGTAGGTGCTTGTCATCCGCCACTCAACAGGTTCACCAACCTGATGCACGGCTTCTGAATTTTCCTTTTCGCCTGAACATGCCGCCAGCATGCTGAGCGCTGCTATTGCAGCGACGTTGACCGGTCGCATGAGCTTCCCCCCTCGTTGCGTCCTACCTGAGACTATCGTCAGCTGAATTTTTTCAGCGCCTGACCCAGAAGGATGTATAGCTTGCCCATGTCAGAAGATACAAGGGTGACGGAGAGTGCGCTGCCTCGGTCTCCCATCATTGCGCGTTCCATCATGCCCTCAAAGTCGCGGCAGTAGCGCGCCACGGCTTCCCGGAACTCGGAATCGGTCTGGAACTTGTCGGCAATGGCTTTTTTGGTTTTGCGGTCTGCATTGCGGACCGAACGCCGCATGAACACTGACCTGTCACCTGAGAGATAAGCTTCCCACACATCGTCAGGCAGGTCATGCGAAAGGGCCTTGTTGATGTCGATTGAGGTAGACTGCAGGCTTTCCATCAAAAGCTGGGAGGTGCGGGCGAAGTCATTTTTGGTCGCACCCGCAATGCGTTTTTCGATCTCGGATGTCTTTTCAATGAAATGTTCAGCCCGCTGCGCCACTTTTTCGGCTTCATTACCAATGCGCATGGCGAGAAGCGCGCTTTCTTTCTCGGCCTGGTCTGCGGTTTCCTGATATTCCTTCAGCACGCGGGCGAGGGTGGTTTGCATTTCTTCCTGCAGGAAGGTGATACGCTCTGCTGCGCGGTTGGCGATATCGTCCATGCTGGCGGTCAGCTCGCTGCGGGTATCCTCGACAGCACGCTTCATATCGCCCTGTGCCCGTTCGGTCTGGTCCATCAGGGACTGGCTGGCCGCGTCCAGCCTTGTCGCGGCTTCCATGGAGCCAAGGGCGAAGTTCTCTACCTCTTTGCTCATGCTGTCTGAAGCCTGATTGAGCTTTTTGATAACCTCTTCGGTATCATGGCCAATACGGTCACGTTCGCCTGCGAAGGCATCGGCTGCCGAACCCAGTGCTTCACGAGATTCAGCCAGTTCGCTCCTAAGCGAGGCGGTTTTTTCTGACAGCGCATCAGAAGCGCCTTCAAGCTCATCGCGCGTGCCTTTGCCTGCGGCTTTCATCTGGTCCATCATCGAAACAAGCTCGCCGGAGCGGCCTGCAATGTCTTCCTGCGCGAGGGAGGCGGTGTCCTGCAACGCGCGGCTTTGATCACGGAAGCGCTCCGCAGCTTCAATCACCCGGTCCGCGGCTTCCGTTGAAGCTTCGTTGAGCGCATCACGCTGCGATGTGAGGTCTTCTTCAAGGCGCGCAAGTTTCATGCGGGTTTCATTCAGCACGCCCGAGAGCACACCGGTTTGCAGGCTCATCTGCTCCCGCACGTTGGTAAGCTCTTCATTTGCACTGCCTGCTTTTTCAGCCAGCTGTTCTGCGTTTTCGCCCATCTCTCTGGTCAGCGACGCGGCCTTTTCGCTCAGCTTATCTGCTGTTTCGCTAAGCGAGTTGCCACTTTCTTCACCGGCACGAGCAAGTTCTTCCAGTTGCTCTTCTACGCCTGCGCGAAGCTGGCGGATATGCTGGAGCGTACGCTCAGCCGCGTCTTCCGCCTTGCTGACGGCTTCGTCGCTATGGCCAGAAATGGCGGCCATTGTTTCTTCAAGGGCATGGCGTGCGCGTTCAAGGCCTTCGTCGAGTACACGGTCAACCTTTTCCGCGTGTTCGAGTACTGCTTTACCTGTGGCTTCAGTGGTCTCGAGGGTTTTGCGGTTGACCTGTTCACTGGTCGACAAAGCGGAAGCGCAGTGATCCTCGAGCGATTTACCAGCTTCTTCAAGCAGGCTCTTGGCGCGCTCCACGGTTTCGATCGCCTGCGTTGACATGGCCTGAGTGCGCTCAGAGAAGATGCTGGAGACCTCATTCGTGCGTTCAAGTGCTTCCGTGGCTGCGGTATGCACTTCACCGACATGGCTTTTAAGTGATTGTTCGATCTTGGCAGACTCTTGCGCGGCCAGTTGTGCGAGCTCAGCCAGAACGGTGGCTTGTGTTCGCATATGTTCTGAAAGTTCGGCGGAGCGACCCTCAAGCCCCTCCACATCATGACGGAAGCGGTCCATGCCCGAGAGCACATTCTCTGTCACAGACTGAAGCCGTAGCTCGACATCCACCACAATGTCCTGCACTTCGCTGGCCTTCTTGCCCACATGGACGCTGGCTTTGCCAAGCCGCGCTTCCATGGCTTCGGTTGCGCCGGCAAGGGCATCAAGGCTGGTGTCAATTTTCCCGCGTGCGGTATCGGCTGTGCCCGCCGCATGCTCGCCAGCCCCAGCAAGCCTTGAGGCCATCGTGCTGATCATCATCTCAAGGTTATTGAAGCGGTCTTCGATCTCTTTGGTTGTGTCGCCCATTGATTGGCGTTCGCGCTCCAGCAGGTCACGGATCGACGACGTGCGGGCTTCCGTGTCTGCGGTCGCAGAGAATAGATTGCTGATTTGTTCCTGGAAGCGTTTTTCCAGATTGCTAATTCTATCTGATGCTAAATCAGCAACAGCTTCAATGTTTTGAAGTTCTTTATTGAGAGTTTTATTTAGCTGACTAAGGCGCTGTTCTGCTACTTCCACTGGGGCGACGGCCTTATGAAGGCTTTGTGCCATGGCGAGCCGCCGTTCCAGAAGCGGGTCGGTGCGCTGGAACGCAAGAGCCACCAACCAGAAAATTGCGATCGGCGTGGTAAGGCCACCAGTGAAGCTTGAAAGCGCAGTGGCGGAGGCTTGAATTTCGATGAGTGCCGGGGTGGACCAAAGATAATACCCTGCACCAGCAAGCCACAATGCGGTAAAAGAACATGCCAGAATGAACGGCAGCATGCGCCTTGTGTTTCGCGCCGCCACGGCTTTCTGCTCAGCCTCGTCCGGCTGGTTGGTATCTCGTTCTTTGCCTAGGTCATTTTCCTGATCAGGTTCAGGAAAATTCATTTCCGCTTTTGACATTGTGCCCTCAATGATCTTCCCCACGCGCCCATGGCGCCTGTGTTACAGTTTACGATTACATGCCCTCCGTCAATGGCTTGGGCTGAGGTTTTTACGTGATGGCTGGTATTTTGTTACGAAGTTATGGCATCATTGAGGTCGGGAAAAGGTTTCACGTTTTTCAGGAAGGGCTGGTATGGCCGATTTGACGATCGTGAAGACCACGGGGGCAATAAAGCCAAGTGCGGCGCAAAAGCGCTACCTTGAACGTGGTCTGAATGAGCCTGGGGGTAAACTGCCGCTCTTTGACCGGCAGGGCCAACGCATCAATGATCAGACGGTACGCTCTTGCCTCTCCAACGGCTGGTGTGAACCATGGCGTCGTAACCCCATTAAGCCTGACTGGCTAGTGTGCAAATTGACACCCGCCGGGCGCAAAGTGCTGGGGGAATGATGGGCGTGGCCGAGTCCAATTGGGATGAGGATGTTGTGCTTGATCCGGAACACCTGCGCGGGTTCTCGGGCGGAGATACGGATTTTGAAGCTCAGATACTTGGTGTTTTTGCTGAAAAGGCACCGGACTATCTTGTCGACCTTGCCGGGGCCGATGCTTCAAGCTGGCGCTCATATGCCCATAAGCTGAAGGGCGCCGCGCGCAGCATCGGTGCGTGGCGGTTGGCACGCCAAGCTGAACGGGCAGAACATCAAGATGATGTCCATGATGACGACGCGCGCAAGGCGGAGGTGTTGCGTGAGTTGAACACCCGGCTGCAGCAGCTTCTGGATGCTATTAAAGAACGTGGGTGTGAGGCAGGTTAAACCGAAATGATTGACCGCGTATAAAATCAAGCGTTACAAAGAAATCAAAGGTTTACGAGAAGCCGGAAATATAGGGCCACTATATGAGCGATTATGATTTTGACCGGGTAAATGTTTTGCTGGCAGAGGATAGCCCCTTTATCCGTTCATTGCTTGTCAACTCCCTCAAGGTTCTCGGTGTTGGCAATGTGTTTGCTGTGGAACACGGTGGTGACGCCATTCATTTCCTGCAGCGGGTTAAAAACGAGCCCATGCGTGTTGGTGTCCAGCAAATCGATATCGTCATCTCCAACTGGGATATGCACCCGATCGACGGCATGATGTTTCTGCGTTGGGTGCGGCGCCATAAGGACAGCCCGGACAGGTTTGTGCCTTTTGTCATGATCACGAGCTATACTGAGCCTGAACGGGTTTTGCAGGCACGTGAGATGGGCGTGACCGACATGTTGGCCAAGCCCTTTACCATTAAAAATATTGGTGAGAAGCTGATCTCGATCATCGAGCGACCGCGCCAGTTTGTGCATACAAAAGACTTCTTCGGGCCTGACCGCAGACGGCAAAAGCTGGATCATGGCGGGCCAGAGCGCAGGGTGCTGACAGACAAGAGCGAAGGCGTGGAGATTATCCGTGGATAAAAAACCGGTCATTGTACGCTTCTATCGCTTTAAGAACCGCCTGAAGGAAAAAACCGCAGGGCTTGCGCCGGGCAAGGTGAGCATATCGCCTGAGGCACTTGAGGCAGCGGAAAAAGCTCTCACAAAGATGGCGGAAGATTACCCGGATTGGGTGTCTGGCCTAGTGGTGAAACTGCAGGAACAGCATGGTCGCTGTGTAGATACACCAGAATCGCGGCGTGACTGTTTTGAAGAAATTCACCGCATTGCCCATGATATGAAGGGGCAGGGCGGCACGTTTGGGTATCCGCTCATCACAACCTTTGCTGATTCTCTATATGGCTTCACCTACAAGCGCGATGAGATATCGGATGGGCAGGTTGAACTAATCAAGGCGCACCTTGATGCGATGCGGGCTGTCATTCGTGGGCGGGTAAGCGGTACGGGGGGGGAGATCGGGGAGAAATTGACCGATAGCCTCAATAACGCCATCCAAAAATACAGCGCTTAACCTCACCAGTTAGCCATCAATAACAAAGGGGACCGAGCGGTCCCCTTTGTTGGTTCTGCCTATACGGATTATTGGGCCGCTGCGCGTTCCCGCAAGCCCAGCGCATGATCCATAATATGGAAAATCACATTCTGTTCCATTGTACCACGCACCAGATGCGCCCACGGGCCGACACCAAACAGTGCCACATCCTCACCACCATGTGTTTCGCTTGAGCGCGGAATAAGAGACTGCTGGAGAAACTTGGGGTCCGTTGTGATCTCATCCGTCAGCACAGGGCGGTCACCTGGTACGGCGCCTGGGCCGTTGTTGTAGCCGAGCGTGGTGTATGGTTTATCGTCGCCCATCAGGGAAACTTCGCCGGTCACTGGCTCTTTTACGATACCGAAGATGGGGTTGCCACGCTGTGGGTAGCCCGCGATCGTGAAGACGTGGCTATGGTCAGCGGTCACGAGAATAAGGGTCTCATCGAGGTCAACCATCTCGGCCGCTTTGCGAACTGCTGCAGACAAGGCCACGGTGTCGTTAAGTGCGTTATAGGCGCTGCCGCCGTGGTGACCGTGGTCGATGCGCCCCGCCTCAACCATCAGGTAAAAGCCGTTCTCGTTTTTGCTGAGCATGTTGATGGCGGTTTCGGTCATCTCGGCCAGTTCAGGCTGGTTCGCGCTATGGTCAGCGTGGAAATCCATGTGTGAACTGCTGAAAAGGCCTAAGAGACGGGACGTGTTTGCGAGGTCAACGTTTTTGAGCTCTTCTGCGGTCTCAATATAACGGGCGTTGTCGGCGCTTTTTGTCCATTCAGCCGTGATGTCGCGGCCATCGGTGCGTTTACCTTTACGCTCACCCTCAGGCACAAAATTGCGGCGACCACCACCAAGGGCAACTTCAAGACCGTTACCCATCATAGGGTCCAGTATCTGCTGTGCAATGTCACGGCAACCGGCAGCTTTGGCTTCCTCGGGCACCTCGCTGTCCGCTTCCCAGTCCCGCGAAGGGCTGTGGGCGAATACGGCTGCTGGTGTGGCGTGGGTGAGGCGTGCTGTACTCACGATACCCGTAGCCATGCCGACTTTTTCGGCATAATAGGCAAGCGGGGTAACTGCGGTAAAGGTGTCTGCCGCGCATTCCTTCTGGTGTTGTGTTGGCGGCGTGTTGATCACGCCGATACGGGTTTTGGTGCCAGTGTTAAACGCTGAAGCGGTGCCGGCAGAATCGGCAACCTGAGCATCAACGTTATAGGTTTTTACAAGCGCAGTGTACGGGAAGCGTTCAAAGCTCAGGTAATTTTCCTCACCGCTTTCACCGCGAAGCTGACCTTCAAGGATGCGTGCGGCTGTCAGTGTCGATATGCCCATACCATCGCCCACAAACAGGATAACGTTTTTGGCGCGTTTCTCATTGACCTTTACGGCAACACGGTCTGCGATGGCTTTCTCACCACCCTCTGTCCAGCTTTCCAATGTGCCAATTGTATCTGTATCTGCGGCCAGAGTGGCGCCGCTGAGCGCAGCTGCGAGTATAAAGCTGCTAATTACCCCGATTTTCATCAGTCTCCCCTTTCAAAGGATAGTCGTTGGTATTGGGCGCCAATAGGGCACAAGCTTTAGCAAAGTATGCTGCCTTAATAAAAGGGGATTTTGACGGATTGGAGTCACTGCGCCTTTTTCTGCCAAATTCCACGGCAAAATACTTGGCGCTAAAGATCCCAGGAAAGGGGTATATGACTTCCGATCATAAGTTTAGCGGCGAACCGCATAAAAAGAACGCTTTGTCGCATCGCCCCTTAAAAAAAATCAATGAGTTCATATGTATGAAGGGTCAGCGGCAAAAGCTGCGGCGATAACAAAAAAACACACACAGCGACTTAGCGAGGAGTAAATCTATGAATACGAATTTTGCAAAAGGTCTTTTGGTTGCAGCATCCCTGGGCGCAATGGCATTTGGTGCATCTGCGCAAGCAGGTGAGAGCGATGGCTTGAAAGCATGGTCGAAAGCGGCGGGTGCGTCGGTGGACGCGAAAATGAAGTATCCTGCCATGGCCGTTCGCCAGAATGCTGAAGGCTTTGCCACTTTCAACGTGACCATTGACCGCGAGGGCAATGTTGTGGGCACCGATAATGTGGTGGCTGCCAAAAACGGTTTGATTAACGCTGCGGCCCGCCGTGTGGTCAAGAATGCAGATTTTCCTGCACTTCCGGCGGATTATCGTGGTGAGCAATTGAGCTTTGCGCTGCATCTCAACTATGCGATTGCAGCTTCGGGTGACGAAGAGCGCGCTTTGACGCGTGATGCCCGCGTTACGAGCCGTGAAATTGCCCGGGCACGAGGTCCTGTGAGCGCTAGCATCCAGATTCTGGATGCAAACGCGGACTAACCGACCTTTAGTTTCAAAACGGAAGCCCCGGAGCCATCGGCTGCGGGGCTTTTGCGGTGTGGGGGCCCAGAAGTCTTAGCAACCTAGCCGAGAAAGGCGTTGGCTCGAGCTTGCCAATCTGCAGACGTATCGCCTGCATGCGCGAGCAGAATACAGACCCAAAAGAGCATAAACCCCTGAATGGCGCGGCTGTTGCGCTCACCATCGCCAAGAGATGTCAGCACGCCAAGGTTCAGCAGGTTAACGCGAGCCTCGGCATGGAACTGCTCGTCAAAACCTTCAATTTGAAAGCCGGTTGTGAAAAAGCTCATGGCACTGAACTCGCCTGCCTCGGCTTTCAGAAGTTCCTGAAACAGGCCAAGGAGACGAACTGTTTCGCGGTCTCCAGCTTCAAAGCACAGTACGGCCAGGTTCCAGCGATCGATTAGCGAAGGTTTTTCGATCATGTCAAAACAGGCTTTATAGCCTTCAACCGCATTTTCGGGGAATTTCTGAAGGGCTTCATGGTCCCCAAACAGGTTGGCGAGATTTTCCGGCGTCACCATGGATGTATAACATTTCAGGTGAGGGAGCAGCGCGCTTTCAAACTGCATGTTCATTTGTGCGGCAGCGGTGGGTAGGTCCAGGAGCGCGGTTATCTGCTTCTCTGGCCGATTGGAGTGGAACATGGCAAGCGCGCGTGTTGCAGAAGCCGTTTCCTGCGGCAGGCGGTTCAACTTTCCGCCCTTGGCAACAACGGCCTCCTGCACGGTCTGGAGGAGTTTCAGGTACAGCATTTCATAGGAATATTCAGTTTCAAGTCGTGCCTTGCCTGCCGCAGCAACGCTCGCGAGTTTGTCCGGGTCTTCAAGAAGGGAGAGGGCTTTTTCCTCAAAGTTGGTTTCATCGAACAGGATGAATTCTTCACCTTCCTTGAAATAGGAACCGATTTTCTGGTCGCCGGTCGCATATTGCGCATCGATCTGCATCAATACGGCACCCGCATTCATCGCTTCACATAGCCGGTGGTTGTAGGGGCCGTGCAGGCCAACAACATTCAGCACAATCTTGCTGCGCTGCAGGTAACCAAGATAGTCCGTGGGGCTAAGGTCATGCTGGAACTCGAGCCGGTATTTGTCCCCATATTTGTCTTTAAACGCCTGGAAAGCCTCATGAACTTTCGCTCGGTACTGGCCGTATGCTGGGGCGTAGGCATCATCAAAAGTTAGCAGAATGTCAATCTCCCGTTCGGCTGGCGCCGGGCCTGCGGGAATGAAATGGTGGAACGATCCCCAGTTCACGCCAAATGGCAGGTCGAAGACTTCCTTGTCAGGGAAGCAGGACTTGAAAACGTCTGCAAAGGTGGTGGAGAGAGGGCATATAGCATCATAGCTGTAAGCCAGATTATAGAGCTCTACTGCGCGGTGGTGTTCATGGAAGCCAGCAATGGTCATGAAGGGCGGAGAAGAAAGCCCTCGTGGTGTGGTGGAGCCCCCGCAGGCCTGCGGGTCCCAGAATATATCGGGTTGGAAGCCACGGGGTAGCTTTCCGATAATATCGTCCATTGTATCAGTGATAATATTGAAAGGGATGCGGTCGGGTCGTTCATCTTTTCCATCAAAAGACAGTGAAGCCACGTCTGCGATACGGAGCAGCGGCATGGTATGGAAATTGGGATAGGCATTGCCGTTGATCAGGCCAAGTAACACCTTGGGGCGTGGGATAGCCATCAAGGCGGCATACTGGACACGGAAACTGTTGCGCTGAATGAGGAAATCAGCGTCATGCTGCCATGAGGGCGCGAGGTCTTCGTATGAAGCTTCCACTTCCTGAAGCGCGGCATTGTCTGATGCCGCTGCTTCCTGTGCTTTCAGCTTTTCAAGGATTTCGGTTGCGCTGGCCATTCCATACCCCGTGCTCAAATGATTAATACATTCAAGACTATAGAGGGGAGGTGCCTTACCGCAATGCCTTTATCGCACTTTCAATGCCACCGATGGTGAGTGGGAACATACGGTCTTCCATCAGTGTTTTCATGATCTGGATCGAATGCGAATACTCCCAGTGCGTGTCGGGTATCGGGTTAAGCCATACAGCTTTTTGGTAGATATCGGTCAGACGCCGCATCCACACTTCGCCAGCTTCTTCATTCCAGTGCTCGACCGAACCGCCCGGGTAGGTGATCTCATAGGGACTCATGGAAGCATCACCAATGAAGATCACTTTATAATCGTGCGGGAAAGTGTGCAGCAGATCCATGGTTGGTGTGGTGTCGCCAAAACGGCGGCTGTTGTCTTTCCAAACCCGCTCATAAAGGCAGTTGTGGAAGTAGAAAAACTCTAAGTGCTTGAACTCGGTCCGCGCGGCGGAAAATAGCTCTTCACACACTTTGATATGGGGGTCCATAGAGCCGCCGACATCCAGAAACAGCAATATCTTCACGGCGTTATGGCGTTCTGGCACCATCTTGATATCCAGAAAGCCATTATGGGCGGTGGCTTTGATGGTGCCGTCAAGGTCCAGCTCTGTTGCTTCACCTTCGCGGGCGAACTGGCGTAACTTTCTGAGGGCGACCTTGATGTTGCGCGTGCCCAGCTCGACCGTATCATCGAGGTTGCGGTATTCGCGTTTGTCCCAAACCTTGATGGCGCGGCCATGACGACCTTCCTTTTGGCCGATGCGCACGCCTTCAGGATTATAGCCATACGCGCCAAAGGGGCTGGTGCCCGCGGTGCCGACCCATTTGTTGCCGCCCTGGTGCCGGGCTTCCTGCTCTTCAAGTCGCTTTTTGAGTGTCTCCATGATCTCATCCCACGAACCGAGGGAATTGATCTTGTCCATCTCTTCTTTACTCAGATACAGCTCGGCCATCTTGCGCAGCCACTCTTCGGGCACGTCTACCGTCTCTTCGCCGATAAACTCAACACCTTCAAAGACTTTGCCAAACACACGGTCAAATTTATCCAGATTTTTTTCGTCTTTGACAAAGGTTGCGCGCGACAGGAAATAAAAGTCATCCACGCTATAATTGGCGCAGCCAGCCTGCATCGCTTCCATCAGCATCAGGTATTCCTTGATGCTGACAGGCACACCACCGTCTTTGAGGCTATAGAAGAAGTCTGTGAACATGGACTTATCAGCTCGATTGACGGCGGTTCATGAAGGCCAGACGTTCAAAAAGGTGCACATCCTGCTCGTTTTTAAGCAGCGCCCCGTGAAGCGGTGGGATCAGCTTGCTTGGGTCTTTTGATTTCAGTACATCAAGCGGCAGGTCTTCCGCCATCAGAAGCTTGAGCCAATCCAGCAGTTCGCTGGTGGACGGTTTTTTCTTCAACCCCGGCACCTCGCGCATATCAAAAAAGATGCTGAGGGCTTCGCGCACCAGTGCTTGCTGGATATCGGGGTAATGAACCTTGATGATATCTTTCATGGTGTCCTTGTCAGGGAACTTGATGAAGTGGAAGAAACAGCGGCGCAGGAAGGCGTCGGGCAGTTCTTTCTCATTGTTGGAGGTGATGATCACAATCGGGCGGTTGTTGGCCTTGATGGTTTCACCTGTCTCGTAGACATGAAACTCCATCCGGTCGAGCTCAAGCAGAAGGTCGTTTGGAAACTCGATGTCTGCCTTGTCGATCTCGTCGATCAGAAGCACAGGGGTCTCATCGCTTTCAAAAGCTTCCCAAAGCTTGCCGCGCTTGATGTAGTTCTTGATATCCTGAACCTTTTCATCACCAAGCTGGCTATCGCGCAGGCGGGATACCGCATCATACTCATAGAGGCCTTGTTGGGCTTTTGTGGTGGATTTGATGTGCCACTCAATGAGCTTTAGGCCAAAGGCGTCGGCTACTTCTTGTGCCAGCACGGTTTTACCGGTGCCGGGTTCACCCTTGATCAGAAGAGGGCGCCGTAGTGTCGCCGCTGCGTTTACCGCAATTTTAAGGTCGTCTGTGGCGACATAATTCTCGGTGCCTGCAAACTTCATCAGTCAAATCTCCACAACTCATTTTGATAAATTGATGTATCGGCCGCCACCGGTTGGGCCAGCTGGCTGCGCCTATTACTTTTCAGTCTGTTAGCTAGCGCGTGAGAGGAAAATGTCCAGCGATAAAACTGAATGCGGGCTACCTGAAAAAGAAGCACAAAAAACCCGTTCCGTGCGGCCCATCTTTCGCACAGATACAGGTGAAAATAATCTAAACAGCGAAGGTTTGGTGCTTCGCTATACGCTGTTACACACCAAACCTAAGCTTCATCATCTACCGTGAGCCCAGCTACCTCGCGGTAGTAGGACAAGAATTCAAGGATGCTTTCTGGTGGGAATTGTTTAACGATCTCACCAGATTCATTGTCGATGTTCAAGTAGACGAAACGACCTGTCTCGTCATCACGGTCAATACGCAGCCGGGTATTAGGTATCTGTTCATTTTCGGGAATAAACTGTTCAAGCGCTTTGGCCGCCTTTTCTAAAGGCGAACCAAGGGGAACGCTTTCTTCCTTACCCTTGTTTTGCGCTAGTGCTTCTGCGGAGGGTGCTCCGCTTTTCTCTGTTCCTGAAGAGCCTGAAAAGCGATCGACACCCGCTGATGCGGAAGTACTGGCGCGCGGAGAACGCAGGTCCAGGACCTGTGCGCTGCCATTTGTATTTCCTATCTCGGTCATCGGTTCACTCCGTGCGAAGAAATTGCTTCACAATTGCCTGGACGTTCTCTTCGTTAAAGGGCGGGTGAGCCAGGAGGCTCACCCGAATACCTATTAACGGAAGAGGCCAAGTACTGTCGATGGCGCCTGGTTGGCGATCGAAAGTGCTTGCAAGCCAAGTTGCTGTTTAACCTGCAGAGCTTGCAGATTGGCAGATTCTTTGGCGAGGTCGGCGTCCACGAGGTTACCGATACCCACTTCGATAGTGTCAGAAAGTTTGTCCACAAACGAACGCTGAAGCTCAATCCGTTTCGCACCGGAACCCAGTGCAGACAGAGCATCGTTTACGTTAGCGATAGAGGACTCGATTGCTGTTACAACCAATGCGGCAGCAGTTTCTGTGCCGATAGACTGTGTGCCTGTCAGTGTTACGTTTGCACCACCTACGGAGAGGTCCTGTGCCGCGATCGAGATCACGTTTGAACCAGTATCGTTCGTGATCGCAACAACAGCATCACCGCTTGAGTTCACAACGTTGGAGCCGTTGAACTCAGCGTTCGACACGATCGACGTGATCTGCGAACGAAGTTGGGAAAAGTCGTTGTTGAGCGACGTACGGCTTGCTGTATCAAGGCCGCTATCTTTCGCTGCAACTGCCTTCTCTTTGAGTTCAATAAGAAGGTCAGACACAGCTTCACCCGCTGCAATAGCAACGTCAACTGTGGATGTCGCACGGTCAAGTGAAGACTTAACAGCGTTCAAACCAGCAACGTCACCACGCAGTTTTTGCGCGATAGCGAAGGTAGCAGCATCGTCTTTTGCAGAAGAAACCTTCAGACCCGTATTAATCGAGCTCTGAGTGTTCTGGAGGGAACTACTTGTCTTGGACAAGTTTTGCAGGGCAGCAAACGCACCTGCATTGGTGTTTACCGAAAAAGCCATTTTGCTTCTCCTTTTTGGAGTTTTTTATAGGGCATTTTGCCCACGGGATCTTTTATCCCGAACTTACCCATGCAAAAGGCGGGCCATATTGTCGTTTTGTTTACCTTATCTTAAGGCTTTGTTTTATGAAGGATTTTCACAATTTTGGAGAAAACGGTGATTTTGAAAATCTAGGCAAAAATTGCCCATTAGGCAAAAACTGTCCCTGCTGGGTGCGAGGGGTAGGAAAAAAATGCCGATCGAGCCGTAGCTCGACCGGTATGAATTTTACTGAAACAGGCTGGTGACAGCCTGCGGGGCTTGGTTGGCAATAGAAAGTGCCTGTAGGCCAAGCTGCTGTTTCACCTGCAGGGACTGCAGATTTGCAGAGGCTTTTGCCATGTCGGCATCAACCAGGTTACCGATACCCACTTCAACGGTGTCCTTCAGCTTGTTCACAAATTCTTTCTGCAACTCAAGGCGACGTGCACCGGCACCAAGAGAGGAGAGGGAAGTGTTCACGTTTGCGATGGAGGACTCGATCGCTGACACAACAGACTCAGCACCAGCAGCAGAGCCAATGGACTGCGAAGATGTCAGCGTGACCACAGTGCCTGAAATCGACAGGTTTTGTGCCGCAATGGTAAATGTGGAAGAGCCGGTATCGTTGGTGATGGCGACAATGTCATCTCCGCCTGCAACAACAGCGTTGGTACCATTGAACTCCGCATTGCCCACAATGGAAGAAATCTGCGCCCGAAGTTGCGTGAAGTCGTTGTTGAGAGAGGAGCGGCTCGCAGTATCGAGGCCGCTGTCTTTCGCAGCAACAGCTTTTTCTTTCATTTCAATGAGGAGGTCAGATACGGCTTCACCCGCGGAAATGGCAACGTCGATTGTTGACAATGCGCGGTCGATGGAGCCCGTAGCCGCGCGAAAGCCAGCCACATCCGCTCTGAGCGATTGTGCGATAGCAAAGACAGCTGCGTTGTCCTTCGATGAAGACACCTTGTACCCCGTGTTAATTTCAGTCTGTACTCTTTCCAGACCGGTAGCAGTTTTGTTCAGGTTTTGTAGCGCTGACAAAGCTGCAGCGTTCGTGTTTACGGAAAAAGTCATTGTCGTCTCCTTTCTGAGATATACGTACTGAGCCTTTCTGCTCTTGCCCTTGTTAGCGCAATCTATGTGCCAGAAATAACGTATTGATAAAAAAGGAGAAAATTGAATATGAGGTGGTGGAGTGTTTTGAGTGGGACAAAAAGTGTCGGCAATTTATGCCCACGGGGGAGGATAAGGTCTATGAGGCTACATGGCTTGGAAAGCCTGAGGTTTTGGGGAGGGGCTAACAAAAATGGGGCCCCGAGGGGCCCCAAAAGGTGTGTTCCTCGAAGGAACCACTTACCGGAAGAGTGAAAGTACTGTGCCCGGTGCCTGGTTGGCAATTGAAAGCGCCTGGAGGCCAAGCTGCTGTTTAACTTGCAGAGACTGCAGGTTGGCGCTTGTTTTAGCCAGGTCGGCGTCAACGAGGTTACCCACGCCAACTTCAATCGAGTCAGACAGTTTGTCTACGAACGAACGCTGAAGTTCGATCCGTTTCGCGCCGGAACCGAGAGCAGACAGAGCATCGTTAACGTTGGAGATCGAAGATTCGATCGCAGTTACAACCAATGCGGCAGCTGTTTCTGTGCCGATAGACTGTGTGCCCGTCAGTGTTACGTTTGCACCGCCTACAGACAGATCCTGAGCCGCAATCGAAATTACGTTCGAGCCCGTATCGTTAGTAATCGCAACAATCGCGTCACCGCCTGTGTTCACAGCGTTGGAGCCGTTGAACTCAGCGTTGGATACGATCGAAGTGATCTGCGCCCGAAGCTGTGAGAAGTCGTTATTGAGTGAGGTACGGCTAGCAGTGTCAAGACCACTGTCTTTCGCAGCAACCGCTTTTTCTTTCAGTTCAATAAGGAGGTCGGAAACAGCTTCACCAGCTGCAATCGCAACGTCGATGGTTGAAGTCGCACGGTCAAGAGAGCCCTTAACGGCGTTCAAGCCTGCTACGTCAGCACGCAGTTTTTGCGCGATAGCAAAGGTAGCAGCATCGTCTTTTGCAGAAGAAACCTTCAGGCCCGTGTTGATCTGGGTCTGAGTGGTGTTCAAAGAGGCAGTGGTTTTGTTGAGGTTTTGCAGGGCAGCAAACGCGCCTGCGTTTGTATTGACAGAAAATGCCATTTGGTAATCTCCATTCTGAGAGTCTATTTGAGCCTTTTGCTCACGAAAGCCTTTTGCCTTCGAAACCGTCGTTGCATGGGGTGTGCCAATTTTCCATCTTCTAGGCTAATATTACCTAATGGATTGAAAATTATCGGAAAATTTTACCGATCTCATGGGTGGGGCTGTGAATGGGATGCCAAAATGGCAGGGAAAATATTGCCGGGTCGGCAGGAAGTGTCTGGTTACATGGGAAGTTTTTGCCGAGGGTGGGCAAAAATTACAGGGTGGAGTTCACCGTGCCGGGCTGTGGGCCGCTTGTATTGCCTTCAGCCGCTTTGGCTTGCAGGCGTGCCTGATCGGCCAGGCCTTCCATGATGGTGCGGTTAATGCTGATAAGGTCGTCAACGGTTTCCGCGCCGCGTGCCACGGCGGAGGAATGTTTGGAAACCCAGATAGAAAGTGAGATGATGCCAGCGCGCAACTGGTCAGGCAAACTGTTGCCTTTTGTGCCACAGTCAGACGACAGCACAGACCACATGCGCCGGTTCCAGTCCAGCGCCTTCACAAGGTCTGCACCCTGGAAGTTTTTATCCCGAGCTTCAATCAGGGCATTCGTTACCTGTGCAAACAGGCGATACTCGATCTGGCTCGGGTTCTCTGAGGACTGTTGGGCCTTTTGATACGCTTGGTATGACATACTCTTTCCCGGTTAGGTTCCTTTACTCACTGTCCCCCAAGGCGTTCCTGTTCAAACGCGATCAGCTTTTTACAGGTGATGAGTGCCTTGTAATAGTTCCGGTCCATCACATCGCGGCTTATTTTAACACAGTTATCTATCGCCGCCGGAGTGCTAATCGCATTCATGAACTCAGTCATGCGCAGGACAAACTCCTCATAGTAGTTATCTGTGTCACCTTGCCCCATATACATTAACATAATCGGAAAATAGATCCGTTTAGCCGGGGTATCGACGTTTTCTTCCTGCATGATGTCTTTTTCACGCAGGATCGACGCCTTGTTGTGAACGATCAAAGTCGTCCGCCTGTCGGCATTTGCAATTACTGCGCCATTTATCACCAGCCGCTCGTCGGGCTTCAATGAAAGCTTCAGCGCCATACAGTCCTCCCTAAAATACCGGCCTCCGTCGCGCCTGATATGGCCGGTCCCGTTTAGATTCCCCTATATAGCATAAGGACATCGTCGCGAATACGATACAATAGGCGTTTGGCACCCCCCTTGCAAGCACGCAGCAACAGGTGCACATTAACTCAATAGTCCGGCAAACGCTCTGCGATCGGGAGGATTTCTTGGCAGCAACCAAAAGAAAAGCGCGCAATGGCAGCACGCAAGCGAAGGCTGCTGGCGCTCGCGGCAAAGCCGTGTCCAAGGCGCAGAAGGCAGGCCTGGCGGATACAAACCTCTCGATCAAGGAGGTTAAGGTCGCCCTGAAAAAGGGGCAGCAACACGCCGCCAACCAAGAGTGGCCCGAGGCGGTGACGGAACTGCTGAAAGCCTGGGAGGCCTTGCCTGAGGATATCAATATCCTCACGATTCTGGCACATGCTCT
Source organism: Kordiimonas sp. (assembly GCF_965216265.1). Lineage (GTDB taxonomy): Bacteria > Pseudomonadota > Alphaproteobacteria > Sphingomonadales > Kordiimonadaceae > Kordiimonas. The sequence goes on from NZ_OZ244153.1 coordinate 3,889,354, forward strand.
CACACAGCTTGGTGTGCGTGAACAAGCCATTTACGTTCTTGAGCGTGCGCTCCACTATCACAAGCCAACGCCGGATGTCTGTTCTGTAATCCAGAATCTGGCGCTGGACATGGGGTTCCATGAGATAGCAGAGAAATTGGGGCACCAGTTGGTGGCGATGGATCCGAAGACAATCAAGCATTATATTAACCTCTTCACCGCTTTGAACCGGCAGGAAAAATATGATCAAACGATCGAGATGGCGCAGCAGATGTTGCCTATGTTCCCAGATAGTGCCGATATGTGGAATGTGCTTGCCACGTCGGTGAAATACAGGGACGGCAAGGAAGCTTCTATCGTCTTTTATGAAGAGGCCCTGCGCCTGGACCCTAAAAATCACAAGGTTTTATGTAATCTGGCAGGAGCAATTGCTGATCAGGATGTAGCGCAGCAATATCTGGTTCGTGCTCTTGAGGTCGAGCCTTTGGACCCTGAAGTCCAGATCGCCAGTTCTATGTATCTATTCCGGAACGGTCGCCTTGAGGAGGCTTGGAAGTATTATAAGTCGCGCCTCAGCTCGCGCCGGGTGCAAACGCAGCAGATAACTTATACGCATCGGTTGCCGGAGTGGGATGGCCAAAGCTCACTCAAGGATAAAGTGGTTCTTGCGGCATGTGAGCAGGGCATTGGTGACGAGGTCATGTTCGGCTTGGGCCTGCGTGAAATCGAGAAGCATTGCAAACAACTTGTCATTGGCGTGGATCACCGCTTGGTGAAAATTTATCAACGTGCGTTCCCGGATGCCATTGTTACAGCCTATAGAGATGGCATGCTGCAAGGCTACCGTTACCGCGCTTTCCCGGAAGTTGAGGGCAAGATAAAACGTGGCGAGTTGCACGTGGACTATGCCATGCCGTTTGCGACAATTCTCCAGCACTTCTGGCATCAAACGTCAGACGTCAAATTCCCTGATAAGGGCTATCTGGGGGCGGACCCTGCGAAAAGCAATGAGTGGCGCGACCGCATTGAAGCGCTCGGGCCCGGCTTGAAAGTGGGGGTTACGTGGCAAAGCGGTACTGTAAGCGCTGCGCGGCAGTTTGGTTACCTAAAGCTCGATGATCTCTTGCCTATTCTGTCGGTTCCCGGTGTCCAGTTTGTGAATATGCAATATAGCGATGTGAGCAAACAGGTTGAGGAATTCACGAGCCGCACTGGCATCAAGTTACACCGGTTTGAGGATGTGAACCTGAAGGCGGATATCGATGCCAACCTCTCGATCATGGAACATCTTGATCTGGTGATCGGCCCAGCCATGTCCACACAGGTGTTTGCAGCCTCGATCAACCGGCCGGTCTGGTGGCTCACGCTTTATAAACCGTGGTGGAGCTTTGGAGCCGACGAGGGCATACCCTGGGCACCAAAAGGCCGGTATTTCCCGCGTTTCCCTGATAAGGACTGGAAACGGAACGTGGCTGATGTTGCTGCCGCGCTCAAAGACCGGGTGGCCAAGCATGGCAAGGCGTAACATCAACAACAGAAGGGTTGGTTGATATGCAGCCGCTTTTTATCTCGGAAGTTTCAAGCAACCATGCGCGGGATATGGACCGCTGCGTCGAGTTTATCAACCGCTCCGTTGCCATTGGTTGTGGCGCGGTGAAATTTCAGCTTTTCAAGATCGATGAGCTTTTCTCACCTGAAATACTGGAGCGCAGCGCAACCCACCGCGCCCGGCGTGAGTGGGAGTTGCCGCTTGAGTTCCTGCCTGAGCTCGCAAGCGCCTGTCACGACAGGCAGGCGGAGTTCTGCTGTACACCGTTTTATCTCAAGGCGGTGGAAGAGCTGGAACCTTATGTGGATTTCTACAAGGTCGCATCCTATGAGCTGCCGTGGCATGACCTGATCGCGGAATGCGCACGCACAGGCAAGCCGCTCGTGCTGTCTACCGGCATGGCCACGCTGGATGAGATCGGCGCAGCCGTGTGTGTTTTTAATGCGGCGGGAGGAAAAAATCTCACGTTGCTGCACTGCATATCGGGCTATCCCACGCCGTTTGAGAACTGTAATCTCGCTGCGATTGAGACGATCCGAAACGCGTTCGGGGTGCCCGTTGGCTGGTCCGACCATTCACGAAACCCCGCAGTGGTGCGCCGTGCTGTCAGCCGCTGGGGTGCCACAACAGTTGAGTTTCATATCGACCTTGATGAACAAGGGGCGGAATACCAGACCGGCCACTGTTGGTTGCCGGAAGAGATCGAGCCGGTGATCACCGAATGCCATCAGGCTTATATCGCCGACGGCAACGGCATCAAGACACCAACACCTGCGGAAGAGACAGACCGGGAATGGCGCGCGGATCCGTCTGACGGCCTGCGTCCTTTCCTGCATGTGAGGAAAACATGGCACCCTCAGTCCTGATCATTGTTGGTGCGCGTCTGAACTCAAGCAGGCTGCCGGGTAAACACCTGCTGGATCTGGCGGGGGAAAGTCTGATTGCGCGGCTGAAACCCCGGCTTGAAACAGCATGGCCTGAAGCCAGGCTCCTTCTTGCCACAACGTCTGATGATTATAATGCGCCGCTGGTTAGCGAGGCGGGCAGGGCCGGATATTATGTCTGCGCCTATGACGGGGACGTGAACGATCTGGTTGGCCGCGTAGATGCCGCCGTAAAACAGCATAACCCCGATGTGGTCTGTTATATCTGCGGCGACTGCCCGCTGATCGAGCCCACCACGCTGCATAACATGATTGCGGCTGTTGCGGACGGCGGTGACAAGGATGTTGCAAAACTTGACCTTGATGCTGTGGGCGGGGAAACTATCCATGAAGGTTTTGCGGTTTATAGTCGCCAGTTCTGGGATGCGATTGTTGAGGCCAGCATAGAGCCGTTTGAGCGTGAACATGTGGGTGTGGTGTACGGCAGGCTTGGTAAAGTAGGCCCGCGCGCTGTTGCCAGCGTGCCGGATGACCCCTTCTTTTCAACGCTCAAGCATCGTATCTCTGTAGATACGCCAGCGGATTATGCTTTTATGAAGCGGGTGTATGACGATTGGTATCAAAGCCACAGCCATGATGAGATCGTTGATCTCAAATGGGTGATGGACCAGTTGCATGCCGACCCGGCCTTGAGGGCTATAAACGCTCATGTATACCAGAAAGATATGCGGGAAAGTTCCAAACATGTCTGCATGCTGGTGGACTGCCGCGAGGGTGTTGGCCTTGGGCACCTGTCCCGCTGCCGCACGGCGGGCGAGATACTGCGCGACCGTATGGCCGCCAAGGTATCCTTTCTCATTATCGGGCAGCACACGGGCGTTGTGGACCTGCAGTTTTTTGACAGCATTTGGCAGGATGACTGGAGCGAGGTACAGGTGTGTGAGAAACTCGCAAGCCTGAAGCCTGATCTTGTATTCGCGGACTTCTCTTCTGAGCCTGACGGCCTTGAGGGTGTATTGGCTGAATGCCGCGATATGAACGTCAAGGTGTTGGGCTTTGACCGCATGGTCGAGGTTGATGGTTTTGACGGATATTATGTACCGTCCTTTTATGTGCCTGATCGTTGGCTTGAAAGGCGAAACGGCAATCTTGTTTACGGGTGGGACTGTTACCTGCTGCCCAATATCCGGCGCAGAACAAATGATGACGGTGCGGTGCAGAAGATTGTTGTGCTTACTGGTAGTACGGATGTCTCAGGCGCAGGTGACTGGTTGCCTGGCGTGTTGGACGCCAATGTGCCCAAAGGGGTCGAGATTGAGTGGGTGCAGGGCCCACGCGCGGCTGCGCCAAAGCTGGATGCGCTGGAACACAAAGGCAGATGGTCTGTGCTAAACGCGCCGGACAATCTTTCAAGCCGCCTTCACCAGTACGACGGTGCCGTCACGCTTTTTGGCATGAGCTTTTTTGAATGTGTAGCGGCGGGCTTGCCTACAGTGGTATTTGATCCGATTCATGCCCTGCAGAAAGAGGCATGGCAGACTTTTGCCGCCTCGGGCCTTGCGCTGGCGGTGGACGGTGAAGATGAGTTGCCCGAAGCTGTTGCGCGTTTAGCCACGGGCTGGAAACCCTCCGTTGACACATCGTCCTTTGTTGGTGGTGAACGCGGTGCGCAACTGGTTGAGTTTGTGCGCAAGCAACTGGCTGCCTAAACCGGGTCAATCCTGATCTTCACGGTGTCATAGACCCATTTTTCCCGCGCGATAGCGGTTTCCCGGTCATCTGCCGTCAGCACAAAAACACCAAAGCGTTGGCCATGGCTTCGTGTTTCCGGCAAGAGATCGCCGGGTTTGTACCAGATCTCAAATTTGCTGATCCAGTCTTTGGCGGTAACCTCCTCAAGCCCTTCAACCGAGTGAAACCGGCCGGGCTCCGCAAAAAAATACCGGTTTGAAACAGCCCTGTTCATGGTGGGGGCAAGCTCGTCCAGCACAACATCTTCGCCCAGCGCCATGCGAATAACGTTGCGCACATAATTCACACCGGTGCCGAGGGGCACAAGGCTCTCGCAGAAGTCCCCGCCGGAAAGGCGCGCTGCCACTTCAATGAGCGCAGGGCCGTCTTTCGTGAGCACTACATCGCCTTTCATCACGCCATGATCAAGGCCAATGGATTTGGCGGCTTTCAGTAGCATGGCTTCCACATCGTCAAAAGCGTCCTGATGGTCGCTTGGCTGCACGCCCCCGTTTTCCATAATCTGCGGTAGGAAGCGTTCCAGCACATCATAGTTGCGATCTGCATAGCCGGGGGTATGGATATGGCCGTTCACCATCAGGCTTTCAGTCGATATCTGGGGCCCTTCAAGGAAACTCTCAACCAGCACTTTGCCGTCAATCGCGTAAGCGAAGGCGCGGTCAAACAGTTCAGCAATATCTTTTGTGTCTGTTATCAAGCTCACCCCTCGCGACCCAGCTTCACTCAACGGTTTGATCACCAGTTTGCCGTACTCGTCAAAAGCGTCATGAACCTCGCGGGCGCTGCCCACAAGCCGGTAGTCAGGGATGCGCACACCGCCGCGCTTGAAGGCCTCTTTCATGGCAAATTTGTTGGTGGCGAGCTTTGCTGTTTCATGGCTGATATGCCATGTGCCCAGATGCTCGGCAATCTCGGCTACAATGTGGGGGATATCGCTGCCCATGGTTGCAACCCCGTGCACGGGTTTTTCCTGTGTATAGTCATCCAGAAACGCCTTCAGGGCTTTTGTATCGCGCGTGGATACCACGGCGAAGTCATCGGCGAACGCAAACGCGGGCGCATTCGGGTTCATGTCAACCGCAAGCGTGTTAATGCCCATGGCTTTGGCGGTATTGATCATGAAAGCCTGATCCTGGCTGGCACCAAGCACAAGAAGGCGCTTTTGGGGGTTGGGCATCGTGGTTATTCCATCTCAACAGTTATGGTTTCTCGTGCCTGATCGAGCAGGTGGTCAAGCGTTTCATGGTCGTTAGCCTGGCCATAAATAAAGCCGATCACAGCCGTATTATCCTGTATGGCGCTGACCTTAAAACCCGGCTCGCGACGGATGACAATATCGGCAATGCCGGGCAGGGCAAGGGCTTCGTGTGTGCCAATAACCTGCTTCAACATGCCCGTGCTCTCCGGGAAAATAGCAACCCAGCCCGCGACTTGCTCGGGTGCTGCGTAGGGCTGAGGTGATGGCGCGCGCCCGGTGCCAAGCGTGACCATATAGTCCCGCGCCGAGCAGGTGTTATAGGCCAGTGGTGCCGAATAGGTATTGGTTTCACCGTGAAAGCGCGGCGCTATTTCAAGTATAACGATATCATCGTTTGTCATGATGAAATCGCCCTTGACCGGGCCTTGGGTGATGCCCGCAGCTTTGGCAGCACTTGCGAGCGTGGCATATATCTTCTCGCGCTCAACGCTGCTCAAGCCCTTCGGCGGTGTGATCATGCCAGTGGGATAGCGGAGCGGAAGCGGTGAGAAGAAGCGCTCGATGATCTCGCAGCCATAAAACTCGCCGTGCCAGAGAATGCCATTTACGTCTATGTGGCGGCCATCTACCCAATGCTCAATAATAATGTCGATCGAATATCGTTTCGCGTGGGCGAGGGCTGGCGCAAGCTCAATTGCCTGCTTCACAAAGGTAACGCCGCGGCTGCCGCTGCTGTCTTTCGGTTTCACGATAACGGGCAGGTGGGCGGCTGCGTTTTCTTCCTCAACCCGCTTGGGCACGGTCAGCCCGGCACCTTCAAATATCCTGAGCGCAATATCTTTGCTGAGGCTGGCGTCAACGGCATCGGGGCTGCAATGTGGTAGGCCAAGTGCTTTCGCGACATATGCGGCAGACTTCAGGCCAAAATCGCCCCCCGCATAGACCGCGATGATATCATACTGCTCACGCCAAATATGAGCATGCTTGAGGATTGCTTCACCGTCAGTGCCATCTGTTTGGCAAAACGCATCTGCTGCATCCTTGAGGTAAGGATCTGGTGTGCTGTCGGTTAGCAGGACTTGCAGGCCTGCATCCTGTGCCCATGCCGTGGTGTGGCGCTGCAGGACCGAACCGCCGATCTGGATAATGGCTTTTGTTTTCACGGCACTTCTCCGCCCGACTTTGTCCTGACGGCCGAGGCCAAACCTTCGGTTTTCGGGAAGGTGCATTCAGCGCCGGTGAGTAGTGCTATTTCAAGGTAAAAAAAGTCAGTGCCGGGCCACATGGCGGGAAATAATTCATCCACAATTTGGTCGCCACACAGTCCGGGGTTAACTTCAAAGAGGAGAGGTATGTTCAACTCATTGATCCGAAAAGAAAAAAAGACAAAGCCTGTGGTGTTCCAACGCGCCAAAAGCTGCGCCACACTCGCGCCACACATACGCCGCACATCCGCGCACACATTGGGCCGTGGGCCCGCCACACCTTTCCCGATAAAACGGCCATTCTCGTCGGTTTCAACATGCTCGGTATAATAGGCGTGCCACAGCATTTTGCCGTCTCTCGCGGCGACGGAAACGCCAAATTCCTCCCCGCTTACAAGAGGTTGCGCGATATACATGCCGTTGATGGATGCGTTGCATGCCTGTTGGGCTGCGGCGCTTATCTCCTCCGGCTCACGGATCAGAAATACGTGCTCCTTACCCCTAAGCGGTTGATCTGGCTTGATAATCAAGGGGAGGGAAAGGCTTGGCGCCACACTTGGCGAAAGTTGTTCGCTTTCAATCGTCGGGACGTTCTCGTCAACACATTGTTTATAAAGAGAAAGTTTCGAGAGCGCTGCTTCTGCCAAATCATCCCCCTGTCCGGGAACATTTAGGGCGCTTGCTAGTTTCGCTGCCGTAATGTTCGCAGGGCCCGATGTTCTAGCCATAACATGTTGTATTTTATGGTTTTTTTTCTGCCATTCCAGTGCTGCTTCGACCGCTTTTTCCGCATCATAGGTGCTTACCCTGAGGGTGGCGTCGCATAGGCTCGCGTCGGGTGCCTGGTCGATCCCCAGCACCGCAAATCCGGCCTGTTTCGCCGCTTCAATCAGTCGCCTTTGGCCGCGCCCAGTGCCGATGGACGCGATATAAGGCTTTGTTGTGTGAGGCGAGTTTTCCAATGAAGTGTCTTTATTTTCAGAGGTTTAGTGACAGCCATTTGGTGCGCATCGTCTCAACGAGACCTTTGCCGTCGAGCTTGTAGATGTCCTCAAGCTCTTCGTTTGAGCCGGGCTCAATAAATTTGCAAGGCAGGCCGTGGCGGAGGAATTCACCCGGATAACCATTCTCCAGAAGCATGGTGCCGATCTGGGAGCCAAGGCCGCCATCAAGCACCGCTTCTTCGATCACGGCAACCTTGCGCGTATTTCCAATGAGCCGCATAAGTTCTTGTTCAGGCAGGGGTTTTATCTGCCTGATATTCACAAGCCTTGTGCGCAGACCCTTGGCGTCCAGATGTCCCTGCACTTCGCGCGCAGCGGCAAATTTGTTGCCGACGGTGATCATGACCATATCGTCCCCGTCGCCAAATACCTCCGGTTTGAGGATGCCAGCTTTATCTGTGGATGAACTCAAACCAAAATCATGCACCGGGCCATAGGGCATCATGATCAGCGTTGGCCCGCTTAGTTCATCAAGCGCCACGTCAATCATGGTTTGCAACTCAGGCCCGTCTTTCGGGTAGAAGACCCTGAGGTTCGGGATGGAGCGCAGGAAGGCGATATCATATATCCCGTGGTGAGTTGGGTTATCGTAACCGCTGAAACCGCTGCGGGCCGAGAGTATAAGCGTTGGCACGTTCATAAAGCACACATCGTGGATGATCTGGTCGAACGCTCGCTGCAGGAAGGTAGACTGGTAGGCGATAACCGGTTTCGCGCCGTCAAGTGCCATGCCAACCGTCATGGTCAGCGCGTGTTGCTCTTCCATTCCGGGGTCGAAACATCTGTCCGGATACTTGGAGAAGATGCCCGCAAGCCCGGTAGCATAGATGGTTGATGGCGTGATACAGGTGATCTTGTCGTCGCTGTCCATCCTACGCTCAAGCGCTTGTGCGGCATAATCCGGATAGGTTTTCTGCGGCGCGCTGTTGCCTGTTGGTGCCCCTGTTTCCGGGTCAAACGGGAATGAGAAATGCAGGCGGAACGGGTGGTTGTCCGCCGGTGCCCAGCCATTTCCTTTGACTGTTTTTGCGTGCACGACAGGCAGCGATTTAGCCTGCTTGGCTTCATCGAGGGCTTTGGTCATCTCCGCTATATTGTGCCCGTCTACTGGTCCGATATAGGTGCAGCCAAGGCTTTCGAACAGGGCTTTGGCCTTGCCGTCGCCAGATTGCAGCGCTTCATGTACCGCGCCAAAACCGGGGCTGATGGCAAAACCGTTGTCGTTCACGATCACCACAAGGTTAGTATCTTCAACCGCCGCGTGGTTCAACGCCTCAAGTGACGCGCCTTCGACAAGCGCGGAATCGCCTACCACAGCGACTACATGGTCCTCGTTACCGCGTAGCTTGCGCGAGAGCGCCATGCCGAGACCCACAGAGATCGCGGTGCCCGCGTGTGACGCCTCAATTGGGTCATGCTGGCTTTCCAAATGAGTGAGGAAGCGGCTCATACCGTCATATTTGTTCAAGCTTGGAAACAAATGCGCCCGGCCGGTGAGCAGCTTGTGAGTATACCCCTGATGGCCCGTGTCGAACAGAAACGGCACGTCGGGTGAGCGGAAACAGGCGTGCATCGCGATGGTAAGCTCAATCGTGCCCAGATTGGCGCCGATATGCCCGCCTGTCGCGCTGATGTTACGGAGAAGAAACGACCGGACATCAGCCGCGAGCGCATTGAGGCCACCCCCGTCTAGGTCTTGCACGTCTTTGGGGTCGCGAATGTCAGCTAACATTGTGCTCATGGTTTTATCCTAAATATTGTCCGCCGTTCACGTTGATAACTTGCCCGGTGATGAAAGACGCGGCGTCGGATGCGAGGAATACGGCGGCATGTGCCACGTCTTCCGGTGTTCCGATGCGCCCTATGGGCACCTGGTCGATCATGGCCTGCCTGTCGGTCTTGCTTGCCATGTGTTTCATCATGTCCGTCTCAATAAAACCGGGTGCCAGTGCGTTTACTCTCACCCCGTGTGGGGACAGCAAGCGACAGAGCGACTTTGTCAAGGTCAGCAGTGCGCCTTTGCTTGCTGCATAATGGGGTGCTTTGGGGCCACCAAATTGCCCGCCAACCGAACTCATGTTGATGATCGAGCCCTGGCCTCGCTCTATGAAATGGGGCGCGAGCGCCTGAACCAGGAAAAAGGGCGTTTTCAGGTTGGTCTCGAACATGATGTCCCATTCGGATGGGGTAATATCCTGATAGGGTTTTTGCTCCAGAATGCCAGCATTGTTCACCAGAATATCAACCTTGCCACATACGCCTATAGCATCGGCGGCCAGTTGTGCCGCGCTTGCTTCATCGGAAGCATCAAACTGCAGAACTGCAGCATCACCGCATTTTTTGGCTACCAGATCAGCCGCATCCCGGTTTTGGTGGTAGGTGATAATGGGGGAACCGCCAGCCTGAAACACAGCTTCTGCAACGGCCGCGCCGATCCCCCGTGAGGACCCGGTTATCAAGGCGACTTTTCCTGCCAGCGAAAAAGAGGTAAGCATGTCTTGTGTAGTCCTGCTTGCAATACAATGGCTTAGGTTTAACTTGGTACGAGCTTATCAGTTGTGTCGATGAAAGCAATAAATGTACCATTGTCTTGATAGGGCGGTGGTAATTTGAAATATATGTTTCGGGTGCGGAACGCATTGGAGTGAGCAATTGAAGCCAACGCTATATACAGCGTTTCATCTGAATTTGGCATTTTCCTCCATTGAGGTAGAGCAGCGCGCGGTTGTTGTGCAGAAGTGTTATTGGCCGCTGCTCAGGCTTGCGCGGCAAGGTTTCCCCATAGGCCTTGAGATGACAAGTTACACGCTGCGCGCCATCCGGGAGATTGACCCGACGTGGGTGGATGAGGCTAGAGCTCTTTTGGACGCCGGGCAGATCGAGTTCATTGGCAGCGGATATGTTCAACTTATTGGCCCCCTTGTACCGCCAGAGATTAACGAGTGGAACCTCAAACTCGGCCAGGAGGATTTTGAAGAGACCTTTGGCATAAGGCCAATGATAGCCTTGGTGAACGAACAAGCCTATTCGCCGGGGCTGGTGCCGATATATAAAGCGGCTGGCTTTGAAGCCCTGATTATGGACTGGGCAGAGCCTGCCAGCCATCACAGCGACTGGCGAAAAGAATATGCGCTTGAACCACAAACCCTGGTGGGGGCGGAGGGTACAACCATTCCTGTTGTGTGGTCAGACGTTATCTCCTTCCAGAAGTTTCAACGCTTTGCACATGGTGAACTTTCGGCAGCAGAATATATGGAATTTCTGGTGCTGCAGCTCAGCAAAGGTATGCGGGCCATGCCGCTTTATACCAGCGACGCAGAAATATTTGATTTCCGACCTGGCCGGTTTGAGAGTGAAGCATCGATTGATGGCATGAGTGAGTACGAACGTATCGGTTTGTTGCTGAGGGCTCTCAGGGACAGTGGGGGGGTGACCCTAGGGCTTCCTCGCGATGCGCTTAAATTCCTTCAGCCCGATAGGGCCCCAATTCAGCTGGAGAGTGCGGCTGCACCAGTGCCAGTAAAAAAGCAACGCAAATACAATGTATTACGCTGGGCAGTGACGGGCCGTAACGACCTTGCGCTTAACACTCACTGCTGGCGAATATTCCGAGGCTTGGTTGATGCTGGCGTAACGGAGCCAGAGCGCTGGAGAAACCTGTGCGAGTTCTGGTCAAGTGATTACAGGACACACATCACGGAAGCCAGATGGCTGGATCTGCAACAGCGGTTGCCCAAAAATGGTGTCATCAAAGCGGCGCCCAAAGAAAGCGAACGGAAGCGGCCCTTTGCGTCTGAGCCTAAGTTCGAAAGGCGCGGACGGTGGTTGGAAATTGAAGCAGGAGCGTGCCATCTAGTGCTCAATACCTCACGGGGGCTGGCTATTCAGGCAATGGGGTTCGGGCCATTACTGCCGCAGGAAGCAGGCGCGCCGGGCACGACAAGCCCGATTGGCACCTTGGCACACGGGTTTTATGACGACATTGCTTTTGGGGCTGATTTTTATAGCGGACATTTTGTCTATGAACCTCATGACAGCCACAAGGTAACCGATCTTGTAAAATGCGAGCCTGAAGTTTCTGTCAATCAGGCAGGGCAGGTGGAAATCCATGCAACGATAGCAACCTCGCTGGGGCCTGTTGACAAACAACTCCTTTTCGATCCGCAGGATTGTAGTCTGGCTGTTGAATATATCCATGATTGGCTTATGCCGTTGCCGGGCGCGGTAAGGCTGGGCTTTGTTACGTTAAACCCCCTTGTGTTTGACGTGCGACATCTGTTTTTCGAGTGCGAGAATGGCGGACGTTCCCAGCAAAGACATGCGTTGTCTAACGATGGCGTTCTATTGTCGTTGGATCATGGGCGAGCGGTATCCCGGCTGGTGTCGGCCACGACCGGACTCGGTATGACCGGAGGGACGCTTTACATTGGGGACAATCGGCACGTAGTAGCGCTTGAGATGGACCGGTGCGACGCGGCCGGTGTTGGGCTGATAACGTCTAGCGCTGTGCGCGACAGCTATTTTGTGCGTGCCGCAATCAGCGTAAGGGAGTCAGATGAAACGTCATCGCGCAAGGCGCTGAGCATGGCAGAAAATATAGCGGCACCCAAATTTCGATATAAAGTCTCCATACGGCAAGTTGCCGAATAAGAGGCAAAGAAGTTCTTTTGTTAGCGCATGGTGGGTGCTAAGTTTCTGTGGATAAAGCAAATTTGGGCTCAGGGAGATACCATATGTCTTTTACAGGGTTTGGGGGATCATCGGCCGACTTTGAAGGTAAGTCTATCCTCATCACTGGGGGGACTGGCTCGTTTGGCAAGACCCTGATGCGTCGACTGTTGGACGACCACAACCCGCGTAAGATTATCGTGTTTGCGCGCGGAGAGCTAAATCACTTTTTGCTCCAAAATACACTGACTGAAGCCGAGCAAAAAAAGGTCCGCTTTTTTATTGGTGATATCCGGGACCGTGATCGACTGGTTATGGCGATGCGTGGGGTGGATATCGTGGTGCATGCTGCTGCACAAAAGCAGGTTCCGCTCGCGGAATATAACCCGTTTGAGTGTATTCGCACCAACGTGATTGGCGCAGAGAATGTTGTTCAGGCTTCGATCCAGGCAGGGGTGAAGCAGGTCATTGCGCTTTCAACCGATAAGGCCGTGAACCCGATCAACCTTTATGGTGCCAGCAAGCTAGCATCCGACAAGATTTTTGTGGCTGCCAACTCGCTCGCTTCAGGCACGGGCACCCGCTTTGCAGTGGTCAGGTACGGGAACGTTCTTGGCTCAAGAGGCAGTGTGATACCGTTCTTTCGGGCACTTCTCAAAAAGGGCGCGACGGAGCTTCCTGTAACGGATGAGCGCATGACCCGTTTTTGGATCACACTTGAAGAAGCCGTGAATTTCACCATGTCGTGTTTCCCGATTATGCGTGGCGGAGAAATATTCGTTCCAAAAATACCCTCCATGCGCATACCGGATTTGATCGAGGCACTCGCGCCTGGCATGGCGATAAAGCACGTTGGTATTCGCCCGGGTGAAAAACTTCATGAGATCATGATCACCGAACATAACGCCAAGAGCACGATTGACTTGGGCGACCGCTACGTGATTGAGCCGGAATGGCATTTTTGGAAACGGGAAGACCTTCTTGATGAAGGCCACGAAGGCATGCCTGAAGGCTTCGAGTATTCGAGCGACAAAAATGACGATTGGCTTGGTGTGGAGGCTCTTAGGGAAATTTTGACCAAAATCCCTGAGGAAGGCGAATAGAAGACAAAGATGTCTGGCAAATTTCTTCCCTATGGACGCCATCAAATCGATGAAGACGACATCGCAGCGGTAGTCGATGTGTTGCGCCACGGTGTTTTGACTGGCGGGCCAAAGGTTGATGAGTTTGAAAACGCTTTTTCCCGCGTGACTGGAGCAAAACATGCCGTGGTTTGCTCTAACGGCACCACGGCCCTGCATCTTGCGGTGATCGCAGCCGGGATTGGCCCTGGAGATCAGGTTATCGTCCCGGCAGTAACCTTTCTGTCGACAGCTAACGCGGTGCGCATGGCTGGCGCGGATGTGATTTTCGCCGATGTCTGCCCCGATACAGGCCTCCTAACTGCAGAGACATTGATAGCGGCACTTTCAAGGTGCGAAAACGCTGTGGCCGTTATGCCTGTTCACTTGAATGGGCAGTGCGTGGAGATGCCTAGACTTGACGGCATTATTCAGAAACATTTTCTCAAGGTCATAACGGACTGTTGCCATGCTTTGGGGGCGCAGTATGCGGGCGGCGGCGGTCCGGGTGACGGGCAGTATGAAGACTTTGCTTGCTTCTCGCTCCATCCGGTCAAGTCGATAGCGATGGGTGAAGGCGGTGTCGTGACGACAAATGACGCTTCGATTGCGAAACGCCTGAGGAATTTGCGTGGCCACGATATGCGGCGCGACCCTGAGGACTGGAAAATGCCCAGTGGTTTTGCACCAGATGGCGAGCCAAACCCCTGGTATTATGAAATGCACGAGCTGGCCTATAATTACCGGGCGACCGATATGCAGTGCGCGCTAGGCCTCAGCCAGCTTGGTAAGTTGGGTGGGTTCGTGCGGCGTAGGGCAGAAATTGCCGATCGTTACGATGCGGCGCTTACTGGGCTTTCCAATGCGTTGAAGCCTGTGCAGCGTACATCGCTTGCGGCGTCGGCTTGGCATTTATATCCGGTTTTGATTGACTTTAAAGCGGTCGGGATAAGTCGCGCCGAGCTTATGCGAAGCTTGCATGGGCACGGTGTGGGAACGCAGGTGCACTATGTGCCGGTCCCGTGGCAACCTTACTATCGAGAGTTATGCGGAGAGCCGGACTTTCCGGGGGCAGAGCGCTATTATGAAGCGGTGCTGAGTTTGCCAATTTTCCCGGGAATGAGCGACAGTGATGTGGATAGGGTAGTTGCTGCTCTCAAGCAAACTTTGGGGCTTACAGAGTAAACATTATCCTCAAAACATTGCGCCAGCCTGGTCAGAAACGCTGCTGCGTTCCTGACCAAAAGGCGTCGGTATAATGTCATGAGGTTTGCCAAGACCGTCTGGCCTAGCCTTACCCTTGGAAGAGGGAGAGGATAGATTGTGGCGACTGGTTGGCGATCGACAAAGCCTGGATGCCCAGTTGCTGCTTCACCTGTAGTGCCTGAAGGTTGGCGCTTTCTTTGGCCATGTCGGCGTCAACGAGGTTACCAATGCCGACCTCAATCACGTCTGCAAGGCGACCTGCGAAACTCCGGTTTTGCTCCAGCGCCGTGGAACCCGACCCGAGCTGTGTCAGCACGGAATTGAGATTGTCGATGGAGTCGCCAATGTTCGTCACCGCAAGTGCGGCCGTGGTTTGGGTGGATATGTCCTGGCTGGAGGTCACTGTAATATTACCGCCGCCAAGTGTCAGGGCCTGGTGATTTACCGTCAAGGTCTGGGTAGCATCGGCATTGGTGATCGCGACAATCGCGTCCGTACCGCCATCGATCAGGTTGGTGCCGTTGAATTCTGCGTTTTCCACGATGGTGGTGACCTGGTCGCGTAGCGCAGCAAAGTCTTGGCTGAGGGCGTTTCGACTGGTGGTGTCGAGGCCTTGGTCAGCGGCGGCAACAGCTTTTTCTTTCATCTCCAGAAGGAGGTCAGAGATTGCGCCAGCTGCGGCAAGTGCCACGTCAACGGTTGAAATGCCGCGATCAAGGGATTGCTTGACAGCGTTCAGGCCCTTCACATCGCCCCGCAACTTTTGCGCGATTGAGAAGACCGCTGCGTTATCCTTGGCAGAAGAAATTTTCAGACCTGTATTGATCTTGGTCTGTGTCGTTTCAAGCTGTTTGCTTGTATGGTTCAAGTTACGAAGTGCATCAAGTGCACTGGCGTTCACATTAATTGAAAAGGTCATTTAACCTCTCCTTCTCATGACAGTTATACCCGGCCGTCATTTCGGCTTGGTTTGGTAAATGCAAACGGTGTGCCAATTTTTAAAATATATAAAGTATTGATTTATATAGATAAAATATAGAATTTTGCTCGATAGACGTTTTGTAGAAAAGTTGGCTGAGGGCATAATGTGCCACTGCGGATAGGCGGGGAATGCAACATCTGCCGGTTTGGGCTGAAGAGGAAAGGGGGCCGTTGAAGGGACTGGAAATGCGAGTTGCTATTTGCCCTGCGGCAGAAACGTGGAGGTCCGGATGGATCCGTTATTCTTCTTTGGGCTCTTCTTCTCGCCGCCACGCTTTGAAGTTGTGCTTTGCCCAGCCGCTGCGGCACCCGTGTCAGGAATAAAGACCGACGGGCGGGCGGAACTGACGAGCTGCGTGCTAGGCTGGCTGGAAACACTTTCCTGCCGGTGAAATGCGAGAAGTTCGTTTTGGAAGCGGCCTGACGCTGAAAGGTCAGGAGCGGAGGGTGGTGAGCCAACAGGGACGCGCAGGAGCGCGAGTAACGCTGCCTGCGGGTTGACTTGCATAACTAGATCACCTGGTTGAGGGCTAGTGAAGTGGGGCGACCGCGTGGTGCTGGCTGTGCTGCGGCATTTTTGCCGTAGCCGACCACCGGGCGGTTTCTCTTTGCTACTTCTTCACCGACGCTGCGAATTAGTCCTTCGCTCACGGATTTGAGCCGAAGAACCACACGTGCGTGGTCTCTCAGAACTTCCCGGAACGTGTCCGTAAGGTCCTTAAGGTAGGTTCGCTCGTTCGAGCCTTTCGGACCAAGCGTGTGTTCATTCACCCGAACCCGGTTCAGCGTCTCGCGGTATTCAGCCATAAGGCGGCTTTTCTCACCGTGCAGCTTTTGCGCGTCGCGGGGCTTGCGGTCTTTCAACAGCTCTGTCTCGCGGCTGATAAGCTCAGTAAGCGAAATTGTCAGTTTTGCGAGTTGGGAGCCGTGGCCCGTAATAATCGGCGCTTCCACGGTGTTTGGTTTTAAGGGAAGGGGGTCGAGTGGCATCTACACCTCCTGCATTTTAAGAAGCTCGCGGTACACATTGCCCGCGATGCCAATGCCGCCGTTGCGAGCGATTGATTTACTGGCTTCATCTACCATCATGGAGCGGTACACGCCTTCGGCAGGTCCGCCACCCATAAGGCCGTCGGTCGGGAGAGCCTCGAACATTGGGTTAAGCATCTGGGCGATGAAAACTGCCTCAAATTTTTCAGCAGCGTCGCGCGCGGAGGCTTTTTGTGCGTCCGTAAGGTTGCTGCCGAGAGTGCCGACACCGTTCTTAGCGGCGGCGAACTGGGCATCCATCACTTGGGCTTGGGCCATATTTACATGCTGTGCTTGCATTACATCACCTGAATTTCGGCTTGCATCGCACCAGACGCTTTAATCGCCTGCAGGATGGAGATCATGTCGCGTGGGCCAACACCAAGGGCATTCAGGCCATCAACCAGGTCTTGCAGCGTGACGGAAGGCGGCAACACGGTAAGTTTTTCCGTGCCGGTTTCTTCAACATTTACGGTGCTGCGCGGCACGACCTGTGTCTGGCCACCCTGTGCGAATGCACCGGGCTGTGACACTTGTGGTTGCTCGGAAATGCTGATCGTCAGGTTACCCTGTGCAATTGCAACGGAATTGATGCGAACCTCTGAGCCCATAACGATAATGCCAGTGCGTTCGTCAATAATGACGCGCGCTTTCTGGTCAGGTGTAACAGCGATCTGCTCAATGGTGGTGAGAATGTCCACAAGGGCCATTTCATACCCGATCGGGCGATCAAGCTGGATGGTTGCAGGGTCAAGCAGGCGCGCCATGTTGGTGTTCAGGTGGGAGTTGATCGCCTGTGTGATGCGCTGTGCTGTGGTAAGATCCGGGTTGTGCAGTGAAAGCTTAACTGCCGTAAGGTCGCTGAGCTCAAATGGTATTTCACGTTCCACGATACCGCCGTTTGCGACACGGCCGTTTGTTGGTACGCCCTGCACAATGGAGGCTGCTTCACCTTGAGCACTGAAACCGGCAACAGCAACTGAACCTTGGGCAACGGCATAAACTTCACCGTCGGCGCCGAGAAGCGGTGTAGCGATAAGCGTGCCGCCCTTCAGGTCCTCTGCATCGCCCATCGAGCTTACTTGAACATCGATCCGGGTGCCTTGGCGCGCAAATGAAGGAAGCGTGGATGTTACCATGACAGCCGCCACATTCTCCGGGCGCATTGTCTCACCCTTGGCGTTTACACCAAGGCGCTCCAACATTGCAGTGAGGCTTTGTTCTGTATAGGGGGTGTTCCGAAGGGTATCACCAGTGCCGTTAAGGCCAACAACCAGGCCGTAGCCGATCAGTTGGTTTTCCCGGATACCTTCAACCGAAACAATGTCCTTGATGCGGGATGAAGCACCAGCTTCATTCGGCATCATCATAGCCACGGCAAGTCCGGCTACAGCAACGAGCTTCTGGAAGAAAGATTTATGCAACATGCTTCGGCACCTTTGTAACGTCGCCCGGCGCTTTTTGCCGGACATGGAAATCTCAGCCAAAGTAATGCGAAGATTGTGCCAACTTACCGTGGGGGCTAATATGTTGTAATTTAATGGAAAAATATCGGGCGTTAGTTTAACATGGATAAAATTTCCGGATGAGTGTAGCAAAGCTTGCTCATAGCGCTGCCAAGGATTAATTTGTTAGCATGAAGATTACCGGCCCCGGGCAAGTACAATCCAAGACCATCAAGAAGGCGTCGCGCAAGCAGGCGAGCGAAGGCTCTGCCTTTAGCGGTGAACTTGAGGGGCCGGCAAGTACACATGCTGCCTCCAAAGCATCGGCGACGAGTCCTCTGGCACCCGTTAATGCACTTCTTTCCTTGCAGGAAGTGCCAGACTCGACACAGTCGCGGTCAAAGGGGCTTAAGCGGGCGGAGGAAATGCTTGATATTCTTGAGGAAATTCGGAAAGGCATTCTTCTGGGGTCTATCCCAGCCAGTAATTTGCGGGGGCTTGCGGATCTCGCAAGGAATCAGCGTAGTAAAACCGAAGATCAACGGTTGAACGGCGTGCTGGAAGAAATCGAATTGCGGGCCGAGGTTGAACTGGCAAAACTTGGCGTTTGATTCCAATCACTTGGCATTCTTTTAAATCTTGCTGAAAGCGCCAGTTCTGGCGCTTTTTTATTACGTCTTGTACTGACAGCCGGAAATCATTATATAACGGCGCGGGTCTTCGGGGGATTACTAGGCGAAGATCGGAAATGTGTATTTGTTAGGGAGTGACAATGGCGGAAACAATGACAGCGACAGCAACCGTATTGCCCGAAGGGTACCAGCCGTCGCCAGACGAAGAATTTATGAATAATCTCCAGCTTGAGTATTTCAGGCGCAAGCTGGAAGGGTGGAAACAGGATATTCTCCGAGAGTCTGCGGAAACACTGCAAAATCTCCAGCAAGACAATCTGCGTGAGCCAGATATTGCCGACCGTGCGTCGTCAGAAACTGACTGGTCGGTTGAACTGCGTACCAGAGATCGTCAGCGTAAGCTTGTTTCAAAAATTGATGCTGCGCTTCGCCGTATTGAGAACGGTGAATATGGTTATTGTGAGGTAAGTGGCGAGCCTATCAGCCTTCGTCGGCTTGATGCGCGCCCAATCGCGACAATGACCATTGAAGCGCAAGAGGCCCATGAGCGCGCGGAAAAAGTACACCGCGACGACTAATACCTGAGGCCAGCGTTGAAGTGAAAAAGGGAGCTTTTGAGCTCCCTTTTTTTGTCATTCGGGTCAGAATTTATATCCTGCCAGCTATCGCCGGGCTTGATGCGGATGTGATTTCTATCGAGGCGTCTCGTTCGGACATGGAGATACTGGATGTATTCAAACGTTCTGGATATGCGAACGATATAGGTTTGGGGGTGTATGATATCCACGCACCTCGTTGCCCAGATCAAACGGAAATTGAAAAAAAGATACGAGAGGCTGTATCGACGCTTGATCCCGGCCAGATATGGGTGAACCCGGATTGTGGTTTGAAGACACGTCGGTGGGAAGAGGTTAAGCCAGCACTGGCCAACATGGTAAATGCTGCAAAATCCCTTAGGAACGAATCGATTCGTTAGGATTCCTAATTAGCAAAAAAAGAGGCCGGGACATAATGCCCGGCCTTTGTCAGTTGGCTTTATTTTCGGTAAGTAGTTCCTAGTTTCTCTCCATAGTCCTCCTTGGTTAGATCACATTAGAACGGGAATATGATGTCATACAGTTGGGTCCCATAACGTGGCTGTTGGACATCGGTAATCTGGCCTTTGCCGCCATAACTGATGCGGGCTTCGGCAATCTGGGTGTGTGAGATGGTGTTGCCGCTCGAGATATCCTCAGGGCGGACAATACCGGCGAGCAAGAGCTCGCGTTTTTCAAAATTAACACGTACTTCCTGGCGGCCCTGGATCACAAGGTTGCCGTTTGGCAGTACCTCTGTAACGATCGCGGCCACGGTCATGTTGATCGCTTCCGAGCGGTCAACTGAGCCGGTTCCGGCATAGGAAGAACCTGAGTCTGCGCCAACAAGTGAACTGGCACTGAAAGCATTTGCCGCAGCGGCATTGCCGTTTGTTGCGCCAGCATCTGCGGCACGCTGGTTAAAGAGAGCATGCGGAATGGCAGCTTCCAGCCCAAGGAAGTTTGGTAGGCCAGCGCTTTCGGCGGTTGAACGCGAGCGAGCAGTTGAGTTGCCAATCTGGGCACTATCTGAAATCGCGATATTAACTGTAACGATATCCCCGATGTTGGACGCGCGCTGGTCTTTGAAGAAAGCACGGGCACCGGTGCGCCACAGCGAGTTGGGCTGGTACCGATCAGGCGTGTCCTGAGGCATTGGCAGGCTGATCGACCGCTGTGCGACAGGGGCCTTGATATCCTTGATCGGTGTCAGGTCGGGCGCTTTGCCGATATCTGATATACGGTCAGCAGCGCCACAGGCTGCGAGCGAGGTAAGTGCTGCAACAAGAAGTGTTTTCTGAACAAATTGTTTTAACATGGCTGCCTCCTCATTACATCGCGGCAAGCGTTAAAGAATTGCTGGATACCTGTACCTGGCCCGAGTTGAGCACTTTCGCGTCAACCGTCTGTTTGGACTTGGTATTCATCACCCGGATGGTGTCACCGTTACCGCCATTTTCAAGTGCGCGGCCCGAGGCGCTTAGGGAAAGCGCGCCGGCGCTAACTATCATCGTAACGATGCTGCCTTTCTCGACGACGACTGGCAGCGCCACGTCAGTGGAGAACAGTGTTTTTCCTGGGCGTATAGCCCGTTTTACCACGAGGCCAACAAGGTCAGACTGATCAAGCACGACACGGGCATTGATCTGGCGCACCGGAAATTTGGTCCACTCAATGTCACTGGAGCGAATAACCTCACCAGGTGTCAGGATACGGTTGAGGGTTGGCACCATGCGAACCTCTTCAATCCGGCCAGAGATGCTGAGCCGCTCTGGCTCCACGCCACCTGTTGGGATCAAGGCAACCGCATTGAAACGGTCACGGCGATCACTCATTTCAAAGCTTTCGATCTCGACGTCATTGGCTGTGGCGTCCGCTGGCAAATAGAGGCCGGTACGCCGACCGTAAATCTGGATTTCCACGTCACTTGACAAGCCTTGCCGCTGTATCTCGGTCATAACCAGATTTGACAGGTCATCGAGGGAGAAGCTGTTGCCTTCACGGTAAACCCGTACACGCTTCAGATAAGTCGGGCGTTCCCAATCCAACTCGAACTGTTCTGCGATGCGCTCTAGCTCATATGAGCTCAGTTGCTTAGCTTTACCTGGTGCTGGAGCTTCCATGACAATTGTCTCGGCCGCAGCCCCGGCATCTGTGAACAGATCACCAAGTTTGATAACAGGGTCTATTACAGACAGTTGCTCACGTAGCTCGTGTGCGACCGCCGCAGGTGCGAGAGCCCCGCACATGAGGGCGGCGATCACCGCCCTTTTGTATGTTTGTTTAAGCTTCTGCATCATATCCTCCTATTAGCGAAGGTTATTGGCTGCTTGGAGCATCTCATCGGAGGTCTGGATGACCTTGGAGTTGAGCTCGTAAGCGCGCTGTGCAGAGATCATGGAGGTGATTTCACCTACCGCGTTCACATTGGACTGCTCAAGGAAACCCTGAACGATCTTGCCGAAGCCTGGCAAGCCAGCTTGGCTCACGTTGGGGGCCCCAGATGCCTGGCTTTCAAGGTACATGTTCCCACCGATGGCTTCTAAGCCTACTTCGTTAGGGAAGGTGACCATGTCAAATGTACCGATATCTGCCGGGTTGGTTTGGCCATCCTGCTTCACAGATACGACGCCCTGTTCGTTGATGGAAACATCAACGGCATCCTGCGGGATTACGATTTGCGGTTGAACCGGGTAGCCCTCTGGCGTTACGAGGCGACCATCCTGGTCAACCTGGAACGAGCCGGCCCGTGTGTAGGCGGACTGCCCGTCAGGCAACTGGATCTGGAAGAACCCACGCCCGTTAATGGCAACATCATATTGGTTGCCCGTGCTTGAAAGGCTTCCTTGGTCCGTAATGCGATATACGCCTGCGGCACGTACGCCGACACCAACCTGAATACCACTTGGAACCGTCGTGCCTGCGTCAGATGAGCTGGCGCCAACGCGCTCGATATTCTGGTACAAAAGATCCTGGAACTCTGCCCGCTGGCGTTTGAAGCCAGTGGTGTTCATGTTTGCGATGTTGTTCGAGATGACCTCGATATTGAGCTGCTGTGCGAGCATGCCCGTCGCTGCTGTGCTTAATGCTTTCATCTTTCAATCCTTTCCTCAGTTTCCCGTTACGTCAGGGCCGGTTATTGCACGCGGGCAAGCCGGTCGAGGGAGTCCTTGCGCATGTCTTCATAGCCGGATGAGTTTTTGGAAGCGCGTTCGTAGGCGCGCATCACGTCGATCATCTCAACCATGCTTTCGATGGCGTTTACGTTAGATCCTTCAAATGCCTTGGGGCGAAGCGAGACATCGGTCACATTTTCCGGGGCCAGGGGCGCCTGGTCAGTCTCATAAAGAGAAGAACCGCGCCGTTTCATGCCCTGCTCGTTGGCAAAGGACACGAGGCCAAGTTTGCCTTTTTCACCTTGGTTGGTGGAAATGGCACCGTCTGTTGCGATGTGAATGTCGACATCTTCTTCGTCGAACTGGATAGTTTGCCCGTTTTCGTCGAGCACTTTCTCACCGGAAAGCAGAGAAAGTTCGCCATCTTTGTCGACCATCATGCGGCCATTGCGGGTATATACCGTCTGGCCATCACTTGCCGTTACTGAAAGGTAACCGCGCCCCTTGATAAAGACATCAAGTGGATTATTGGATGAAATCATGTTGCCTGTGTCTGTGTTGCGAGTAACACCCGCATCCATCACATAAGCGATTTTGCCACCTGTAGTGGCTGCTGCACCCGGCGCATCCATCAGATGCTGGCGGAATACAACTCTTTCTTTGTTAAAGGCTGTTGTCGACATATTTGCGATATTATGTGCAACAACGTCCATGCGCCTTTTCAGTGCGCTTCTATGTGCCAACCCGACAAAAAGTGCGGTATCCATAATTTTTCTCCTGCATTCGCAGCTTCTGCTTGGCGCAGATTTGGTTTGCTGGAGAATAAGCAGGAACCGTGCCAGAAATTTTTTCCAATAATATCAAAGAATTATTGATGTGTGACGAGATATACGGTTTGGGCGGGGAACTTTTGGCACCGAGTTTTTTGCCGCCTTTGCTGGTTTTGCCCACCAGTAGGGGGAAATTTTATGTCTGATTTCTTTACGGGGATTTCACGGCTTGTTAACTATGTATAAATAAAGATAAAGTTGAACACAGGATAAAGTCACCGGGGTTGTTTAGCTGCGGTGTTCATCAGGCAATGATAGAGGTCATAGATATTTCATGTCCGATAATATGGAAGACACCTTAGGGGAAGCAGAACTCGTCGAAGGCTTGGAGCGCAAGAAAGTAAGCGGCAAGAAGGTCGTGATCGGCGTTGTGGCTTTGGTTGTGGCTGCACTTGCAGGGCTTGGCATTATGTCCTTCATGGGCGGTGACGATACGCCGGATGAAGATGCTGACCTTCATGAGATGGCGGAGGCCGCTGCTGACAAGCGTGATCAGGCGCAGCTTGAACAAGACGTGCCGACCGAGAAGCTCAAGACACTGTTTTATGTGATCCCGGCCCAGCAGTATAACTTGAATACGGGCGGGCAGGGCTCGAGCTTCCTTCGCGTTCAGATCCAGCTGGAAGTAGACAGAGAAAGCTATAAGGCGGACCTTGATGCCAAACTTCCAAGAATTCTTGATGAGTTTAACGTCTACATGCGTGAGTTGCGGCCGGAAGATCTGGATGGCGCGGCGGGTATCTTCCGACTTAAGGAAGAACTGCTGATGCGGATCAACCAGGCTGTGGCACCGACGCGGGTTAGGGATGTGTTGTTCCAGGAATTTCTGGTTCAGGGCTGATCGAACAAAGCGTCTGAGAGGTTTCTATGGCTGACGATGAAGAAATTGATGACGAAGCAGTTGCTGCCGAATGGGAAGCAATGGCTGGTGGTGGCGGCGAAGAGGACGACGACACCGATCAGGATGCCATGGCGGCCGAATGGGAAGCAATGGCAGGTGGTGAGGAGGAAGACGACTCTGGTGGTCCGTCTCCCGGCCGTGTTCTTGATCAGGACGAGATCGATAGCCTTCTAGGTTTTGACGGTGATGGTGATGCCGGTGAGATGACGGGCATCCACGCGCTTATCAATAGCGCGCTGGTATCCTATGAGCGTCTGCCGATGCTCGATATTATCTTCGACCGTATGGTTCGGATGATGTCGACATCGTTGCGTAACTTTACCTCCGATAACATCGAGGTATCACTCGACAATATCACGTCTGTCCGGTTCGGTGACTATCTGAACTCTATCCCACTTCCTGCAATGCTGGCGGTGTTCCGGGCGGAGGAATGGGACAACTATGGTCTGATGACCATCGATTCCAGCCTCATTTATTCTATTGTGGACGTTCTTCTCGGCGGCAGGCGCGGTACAGCCGCAATGCGGATCGAGGGTCGGCCCTATACTACGATTGAGCAGACGCTCGTGGAACGCATGATCTCGGTGGTGCTTAAAGATATGTGCGGCGCATTTGAGCCGCTCAGCCCAGTGAACTTTACCTTTGACCGCCTTGAAACCAACCCACGTTTTGCGACAATCGCACGGCCTCCTAATGCCGCGATCCTGATCAAGCTTCGGGTTGATATGGAAGACAGGGGCGGGCGGCTTGAGGTGCTGTTCCCTTACGCTACTCTTGAGCCCGTTCGCGAACTGCTGCTGCAGCGCTTCATGGGCGAGAAGTTTGGCCGGGATTCTATATGGGAAACCCACTTGGCAACCGAGCTTTGGCGGGCTGACGTAGACCTCCATGCCATCATGGATGAAACAACAATGTCACTCAGGGATGTGATGAACCTAGAGATAGGTCAGACCATTTTGTTTAATAAAACTCCTAATGACGAAGTTGTGTTAAAATGCGGTGACGTGCCGATGGTGAGCGGTGCGATTGGCCGAGCCGGGCAACATGTGGCTGTTCAGGTCAGGCAAACGGCTGAGCGCCTGAACCCAACAGATGAAAACAGCTATTAAGGCGATTGAATGGATCTCGTGTCTGAAATGATAGTTGATGGTGTGCTGGCGCTCTTGCTGATCTCCTCGATCACGGTGTCGATCATTGTTTACCGTCGCTTGGGGACAATCCGGGAAGGGCAGGCACAGCTAAGGACGCTGGTGGATGACCTTAACCGCGCTGTTCAGGACGCACAAAAAAGTGTCGCGGGCCTTAAGCAATCGGCTGTGGATGTTGAAGAACGCTTGCAAAGCCAGGTTCAGAAGGCTGGCTCTTTGGCCGATGAGCTTGGCATGATTACTGAAGCTGGCAACAATCTTGCTGACCGAATTGAGCGTGGCCTTACGGGTACCACAGCAAAGGCCGAACCAGAGGATGCGCCAGCTAAAAAAGCAAGCAGCAAGCAACAGCAGCAAATATTGGCAGCCCTAAGGGAAGCCAGGTGAGGCGCTTGATGTGCCCCACTTATGTTGAAGGAAAGATGAAATGAGTAACGCAGTTCTGAGCAGGGTACGCATTTTTCCCCTTCTGATTTTGTTTGCGTTTGTTGCGCTCGGGGTCAGAGGCATCAACCTTTATACGGGGTATAGCCTTCTGATTGGGCCTGCCAGCGCACAGGAACAAGAGGGCGACAGCAGTGAAAGTGCTGACGCGCAAGCAGCGACGGATAATGGTCAGGCACAGACTGAAACGAATGCCGCGCCTCAAGAACGCCCGCGACAGCCATTGGTGGTTGGCCTTCCAAGCAACGAAGAAATGGAACTGATTACCCAGTTGCGGGAGCGGCGACAGGAACTTGAGCGTCGGGAAACGCAGCTAGATTTGCAGGAACAGCTTCTCGCAAGCACGGAAAAACGTATCAACGACAAAATCCAGCAACTTGAAGTTCTGGAAACGCGGATCAAGGAGCATTTGCGTATTTTCGAGACTGCGGAAGATCAGAAGCTACAAGACATCGTGAAGGTTTATGAGACGATGAAGCCGAAGGATGCTGCTCCGAGATTTGAGGCGCTAGCACTGCAAACACAGATTGATCTGGTTTCAAAAATGAAGCCTTCAAAAGTGGCAGCGTTGATGGGGGAAATGTCTCCGCAGGCAGCCAGCATTTTGACGACAGAGCTTGCAACACTCGCGCAGCCGCCTCGTATTCAGGATTTGAATAACGAGGGCAACTAAGGCGCAGGGTGATTACTAGATAACTTACTTTGGGGGCGGAGGAGTTTGTAGGAATGGTAAAACAGGCAGCAGTTGTAAGCCTGGAACAGAGGGCTAAGGCGCTACGCCAGGACAGGGGCGACAATGTCGCGATTGATGAGATCGCGAATGTTGTTGGTAGTCTTGTCAAAGGGCGGACGCACGACGAGGAAATTGACCAAATTGCGGGCGAGCTGCGTGAGCTTCTTTCCTATATTAACGCGGCAAAAAGTGAGCTGGTTGGCATGCAGCCTAAATCGCTTTCCAACCGGGACATCCCGGATGCCGGTGAGCAGTTGGATGCTATCGTTAAGTCAACTGAAGAAGCAGCAGAAACCATCATGGACGCGGCGGAAACCGTTGGTCAGATTTCGGAAGAAATGGGTGACGATGCTTCGGAACGGTTGGCGCAGGTTTCGACTGACCTTTTTCAGGCCTCAAGTTTTCAGGATCTCACGGGCCAACGCATTACCAAGGTTATGCGGACACTTGGGCATCTCGAGGAGCGCCTGAACGCCTTGGCCGATGCAATCGGTGACGATTATATCGAGCCTGAAGAAGAAATTGAACGTGACGACGAAGGAATTGCTGCGGACGATACAGACCTGCTTCATGGCCCACAGTTGGAAGGTGAAGGCAATAGTCAGGCGGAAATCGATGCAATCCTCGCAAGCTTTGACTAAGTTTTGAGGTTATTGATCAGGCAGCGATGTTTATAGAAAACGATCAGAGCAGAAAAATTTTTGGGAGCGACAACACACTTGGTTTGTTTGTCGCTCTCTACCTGATTTTGCTCGCGTTTTTTATTGTCCTGACCTCCACCTCGCAGCATGCAGCGTCTCGCGCGGCTGCGGCGATGGAGAGTGTCAACACGACGTTTCAACCCGAGGTTCCCAACAAGCGCGAGGATATTGACCCCAGGGCTGTGGAGGCCGCGTCAAATGATCCTGTGCTGCAGGGTTTCCAGCGCGCCTTCTTTGCAGAATTTAACCTTGAGGGCCGTTTCTCTAATCAGGGTGGGAATACGTTCGAGGTTCAGTTCCCGGAAGACTACCTGTTTCCAGCGGGCTCTTTTCGTGTAAGGCCTGATATCCATCCGTTTCTAAACCAACTGGTCGGCGGGCTTGGTCAGTCATCAGGTGGGTGGCGGCAAGAACTAGCCATAATGTTTGGTGTCGGCCAGGGGCCTGTTGATGCAGAAATGACAAGACCGCAAGAAGTGGCGGTGCGCAGGGCAGGGTCGCTAGCGCGCTATCTCATTGAGAATGGGGTTGATGAAGGAAGTTTTACAACCGGGTTTGCCGCCATTCCTGAGGGTGAAATTCTGGCGGTGTTCAGGTCTGTCCCACCTCAAGGAACGGTAACCCCTGTGGGGGGAGAGCGCTGATGCTAACTCGTCACAGGCCTAAGCAGAAGCATTCGACCTCAGCACCATGGCTTCTCACATTCGCAGACCTTCTGTCGTTGGTGCTGACCTTTTTTGTGTTGGTGTTCTCAATGAACACGGTGACTTTCGAGAGCTGGAAGGCTGTCGTGCATACGATGTCAGAGGAGTTTAATCCTTTGCGGCCTACTGTTGATCCTGTCCGGCATGACGCTCCTGCTTCGCTGATGACGAAAAGTATTACCGGGCTTAACCTGTCGTATTTAGAATCTCTTCTGTCCCGGCAATTAAAGCAGATGCCGTTGTTTCAAGGCGCGGAGGTGTATCGGCGGGCAGATACGGTTGTTATTTCTCTGCCCGCGAGCCTTATGTTCGAGCGTAAAAAAGCTGTTCTGGCACCTGACGCAGCGCGGGCGATGCGACAGTTGGCGGGTGCGCTGGTTCAGATCAGGAACAGAATGCAGGTTACAGCCCATACAGATGGAGCACCGGTTTCGAACGGCCTGTTCCGCTCAAATTGGGAGCTATCCATGACACGGGCCCGTGTGGTGGCCGGCGCATTAGCTGACTCGGGCTATTTGCAACCCATTACAGTTCTTGGTTATGCGGATACGAGAAATGCAGAGTTGAGCCAAAGTCTCTCCACACAAAGTCGCATTGAATGGGCTGAGCGCATCGATATCGTACTCATAAATGAAAGACGCGGGCAAAGCGCATATGACATTTTCTAAATGGCAAAATTTGATGGGTGCTGCTTGCCTGTCGTTCACTATTGTGACGGCGCCAGCAGTGTTCGCGCAGTCTACCGCATCACAAGTGGTGGTCCAGGGTGCGCAGCAATCAAATGCGGCACGTCTGGTATTTCCGCTACCGCGAACTATTGGCTATAGCGTCAATAAGCAGGGCTCTGAGTTGACGGTCCGTTTCGAGGCTGATGTTGAGCTTGATTTCTCCGCTATACTTGCTTCGCCGCTCCAGCAAGCTACAAACCCTCGCGTTAGCAAGCAGGGCGGAAATACTATTGTCACTCTTGATGTGCCTGCGGACGCTGGCCCTCGTGATTTCTGGTCTGGTCAGTATCTCGTAATCGATATCTATTCGACAGGGGCTGCCCGGACACAATCCGCAGAGAACATGGCACCATCCGCAGAAAATGCCGATGAAGAGGCAACGACTGAACCGCTTCAGGAAAGCGACACTCCGTCGGATGAAGCTAGTCAAGACGCAGAAGTCGAACCGATTGAGGAAGTATCGACTGACGATGCACCCGCCTCTCCGGTGACAGCTGACCCCGACGAGCCGGTCGTCCAACCAAAGGTTTTCTCAGGTATTGATATCCAAGGGGTAACAGCGTTTTCACCGGATGATAAGGTCGTGTCGGTTTCGGTGTCTGAGGTTGATACCGGTATACAGCTGCGCTTTGGCTGGCCGGAAGAGGTAGGAGCGGCGGCTTTCGAGCGTGGTGGCTACCTATGGATCGTGTTTGACCAGCCCTATAAATTTGACCCCGGCGGACTGCGGATGGGGCAAAGTATTATCAAGGATCGTATCCGGGCTGTTGAACTGCAGGATAACAGCGATGCCTTGGTTATGCGCCTTGGCGTCAAAAATGGTCAGTCCTTTGTTGTTGAGCGTGATGTGAATGATTGGCTGATTAGCCTCAAGGACACGCCAACCAAACCAAGGTTCCCTCTTGAGCCGACCCGACAGGCAGAAGGCGTGCAGGGGCAACAGATATTTGTACCCGCAACCGATATTGGCCGTAAAATCGATGTTGAAGACCCGGCTGTTGGTGATTTTCTCGTCGTACTTCCGATGCTTGGGGAAGGGCGGGGCATGGCCCAGGAATTCAGCTATGCGTCATCACAGCTGCTGGAGACAGCGCAAGGCGTCGTCGTGATGCCAAAATCTGACTTCGTTGACGTTGAGCGCTTTCGTGATGGTATCGCTATCCGATCGGCGGGTAACAACATTTTGTCAGCAACCAAACTTTCCCGCGATACAGGTCTGTCGCAAGCAGCGAGGGACGAGCAGTTCTCCCGGCTTATTGATTTCGATGCGTGGCGCATCGGGGAGCCGTGGGAGTACAGGAAGAACAAATCACGTTTGCTGTACGAACTCTCGTTGCAACCTCTGTCCGATCGTAATGCTGCGCGATGGAAGCTGGCGCGCTTCTACATCGCTCATGGCCGGGCGGCCGAGGCGATCGGAGTGCTTGATCGCATGCTCGATGAAGACCCGCTTCTGGCGCAGAATAGTGAATATCTGGCGGTGCGCGGTGTTGCCAACTTCAAACAAGGTAGGCTTGAAGCAGCCAGTGTTGATCTTTCCAATAAGGGACTTGAGGCAGAGCAGGATGCTGAGTTGTGGCGTGTCCTGGTCGCTGAGGCGCTGGGCCAGTATGATGCAGCGCTTGAACACTATCGCCGCGGCAAGGATGTCATGGGCACCTATGACGACTTCGACCGTGCCGAGATACAGTTGGCTGTTGTGCGGGCGGCGCTGGAACTCGATAGCCTTGAACTTGCCTTGCGCGAACTGGATTTGTTGAATGGCCTCGATCTGAGCGACGAACAACTGGCGGAATCTGTATTCCAAAGCGCCCGCATTGCGGCGCGTCAAGGTCAGATGGATGCTGCGCTCGCGCAGTTTGATGACCTGACGGATGTTCCTTATCGTTGGATCGCCGCTCGCGCGCGATATGCTCGAACCACGCAAAACCTCACGAATGGTGATATCACCAAAGAGCAAGCCATTGACCAGTTGGAGCGTCTGCGGTTCGCTTGGCGCGGTGCCCGGTTTGAGGCGCAGTTGCTCGATGACCTTGCTGATCTTTATTTTGACACCGAGCAGTATGAATTGGGGCTTGAGGTTCTGCGCCAAGGTGTGTCGTATTTCCCGGAGCTTGCCCGTGACCGTCAAATGATCTCACGCTCGGCTTCAATGTTCAGGGAACTGTTCCTCGAAGGCAAAGCCGATGTCCTGACACCGATCAGTGCAATAAGCCTGTATTATAAGTTCCGCGACCTCACGCCTTTGGGTGCAGAAGGTGACTTGATGATCCGGCGACTGGCAGACCGGCTTGTCTCGGTTGACCTTCTGGACCGGGCGGCTGAGCTTCTTGAATATCAGGTTCGGGTCAGAACTGAAGGTGCAGGCCGTGCGCTCATTGCCGCCAACCTTGCCAAAATCTATATCCTCAACCGGCAACCTACCAAAGCCCTTGAGATCATGCGTGCTACCCGTGAGCCACGGTTGCCTGAAGATATTGATGCAACACGACGTCATGTGGAAACGCGTGCGTTGATCGAGCTAAGCCGCTATGAAGAGGCCGAAGTGTTGCTTGAAGGTGACCGTAGCCGGGAGGCGGATCAACTAAAAGCAGATATCTATTGGTCCAGTAAGGCTTGGTCCAAGGCTTCAGCGACCATCCGGCAACTCCTTGGGGATGGGTGGCGGCGAAATGAGGCGCTGGACCCGCTTGAACGCCTGAACCTCATCCGATTGACGATAGCGCTCACTTTCATGGAAGATAGAGCAGGGCTGATTGAAATGCGCCGCCGCTATGGCTCCCAAATGCGGGCTGGAGATTTTGCAAATGCGTTCGACTTGCTGACCAATGATCAGGAACTCTCGGGCAGGGAGCTCGGCGCAATTGCTGGCCAAATCGCAAGTGTTGAGAAGCTTCAGTCCTTTATGCGTGACTATAGAAGTGATTTCTCAGGCCGGTAGAAGGTTTTTGCTTCTATCGCGTATATCACGTGTAATTAGCTCGCGTTTGTCTCACTAACTCGTGAAACGGATATTATTTTCTATTTCCAGCTGCTTGGGCAAAGATGGTTTTGCAAGGGCGGCTTGTGAAGGGCCGCGATAAAATCCTCCTTCATTACCAAACAGAGGAAGTGCAAAATGAAACTCAACAAGATTGCAAGAACAGCCATCGTTACCACGAGTGCTATGGCGTTTGCCATGACTGCAGCTGCGGGCTCGGCATCAGCTGATGATAAAAAAGGTAAAAAAGAAAAATGCTACGGCGTTGTCGCAAAAGGCATGAATGATTGCGCGACATCGGCCCACAGCTGCGCAGGTCAGGCGTCGGTTGATCAACACCCCGAAGAATGGATGTATGTCCCAGCGGGGCTGTGTGACCGTATTGCAGGCGCGACAAAAGAACCTAAGAAGTCCTAAGGTTTTCCCGAAATTGGGCGCCGGGGTACAGTGGCTATGCGGCCTCGTGTTCCGGCGTTTCTCTTTGTTGGAGCGTGAGAAGGTATGAAAGAGCTGGATGCATGGTGGCAAAAGCAAGGAACGCCCCTCGTCGGCGTAAGCCTGAAAAGCGATCATTACTCAGCTATTTTGGCTGACCGTCCTGCACTTTCCTTTTTCGAGATTCATGCAGAGAACTATATGTCTGATGGTGGTGCGCATCACCGCTATTTGGAAGAAATTGCGGATAGTTATGCCATATCGATTCACGGTGTTGGCCTCTCGCTCGGGTCGGCTGAGGGGCTCGCCCGTAAACATCTCCAACGGTTCAAAGAAGTCGTGGATCGGTATAATCCGGCATTGGTGTCAGAGCATCTGGCCTGGTCAGTTCAGGGTGGAACATATCTGAACGATCTATTGCCGCTTCCGCTCACTAGTGAATGCCTCCGTGTGGTGAGTAACAACATAAACCAGTTTCAAGACGCGTTGGGACGGCAAATTCTGGTAGAGAATCCTTCGAGCTATGTTTCGTTCTCTGAAAGTGAGTTCGAAGAAGCAGAGTTTCTGTGCAGGCTTGCACAAACTACAGGCTGTGGATTGTTGCTGGATATCAACAATGTATATGTCTCAGGTAAGAACATGGGCTGGGACCCCCGCGGGTATCTGCAGACAATTCCCGCAGACCTGATTGGTGAAATCCACTTGGCGGGACATGAAGTAAAGCAGTTTGAGGGTGGAGAAATTCGTATTGACGACCATGGATCCGAAGTCTGTAGGGGTGTTTGGGAATTATATAGCGAGGTAATAGAACGCATTGGTTCAAAACCCACTCTTATCGAGTGGGATACCAATATACCGAGCTTTGAACAGCTCTATAACCAAGCCCATCAGGCCGCTTCAATCATGGTTTCAGCGCGACAGATGCAGGTGACAGCGAGTGCTTAGTCTCTTGGAAATACAGCGGGCCTTCAAGAAGGCAGTTTTAACAAATGAAGCGCCAGAAGACCTAGTGTTGGTGCTAAATGTTGGAGCTATAGAGGCTGCTGACCGTCTGAATATTCACCGCAACAATTACCGACAGACGCTGACTAGCTCACTGCAAGGCATATTCGCTGTAGCCGAAGCATTTGTGGGAGAGAAGTTTCTCCGCGCGGTACTCGCGCAGTATGTGGCTGAAGTACCACCAACGGAGGCCGCCTTAAACACATACGGTGGCGGTGTTCCTGACTTTGTTCGCGCGTTCGTGCCGGCGCAGAAGGTGCCGTATCTATCTGATATCATGGCGCTTGAGTGGGCGATATATGAACTGCAGTACGCAAGGGAGCATAACTTGCCATCTGCGGCACAACTACGTGAGGGCATGACTGGGCGAGATTTATGTCTTTCACCGAATGCGCGTTTGGTAGAGAGCGATTACCCAATCTTGAACCTTTGGATGGCGGGTACAGGCCAACTTCCCCCTGAGGCGGTGCATGCAAACGCCGGAGGGCAATGTGCCTGTGCGATATTACAGGATGGTGAGGTCAGGCTTTTTGGATTGTCGGCGCCGCAACAAAATTATCTCGGAAATATCATCACACATGGTGAGCAGGGTGCGGACGACCAAATCACATTTGAACAATTGATCGAGTTTGGGCTGCTATCGTTGTCCTGACATAAGGGAAGAATAGTGATGACTACATTGAAGGCCCGCCTGTGGCAGCTAACCGATACCTGGCAGCGCAAATTTCAGGTTCAGGATTTCGTCCTTCTTTGGTTGAGGTGTTGGTTGGCACATATTTTCTACGCAAGCGGGCGAACCAAGGTTGCTGGTGGTTACCTTGAACCATCGGATATCGCTATTACATTGTTTGAAGATGAATATGCCCTGCCATTGCTGGACCCGGAAGTGGCAGCGCAGCTTGCTATTTATGGCGAAACCTTTCTGCCGCTCCTACTCATCCTGGGCTTGTTCTCGCGCCTGGGAGCATTGGGGTTGGTTGGCATGACGTTGGTCATACAGATATTTGTGTATCCGGCGCTGTTTACAGAGCACGCGTCCTGGCTGGCAGCAGGGCTCGCCATCCTTGTTATGGGAGGAGGGCGGTTGTCGCTAGACCATCTCATATTCCGAAAATTTGGTAAAATGGGAATAAGTTGAGGCGAAAAATAGAGCTTTATTAGCAGAGACTGTCATTTTTGAGTTTAAATATTAGAAAAAATGGCTAATACAGAAAAGTGATGACGCGGGGATGTGTCACGAGTAGGAGCATATAATTATGGATGAAATAGATCGCAAAATACTGAACCTTCTGCAGAAGGATGCGACGCTTAGTACTGCGGAGATCGCGGAGGCAGTTGGACTTTCGACCACACCATGTTGGCGACGGATCCAAATCCTTGAGCAAGAGGGTTATATTACCCGCCGCGTCGCGCTCGTGGACCGCAATAAGGTAAATGTTCCGCTCGACGTATTCGTCGCGATCCGCACCAATGAGCATAACTTTGAGTGGCTTGATGAATTTGCGCGGCTGGTGTGTGAGTTTCCTGAGGTCGTTGAGCTCTACCGCATGAGTGGTGAGATCGACTATTTGATGCGTGTCGTTGTGCCCGACATGGCTGCCTATGATACCTTCTACAAAAGCTTGATTAAGAAGGTCCAGCTTACGGACGTAAGCTCATCGTTTGCCATGGAACGGATCAAATATACAACGGCATTACCGCTTGATTATGCCATAGATGCGAACCGTACCCGTCGTCGGAGGGGATGATCGTGGATGCATCCGCAGCGGCCGGGGCGCCAAAACATGAAATAAAATTGGCTGACTATAAGCCATCGGCGTTTGCCGTCGATGGTATACAGCTTACATTCAAATTGCATTCAGACCTTGTCGAGGTAACAGCAACCTCGCAGATGAAAAAGGTGGGGAAGACAGCGTCATTAACGCTGGATGGCGGCCCCCATATGAGGCTGCTATCAGTGTCTGTGAATGGTGTGGCTCTCTCTGGTAACGAATACACACTGACGGACCCCAGTCTGGTGCTGCACGATGTTCCAGACGAGTTTGCGCTTACCATCGTTACAGAGCTGAAGCCTAAAGAAAATACCCGCCTAGAGGGGCTCTATTATTCCGGTGGAAATTTCTGCACCCAGTGTGAGGCCGAAGGGTTTAGGCACATTACCTATTTTCTGGATAGGCCCGACGTTCTAACCACTTACGATGTTAGAATTGAGGCTGATAAAGCCAATTTCCCTGTTCTTCTTGCCAACGGCAACCCCGGCAACAGCGGTGATATGGGCGATGGCCGTCATTTCTCTGAATGGCACGACCCTCATCCTAAACCCTGTTATCTTTTTGCGATGGTGGCGGGCGATCTGGCTTGTCTGAATGACGAGTTTACGACCCAGTCAGGTAAGCACGTAGACCTGAACATCTATGCCGCGGAAGATGATATCGCGAAATGCGATTATGCTATGGGCTCGCTTAAGCGTTCCATGAAGTGGGACGAAGACGTGTTCGGCCTCGAATATGACCTCGACGTATATAATATTGTTGCGGTGTCTGATTTCAACATGGGGGCGATGGAAAATAAGGGCCTCAATGTTTTCAACACAAAATATGTGCTTGCTAGCCCGGAGACCGCGACGGACGCCGACTTTGATCATATAGAGGGTGTGATCGGGCATGAATATTTCCACAACTGGACAGGTAACCGGGTTACGTGCCGGGATTGGTTCCAGTTGAGTTTGAAGGAAGGCTTGACGGTCTTTCGTGACCAGGAATTTTCAAGCGATATGACGTCACGCGCGGTGAAGCGCGTTGATGATGTTCGCACCCTCAGAATGCTTCAGTTCCCTGAGGACGCCGGGCCGCTCGCACACCCTGTGCGCCCTGAAAGCTATATTGAGATCAACAATTTCTACACGACCACGGTTTATAACAAGGGTGCGGAAGTTATTCGCATGATGCACCGCCTTATCGGCGCAGATGCTTTCCGGCGGGGCATGGATCTCTATTTTGAACGCCATGACGGTGAAGCCGTTACATGCGAGGATTTCGTTCTTGCCATGGAAGCGGCAAGCGGTGTTGATCTTACACAGTTCCGCTTGTGGTACTCGCAAGCGGGTACGCCGACGCTTAGGGTAAAGCGCTCTCAGGTTGGCGCGGACGTTGTGTTGGAGGTTGAACAGTCATGTGCCGCAACACCAGGGCAGCCGATCAAACAAGCTATGCAGATGCCCCTGTTGGTGGGGTGGGTCGATGCAGACGGTCAGGAAGTTCGGCCAGATGTGGTCTCAGGCGGAAAGTGGACGAACGATGGCTGTCTGCTCGACGTAAAATCAACTGTGCAGCACTTCTGCTTTAAAGGTGTTCCTGACAGAGCCGTGCCGAGCTTGTTGCGGGGGTTTTCTGCTCCAGTGAACCTGAAGCATGATCTAGATGCCGAAGAACTGGCGATTTTGGTCCGTGCTGACAGCGATACCTTTGCGAGGTGGGAAGCATCACAGTCACTATATGGCGACTATTTACAGGCCTGCATCGAAGACGTGGAAACACCAAAGAGCATTCCAGACCATATTGTGGAAGCTTTCTCAGACTTGATCGACGATAGCTCAACTGACCCAGCCTTGTTGGCTGAGCTGTTGACGTTGCCCTCTGAGATAACTTTGGGGCAGCGGCTTGATATCCTAAGGCCTGAAGTGATACATACGGCAAGAGAGCGGGCTGTAGCGGAGCTTGCCCAGCGCTTTGCTGATAGGCTGACCAAGCGGTATGAAGACCTTTCCTTGGAGCCTTATTCCCTATCGAAGGAGAGCAAGGCTGGTAGGCGGCTGAAAAATGCTCTGCTACGCTATATTGCCCATCTGCCGCAAGCGGAGGAGGTTGTGTCTGAGCAGCTTTCTCGGTCGCAGAATATGACTGATAAGGTTGCAGCCCTTGCGATTGTCGCAAGCAGTAACTTTGCTTCGCGGGAAGCTCAGCTGTCATCCTTCTATCAAACGTGGCAGGGCGACGATTTGGTCATCGACAAATGGTTTGCCTTGCAAGCTCAAAATACACAGCCAGATGCTGTCGCGAAGGTTCGCGAATTGATAGGCCATCCGGCCTTCAAATATACAAACCCGAACCGGCTGCGGTCTCTGATATCCACATTCTCAATGCTGAACCAGCCCCGCTTCCATGATGCGGGTGGTGAAGGTTACGTACTGCTGGCGGATACGATCGACAAGATGGACAAGATAAACCCACAAACTGCAGCGCGCCTTGTGGCTCCCCTTGGAAGATGGCGCCGTTTGCCGGAAGGGCTTCAGGCCATGATGAAGCAGCAGTTGGAACAACTGCGACACAAGGTTGAAAGTGATGACGTTCGTGAGCTGGTAGATAAGTCACTATAGGCTGGGAATAGAGGTGATTCGTGCAAAGGTCCGGTTGTGGGCAATCATTGTCGAGTTTAGTGAAACTTGGCAGGATAGGTATGAATTTTGTATCTTAACAGCTAGTTATCACCTAGTGATTGATATTAAGTGATTATTAGGTTGTATATATGTAGAATGGTTTCGCAGCCGACGCACGAGGCAGCGGGGTGGGATAATATACTAGAGATAGCATGTTGCTCGCCTTATAATGGGGTCAGCCAATCACCAGAGAGAGAGTTATATGAATAAGAGTCCTGATCCGATTGATGTACACGTCGGGCAACGTGTTCGCGCACGGCGTAAGATGCTGGGTTTGTCCCAGACTCAGCTGGGTGTAGAGTTGGGGGTTACCTTCCAGCAAGTCCAGAAATATGAGCGAGGCACCAACCGCATTGGTTCGAGCCGGTTATTCCGGATGTCGACAACGCTGGACGTGCCAGTTTCCTACTTCTTTGAAGGCGCGGAGACAAAACTTCCGGGCTATAACGCTGCGGGCGAGGGGCTGGATGCTGACGCGTTCGAGCGTCAGGAAACCCAAGAGCTTGTTGAAGCATATTACCGTATTGCAGACCCGCGCATTCGTAAGAAAGTGTTGGGCCTCGCTCGTCTGCTCGCAAGTGGCGTTGATGAGTACGGCATGTAACTATAGTTAGCTGATACAGTTCACCACTGTTGAAGAAGAAACGCGGCATACCATGGGTACGCCGCGTTTTTATTTACATTGATGGTGTTGGAGCCAGCTTAGGTGGCTGCTTTTTTCTTCGCCTTTTTCTTGTCGCGCTCCCGGCGCACAATATAGACGAGGCCTGGCGTTAACAGCAGGAAGCCTGCGGGCTCAGGAACGGTAAAGATTGTAATGATCGCCGTATCAAGACTGGTAAGAATCATGTCTCCTGGCAGGAATATGCTTCCGCCTGTGAGGACATTGAAGGTCTCTCCATCGTTGATGAAGCGTCCGTCATAACGAACGTTGACGCTTACCTCGTAATTGCCAACCTGATTGAATAGGCCCCCGGATCCGGTTTGGACGAGGAAGCTGGTGCCTGTACCAATAATCTGGTCGCCAAGCATCCAGACCAGGTCAAAGTCCGCATTGTCGGTGAGTTGACAGACAAGCTCTGCTTCAAAGGTCGTGCCGCAGCCATCAAGTGTGAAGTCTTCACCAAGCGGGATCGGATCATACACGCCGGCATCCGCGATAAGCTCTTTTGGCTCAGGCGTCGGCTCTGGTGTCGGCGCAGGAGTAGGTTCCGGCGTCGGTGCTGGAGTAGGCTCCGGTGTTGGTGCGGGTGTAGGCTCTGGCGTTGGTGCCGGCGTCGGTTCCGGTGTCGGCGCAGGAGTAGGTTCCGGCGTCGGTGACGGTGTTGGTGATGGCGTCGGCTCCGGGGTCGGAGATGGCGTCGGCGCAGGAGTAGGTTCCGGCGTCGGCGCAGGTGTCGGCGGTGGTGTAGGTTCCGGTGTTGGTGCTGGTGTCGGTGATGGTGTCGGATCGGGGTCCGGTTCAGGACTTGGATCTGGCTCAGGTTCCGGTGAACTTGTTACAGGGGTAGGTGTCGCTGCTTGCGATTCTGTTGTCGGCAGGCCGCCGGAATTGTCCGCGAACACAGCCACAGGATCAATAATCGGGGTTTCGATGCCCAGAACCCGTTCTACAGAAATATTTTCGCCCGCAGCTGGCGCAATACGTTCGATAAATTCAGCAATCTCTTCCGCAAGTTCCTCTTCAATATCGTTGGAGGCTTCTGGATAGATAATTACCGCTGTTACATAAGTATCTTGTCCACCAAGCTGACGGAAGCTGATACGGAGCGTACCGTCAACGACCTCAGCACGTGTAACGAGCATATGCCCCGCAGCAGGTGAACCGCCGCCACCACCGTCCGCTTGCATGAACGGCGCAAAATCATCCAGTGATTTTGAAGCGCTGATAGACACGATTGAGGACGAAAGTCCTGTCATTATGCCGCCGCCAAATCCAAGGTTAGGTAGGGCGGTAAGGTCTTTGGCACCACTCGTGATAATGGAGCCATGAGCGTCTGCCGAGAGCTGAAAATCAGATGTCGAAGAGTTTTGTGCTGTGGGCTCACCTTCTGGTTGGCTAGTTGAAGGGGCATCCGACAGGCGTCCTGGGCCGCCACTGGATAGTTTCATCACAGGTACGAGATCGTCAGTCGCCCGTGTGTCAACCATATTGACGTTACCGCCATTTCGCTTCACATCCACACCAAATGGGTAGAGCGGCGAGCGACCGTTCGGCCGGGGCGCTGTCAGAATAACGACGCGGTAGCGACCGTTTGGAATGTTTGACGCAACAAAATGCTCCACGTTCCGAACGCCATTCGCGAGAATAGAAGGGCCTGCAGTTGCGGCTTCATCTTCCATTCCGTCACCAACAAGCATCTTGCTGTCTGCGCCGACACGAGTGAATTTATCGTATGGTTCCCGGCTACTAGGCCCAAGGTCCCAACCCATCGCGCCATCTGTCAGCTTGAAGTTTTCATCAAGCACAAATGGCGCCATAAAGGCGGTCCAGTGTGTGCGGGCACCTGCCTCAATAATCAGATTGGCCGCGTCAGAAATTGTTGCCAGATCATAATCACCGGCAGCTTCTTCAATTTTTTCAAGCAAGGCTTCCATACGGGCCTTCAGGGCCTCATCGTCACCCATTGCCTGGTTCAGATAGGATTGAACGACCTGAAAGCCCCATTCGTCGACAGACAGCGCACCCTCAACAGCTTCCTCGAGCGTTACAGTCGGGAAGGTTTCGATGCGAGCCTCAACGGGCGACCGAATGAGATCAGCACTTCTGGTGCCTGTTAGGTAAAAATCTGACGCTTGTTCTGCCGCGGCATTTGCCTGCGGGGCGCTCTCTGACCCAGGTACAGCTGGGTTTGCAAGCGCAGGCCGCACGATACGCAGCCGACGTATGCCTGGTATTTCAACCGGCGGCGGTGTCGTCATTACATAGGTGGCCGGAGGTGGTAACAGGCCATTCCCAATCACAGGAGGAAGCGTATCGTCGAGGATACTGAGCTCTTCATCCTCTTGGTACATGCCATATATCAGGGTGCCCGTCGCGACGGCGGTCCCTGTTAGCAGCGTGGAAATTACCAACGATCTATTGCTTTTAAACATACCTGTTACCCTAGCCCGATACGGCACAAATTAAATATAATTCAGATAACTTTATATGTTTGTGTGCTTTGAACCAAATACATTTTCCATGGCGCCGAGCTGCGACGTACGGTATAGGCTTGTCCGCAGTCAGAAAAAACACCTAAAGTTACCAGAACCCATTGTAAAACAAGGTTATAAATAACATGTTAACGGGCCGTCCCTTCGATGATCTCACGGAAATTATAATGCAACTTCCCGCAGGGGATGCCTGTGCAGAGCGTAAATTTCTTGTGAGTTGCAGTCATATCGGGTCCGAAAACGATGGTTTGGTACCTCTTGGTGCTTGGATTGCAGCCTGGCAAGGAAGTGCTGAACCCAAGACGAAGGACACGCATATTTGTTTCATCGCGTCGTCATACGCTGGGGGCGGCGATCCTTCTGTGGTCAAAGAATATATAGCGGCGACCGCTA
The DNA here is from genome assembly GCF_965216265.1 of Kordiimonas sp. Lineage (GTDB taxonomy): Bacteria > Pseudomonadota > Alphaproteobacteria > Sphingomonadales > Kordiimonadaceae > Kordiimonas. Next base: position 3,930,288 of record NZ_OZ244153.1, read on the forward strand.
AAGGAAGGGCGCCGGTAAACCTCATGTGTGTGGAAAAGGGCATTGGGCTACGAGCTCTGGAAATGGCACCAGAGATGCCGCATGATCCAGCTCAAGACTGGCCTGAGGCAGACTGCATGGCCGCTGTGGCTTTTGGAATGGAAGCGGCTGCTGCTGGCGGTGATGTGCTTGGTTTGGCGACTTATGCCCCAGGCAGTGATGAGCGCGCGAAGGCGGTTTTGAAATCCTTTTCGCCCGAAACCCTCAGAGCAAGAGATGGTACAACAGGCCAAGCGAAAACCGACCACGTACCGCTTGAAGCGCTCCGGAGTTTTGGTGGTCGTGAGATCGCGGGCGCGGTTGGGGCTTTGATTGCCGCCCGTAGCCGCAGGTTGCCAGTGTTGGCTGAAGGTTGGGCTTGTTTGGCTGCGATAGCGGTTCTTGAGCAGATGATGCCAGGTGCCACAGACCATGTGGCTATAGCGGCGATGACAGACGGTGAGCAGGCGGATATTTGTGATCTATTGGGCAAGACGCCCATAATTGGACCAAGCATTGGTATTGGGCCAGGCTGCGCAAGTGCTGCTGCTGTATCTGTTTTGGCGGCTGCATGCCTCATCCCAAGTATGCCAGTTCGCTAACCTGTTCATTTTTGAGATCATGCCCCGTCTCGGATATGTGATAGGCCTCGTGTATTCGCTATCAAGCACTTGAACATTAAAATTCAAGAGCTTAGGGTTGAATTGTTTGGGGAGGTCGCCTTGGTTGAAGGGGTGGTAAGCCGGGTATGGTTCGAATTTTTCGTCACTATGTGTCGCCAGTTAAGCTGACGCTTGCCTTAGTCGACCTTTTTTTGATCCTGACTTGCGTCGTACTGGCAGAGTATCTGCGGTACGCCGCGATTGGGTTAGAATGGTCGGTAGCGTTGGGTTATGAGGCCTGGTTCGCCAAGTTGCTGGTGCCGGTTGCGGGAAGTTGTGCCTTGTTGGGGGTTGGTGCGTATCACGCTGACGCCATTCAGGATTTCAGAGTATTCTCGTTACGCTTGGCCGTTTCCCTTGTTGTAACGGGGCTGTTCCTCTCTGCGGTGCTTTATATTCTGCCAATGTTGCCGCTTTGGCGGTCAATCCTTTTACTGTCACTCCTGTTGTCTGCGTTTAGCATTTTTGCCCTCCACGGCTTGTTTCAACTGTTTGGGCGTATGGACCTGATTGGACAACGCGTTCTTATTTTGGGGGCGGGGGAGGTTGCCAATGAGCTGCAACAATATGCAGCACGGGCACGTGAATCTGGCCTGAATATTGTTGATGTTATCGCACTTCCTGAAGAGGAAAGCGCTGTTACAAGTGCTACCAGCCTGGACGATATCAACACGCTGGATAGTTACGTGCGGGCTCGTGAAATCGAAATGATCATAATAGCTGCAGATGAAAGTGACCAAAGGCTACCTTTGGAGGCGCTCATTGCATGCAAGCTCTCGGGCGTCGAGATCAAGGATAAACTGTCATTTTATGAACAGGTCCGTGGGTACGTAGATATCCGGTCCGTCAGGTCGGAATGGATTATATTTTCGGATGGCTTTAAAGGTGGCACGGGTATCGAGCGGCTAGGAAAGCGCTTACTCGATGTAATTGTAAGCTTGACACTTCTTGTCATCACGTTACCTATTATCCTCCTTGCTGCCGTTTTGGTGAAGGTCACCAGCAAGGGGCCGATTTTCTACCGCCAGCAACGTGTTGGCTTGAATGGCGAGCCATTTGATCTTCTCAAGTTTCGAAGCATGAAGGTGAACGCAGAAGCTGAAGGTACGCCGCAATGGGCACAAAAAAATGATCCCAGGGTAACGCTGATTGGCGGTTTTCTGAGAAAAACCCGTATTGATGAGTTGCCTCAGATTATCAATGTATTGAGCGGTGTGATGAGTTTTGTGGGGCCACGACCGGAGCGGCCATTCTTTGTAGATCAATTGGTGGATGAGATATCGCTTTATCGGGAGCGGCACTGCGTAAAGCCTGGAATTACGGGCTGGGCGCAAATACAGTACCCCTACGGGGCATCTGTTGCAGACGCGAAACGAAAACTTGAGTATGATCTTTACTATATTAAGAACTACTCCCTGTTTTTGGATTTGTTAATTATTCTACAGACAGTGCGGGTTGTTATATTTCCAAGTGGGGCTCGATAGCATAATGACATCAAATCTCTGCCGAAGATCCAGGTCGCCTAAGTTGGAGCAGGGTTGGCTTTCGCGAATTTCAGCAGCAGCATTGTTGGTAAGCCTGTCTGCGGCTACCGCACAGGCGCAATCGAACTACCCTGAAGCACGGGCTCTGCTCGAGCAGCAAAAGTACCAGGAGGCGGTTGAGCTCCTGCAGGCACGTCGCGACAAAGAGTCTGCCGATAGCGAGTTCTACCTGCTTCTAGCGCGGGCTTACCTGGAGACAGGCGCAGGCATTGCTGCTGAGGCTTCGATTGAGCGCGCTCGGCGCCTGGGCGCTGATTATGCGGGAACGGCTGTTCTTTTCGCCAAGTCTTTGTTGGTTCAGGGGAAATATGCGGACGCGTTGGCGGCTATTCGCGGGATAACGATCCCGAAAGAAGAACAGACGATCGCCTATATCATCGCAGGCGACGCGAACTTTGCACTCAGGAATACCAAAGAGGCACGTCGGAACTATGAACTTGCTCAGAAGCAGGAAGATCATAGTTTTCAGGCATATCTTGGTCTCGCACGGCTTGACATGCGTGAAGGTAAACTTCTGCAGGCTGAGGAAATGATCTTGAAGGCGGCCGAATACGGCAGCCAGAACACCATGGTGCAATATACCTGGGGGCTGATTGATCGTTACCTTGGCAAGATGGATGAAGCCGAGCGGCGCTTTCTAGAGGCGCGACGGCTATTCCCTGCCAATATTATGGCGAATATCGAGCTTGCTTCCATCCGGATCGACCAGGGCGCTCTTGATCAGGCAGAGCAATATCTGGATGCAGTTTATAGCGTATCCGCCAGCTACCCTATGGCCCTCTATTTATCTAGCGTTATTCATGCGAGCCGGGGCGAGTTTGAGGAAGCCAATACGCTTCTGAATAGAGCTAGAAACATTACCGACAGCTATCTGCCAGCCATGTATGTTCGCGGTTTGGTGGCGTTCCAGCTCGGCAACTACGGTGTTGCAGAAAATCAGCTTGTGAAGGTATTGAATGCGCGACCTGCTAACCAGCCAGCGCGTATGGCCTTGGCTGGAACATATTTGCGGCAATCAAGGCCGCAGGATGCTTACCGCACCCTTAGGCCCTTGTTGGATATTGGTAATCCGGAACCGAGTGTCATTGCCATGGCTGCCGCGGCGTCGATGGCGGCAGGGCAGCCGGAGCGCGGGCATGAACTTTATGAACTCCTTGCTGCTGACGAGACACAAACACCAGATGAGTTGGTTGATGGTTTGGCATCGAAGCTCGCACTTGCCCGCTACGTATCGGGCAATACCGAGGCCGCGTTTAATGCGATACTGACCCACCCCAGAACTGCAGATGTCGATGCACGGGAACTTGGTGTGCTTGGTGGTATGCAGCTCAAGTCAGGCGACTATGAGGGGGCTGAGCTTACGATTAACAAAATGCTCACGTCACTTCCTGACCGTGCCCTTGGTTATAATATGCGCGGTACGCTTGAGTATCAGCGCGGCCAATATACAGCAGCGCTTGAGAGTTTCCGGGAAGCCATCAATCGTAACGATGATTATTATACAGCTATTCGGAACAAAGCCCTGGCTGAGCTGCAGTTGGAGCAGTATGCGGAAGCTGAGCAGGATCTGAAAAATTTGCTCAAGTCTCAGCCCACGGATGCACGCGCTAAAGCGATGCTTGGTAGGGCGCTGCTGAGGCAGGAAAAGGGCGAGGAAGCGGTCACATATTTCGAAGAAGCTATTCGTGTGATGCCAAATGCCACGGAGATGTTGGCCGATTATGCAGATGCTCTTGCAATCGCGGGGCAGACAAGTAAGGCGATTGAGCAGGCGCGAGAAACCGCGGTACTTGCGGCGGACAATCCAGAACTGCTGAAGCGCATGGGGCTTTTACTGCTGCAGCTCAATCAGGCTCGCATCGCGGTACGCCCGCTTTCCCGCTACGTGGCGTTTAACCCGGATAATGGTGAGGCGCACATGATGCATGGGCGTGCGCTACTTTCCATGGGGCTGAGCACTGGCGCCAAAATATCGTTTGAGCGCGCACGGAATGCGGAAAAGGCCAAACCTGATAATGCGACGGTAGCTTGGTATCTTTTTGCTGTTGATGCCTTCTCCGGGCGATATACAGAGGCGCTTCGTGGCATGTCCCGGCTGGATATCGCGGCGCGGCCTGCGGATCTGAAATCGAGCCTGATCGGCGATACGCTCACCCGCGCAGGTCGCCTGGAAGAAGCCATCCTCGCCTATGAAAATGCGATTGCGGTCGAGACAACATCTGATCTCTCGGTTGGGTTGGCGTCGGCGCTTGAGGAGAGTGGGCAGAGGCAACAGGCCATTGAAAAACTTGAAGATTTTGTGAAAAAAGAGTCAGGGGACCGAAACGCCCGCATGGCACTTGGTGGCATGTTTGAGCGGGCGGGCCTTCCTGCGGCGGCGACTAATCAGTATGAGGCAGTGCTGAGGGGTGGCATTGCAGATGCACATGTGATTGCACGCCTGGCACGCGCCTACCTTCGGCTTGGCAATGTAAAAAGCGTGCCGCTTGCGAAACGAGCTTATCTTATTCTGCCGGAAGATCCCTTTATTCTGGATATTTACGGTTGGGTGATGCTGCAGGCAAACCGGGACTCTGCGCTGGCGGAAAAGGCGTTGGAAAAAGCCACGCGCAGGGCGCCAGCAGAAGCGCAGTACCGCTACCATCTGGGTATGACATATCTGACCCAGGGGCGTCGTAGCGAGGCGCTGGAGACATTGAAGCAGGCTTTGCGGCTTAATCCGAATTTTGAAGAAGCGGATGAAGCAAGGCGACAGATCGATCTTCTGGAATAGCTTTAAGAATGGAAAGCAATAAATTGAATATATTGCTTTTTTCAAGCTTATTTCCCAACGCCGTTGATCCTGTTCTTGGCGTGTTTGTTGAGACACGAATGCGCCACTTACTTCAAGACACAGGGGTCAATGTAACTGTGATGGCCCCCGTGCCATGGTTCCCGTTCAGGGGTAAAGTTTGGGGTGGTTATTCCAAGTTTGCCCAGGTGCCGAAGGCAGAAGTGCGAAACGGGGTTTCAGTCGAGCATCCCCGGTTTCTCGTTATCCCCAAAGTGGGCATGGGCTTGACACCGAGCTTTCTCTACCAAACAGCAAAACGTGCGCTAAAGGCGCGGCTGGATGCTGGCGAAAAAATCGACCTCATAGATGCGCACTATTTGTACCCGGACGGGGTTGCTGCGGCAAAACTCGGGGAGACCTTTGGCATCCCTGTTGTAATGACCGCGCGGGGGAGTGATGTAACTGAAATTGGCCGTATGCCTGGGCCGCAGAGCTTAATCCTGAAAGCAATGGCATCGGCGGCGCACACCATTTGTGTGAGCAACTCCCTGCGTGACGAGTTGATTTCCTTTGGGGCTGACGCGGGGAAAATCACCACTCTTAGAAATGGGGTGGACGCCGAACGCTTCAGGGAAGTGGAGCGCGAGAAAACACGCAAAAAATGGCAGGTTTCCGGGAAAGTTTCCTTGTTCGCAGGATGGCTTATTGAGCGTAAGCGCGTCGATATCATGCTGGATGCAGTCGCCAAGCTTGACGATGTGACCGCAGTAATTGCCGGGGAAGGACCGCTGCTGGCGGACCTTAAGGCCCAGGTGAACAGGCTGGGTATAGAAAATCGCACGCTCTTTTTGGGTAAGCAACAGCCGGAAGACATGCCATCCGCCTTTTCTGCTGCTGATGTGCTTGTACTGCCCTCTGAACGTGAAGGTTGGGCAAATGTTTTACTAGAATCAATGGCTTGTGGTACACCGGTGGTGTCGCGCGCGGTTGCTGGCGCGCTTGATCTGGTAACATGCGATGAAGCGGGTGTGTTGGTGGATGGTGATGACCCTCAACTCTACGCGAATGCGATTGATAAGGTGGTGTCTGCGCCGGAAAATCGTGATAAAACAAGACGGTATGCGGGGGCATTTGGATGGCGGGAGATATCCCTCGCGCAGGAAAAAATCTTCAAACGGGCCGTCAGCGAATATAACTGATACCGAGTAGTGACGGTTTTGGAGCTTGGCGTAGCGCTGTTTAATCGCTCGGATTATGCGCGCAGCGTATGTTTTTATTAGTGAATGTGTGGCATAAGTGCGGCGAGTCTGAGGCGCGAGTGTGCGTGAAAGTGCGGCGGGAGTGCGGCGTAAAGTGTGGCGGTGAGGCCGGGTAACGGAAGTCGGGATATCTGCCTGTTCAAGGCTGCTCATTGAAGCTGATGACAAGGAACTGATGTGTTTGAATCTTTATACTTTCTGTTTTTCTGTTGCTTGATAGCGTTCATTATTTATTGGGCATTGAAGAATGATGATCAGGAAACGTTTTTGAATGGACCTGTAAAGGGTCCCAATGGAAGCGACGAGAGCGAGACATAATAGTAGTACTGTACTAATTTCTCTTGGGAATCTAACGCTTAGCAACGCAATAATCGCTTGATTTTAACCGTCTTGCCTTGGCATAGTGTACTCAAGAATACTTGGGAAGCCTTTAGGCTTATTAATCAAGGGTTTAAAGGAAGCATCAGGTGGTACTAAAATTCAAAACCGGAATGAAGGCGCTTGGCCTCGTTTTGTTTTCGCTTGTTCTTACGAGTTGTGGGCCACGCGAGTTGCTGCCTTCGGCGCCTTTTGTGCCGCCGGATGAAGGCCCTGGACCGCATTATGTTATCGGGCCGGGGGATGGTTTGTATATCCACGTCTGGAGAAACCCCGAGCTTTCAACCAACGTGACGGTACGGCCTGACGGAAGGGTGTCCATCCCTCTGGCGGAAGACCTGCCTGCGACAGGCAAGACGCCCAGCCAGTTGTCCCGCGATATTGAAGAGCAGTTGAATGTCTATATTCAGCAGCCCATCGTAACAGTAATGCTGCAAGCGTTCTTTGGCCCGTTTTCGCAACAAGTGCGGGTGGTTGGTGAAGCCGCCAGCCCACAGGCGCTGCCTTACCGGGCAAACATGACCCTTCTGGATGTGATGATCCAGGTTGGTGGATTGACAGAGTTTGCCGCCGGGGACCGTGCGTCCCTTATCCGGTTTGAAGACGGTGAACAGAAAGAATACAGAATTAAAATTGAATCGCTCATCAAGGATGGAGACATCACGGCAAACGTGAAGATCTTCCCGGGCGATGTGCTGATTATTCCTGAAAGCATCCTTTAACATTGTTATAGTATGCTGATGGCGATGGTCTGACAGACAGCGGAGGGACAAGATGGCAGTGCAAAGCGGATTGCACGACATATTCCAGCAGATAAAAACCATTGCTTACGGCATTTGGCGTAAGCGATGGTATATGCTCTTTACCACCTGGCTGGTGAGCCTGTTGGGCTGGGCACTTGTCTCGACGATGCCTTATAAATACGAAGCATCCGCCCAGGTTTTTGTGGACACGGAGACAGTACTGCGCGCGAGTGCTGAACGCATGGGCATTAATGTCGACCTTAGCCGCAAGGTTGACATTGTACGCCGTACGCTGGTTACGCGTCCTAATCTTGAGAAGATTATCCGCAGGTCAGATTATCTCGATCGGATAGCGAAAGATGACAAAGAGCTGGATGCTCTTGTTGCAAGCTTGCAGCGGGATATCCGGATCATATCGCTCGAAGAAGGCATGTTCCGCATTCAGTTCGAGATTGATGATGACCGCCTGAGCGACCGTCAACGCGCCGAAGTGGCGCGCCGGGTTGTGGCCAACCTGCTTTCCTTCTTCCTTGAAGGTAATTCGGCAGAGGGTGCGCAAAAATCGGAAAGCGCTATTGAGTTTATCAGCCAGCGTATTCAGGAATACGGCAAGATGCTGAGCGACGCCGAAACACGGCACGCGCAATTCCAACAGGAAAATATGGAATATCTTGGCGGGCAGGGTAGCTTTATCACCCGCCTCGACAGTGCAAAGAATGAACTGCGTAAAACACGTAACTCTATCGCGGAGGCACAAGTTACGCTCCAGACGTTAGAGACAAACATCAAGAATGTGCCGCCTACAATTCGTGAGGCACGGTCAAGCCGCCCGGGTGGCGGCGGGGATAAAGACCCGTTAGAAGAGCGTATCGCCGACCTGCAGAAAAAGTATGACTCTCTCAAGACTTTGGGTTTGAAAGATCGCCATCCTGATGTGATCAACGTCAGCCGGCAGATCGATGCCTTGCAGGTCGAACTTAAAGACAAACAAGAAGCGGTTGCGCAAGAATTGGCTGAATCCGCTGAAGCTGGGCGCAGTTCCAACCTGACGACGGAAACGCCGAACCGGCTGTATGAGCAGTTGATGCTGCAGATTATTGAAACCAAGACTTCCGTTGAAACGTTGAAGCAGCGCGAAAGCGAGCAGCGTAACCTCGTTGCTGAAATGGAAGAAAAAGCTAAGCGCGTACCAGAGATCGAAGCTGAAGAAAGCCGTCTCAATCGCGATTACAAGACCATTCAGCGTCAGTATAAAGAATTTGTTGAGCAGAAACAGCAGCTTGACCTGCAGGCGGATGTAGAAGCAACGGATGAAGCCATGTCACTTCGCGTGGTGGAAGAGCCGATTGTGCCACAGGCACCAAGCGGACCGAACCGCCTTCTTTTCTTCACTGCTGTTTTGGTTGGCGGCATTTTCGCAGGGCTTGGTGTTGCGCTGGTGCTGTCGCAACTTCGGCCAGTTGTTATCACGGTTGACCAGTTGCGCAGCCACTTTGATATGCCAGTGCTTGGTAACGTGAGCCGCACGATATCGGAGCAGGAGCATCGTCAACGTAGTGTCGAGCTATTGGGTTTCGCGGGCGGAACCTTGTTGCTTATGCTGATATTCGTGGCCTTTTTGGCTTTCGATATCTTTGGCGGCTTGTCGGCAACCTAAGTGTAGTGAGTAGGTAATTCATGGATCTTATTGAGCGCGCAGAGCAAAAGAAGAAAAAAGAAGAAAAGGCTAGCTCCCTTGTTGAGCGGGCTGCTGCAAAGTCAGGCCCGGCAAAAGGTGTGGGCATTGGCAGCCCCGTTGCACGCGGGGAAGGCCGTTCAGACCCGTCTTCACTCAATCCATCGCAGGGCGAAGAACAAAAGTCCGCTCCGGCATTCCGTGGTATTGGGCAACCGGGCGGTGCTTCCAGACCCCGTCCCGCCGAGGATGCAGGTGCTGAGCCGAAGAAGGCACCTGAAGAAAGCGCGTTTGAAAAGGCCGCGGCAAAAGCAGGCATGGGTGTTGGACATGCCAAAGCTGATGGCGGCTTGCGTCCGCAAGCGGAAACAAACCAAGACCCTAAAGTCCATATCCGTCCCGGGTCCAAACCCAGCAAGCCTGTCAGTGTCGGTATGGAGCCTAAGGACCAGACCAAGCGCAAGGTTGAGGAAGTTGACCTCGTGGCGTTACGGGAAGCGGGTTACATCACACCTGATATGCCGCCAAATCTGATGTCCGAGGAATTTCGGATCATTAAACGTTCGATCCTCCTGAATGCTTTTTCAAAAGGCGACAAGAAGGTTGAGAACGGTAATGTGATCCTGGTGACAAGTTCAAACCCGGGTGAAGGCAAGACATTCTGTGCGATCAATCTGGCGCTTTCGATCGCCACCGAGCAGGACGTGACCGTGCTGCTGGTGGATGCAGACTTCTCCAAGCCTGAGGTACTTAACCGTCTTGGTGTAAGTGGCGGACGCGGTTTGATGGATGTGGTGGCGGATGAGGACATTGACCTCGCCAGTTGCCTGATCAGAACCAGTATACCAAACCTTGTGCTGCTGCCCGCTGGCCGCCAGCATAACCTGACCACAGAGCTTCTTGCGAGTGAGCGCATGGAAGCCATGGCCAAGGAAATAGGCACGCGTTACCCAGACCGGTTGGTGATTTTTGACTCGCCCCCCGTGTTGGCAAGCTCTGCCGCGTCAGTGCTTGCGCTCTATATGGGGCAAACCGTGTTTGTGATCGAGGCGGAGAAAACCACCGAGCCTCAGATCAAAGAAAGCTTGGGCATGATTAATGCCTGCGAACATATTAATCTGATTTTGAACAAGACCCGTTATAGCGACAGTAATAAGAAATTTGCGTCCTATTATGGTTACGGGGGTCGATAAGGATCGCACTTTGTGGCGCAGGTAGGCCGTATATTTCCGCAAAAGCTTATGATGCTGATGGTGGCGCACCTTGGTTGCGCCACTGCCGTATCTGCACAACATGTTTGGATTGACCCGCGCGGCGAAGGCAAGGTGACGGTCTCGGACAATGTTAACTTGACCGAAGCAAACCGTACAGTTGGCACAGTGTTGAATGCGTCATTGGGGCTGAATACCCGGATCGAGGGTCGTAAGCTTAAAGGTGCGCTCGATTACGCGTACGACTATTATTATTTTCTCGATGATGGCGGCTCGGACGTAAGGCACAGCATGTTTGGTGTGTTGGACGCAGAGATCTGGCGTAACCATTTGTCTGTGAACGCGCGGGCGAGCTTGAGGCAGGTATTCCTCAGCCAAAGCGATGCGATTTCCCATTCCGAAGCGAACCGAAGCGACAACCGGCGGCTGGTGCAAAACTATACGGGCAGTGCTCTTTTAAAAGGAGGGCTGCGTGATTTTGCGGATTGGCGGGTCAATTACCGGTATGGACTGACACTTTCCCCGGCCGATAACCTAGACGATGAGACGCTGCCGACAAATTTCTCGGATACACAGTCTCATGAAATTAGAGCGTCTGTCGGGTCTGGTGACAGGTTCAACAATCTGGAATGGGAGCTGTTTGGCAACAGCAGCCGGGTTCTTCGTAACCTTGACGTCAATGACTATCATGTTGAGGCGGTCGGGGCCGAGCTTACCTATAAGTTCAACCGCTATTTCTCGATCGTTGGGCAGGTGAACCAGTCACGGAACGGTTTTCAGTCCGAACTTCTGAGCCAGGATGGTTTGGGCTGGGAGGCCGGGTTTCGCTGGACCCCGGGCCCGAAACTTGACCTTTCCGGCAGATACGGACGGGTAGGCGCGAGAGAAACCTGGTATGGGCGCCTGCAATATTTGTTTTCTGTGCGCTTTGATTTCATGGGAACCTATACCGATACACTTTCCTCAGACAGCGTCGTGCTAAATGATAGATTACAGACGTATCAGTTTGATGATGAACAGGGCATCACTGATGGCGCGGGCTTGCCAGTTGATGAACGCGATCCAAGGTTTACCCTGACAGACTTTGACTTCCGCCGTCAGAACGCAACAGGCGTGTTCACGTGGCGGAAGCGCAGAACTGAAGTCTATGTAAGCAGTAATATGGAATGGCGTACCTACGATAACACCGGCGGTGAAGACGCCAGTTCCTGGGGTGTATCGAGTGGTTTTAAGCACAAAATCAATAAATTGACGACATTGACAGGGCTTTTTTCCTACCGTCGGAGTAGATTTGAAGAACAGCTTCGGGTAGACAACTACTATGTAGGAAATCTACAGTGGAATAAGCGGTTGTCTCGTCATGTGAAAGTTGCGGTTTCGCTTGACCATACACAGCGACAGAGTACAGAAGTCGGGGGGGATATGATGGAGAACGCCGTGACTGTACATCTACGAGGGATATTTTAGGGGCAGCATGTACGAAAGTTTTTACAATCTTCAGGGTAGGCCTTTTCAACTTACGCCGGACCCGCGATTTTACTTTAGCTCTCGCACGCACAAAAAGGCGATGGCCTATCTTACCTATGGCATGAACCAGGGTGAGGGGTTCATCATTGTGACGGGTGACGTGGGCACAGGTAAAACCACTCTGGTGCGCCACCTGTTTGAAACGCTCGACCGCAACGAATATATCGCGGCCATGATCGTGAGCACACAGCTGAGCGCGGAAGACCTGCTCAGAAGCGTGGTTGCGGCTTTCGGCCTTGACGCGCAAGCGGAAGACAAGGGCCAGCTTCTGGCACGGCTTGAGAAATTCCTGCGGGAGCAGTTCCGCATGGGTCGCCGGGCACTTCTGGTGGTGGATGAAGCACAGAACCTTTCAAACGCTGCGCTCGAAGAAATGCGTATGCTTTCCAATTTTCAGGAAGGCGACAAGGCGCTTATCCAAAGCTTCCTTGTTGGTCAGCCTGAATTCCGGGAGCGTATCTTCTCGGCGCCTGAGCTTGAGCAGCTCCGCCAGCGTGTGATTGCCACCCATCACCTTGAGCCGATGGAAGAAGAAGAGCTCGCGGGCTATATCGAGCACCGCCTGAGCCTTGTTGGCTGGGACAATGACCCTTGTTTCACCGCTGATGCGGTTGAAGAAATTTATCGGAACAGTGCCGGTGTGCCACGTCGGCTGAACACCCTGTGTTCGCGCGTGTTGCTGTATGGCTCACTGGAAGAGCTGCATACCATCGACGGGGAAACCATTCAGGCTGTTGTAAGCGACATGGCGAGCGACACAAGACAGGTGACGGCGACATCGTCAGCGATGCCGCCAAGACCGTCGGCGCCGGTGAACCGCCAGAACGATTCCACCGTTCCGCTGGAAGCGAAGCGTGAGACCAAGGAGGTCAAGCAGATGGAAAACCGGCTTGATCAGCTTGAAAACATGATGAAAAATCAGGATGAAACCCTGAAACGCTTGACCGAGCTGATGGCAACGATGGCGGGCGGCGGCTCCAAGGATGACAAATAGCTCTCAAGCCCCACTCGCAAATGCAGAGCCGGTGTCTGCGAGCACGCAGTTCCCAGACGTCTATGCCTTTACTGTGGATGTGGAAGAATGGTTCCAGGTAGGCGCGTTTGAAAACACCATCGACCGTGCGGATTGGCGTGGGCTCGAAAGCCGTGTTGAAGAGCAGACCTATAAGGTACTCGGCCTTCTTGATCAAAACGGTGTAAAAGGCACCTTTTTCTGCCTTGGCTGGGTCGCAGAGCGATATCCGCTACTTATCAACGCCATCCACAACGCGGGGCATGAAGTGGGCTGCCATGGCATGGACCACGAGCGCCTGTTCCGTTTTTCGCGCGAAGAATTTACCGCTGATGTGTTTAAAGCCAAGGCGCTACTTGAAGACGCGATTGGTGCGGAAGTTATGGGGTATCGTGCGCCAAGCTTCTCCCTGACCACAGATGTATGGTGGGCTTATGAGGTGCTGGAGCAGGCAGGTTTCACCTATTCTTCGAGCCTTTATCCTCTCAAGACGGATCATTACGGCATGCCGAATGCGCCGAGGCGCCCATTCTGGCCGATTGGGGAGGGGCGTATCCTCGAGGCGCCCATGACAGTATGCAAGATGCTCGGGCGTTCGCTCCCTGCTTCTGGCGGCGGATACTTCCGCCTTTTGCCTTATGCGCTGGGGCATCATTTGCTGCGAGCAGGCGCGAAGCAAAACGGTACGCCAGGTATTTTTTACATGCACCCGTGGGAGGTAGACCCAGGCCAGCCTTACCGTAAGGATGCTCCGCTTCTCTCGCGCTTCAGGCACTATACCGGCCAGGAAGCACTGCCGAGGAAACTTGAACGTTTGTGCGGCGCGCATCAATGGATGCGACTGCGGGAAGCCATCGTATCGCCTGCCTATGAAAGCATAGAGACGCAGGGATGACGCTTGTTATCAAACATCTGACCGATGAGAACGTGGCAGCCTGGGATGCTTATGTTGCCGGGCATGCGGATGGCACTTTTTGCCACCGTGCGGGCTGGAAGTTTGTTGTTGAAGCCGGGGCAGGGCATCAATGCCCTTATCTTTATGCGGAAGAGGATGGCGAGGTTAAGGGTGTGCTGCCGCTTACGCTCAGGCGCAGCGCTCTCTTTGGCAACGCGCTTGTCTCCAGCATGTTTGCGGTTTATGGCGGCGGGCTATACTCAAACGATGCAGCGCGCGACGCTCTTGATGCTGCGGCCTGGCAAATCGCTGAAGGCGCGGGCATTGGTGTTTTTGAAAGCCGCACGATGAAACCAGAGCACTGTGGTGTTGATGGCTGGAGTTCAGCCGGGGTTAAGGCTGCCACCTTTATTCGCGACCTTGAAAGCAGTGATGAGGACGAGCTTTTGCTCACCATCCCACGCAAACAGCGCGCTGTGGTGCGCAAATCGCTGAAAGCCGAGCTGACATGCGATTGGGCACCAAAGGTCAGTGAGGTATATGCGCTCTATGCGGAGAGCGTGCGCAACTTGGGTACACCTGTGTTCCCTCGTGCGCTGTTTGAGGCGTTCGCACGCGAGTTTCCAGACAATCATCTGTTGCAGCTGATCAAAACGCCGGACGGCAAGCCTGTTGCCAGCCTGTTCAGCTTTTATGACGCAGATACGGTGCTACCGTATTACGCGGGTGGGACACCGGATGCACGGCGCTACAGCGCCCATGATTTCATGTATTTTGAGCTGATGAAACATGCGGCTGCACAGGGCATCAAGCGCTTTGATTTTGGCCGTAGCAAAGTGGATACCGGCCCTTATGCTTTCAAGAAAAACTGGGGGTTTGAACCTATGCCGCTTGAATATGAATACAAGCTGGCTGAGGGCGCGGAGCTACCAGACCTGTCACCACAAAGTGGCAAATACGCGGCTCTTGTGAAGGTATGGAAGCGACTGCCGCTGCCTGTTGCTAATTGGCTTGGCCCTATGCTTGCCCGGCACTTGGGATAACAGCATGGCTCGTATTCTCTTTCTCGCACACCGCATTCCTTATCCCCCCAATAAAGGGGACAAGATACGCTCCTGGCATTTTCTTGAGCATCTCGCAGCCTCCCATGATGTGCATCTGGGCTTTTATATTGATGACCCTCAGGACGAGAAGCATGTGGCCTTCCTTAAGGGGCAGGTGAAAAGCCTTTGCTTTGAGAGTGTCAGCAAAAGTCAGCAGAAGCTTATGGCGCTGCGAGGGCTCGTGACGGGGAAACCACTCACACTCTCCGCCTATCCGAAAGCAAAGTTGAAACGTTATGCCGAGAAGCTGATCACAGCGGGCGAGATCGATATAATCTTCCTGTTCTCTGGCGCGACGATGCAGTTGGTGGAGGGCGTGGGCAACATCCCTGTTGTGGCAGACCTTGTCGATGTAGATAGCGCCAAATGGGCGACATATGCGGGCGCGAAGCCTTGGCCTCTATCGTGGCTTTATCGTCGTGAGGCGAAGGTACTGGCCGCCTATGAGCTCGAGATTACTTTAGGATCCGCTGTAACCCTTTTTGTGAGCGACGATGAAGCGACACTTTTCAAAAAAGAGCTGGATATAGCGCTGCACCCCAAAGTCTATGGCGTGCCAAACGGCGTCAATCTTGTGCATTTCGACCCTGAGCGCTTTAGGCAAACCAGAGCAGATGGCGAAGAACCGCCTCTCAAAGTAATCTTTACTGGCGCGATGGACTATGCGCCCAACCTTGAGGCCGCAGAATGGTTCGTCCATAAGGTTTGGCCGAAGGTGAAGGCGGAGTGTCCTGAAGCTGAGTTTATTATTGCAGGCGGCCCGAAGACGCCGGAGGTTGCGGCCCTTGAACGCACTAGCGGCGTGAAAGCTCTTGGCTATGTGGACGATATGGCGGAAACGATAGCGGAAGCGGACGTGGTTGTAGCGCCGCTCCTTACTGCGCGCGGTATTCAGAACAAGGTTCTTGAAGGTATGGCCATGGCGAAACCGGTACTTGCCACGCCTGCCGCCCATGAAGGCATTGCGGCGACCGCCGGCGAACAGCTGGTCGTGGCGGCAGAGGCAAACAAGTTTTCGGAGGCGCTTACGGTGCTTCTAAGGGACAGGGTACGGCGGGAAGCCGTTGGCGCCGCAGCCCGTCAGTTTGTTGAGGACCACCACAGTTGGCAGAGCTGCCTGTCCAAGCTTGATGATATTATTAGCCGGGTATTGGGAGCACGGAGTTTATGACTACAGCAGCCTCGCTATACAGTCGGTATCAACGGCTTGGCTTTTTTGCTTTGGCTTTGGCGGGGCTTTTTGCTGGTTGGTGGGACACCGTCATCCATATCGCGACCATTGTTTGGCGTGATGATACCTATAGCCATGGGCTTCTGGTGCCGCCGATCACGCTCTGGCTTATCTGGCGCCGCGTCAGCGAGGGTGGAATGCCACCAGCGCGTCTTTTCCTGCCTGCATTTATACTGATTATGGGTGCCACGTTGCTCTGGATGCTGGGGCGCGCAATGGAAGCCGGGGTGCTGGAACATTTTGCGCTTGTTGGCGCGGTGCAGTCGCTGGTGCTGCTGGCGTTTGGCCCTGCGGTCTACCGGCAAATACTATTCCCCATGCTGTTCCTGTTTCTTGTTATCCCATTCGGCGGGGCGCTTGTTGGGCCGTTACAGAACATCACCGCTAAATCCGTAATCTGGGCACTTGGCATTCTGGGTGTGCCTTACCAGGCAGATGGCGTACTGATTGAGCTTTCAAGCGGGCTCTATGAGGTCGCACGTGCATGCGCGGGCATCAAGTTTCTGTTTACCAGCATGGTTTGCGGTGTGTTGTTGTGCCACTTGGCGCTTGCTTCGTGGTGGCGCAGGGCGGTCATGCTGGTGGTGGCTTTTCTTGTGCCTATCCTTGCCAATGCAATCCGTGTGCTTTCAACTTTGTTGATCGCGGAAGCGACGGATCAGAGTTTCGCGAAAGATGTTGATCATGTTGTCTATGGCTGGGGGTTCCTAAGCGTTGTTTTACTGATTCTGATCGGGATTGCGTATCGTTTCTCAGACCGGGAAGACTGGGGCAATGAGCCGGTAGGGGAAAGCCAGCCCAAGCAGGCAATGCCCATGCTCGGTGCAAATGGTTTAGTGGCGGTGACATTTGCCATGCTGTTGCCCATTCTCTCTGGTTTCTGGATGCATCAGCCCTCAGAAGTGGTGCAACAATGCAAAGTTGCAGACGTCCAGGTGCCAACGTGTGATGCATGTGGCTTCAGGCCGCTGCCGCGGTTTGATAACGTGGGGTATGTTGCCTATGAAGCTGCGGACGCTGAGTTTCTGCATCTATACCGGGCGGGTGGTAACCGTGTGACTGTTTATGGCGCGCTTTTCCAGCCTGATCGACCAGAGCACCGGGTTATTCAGGGGTTGGAAAAAGGCCTGCAGAACGACTGGGTGGTACTTACCGGTGCACCGACAAAAAATACTGCTGTTAACGGGCTACCATTCGAGGAGACTGTGCTCTGGCGGTCTGAGAGAAAAGTACTGTTGTGGCGCGCTTATTTTGCCTCAGGCTCCTTTCATGCTGGCTCGCTGCCAACCAAGCTCGCATTAGGCAAAGCGCGCCTGTTTGGCGGCGATGCCACTGCAGCGGCATTGATCTTCTCTGTGAACATGGATGACGGTATCGAGACTGCCCGTGAAAGGCTGACAAAATTTCTATCGACATTTTCGGCAGATCGGTTTTTATGGAGCCAGCTTAACGAGGCAGAGGGACACGCTATATGTGCGGAATAACGGGGGTGATGATTGCGGGAGACGGCCAGGTCGATCAGGCCAGCCTGCGCCACATGACCAACCTTATCGCGCACCGTGGCCCTGATGATGACGGGTTCTTTTTTGGTGCGGGTGTCGCCTTTGGCCATCGCAGGCTGTCAATTATTGATGCGGAAGGTGGCCATCAGCCCATGTTCAGCCCAGACGAGCGTGTGGTGCTGACCTATAACGGCGAGATATATAACTTCCAGCAGCTCCGGCGTGAGTTAGAGAACCTCGGTCATCGGTTCAAAACGAGCAGCGATACGGAAGTGTTGCTTACCAGCTATCTGGAGTGGGGCGCAGACTGTGTGAACCGTTTCCGTGGCATGTTTGCCTTTGCCGTTTGGGATACTCGTACACAGGAACTGTTCCTGGCGCGCGACCGGTTGGGCATCAAGCCACTATATTACAGCACGTTACCGGATGGCACGTTCATTTTCGCGTCTGAGCTTAAGTCACTTGTGGCTTACCCCGGCATTCGGAAGAAGCTTAGGATCGATGCGCTCGAAGATTATATGGCTCTTGGTTATGTGCCTGACCCCAAATCGATACTCGACGGGTTTGACAAGCTGCCGCCTGCACATACTTTGATAGTGAATAAAGTCACTGGCCAGCAGCGCATGCGTGCTTACTGGAATTTGGATGTTGTTACTCCCGCTGTTGGTGACGAGCAGCCCGGCGAGTTGATTGAGCGACTGGAGGAGGCTGTAAAGCTGCGCATGATCGCAGACGTGCCTCTCGGTTCCTTTCTCTCCGGTGGTATCGATTCAAGTACTGTTGTTGGCTTGATGAGTCGCAACAACCCTGACCCAATTGAAACATGCGCTATTGGTTCCGATGATCCGCTGTTTGATGAAAGTGGTCACGCACAGTTGGTATCAGACCATTTTGGCACGCACCACCGGCTTCGCCTTGCTTCCGCACGGGACGGGGAGCTGATTGATACGATGGCAGAGGTGTATGACGAGCCTTTTGCCGATATGTCGGCGCTGCCTACCTACAGGGTCTGCGCACTGGCGCGGGAGAAGGTTAAAGTTGCGCTTTCAGGTGATGGCGGCGATGAGCTTTTCGCCGGATATCGCCGTTACCGTTTCCATATGATGGAAGAGGAATTGCGCTCACGCGTGCCGCTCGCGATCCGGCGGCCGGTATTTGGTGCACTAGGCGCCATTTACCCGAAACTGGACCGTGCGCCGCAGTTCCTGCGCGCGAAATCTACCTTTGAGGCACTGGCACGTACCTCGGCTGAAGCTTATTGCCAATCTGTCAGCAAAACGCCGGATAGTGTGCGTCTGAGGCTCTATACCCAGAAGATGCACAACCGCCTGTTCGGATACCACCCGCACGACCGCTTCAAGAAGCTGGCGGCAGAAGTGCATGGGGCACATCCGCTTTCGGTTGTTCAGTATATAGATTTCAAGACCTACTTGCCGGGGGATATTCTGACCAAGGTAGACCGGGCGAGTATGGCACATTCGCTTGAGGTTCGCGTACCCCTTCTCGACCATAAGTTTGTTGAGTGGGGGCTTCGGCTGGACCCTGAAAGCCGGATTAGGGAAGGCGTTGGCAAGGCAGTGTTCAAGGACGCTGTGCGCGGCATACTTCCGGACGCTATTATCGATCGACCGAAAAAGGGCTTTGATATTCCGATGGCGAGCTGGCTGAGGGCTGAGCTTGCACCTGAGCTTGCCAAGCTGCAGCAGAGCGAGCGGCTTCTTGATCTGGGTGTATTTGACCGCAAGGCGCTTGGCAAACTTGTTGATGAGCATCTGACAGAGAAAAGGGACCACCATACCAGTCTGTGGTCCCTTATTATGCTTGATAAAAGCCTTGAGCGGCTGGATGTAAGCTACAGCTAGCCGCCTGGCCTTCCGGGTTCTTACATCCGGCTGTCGAGTGCGTAGCCCGCAGAGCGAACCGTGCGGATATAGTCGCTGGTGCTGTCAAAGTTCATGGCTTTACGCAAGCGACGAATGTGTACGTCTACAGTACGTGGTTCCACATAGACATCATGCCCCCAGACACTGTCGAGCAGTTGCTCACGTGAGAAAACGCGGCCCGGGTTTTCCATGAAGTGCCGGAGCAGTCGATATTCCGTTGGGCCAAGGTGCACGAGCGCATCACCGCGGGTAACCCGGTGGGACACATTATCAAGCACGATATCTTCAAAGCGAAGCTGTTGGCCAGCAAGGGCAGGGCGTACCCTACGGAGCACAGCCTGAATGCGCGCTATAAGTTCCTTTGGTGAGAACGGCTTGACGATGTAGTCGTCGGCACCGGTTTCAAGCCCGCGAATACGGTCAGGTTCATCCGCGCGCGCGGTCAGCATTATAATAGGAACGTTCGCTGTTTCAGTATTACGGCGAAGCTGGCGACAGATCTCAAGGCCGGAAAGGTTTGGCAGCATCCAGTCAAGCAGGATGATGTCTGGCGCTTCCTGTGTTGCGCGGTAAAGGCCATCTTCGCCATCGGCTACGGCCTCAACGGTATAGTCAGCACGTTCGAGGTTGTAACGCACAAGCTCGGTGATGCTCTCATCATCTTCGATCAATAAAACACGGGTTTTCACTGGGCTTTGCCTCCGATAACCAAACGTTATTTCTCTTCAACCAGCTCGGTGCTGGTGAAATCTTGTTTGGGGCGCCGGGCATCTTCGAGCATGATCCCGGTTATGGTGTAATAAACTTGTTCTGCGATATTGGTTGCCTGATCGCCGATACGTTCGAGGTTCTTTGCGATCATCAGGAAGTGCGTCAGCGCACCAATCTGGCTTGGGTTTTCCATCATACGTGCAAGGATTTGCCGGTAAGCAGCGTTGTGGAGGTTATCGAGCGCTTCGTCACGTTCCCAAACTTCCATCGCGGCTTCCGCATCGCGGTGCACAAAGCTGTCCATCACATCCTGGATCATACGACGGGCTTCGCCGCTCATCTGTTCCAGAAGAGGAGGCATGACAACAGGCGCCCCTTCCGTGACGGCAAGTGTGCGCTTGGCGATGTTTTTGGCATAGTCACCAATACGTTCGATAATGCCGGTCATCTTGAGAGCCGCAATTACCTCACGCAGGTCGTCTGCCACCGGTGCGCGGCGGGCGAAAACGCCAATAGCCGTACGCTCAGCTTGCAGCTCAAGCTGGTCGAGCGCTTTATCGCTGCTGCGCACATGCCATGCGCCGTCAACGTCACATTCCTTGAGTGCCTTCATCGCGGCAACGAGCTGTTCTTCTGCGAGGCCGCCCATGCGGCTCACAATACTGCGCAGCTCTTTCAGTTCGTCGTCGTAGGCTTTTACAATGTGGTCATTCATGTCAATTTGTCCTAACCGAAGCGGCCAGTAATATAGTCGCGGGTGCGCTCTTCTTTGGGCGCTGTGAATATTTGCGTTGTATCGCCGTGTTCCACAAGGTCACCCATGTGGAAGAAGGCGGTTTTCTGCGAGATGCGCGCCGCCTGCTGCATGCTGTGCGTCACGATGATAATGGCGTAGCGGCCCTTAAGTTCATCGATCAGGGCTTCTACTTTTGCAGTGGCGATCGGGTCGAGGGCAGAGCAAGGCTCATCCATCAGGATCACCTCAGGGTTCACAGCAATGGCGCGCGCAATACAAAGGCGCTGTTGCTGACCACCAGATAGTGCGGTACCCGGGCTATCAAGTCTGTCTTTTACCTCTGCCCACAACCCGGCTTTTTCGAGTGCCACGGCAACAATCTCATCAAGGTCGGCGCGTTCACGGGCGAGGCCATGGATACGAGGACCGTAGGCGATATTATCATAGATCGACTTCGGGAAAGGGTTCGGTTTCTGGAAAACCATGCCAACCCGGGCGCGTAGTTGCACCACATCGATCTGCGGATCGTAGATATCGTCTCCATCCAATGTGATTTTACCTTCAACCCGGCAGCTTGCTACCGTATCGTTCATCCGGTTCAAACAGCGCAGGAAGGTTGATTTTCCACAGCCAGAAGGGCCGATCAGCGCGGTGACCTCATCACGGTAGAGATCAAGAGAAATGCCTTTTACCGCGTGATTGTCAGCATAAAAAACATTCACGTCTTTAGCGGCCATTTTGGGCGTACGAGGTTCTGTCATTGCGTCCACTTTTGTTGCCATATCAAGCATCTTACCACTGCCGTTCAAATTTTTGACGGAGCCAGATAGCCACCCCGTTCATCGAAATAAGGAATGCCAGCAGCACCATAATAGCGGCTGACGTTTTTTCTACAAATGCCCGTTCAGGACTATCTGCCCAAAGGAAGATCTGAACCGGAAGCGCAGTCGCTGCGTCAGAGAATCCTCCTGGGATATCAACAATAAAGGCCACCATGCCAATCATCAGCAGTGGTGCTGTCTCACCAAGGGCCTGTGCCATACCAATAATCGTGCCTGTAAGGATGCCAGGCATCGCAAGCGGCACCACATGGTGGAAAACCACCTGCATGGGCGATGCGCCCAACCCGCGGGCTGCATCACGAATGGACGGAGGTACAGCCTTGATGGAGGCGCGGGAGGCGATAATGATGGTTGGTAGTGTCATAAGCGCCAGTGTCAGGCCACCAACGAGCGGGGCCGAGCGTGGCAGGTGCATGACACCCAGGAAAACCGCAAGCCCAAGCAGGCCAAACACAATTGAGGGCACGGCCGCCAGGTTGTTGATGTTGATCTCAATAATATCGGTGAGGCGGTTTTGCGGCGCAAACTCCTCAAGGTAAATTGCTGTAAGCACCCCAATAGGGAAGGCGATGAGTAGTGTTACGACCAAGGTTAAAGCTGAGCCCACGGTTGCGCCCCATATGCCTGCAAGCTCAGGATCGCGAGAATCGCCGTTCGTAAAGAAGGCAAAGTGGAAATTCAGCGATACGCGGTCTTCTTCAAAAAGTTTCTGATACCAGCCAAGCTCTTTGTCTTTCACCTTACGGTTACTTTCCGGCAGGCTGGCGTCGATTTTACCCTTGCGAAGCTGATCGATGTCATCGGCGGCAAGAATGCGCACACGCTTGGTCGAGCCTACAATCGCAGGCGTTTCAAGGACCATGTTGCGCAGTTGCTCGCGTGCGCCGCCGCTAATCATGCGGAGAAGGGCGCGGCGATCCCTGCGGCTCTCAACTTCGGGGAAATAATCTGTGAGCGAGGCGTCAATGACCCGGATCATATTGGCTTTTCGAACACTTTCTTCGAACGCTTTGGCATCCATGGCACGCGGGTCACCTAGAATTTCAGCGCTAAAGGTAATGTCGAGGTCGAGGCTTGTCTGCATGAAACCCATGGAGCCATCGCGCACAATTTTGCCGATAAGGAGAAACAGGAACATGGAAGCCATCGCGATGGCAAAAATGCCGAGATAACGGAAATTGCGGTCGCGGCGATAGCGGCGGCGAATACGCGCCTTCATCTCGGGCGATTTCCAGTTGGTTGGTTCAAACTCTGTGGCGTTAGACATAGATACCAGCCTTAATCATATGCTTCGCGGTACTTGCGTACGATGCGAAGTGCAAAAACATTGAGCGCCATGGTGGAAATAAAGAGCGCAAGACCAAGGGCGAAGGCCGACAGCGTTTTGGCGCTATCAAACTCCTGGTCGCCGGTCAGAAGTGCAACAATCTGTACGGTAACGGTGGTTACGGCCTCAAACGGGTTGGCGGTTAGGTTTGGCTGCATACCTGCGGCCATCACCACGATCATGGTTTCACCAACCGCGCGGCTTACAGCCAGGAGGAAAGCCCCCACGATACCCGGGAGCGCTGCAGGCAGCAGCACGTTCACGATTGTTTCAGAACGGGTTGCACCAAGAGCGAGCGAGCCGTCCTTGAGTGAGTTGGGAACCGCCGTAATTGCATCATCAGAAAGCGATGATACAAACGGGATAATCATGATGCCCATCACAAAGCCTGCTGCGAGCGCGCTTTCACTGGCAATTTCAACACCGATGAAATCGCCTGCGTCCCGGAAGAACGGAGCGACGGTGAGGGCGGCAAAGAAGCCGTATACAACAGTTGGCACACCAGCGAGTACTTCAAGGACTGGTTTCGCGATTTTGCGGACCCGAGAGCTTGCGTATTGTGTCAGATAGATTGCCGAAAAGAGACCGATGGGCCCGGCAACCATCATGGCAAGGAAGCTGATGAGAAGGGTGCCAGCAAACAGTGGTACCGCGCCAAACGCGCCCGCTGCGGCAACCTGGTCGGCGCGCAGGGCTGTTTGGGGGCTCCAGTGCAAGCCAAAGACAAAATCAACGACTGAGATTTCCTGAAAGAAGCGCAGGCTTTCAAACAGTAGCGAGGCAACGATTCCGATTGTGGTTACAATCGCGATCACAGAACTCAGCACCAGCATCACTGTCATCACACGCTCAAAAGAATTGCGCGCGCGGAAGTCTGGTGAAGTTTTGTTGGTCGCGAAGAAAATACCGATCAGGCCGAAGGCAACTGAAAGCGCAAACGCTGCCCATATACCCTTTAGGTACAAGGCGTGAAAGTGTTGGGCCGCGGCTAAAATGTCCGGGTTTTTCTCGTTGCCGCCTGAATTCTCAACAGCGAGCCGGATACGGTTCAAAATCAGGTTGGCTTGTTCTTGATACTGCGCCGCCAGATTGTCGGGCAGGCCTGAAATCATCAGGCCCTCAATGATATTTTTGCCAAAAATGACCCAGGCTAGAAAGACAGCCAAGCCAGGGATTAGCGCGCAAACAGCAGCATAGTAGCCATAATGCCGGGGAAGGCTGTGGAGTTTGGATGTATCGCCCGACACCGATGCAAGCGACCGCTGACGCACGGTAGCAAAGGCAATAATTGCCAGTAGAACGATGGTCAGGAAAATGGCGGCACTCGTCATCGTCATCAGCCTCTACTCGTGCCGCTAACTATATTCGGCACTGATTTGGTGGTTTGGGACGACAACAAGCTTAAGGGCTGTAACCGTCCCAAAGTGGATTTTTACCTTAGTCCAGAGAGAGGTTTGTCAGTGCTGCTGCATCATCAGCAAACTTTTGACGCTCTTCCTCTGAAAGCGGGATCAGGCCACGATCAGTGAGGTAGCCAAAGTCACCCCAAGCTTTGTCGCTTGTAAACTCGCCAAGATACTCACGGATACCCGGTACCACGTCAACATGCGCTTTCTTCACATAAAAGTAGAGTGAACGCGAGATTGAGTAGCTGCCTTCCGAGATGGCTTCGAATGTGGGTTCAACCGCATCGGCGCCTTCCCCCACAGGGTAGGCTTTGATGGCATCTGCGTTTTGGTCAAGGAAGCTGAAGCCAAATACACCGATTGCTTCGTTGTTAGCTTGCAGCTTTTGAACGATGAGGTTGTCGTTCTCGCCGGCTTCCACATAAGCACCGTCTTCGCGGATACCACGGCAATAAGCTTTGTATGCATTGCCGTCTGAAGATTTGAGGGCTTTCATGCCTTCGAAAGTCTTACACCCTGCTTCGATCGCCAACTCGTTGAACGCGTCACGCGTACCGGAGGTTGGGGGAGGACCGAGAACCACGATTGGCCGGTTTGGCAAGCTTGCGTTTACATCAGCCCATGTTTTGTATGGGTTGTCGATCATGTTGCCAGCGCCGCCTTCAGTGCCGGGCGCAGGTACCTTTGCAGCCAAGGCGAGGTAAAGTTCGCGTAGGGAGATCGTCATGTCAGGCGCGCTTTTGTCTGCTGCCAGAACGATACCGTCAAAACCGATCTTTACTTCTACGACGTTTGTAACGCCGTTTTTTGCGCAAAGGTCCACCTCAGACTGCTTGATACGACGTGAGGCGTTGGTGATGTCCGGGTGGTTAGTGCCGATGCCGGAGCAGAACAGTTTCAAACCGCCACCGGAACCTGTTGATTCGACGATGGGGGTTTTAAAGGTTGAAGTCCGCCCGAATTCTTCCGCCACAGCTGTGGAGAAGGGAAATACGGTCGAGGATCCAACGATACGGATCTGGTCCCGCGACTGGGCTTGAGCGCCCGAAGATGCAAAAAGGGCTGCCCCAGCAACGGCAGCCACAAAAGCGAATTTTTTCATGTCAGTTTCTCCAGGCCACATTCTCGCGGCAATAACTCTGGTTCCTGTGTTGCTGGACCACTCTAGCTCATGATTGTTTAGCTTTTATGCCAGCAGGCGTAGGCTTACGCGTGGAATGTTACAGGAAAATGACACTATGAATTTTCGTCTTTCTTTTGCGGTATAGGCAACTTGAAGCTGAAAACTGTACCCTTGCCAAGTTGACTTTTGATATCGAGCCCACTGTTGTGCCGGAGAAGGATATGTTTCACGATTGCTAATCCGAGACCGGTTCCCCCCATCTTGCGTGAACGCGCGGTGTCAACACGGTAGAAACGCTCCGTAAGACGTGCCAGATGTTCCTGTGCAATACCGGGGCCTTCGTCGGTGATCGATAGCAGGGCGTGCTTGCCCGTACGGCCCACTTCCGCTTTTACATGTACCTTGGTGTTAGGGTCAGAATATTTGGCGGCGTTCGTCAAAAGGTTAAGGAAAACCTGGGTTATTTGATCACTGTCGGCAACAACGTCCTGCACATTTTCTTCGTGCTCATAGGTAAACTCTACGCCTCGTTCAGCTGCGATTCCCTTGACGGAATTTATGACGCTTCCGACAAGTTTATTGATGTCAGTGACAGCATTTGGCGCCATATAGCGTGTCATCTCAATACGAGAGAGCGAGAGCAGGTCATCGATCAAACGGACCATACGCTCGGCTTCGGTTTGCATGATGCCAAGGAAGCGCTTGTGGGCATCCAAATCACCAACCGCAGGACCTCGAAGTGTTTCAATGAAGCCTAAAACGGAGGTGAGCGGGGTGCGAAGCTCATGGCTTGCGTTTGCAACAAAGTCTGCCCGCATGCGTTCGGTTCGTAACAAACTTGTCACTTCATAGAAATATACGATCGCACGCACGCCATCGTTCATTTTTTTGCCAGCCAGCACGGGGGCAACGGTTACATCGAAGCTGCGTTCCTTGCTAGTGGTGTAGCGGATAACGCCAAAGTCCCCAAAGCGGCCCTCAAGGATGTTATCCAGCGCTGTCACAAAGTTTGACTGGCGCAGGTAAAGAAACACCTCATTGCCATCAATATCAGTGCCCAACAGCTCCCGCGCAGATTCGTTTGCGAAGGCTATTTTCTTGTCCGCGTCTACTAGCAAGAGAGGGGAAGGCAGTCTGTCAAGCGCGCTGGCACCTAAAAGTACAGACGTTCCGGTCTTGGATTTTCGTTTCTCGCGGATCGCAGAACGGCGGTTTTCCAAGCGTTCCATGCGGCGCTTTATCTCAAGCTGTAACAAAAATGCGACAGCCACGGCGCCAACAAAAAAGGCACCAACAAACGTGACTTGTCCGACAGACCACATCAGCGCCAGTGTGAAGATTACAGCGGCGACAGTGGATCTCTCCGTCAGGAGGCCTTGATACTCTTTAAAGGGTTCGTTCATGGCTCTATCAGATTCCGTGCGGCTCGATGAAGTTCATCGAACTTCCGCGCCTGATGTTAAAAAGGACTTAACTCCTTTAAATTACAAGCGTTGCACTTTTGTGACATTTTTATTTCGTCGTGAAATGATGTTTTTTTACAAAATACACGAACGAAGGTGAATTATGGCCTAGACCGTATGCATTTTACCCTGTTAAACTATATTTAACTCTAGCGAATTAATGATTTAGACGCTACACGGTTGGGATTAGTCTTTGGAGGCCGCATCAAGTGGACGATCAAAAACAGGATACCAGTGATTTTATGGAGCGCCGCCGCCAGCTGTTGAAGCTTGGTGCTGCGGGCATGCCCATGATCCTGACGCTGAAAGCATCAGCCAACCAGACCATACACTCGGCCCTTGACTGTGTGTTTCAGCTTACCTCAGCCGTAAATATCCTTGTGAACCATGAGGGCAAGGTTTGGGTTGGTAGCAGCACGATCGATCAAGGTTCGGGCGGTAAGCTGAAGACAAGTGATATTACCAGCTTTAAAAGCAATGCGGATTTTGCCTTCCCAGCAGGCACAGCACCGGGCGATTATGTTCCCGATGAATGCCCTGATGACCCATGCGACGGTGACAGCAGTGGCGATTGGGATGATGACGACTGGTATTTCGGCGGTAGCGGGCGCGACCTGCTGCAGGAGCTGATGGATAGTGGCAGTATTTCGTCGTTCAGTGGCAAAGGCAAAGGCAAAGGCAAGAGCGACGACGACGACGATGACGACGGCTGTGGCAGCAGCGACGACGACGACGATGACGACGATGATTGGGATGATGATGACGGGGGCTCAAGCGGTTCCAGCAGCACTTGGACCGAGTGCGGTTACAATTATTACGAAATCACGGCCAACACCACAATTACCCCGCTCGATTATTTGAACGGTAATGGTGATTGGCAGATCAGTGGTACCAATGGTCTCTATATCGTGCTCGGCGCTAAATATCTGGATTACTACGGTAACGATGGTGGTTTCCCTGGTATATCGTGCTTGCACTCGATCCTGACCTATCTAGAGACATCATAAAGGCGCCCAATAGTCGATGCCGCAGGGCGACAAGATATATAATGATGACAGATGGCTTTGGTATGCTGACCAGAGCCATTTTTCTGTCGAGGCGCTGGGCGACATCAGTTATGTCTATTGCCGCCGGTCTGGCAGCACACATGTGTTCAACCTCGTTTCCATTGAAATGCTGCAATATCTCACTATCGCTCCGCGCCGTGTGTCTGAACTTGTTGAGGCCTTCCCTTCTATACTGGGTGTTTCACGCGAGGAATGCCCGCGCGGGTTTGTGAAACGCATCTTTGCGGAGCTGGATGACGCAGGCCTTTTGACAGCGCGCGCTGCTGGGGGCAAGCCATGAGCCTGACACCTCTCGAGGCGCTTGGGCGCGACAAGATCACTGCGGCATTGAAGGCGGGGCATTTGAACTTGCACCTCGGGCCTTTTGTCACATCCCTGAAGAGTCGAAGCGACCTTGTGGCGGATTTCCTTATGGATACCTACCGCGATTGCCCAGTGAGCGTGGACGCCGATGAACTGGTTGATTATGTGCTGTCTGTCGGGCCACCGAACAGGCTTCGGCGTTTTATTCGACCACAGGTATTGCCTGACCCCGGATTTTATTTCCCTGCCATCCCGCTGCCTGCACGCATGGCCGCTCTTGCGCTTGAAATGGGTATGAACCTGAGCGCGGCGTTGCAATGTTTTCGTTTCACCATGTTTCACGCCGGTGTGGTGGCAAAGGACGACAAAGCAATCATGATTGCAGCGAACTCCGGCGGCGGGAAAAGCACATTGACGGCTGCGATGATGGAACAGGGTTTTCGCTTGCTGTCAGATGAATTTGCAGTATTACGCCGCGATGGGCTGGGCTTGATGCCTTACCCGCGGCCGGTATCGCTCAAAAAAGCATCGGTAGATATTGTGCGGGCTTTTGCAGGCGATGACGCCGTTAGCCCCGCGCTTGAGGGCACACCGAAGGGCACTGTGGCATATAGGCGCGCGCGGGCAAGCGATATTGCCGCGATGGCGCAGCCAGCCGAGCCCAAGCTTATTGTCTTCCCGAAATTTGAGGCTGAAGCTGAAGCCTCGGTTGAGCCTGTTGAGCCTGCTGACGCACTGATGCGGCTGATAGCGGGTTCCCCCAACTATCAGGTGATTGGTGAAGACGCATTCCGCTCAACCTTGCAGATGATGCAGGGCGTGAAGTCGTTTGAAATCACCTATGGCAATACGGAAGACAGTATTCGTCTTGTTGAGAGCCTTTGGGCTGAGGCCGCGCCATGAAGCCTGCCTTCTTCAAAAGTGCTGTTGGGTTAAGGCCTTTTCCTGAGGAGCGGGGAGAGCTGAACGCTTTTGTGCGTTGGGCCGGACGCGGGCATATCATGGGGCAGGTTGCCGCTGCACACGAGGGTGAAGCCACAGGTAAGCTCAAAGACATTGTTGAAAACGCGCGCATCCGCAGCGCACATGACCGTCGCATGCTGGAGTTTGAAGCCGGGCGTATCCGTCGTGCGTTACTGGGCAGCGGTATTGAGCCGGTTATCCTCAAGGGCAGCGCTTATGTGGCCAAGGGCCTGAGAGCCGGACGAGGCAGGCGCGTGAGTGATATCGATATTCTGGTACCTGAAGTATATATCACGAAGGTGGAAGAATTGCTCACGGTTGCGGGCTGGCAGCCCGAGCTGACAACAGCCAGCAATTATGACCAGCAGTATTACCGCAAATGGATGCATGAACTGCCACCCATGCGCCACAGCAAGCGCCGCACGCTGGTTGATGTGCACCACAGGCTTTTGCCGCGCACGGCGCGTTTGCAGCCTGACCATCTGGCGATAGTTGATACCGCCGTGCCAATAGGCGAGATGGGCGTGAAAACCTTCGCGCCGCGTGACCTCTTCATCCACTCTGCCATCCATATCTTTGCAGACGGTGCGCTAGAGACCCCGGCGCGCAGCCTGATTGAGCTTTATTACCTGTTTGACGACCTAAACGCGGACGAGCGCCGCACGTTGGTACACCGCGCAGCGGAAGTAGGTGCCATAAAACCGGTGCGTGCGGCCCTTTGGGCGGTGGGTCGCTATTTTGATGATGCGCAGGCCCATGTTGTGCTGAAATCCATCGGGCCGTGGCGTATGGGGTTTGTGCTAAGGGCTTGTGTGAAAACACTGGTGGCTGAAAACGGCTTTGTACCGTTTGCCAAACTGGCGCTTTATATCCGTAGCCATTATATGCGCATGCCGCTTGGCCTGCTGATCAGCCACCTTTTCAAGAAAGCTACGCGGCGTAGCTGACAAGCTCCGGCAGCTCAGAGAGGCCGCTGATCACTCTGTCTGCCCCCAACTCATGCGGGGCGACGTCGGTATAGCCAAAATCAACCGCCACAGAGGGTGCTTTTGTAGCGCGCGCAGCAGCAATATCATTGATGCTGTCACCCACCATGAGGAAAGTACCATCGCCGTGCATTTGTGCCGCTGTTGCCAGCAGGTGCCTGGGGTCAGGTTTTTTAAACGCGAAGCTGTCTCCGCCTGTAACCGCATCAAAATAATGGTTGACCCTCAATGCCTTGAGGAGCGGTTCTGTTAGCGTCATCGGCTTGTTGGTGCATATGGCAAGCGAAAATCCTTTGGCTTTGAGCGTTTCGAGCATCTCAACGCCGCCTTCAAACACGTGGGTGTCATCGGCGATATGCGCGCGGTAATAGTCGAGAAACACAGGCAATAGTTCAGCTGGGTCATGATTTTCCATGCCCCCTGTGGCTTCAAGACCCAGTTCGATCAGGCGCTTGGCGCCGAAGCCCACCATGTGACGCACTTGTTCAAGCGTCACGTGCGGCCGGTTCACATGCGCGAGCACATGGTTTGTGGCGGCATATAGGTCTGGCGCGCTCTCGATAAGGGTACCGTCAAGGTCAAAAATGATCTTCTGGACATTAAAGATGCTCAAAATCTGATCCTAAATCTTTGGTGGAAATGCCTTAATCTTAAAATAGTGTGCCTGAAGCTACAGATTAGAAATGGGTGCGCGCAAGCTCTTTTAAAGGCTGCTATAAGGGCTGCACTGGTCCGAGACAGCGTTTTCGGGCATGATATGGGTTGCGCCCTTTTTGCACTCGTGGTTTATAGGGTCATTAAGTTGCGCAATAAGAGTTTCTTTTGAAACTTTTGGAAACATTAACAGGAATGATGCCGAGGTAAAGTGATGAGTGACTGGCGGCCAGACAGCTGGAAATCACGCCCTATTGTACAGGTGCCTGAATACCCAGACGTAGATGCAGTAAACCGTGTGCAGGACGAGCTTACAAGCTATCCGCCTTTGGTGTTTGCTGGTGAAGCCCGTAACCTGAAAGCCCAACTCGCTGATGTCGCGGAAGGCCGCGCCTTTCTGCTGCAGGGCGGTGACTGTGCAGAGAGCTTTGCTGAGTTTCACCCCAACAACATTCGCGACACGTTCCGCGTGTTGCTTCAAATGGCTGTGGTGATGACATTTGCGGCTTCTTGCCCTGTGGTGAAAGTGGGGCGCCTTGCGGGCCAGTTTGCCAAGCCGCGCTCTTCGAACACTGAGGTGCTGGACGGCGTTGAACTGCCGAGCTACCGCGGCGATATCATCAACGGCCCGAATTTTGACGCTGAAAGCCGGGTGCCGGATCCCGGGCGCATGCTGAAGGCATATAGCCAGTCAGCCGCGACACTGAACCTTCTGCGTGCTTTTGCGCAAGGCGGGTATGCGAACCTGATGTCGGTGCACCGCTGGAACCTGGATTTTGTGTCCAAAAGTGGTGCGGGTGAAAAATACCGCGAACTGGCAGACCGGATCGGTGAAGCGCTTGCGTTCATGCAGGCCTGCGGTATCGACCCTGACAGCGTGCATCAGTTGCAAGGCACAGATTTTTATACAAGCCATGAAGCGCTTCTTCTTGGCTACGAACAAGCGCTCACCCGTGTGGATAGCACCACGGGCGACTGGTACGACACATCTGCACACCTTCTGTGGGTGGGTGACCGCACCCGCCAACTTGATGGCGCGCATCTTGAGTTTCTCTCCGGCATCGGTAACCCGGTTGCGGCCAAGGTGGGCCCAACGACCGAGATTGACGGCCTGTTGAAGCTTATTGATAAGCTGAACCCGAAAAACGAAGCTGGTCGTCTGACCCTCATCACCCGCTTTGGCGCTGATAAGGTTGAAGAACACCTGCCGCGCCTGTTGCGAGCCGTTAAGGCTGAAGGGCGCAAGGTTGTGTGGTCATGCGATCCAATGCACGGCAATACACAAACCTCGCAAAGCGGCCTCAAGACCCGGCCATTTGACCGGGTGCTCAAGGAAGTGAAGCAGGTATTTGCTTGCCACAGGTCTGAAGGCACTTACGCGGGCGGTATTCACCTTGAGCTGACCGGCCAGAATGTGACCGAATGTATCGGCGGCGCGGTAGCGATCACGGAAGAGGGGCTTTCAAGCCGCTACCACACACACTGTGACCCACGCCTCAATGCTAGCCAGTCGATCGAGATGGCCTTCCAGCTCGCTGAAGCGCTGAAGGAAGAACGTCTCGCGATGGCGGAAACTGCCGCAGCATAAACGACACATTTATATGTGGTTTAAAGGGCGGCCAACTGGTCGCCTTTTTCTTGTCTTGTTCATATTCGCCAATAAGGGTAAAAGCGCCCCATGAATAGAGCTTTGTCCATATATCTTGCGCAGTTGAACGCAACGGTTGGTGCGATTGAGTTGAATGCCGATCGCATCGCTGAAGCCTATCGTGGCGGCGCGGCGGCGGGGGCTGACCTCGTGCTGACGCCTGAGCTTTCGCTGACCGGCTATCCGCTTGAAGATTTGGTGCTCAAGCCTTTCTTCGTGCGACGTGCGATGGAAATGGTTGAGACGCTTGCGGCGCTCACAAAAGGCACAGGTAAGCCTGGGTTGATTGTTGGTGCACCTTGGTATGAGGGTAAAGCGCTGCATAACGCCGTTTTCCTTTTGGAAGACGGGGAGATCAAAGCCATCCGCTTCAAGCGCGAGCTACCAAACTATGGTGTGTTCGATGAAAAGCGCGTGTTTGCACCGGGGGATACAACGGCCCCAATCGAGTTTCGTGGCGTCAGCCTTGGTGTCCTCATCTGTGAAGATATGTGGTTCCCGAACTGCGCCGAAACTTTAAAGGCGCAGGGCGCAGAAATACTGCTTGTGCCCACCTGCAGCCCGTTCGAGCTTGATAAACACCCTGAGCGCAAAGTCCACGCCCGGAACCGGGTGGATGAAACCGGTTTGCCGCTTGTATTCTGCAACGAGGTTTGCGGGCAGGACGAACTGGTGTTCGAAGGTGCAAGCTTTGTCATGAATGCGAATGGCGATGTACCGGTGCAAATGGATGCCTGGGCTGAGCAGGAACTGATGACCGTTTGGAACCGCACCGGTGACATTTTCGAGTGCGTGACGGCGTTTGAGGGTTATGTCCCTGACCGCATGGAAACCATGTATCAGGCGATGATCCTTGGCCTGAAGGACTATGTGAACAAGAACCGCTTTCCGGGCGTTATCCTTGGCCTGTCTGGTGGCATTGATAGTGCACTGTCTGCCGCTGTGGCGGTTGACGCGCTTGGAGCTGACCGGGTGCACTGTGTGATGATGCCGTCACGTTATACGTCTGGCGAGAGTGTAGGCGACGCCGAGAAATGCGCGCAGGCGCTTGGCGTTAAGTATGACACAATTGCCATCAAGCCTGGCGTTGATGCGTTCGATGACATGCTTTCAGACGCGTTTAAAAACACATCGCCAGACACAACGGAAGAGAACATCCAGTCCCGCCTGCGGGGGCTTCTCCTTATGTCGCTTTCCAACAAGTTTGGCCATATGGTGCTGACGACAGGCAACAAGTCAGAAGTGTCTGTGGGTTATGCCACACTGTACGGTGATATGTGTGGCGGGTATAACGCGCTCAAGGACGTTTATAAAACAGATGTATTTGCGCTTTCACACTGGCGAAATGTGAACGTTCCTAAAGGCGCACTGGGTCCATCTGGTGAGGTGATACCGGAAAATATCATCACCAAACCGCCAACAGCAGAGCTCAGGGACGACCAGAAAGACGAAGACAGTCTACCGCCATACGACGCCCTTGACGATATGCTCAGGTGTCTGGTGGACGAAGAGATGTCTGTCGCGGAAGTGGTGGAACGAGGGCATGATGCGGCGGATGTCGCGCGTATCGAGCACCTTTTGTACATCGCCGAGTATAAAAGGCGGCAAGCCCCACCGGGTGTGAAGATCACGCGCAAGAATTTTGGCCGTGATAGGCGGTATCCTATCACTAACGGCTTCAGGAGTGCGAAGAGGGGCTAAATATTGCCATTCTTCTTTGAATAAATCTATATATAGTAATTACTTAGCTAAGCTAACTGGAAATGAAAATGACTGTTAAGGTACGTTTCGCCCCATCACCCACAGGCAAATTGCATGTGGGTAACATTCGCGCTGCTCTTGTGAACTGGATGTTTGCACGGCAGCAGGGCGGCACCTTTGTGCTTCGTATTGATGACACGGATCAGGAACGTTCCACCCTTGAGAATGAAGAAGCTATTCGGGCAGACCTCACATGGCTTGGCCTCACATGGGATGAAACATTTCGCCAGAGCGACCGGTTCGCGCGGTACGATGCTGTTGTGGAAAAGCTGAAGGTGGAAGGCCGCCTTTACCCATGTTTCGAGACAGCTGAAGAGCTGGAGATGAAGCGCAAGATCCAGATGGGCCGAGGCAAGCCTCCTGTATATGACAGATCGGCGCTGAACCTGACAGATGCTGAAAAAGCAGCGTTTGAGGCCGAGGGACGCAAACCTCACTGGCGCTTCAAGCTGGAGACACCTGCGCGTGTAGACTGGACCGACATGATCCGCGGTGATGTTTCCATCGACCTTGAGGCGCTCAGTGACCCGATCCTGATCCGGGAAGACGGCTCATACCTCTACACGCTACCAAGCGTGGTGGATGACGTGGATTACGGCATCACCCACATTGTGCGTGGTGAAGACCATGTAACCAACTCTGCCGTACAGGTTCAGATATTTGAAGCAATCGGTGGCAAGGCGCCTGAGATGGCCCACTTTG
Source organism: Kordiimonas sp. (assembly GCF_965216265.1). GTDB lineage: Bacteria > Pseudomonadota > Alphaproteobacteria > Sphingomonadales > Kordiimonadaceae > Kordiimonas. Next base: position 3,965,396 of record NZ_OZ244153.1, read on the forward strand.
CGCTGCTGACAGGCAAGGGCGGTGAAGGCCTTTCGAAACGCCACGGCGCGATGTCGATTGAGGAATACCGCGATGAGGCAGGCATTGAACCAATGGCGATTGTGAGCTTACTTGCCCGTGTTGGCACGTCTGAGCCGATTGAGCCGTTTGTGGACGCGCAGCCGCTCATCGATGGGTTTGATTTTAGCAAGTTCGGCCGCTCGACAGCGAAGCTGGACCCGGCAGACCTTGATATGCTCAACGCTAAAATCCTGCACATGACACCTTATGATGCGGTGAAAGACCGGCTCGCCGGTGTAGATGAGGTTTTCTGGGCGACGGTTCAGCCCAACCTCAACAAGCTCGCTGACGTGCAGGAATGGCTGAGCATCGTAAACGGCCCGGTAACGCCGGTGATCGAGGATGCGGAGCATATGGCCAAAGTGCGGGAGCTGTTACCGGACGGTGAACTGGGCGCAGATAGCTGGCAGGTTTGGACTGGCGCGATCAAGGACGCGACAGGGGCCAAAGGCCGTGCGCTCTTCATGCCGCTCAGGCAGGCGCTGACAGGCCAGAATCACGGGCCGGATATGGGCGCGCTGTTGCCGCTTATTGGGCGTGAGAAGGTATTGAAACGCCTTGAGGGCCAAGCCGCATGAGCGATATCTATCTCTACAATACCCTCGCACGTGAAAAGCAGAAGTTTGTACCGATAGACCCCGAAAACGTGCGCATGTATGTGTGTGGTCCCACCGTATGGGATTATGCGCATATCGGTAACGCGCGTCCGGTTGTGGTGTTTGATATGCTATTTCGCCTGCTCCGGCTTGAATATGGCGAAGACCATGTAACCTATGCCCGCAACTTCACCGATATTGATGACAAGATCATGAAGCGCGCGAATGATGAAGGTGTGTCTATTCGCACCATCACCAACCGCTACGCCAAGGTTTATGTGGAAGACATGGGAACGTTAGGCGCGATGACCCCGACGATCCAGCCAAAAGCAACAGAACATATCCCCGAGATGATCCGCATGATGCAGACGCTCATTGAGCGTGGCCACGCCTATGAGGCAGAGGGCCATGTGATGTTCAACGTACCGTCGATGGAAAACTACGGTCGTCTGTCGTGCCACAGCCGGGACGAGCTTGTGGCGGGCGCACGGGTTGACGTGGCACCCTATAAAAAGGATTCAGCGGATTTTGTGCTCTGGAAGCCATCCTCTGATGAGCAGGTAGGCTGGAATAGCCCTTGGGGTAGAGGCCGGCCAGGGTGGCACCTTGAATGTTCGTGCATGATCGAAAAACACCTTGGCGAGACCATTGATATTCATGCGGGTGGGCAAGACCTTATCTTCCCGCACCATGAGAATGAGATTGCACAAAGCGAATGCACCCACGGCAAGCAGTTTGTGAATTATTGGATGCATAACGGCTATCTGACGGTGGACGGTGAAAAAATGTCCAAATCGCTTGGTAATTTTCATACCGTGCATGACCTGATTGCGGAGCATCCGGGTGAAGCCATCCGTATGAGCTTGCTTACGGCACATTATCGGCAACCGGTGGATTTCTCGATTGAAAGCATGCGCGAGCAGAAGCGCAGGCTTGACCGCTGGTATCGCCTGACAGACGGCGTTGTTGCAGCAGCTGAGGTTCCTTCAAGCGTGACAGGCGCCCTGAAAGACGACCTGAATACACCAAAAGCAATCGCCGCACTTGATGCGCTGGCGGCCTCTGAAACGGCTGCAGATTTGAAGGCTGGTGCGCAGTTCATGGGCCTTCTGTGTGAAGGTGCTGCCAAATGGTTTCAGGGCGATGCGCCTGAAGGCATCAGTGTCGCTGACATTGAGGTAAAGATCGCGGACCGGCTTGAAGCCCGCAAAAACAAGGACTTTGCCGCAAGCGACCGTATTCGCGACGAGTTATTGGCCAAAGGCATCCTGCTTGAAGACGGCGCAGGCGGCACAACCTGGCGCAAGGCTGACTAATGGCAACTGTAAAACAGCCAGCAATTATTCTGGTGCGCCCACAGCTTGGTGAAAACATCGGTAAAGCGGCGCGGGCGATGCTCAATTTCGGCTTTACTGATATGAGGCTCGTGGCCCCGCGGGATGGCTGGCCCAACCCTGCGGCGGGACCGTCAGCCGCTGGCGCGGATATAGTACTTGAAAACGCACAAGTGTTTGAGAGTGTTGAGGCTGCTGTGGCGGACCTGAGTTATGTTTACGCCTCGACCGTGCGTGACAGGGATATGCCAAAACCGGTAGCGACCCCGCGTGAAGCGGCGGCACAGATGCACAAGCTGATCGCGGGCGGCGAGGCTCCGGGCATATTGTTTGGGCCAGAACGCTCGGGCCTCACCAATGACGATGTAGTGCTGGCGGATGCGGTGTTGACCGTGCCTGTGAACCCCGAATTTGGTAGCCTCAACCTCGCGCAAGCCGTGATACTGACGGCTTATGAATTCCATTCCCAGGCTGATACCACACCAGCCTATCAGCCCGCACATCCTGAAGGCATTGCCCCAAAAGAAGACCTAATTGGCTTGATGGAGCATATGGAACGGGAGCTTGATAAGCGCGGCTTCTTCCGCTCAGAAGGGCGACGCGCGCCCATGCGCCGCACACTTCGGAATGTGTTGCAGAACGCGGGCTTTTCCAAGCAGGAAATCTTCACTCTCAGAGGAGTCGTAAAGTCGCTGGCTCGCCGCCCCAGAGACGAACCCGGAGATGAAGAATAGCCCGTCCGGGCCTCATCGTTTTGTTCATCGCGTATACAGGCACTTTCTTTCAAACTATATGTTGGGTAGGGTGAATACCTGACGAGTGACGGAGGCAATATGTCGATCTTGGCGAGTATGGTAGTTGCGCTGAACATGATGATGCAGGGCATTGACGACACGGGTACGGCTGTTGCACGCCCGATCGGAGAAGTGCATTTCAATGAGGAAACAGGCAGCTACTATCAGGTTTTCGACTTTATCGGGAAACCGCCCCACACGTGGGTGCATGCGCGCCGCATGGTGAAGGGCTACCGGTATAATGACCGAGAAGGGCGCTTGGCAGTCATCAAGGACATTTCCCTTCATTATTTCCTGCTTTTGAACTTTCCCATGCTGCGCCAACAGAAGATGTGGATTGGTTTGAGCGTTGAATGTAATGAGACAGCCGACATGACCTGGGTTGATGGTAGCTCACTCGCCGACCAGAGCTTCCGCGGTTTTGGTGAAGGTGTGCTGCGCGATATCAGCCGCACTTGCCGCGCCCGGAAAGATAGCGGCGCTCTATACCCGATCTATTATGAGCCGGACCAATTTGGCGTACGGTGGCAGATGGGCGAGGCGCGTACGAACCTCACTTATATGATGGTTGAGTTTCCGGCGCCCGAAGAAGAAGCTGCCGCGGACGAAGTTGAGAGCACAGAGACGCCACAGCAGTGAGCGGCTTTAACCCTGTAGCAACTTGGCGGCTTCCGGTGCGAAATAGGTCAAAACACCATCAGCGCCCGCGCGCTTGAATGACAGAAGCGCTTCCATCATCACTGTTTCCCGGTTTAGCCAACCGTTCTGCGCTGCTGCGGTGAGCATTGCGTATTCGCCAGACACTTGATAAGCGTATGTTGGCACACCAAACCGGTCCTTTACCTCGCGGATGATATCCAAATAGGGCATGCCTGGTTTGATCATCACGCTGTCAGCCCCCTCATCGATATCCATAGCGACCTCACGCATCGCTTCCAACCGGTTGGCCGGGTCCATCTGATAGGTCTTTTTATCGCCCTTGAGTACACCGGTTGAGCCCACGGCATCGCGAAACGGCCCATAAAAGCCCGAGGCATATTTTGCGCTATAGGCCATAATCTGTACATGAGAGAAGCCTGCTTTATCTAGCTCGGAGCGGATGGCGCCGATGCGGCCGTCCATCATGTCGCTTGGCGCGATAATATCAGCGCCCGCTTTGGCCTGTACCACGGCCTGTTGCACCAACATTCCGACTGTCTCATCGTTCAGTACTTTACCATCTTCCACCAGTCCGTCCTGACCATGGCTGGTGTAGGGATCGAGTGCGACGTCAGCCAGAAGGCCAATTTCCGGCACTGCATCCTTGATGGCGCGCATCGCCGTATTAATCAGGTTGTCGTAATCAAGCGCTTCTTCGCCCCTGTCGCAACGTCTGTCGGCCGGGGTATTAGGGAAGAGGGCAAGCGCAGGAATGCCAAGGCTACGGGCTTCTTTTGCGGTTTCAACGGCTTTGTCGACAGAGAGCCGGTTCACGCCGGGCATTGATGTGACAGCTTCGATCTCTCCTTTACCGTCGCGCACAAAGATTGGCCAGATCAGGTCATCCACTGTTACCTGGTTTTCGCGCACAAGGCGGCGTGACCAGTTTTCGCTTCTGGGGCGGCGCAAACGTGTGGCGGGAAAACGTGCGGTCATGGACTATCCTTCATCTAACTCGGATTTAACTCAGTGATAATGTTGCGATACTTTATTGTGTTCGCTCACCGCTGTCACCTGTCACAATAGATCGTGTGACTGCGTGCCGCAGAACGTGATAAATTACACCGAATTATCGTGCCTGATAGCGTGAATTTAGTTAGAATTTTATCATTAACATTGCGTTAAACCTTATGGAACAGAGTGTTTCCTCGAAGATTCGATGAAAATTCACACTAAATCAGGCGAATGACCATGAGTGGATACGACTTTAACGACCCAAAATTTCTCTTTCTCGACATACTGTCGCTGGTTGAGCGTCTTCACAGGCGGCTTCTTGATGTGATCAAAAACCACCTTGAACATATCGGTCGCAATGACCTCAACCCGGTGCAGGCCCTGCTTCTCCATAATATTGGTGAGCATGAGATGACGGCGGGTGAACTCAAGACGCGTGGCTATTATCAGGGCTCCAACGTTTCTTATAACCTCAAGAAGCTGGTTGAAATGGGATACCTTAGGCACGAGCGTTCTGATTATGATCGCCGCGCCGTTCGCATTTCATTAACCGATCAGGGGTATGAAATAAGGAAGCTGATCGACGATCTTTACATGCAGCACCTCGAAGAGCTGATGCAAGATGATCTCGTGAGCCATGACGAGTTGAAGAATCTGCGGAAAAATCTCAGGAATCTTGAGCGCTATTGGTCCGACAAATTGCACTTCGGTCTTTAAATCGATACACACTTGACTTAAGTCATAGATGGAATCGATTTGTGTGTGCGACATTTTCGCCGCTAGACGCGGGCCAAAACATTGCGTTAAAAGGTCCGCGCCGGTAAACTCGGCCTGTTGTACACAAGACGGAATGCGTGATGGACTACGAAAAGATTTTTGCGGACGCGATTGAGGCGGTTAAGGCTGAAGGCCGATACCGGGTTTTCGCCGACATCTCTCGCGAGCGAGGCAACTATCCGCGGGCGCTTCGTCACGACGCGGGCGACAACGCGCGTGCCATTACTGTGTGGTGTTCCAACGACTATCTCGGCATGGGCCAACATCCCAAGGTGATTGGCGCAATGCATGCTGCGCTTGATGAAACCGGCGCAGGGGCAGGCGGCACGCGTAATATTGCGGGCACCAATCATTATCATGTTCTTCTTGAAGAAGAGCTTGCTGATTTGCACGGTAAAGAAACTGCGCTGCTGTTTACCTCGGGTTATATTTCCAATGAAGCAACGCTTTCAACCGTCGCGAAGCTGTTACCTGGCTGCATCGTGTTTTCAGATTCGATGAACCATGCCTCCATGATCCAGGGAATCAGGAACAGTGGCGCGCAGAAACATATTTTCCGTCACAATGACCTTGAGCATTTGGAAGAGCTTCTGAAGGCCGCTGATCCAAAAGCGCCGAAGATTATTGCGTTCGAATCCGTTTATTCTATGGACGGTGATATTGCCCCGATCGGTGCGATCTGTGATCTGGCCGACAAATATGGTGCGATGACCTATCTTGATGAAGTACACGCTGTTGGCCTTTACGGCAAACGCGGCGGCGGTGTTTCCGAACGCGATGGTGTTGCCCATAGACTCACAATCATTGAAGGGACTCTAGGCAAGGCATTTGGGGTGATGGGCGGTTATATCGCGTCCTCCAAAGCACTTGTTGATGTGGTTAGAAGCTACGCATCGGGCTTTATCTTCACGACAGCGCTTAGCCCTGTATTGGCCGCAGGCGCACTTGCCAGCATCCGCCACCTTAAAGGAAGCTCAGCGGAACGTGACGCGCATCAAGAGCGTGCCGCGAAACTGAAACACCGCCTGAAGACAGCGGGTATCCCGGTTATGGAGTCTGAAAGCCATATTGTGCCGGTATTTGTTGGCGACCCTGTGCTTTGCAAGGATGTTTCAGACCTTCTGCTGAACGAATACGGCATCTATGTACAGCCCATCAATTATCCGACAGTGCCTCGAGGTACGGAACGCCTGCGTTTCACACCAGGGCCTCTTCATGATGACAAAGTAATGGATAGCCTCGTCGAGGCACTTGTTGATGTATGGGCGCGCCTGAGCCTTAAGCGAAAGGTCGGCTAAGCCGAATTGGTGACGCCTTGCCGGTGCCAAGAAGAATCATTTTCGAATTTATCACAGTCGGCAATGTGCTGAAGGTAAGCGCAATATGCGAAGATACTGGCATAGAGGTTAGTATTGTTGGCGACCCGCGAGCGAGCCAGAAAGAGCTCGAGATGGTTGCCGCGCGCAAGCTCAGATACGTGATGGCGAAGAAAGACGCTGAAATACAGTCTCGGCGGCGTGGTATTGACGTTTAAGAAACGTCAGCGTCCGACATATAGCTTTCAGGCATAAAAAGACCCGCACGTGATAAACACAGGTGCGGGTTTTCTATTTTTCCGTAAAGATTGTAATTAGCGCTTTTTACCAAGGCCAATCTTTTTCGCGAATTCAGAACGCTTGGCCGCGTATGAGGGTGCAACCATTGGGTAGTCGGCAGGCAACCCCCACTTGGCACGATACTCTTCCGGACTTAACCCATAACGCGAGCGCAGGTAACGCTTCAGCATCTTCAGCTTTTTGCCGTCTTCCAGGCAGATAAGATAATCGTCAGTGAATGACTTTTTGATAGGCACCGCGGGTGAGAGTGCTTCTTCTTTGGAATGTGCAAAGCCATTCAACTGGTTAAGTGTTGAATACACCGTCCTGATAACTTCTGGCAGTTGCGCAGATTCGACACGGTTATTGCTCACGTACGCTGTGACTATATCCGTAGCAAGGCCGAGCATAATATCTTCGCCACTTGTATGTATTGTATTGTCGGGCATGAAATCGACGCTCCGATTGGAAGTTAACTTGCGTCGTTTATTGCAGCATTTCATAGAGGAATTCAACAGCAAATGGTTGCGATGTGCAATTTTAGTTATTAATAAATTGTTAATAAATACAGATAGCAAGTAATTAGAGTACCTATTGTTGCGGGTCCTTGTGTGGCTTGTGTCAGACAACTGGAAGCTTGGGTTCGTCGGGCAACTATGATAATCAAGCGCAGAATTTGGCGCGCTGGAACCAGAAGATGCCTTGCTTCAACCCTCAAGACCGGACCCCATGATGATGACTGCTGAAACAATTGCCATCGCTAGCGATCACGCTGGATTTGATCTCAAGGAAGATCTCAAGAACGATTTGCAAGAACGTGGATTTGACGTCCTGGACCTCGGTTGCCACGATCTTCAGTCGGTTGATTATCCGGATTATGGCAGGGCGATTGGTGAGGCGATAGCGGCGGGTAAAGCAAAACGTGGTATTGTGGTATGCGGTTCCGGCATTGGTATCTCCATCGCGGCAAATCGCAACCCTGCGGTTCGAGCCGCACTTGTGCAAACGGGGCTTGCAGCGCGCCTCGCACGGCAACACAACGATGCCAACGTTTTGGCGCTCGGTGCCCGCCTTATTGGTATTGAGACCGCAAAAGATTGCCTTGAAGAGTTTCTGAATACCGAGTTTGAAGGGGGCCGTCACCAAAGGCGGGTCGACAAACTCGGCTCTTAAGAGTATTCCAAACCCAGTCCGACTCTCACCTTATTTCTGTGCCTAGGGATTTCCGCTCATGACAAATTTCGCCCAACCTGGATTTTTCTCCGCCCACCTCTCTGAAACTGACCCGGATTTGCTTGCATCACTTGATGGCGAGCTGAAACGCCAGCAGGATCAGATCGAGCTGATTGCTTCTGAAAACATTGTAAGCCGCGCGGTTCTTGAAGCGCAGGGCTCTGTAATGACCAACAAATATGCTGAAGGTTATGCAGGTCGCCGCTACTATCAGGGGTGTCACCACGTCGATATCGCTGAAAGCTTGGCGATCGAGCGGGCAAAGAAGCTCTTTAACGCTGGTTTTGTGAATGTGCAGCCGCACTCTGGCGCACAGGCAAATGGTGCAGTGATGCTTGCGCTAACCAAGCCGGGCGACACGATTATGGGTATGTCATTGGATGCGGGCGGTCACCTGACCCACGGTGCAGCGCCAGCTCTTTCCGGTAAGTGGTTTAACGCTGTCCAATATGGCGTACGCCGCGAAGATGCTCTGATCGACTATGACCAGGTCGCCGAAATGGCACTTGAGCACAAGCCAACCATTATTATCGCAGGCGGTTCAGCTTACCCACGTTTCATTGATTTCAAGCGTTTCCGGGAGATCGCGGACAGTGTTGACGCTTTGTTGATGGTGGATATGGCTCACTTTGCGGGGCTTGTTGCAGGTGGTGCGCACCCGAACCCGGTTGAGTTCGCGGATGTTGTTACCACCACCACCCACAAAACCCTGCGCGGGCCGCGTGGTGGCATGATCCTCACCAACCGTGAAGACATCGCGAAAAAGATCAACTCAGCTGTATTCCCTGGCCTGCAGGGTGGTCCGCTTATGCATGTGATTGCCGCAAAAGCTGTTGCCTTTGGTGAAGCGCTGCGCCCTGAATTCAAGGACTACGCTGATCAAGTTGTCAAAAACGCAAAAGTGTTGGCTGCCCGCCTCAAGGAAAACGGTTTTGACATCGTTTCCGGTGGTACTGATACACACGTTGTGCTTGTTGACCTGCGTCCGAAAGGCCTGACCGGTAAGGCGGCTGATGAAGCGCTTGAGCGCGCGCGCATGACCTGTAACAAAAATGGTGTGCCGTTTGATCCGGAAAAGCCATTTATCACATCTGGTATTCGCGTTGGCACACCAGCTGGCACGACACGTGGTTTTGCTGAGGCTGAGTTCACTGAGATTGCAGACATGATGACCGAGGTGCTCGATGGTCTGGCTGCACACGGTGAAAACAACGATGCGGCAGAAGAATCTGTCAGGAAAAAAGTAGCTGTTCTTTGTGAACGCTTCCCCATCTATAGTGAATTGGGCTAAGGTCATTACCAGATGGTGTGGGACGCCAGCGTCCTGCACCTAAGAATGGCTAAAATTGGGGAGTAGGGGCACCATGCGTTGTCCGTTTTGTCAAAACGAAGACACACAGGTAAAAGATTCACGGCCGACTGACGACAAGTCGGCCATTCGAAGACGTCGGTTCTGCCCAGCGTGTGGGGCCAGGTTCACCACATTTGAGCGTGTGCAACTGCGGGAGCTGACAGTTGTGAAGAAAACGGGCCGAAAGGTGCCGTTTGAACGCAACAAGCTTGAGCGCTCCCTTGACATTGCGCTCAGGAAACGACCCGTTGACCCTGACCGGGTGGAACGCATGATCAATGGTATCGTGCGCAGGCTCGAATCAATGGGCGAAAACGAAATCGATAGTGACCAGATTGGCCGTTTAGTCATGGAAGGCCTTGAGAGTCTGGATCAGGTAGCCTATGTGCGCTATGCGTCCGTTTATCGGAATTTCCGGGAAGCCTCAGACTTTGAAAAATTTCTCGGCAAGATGACTGGTACGGAAGAAGACGAGGTTTTCCACGAGGAACCTTGAGCGGGAGCCAAGGGTGGCAACCACAAGACAAGATGAAGCCTATATGAAGGTCGCGCTGGGTTTGGCTCAGCGCGGCCTCGGTCTTGTTGCGCCAAACCCAGCAGTTGGTTGTGTGATTGTAAAAGACGGTATTATCGTTGGGCGGGGTTTTACCCAGCGTGGCGGGAGACCGCATGCGGAAACCGAGGCGCTGGCTCAAGCTGGGGATAAGGCAAAAGGGGCAACCGCATATGTCACCCTTGAGCCGTGTTCGCATACCGGACAAACCGGCCCCTGTGCGCAAGCCCTGATAGATGCAGGCGTTGTGCGTGTTGTTTGCGCAATCAGCGATCCGGATGAGCGTGTCTGTGGTAAAGGGTTCGTGATGCTGCGAGATGCGGGCGTTACGGTTGAGACAGGTATCTGTGTGGCCGAAGCCAGGGCCATCAACCACGGTTTTCTTACCAAAGTTGGCAAAGGTCGGCCAATGTTCACCCTCAAGATTGCCTCAAGCGCGGACGGGAAGATCGCGTTAGCTAACGGTGATAGCCGATGGATCACAGGGAGTGAAGCGCGTGCCTACGGGCACATGTTGCGGGCGCGCCATGATGCCATTCTTGTTGGTATTGGTACTGTGCTTGCAGATAACCCTGTGCTGAATTGTCGGCTGCCGGGGCTTGAGGACAGGTCACCGACCCGTATTGTGCTCGATAGTAGCTTGCGAATCCCGCTTGAGAGCAAGCTGGTCGCTACGGCGGGCCAGATACCTACATTAGTGCTTTGCGGGCAGGCTGATGAAGAAAAAGTGAACGCTTTGCGCGCGGTTGGTGTGACGGTTGAAATGTTGGATACACTCGACGACATGATAGCGATTGCCAGACGTCTTGCGGCGTGTGGGCTAACCCGCGTGCTGGTGGAAGGTGGGGGGCGTGTACATGCCTCACTCCTCAAGGCAGACCTAGCTGACAGGGTCTTGCATTTTACCGCACCAAAGCTGCTGGGAAGCGAAAGCATGGCAATGGTGGGAGATTTGGGACTTGCCTCGCTTGACCATGCGCCCCATCTAACGTGCACATCACTGCGCCGTCTGGGTGCGGATATACTTGCATCATATGAAAAGCCGGAGTAACTCAGGCCCATGTTTACCGGAATTGTTACAGATATAGGCCGTATTACGGCACTTGAAGGTGAAGGCGACCTCAGTGTCACTATCGCAACCACATATGATATGGCGAAAGCTCAGATTGGTGCCTCAATCGCTTGTGCTGGTGTGTGTTTGACGGTTGTTGACAAGGGTAAGGGCTGGTTCAAAGCCGATGTATCGGCGGAAACGCTTAAGGTTACGAACCTTGGTGACTGGCAGGTTGGCAGTGAGATCAATCTGGAGCGCTCTCTCAAGGTAGGCGATGAACTTGGTGGCCATATCGTCACCGGGCATGTTGATTGCGTCGGTGAGATCGTTCGTTTTGATGAGGTTGGCGGCTCGGTCGTGATGGATATTGCTGTGCCACGCTCACTTGGGAATTTTGTCGCGCAAAAGGGCAGTGTTGCCATTGATGGCGCTTCACTTACCGTGAATGCAGTTGAGGACAGTGGTGAAGGTACCTGCTTCTCCATCAACTTGATCCCTCACACTCAAGCGGTAACAAGCTTCAGGAACAGTAAGAGCAGTGACCGGGTGAACGTAGAATTTGATATTTTGGCGCGTTATGTATCGCGCCTTCAGGATAAAGGTTAAACCGTGCCACAAGATTTTCTCTCCCCCATCGAAGAAGTAATCGAAGATGCGCGCAACGGACGCATGTATATCCTTGTGGATGACGAAGATCGTGAAAATGAGGGAGATCTGATTATTCCGGCGCAAATGGCAACCCCTGAAGCTGTCAACTTCATGGCGCGGCATGGACGTGGCTTGATTTGCTTGCCGTTGAGCCGCAAGCGCGTTGAAGCGCTTGAGCTGCCACTGATGAGCAGCAACAACAACGCGCGCCACCAGACAGCATTCACGGTTTCCATTGAAGCAAAAGTAGGCGTGACCACAGGGATTTCTGCTGCAGACCGCGCGCGGACCATTGCGGTCGCAATCGATGCCTCAAAAGGCAAAGACGACCTCGCAAGCCCAGGGCATGTGTTCCCGCTGGTAGCGCAGGACGGGGGCGTGCTCGTACGCGCAGGGCATACAGAAGCATCGGTTGATATTTCACGTCTGGCGGGGCTTAACCCGTCTGCTGTGATCTGTGAGATCATGAATGAAGATGGCACTATGGCCCGCCTGCCTGATCTGGTGGACTTTGCAAAAGAACACGGCCTGAAGGTTGCGACGATCCGTGACCTTATTGCTTACCGACTGAAGAACGATGTGTTGGTCGAGCGGGTATCAGAATCAAGCTTCCCACGCAGTTCTGGTAAGGAATGGAAAGTAATCGTGTACCGTGCGACCGCAGACCGGCGCGAAACGGTAGCTCTCGTGCTTGGTGATATCGACGCCGAGAAGCCAACGCCAGTGCGTATGCACTCCCTGAACCCGTTCGAGGACATCCTTGGTATGGACCATCCGCGCACGGGCCAACTGCAGCGTGCGTTGAATGCGATTGAAGCTGAAGGTGCGGGTGTTGTTGTGTTATTTCCTGGCCTTACAGCTATGCGGCCGTCACAGCTCCTTGAGGGTGAAAAAGCACCCGCCGCGAAAAAAGAGGGCGCGCTCAAGGAATACGGTATTGGTGCTCAGATATTGCGCGACGTTGGTGTGCGCCACATGATGCTCTATTCGAATACACCAAGCCACATTGTTGGGCTTGAAGGATACGGCCTTGATGTCGTAGAACAGCGGCCAATCCCCGAAGCTTGAGTATAGCTTCTTATGATTTAAGGAATTGAGTATGGCATCGCCCCACATATTGATTGTTGAAGCGCGGTTCTATGAAGACTTGGCCAATGAAATGGCTGCTGGCGCTATCGAGGCGATTGAAGCCGCGGGCGCCACCTGGGAACGGGTTGCTGTACCCGGTGCGCTTGAGATACCGGCGGCGATCAAATTTGCGCATGCTGGCGAAAAAGTCTCCTTTGATGGGTATGTGGCACTTGGCTGCGTCATTCGGGGCGAGACCACGCACTATGACTATGTGTGTGGCGAAAGCGCGCGTGGCCTTCAGGACCTTGCTCTCAAACACAACCTCGCTATTGGTAACGGTATATTGACCGTGGAAGACGATAAGCAAGCTTGGGCACGCGCGAACCGCAGCGACAAAAACAAGGGCGCAGGAGCTGCAGAAGCCGCGCTGGCCATGGTTGGCTTTAAAAAAGAGTTTGGAGTTTTATAATGGCTGAACGCCGTAAAAAGAATATAACTGGCGGCCCAAGAAGCGCAGCGCGCCTTGGCGCTGTTCAGGCGCTCTATCAGCTTGAAATGTCTGACGAGCCCAAGATTAAGATGGTGATCGAGGAGTATATTCGTCACCGCCTTGGTGCTGAGATCGAAGGTGAGCAGTATGTGGATGCAGACGCTGACCTTTTTGCGGACATTGTGGAAGGTGCTTGGCAACGCCTTGATGAGTTGAATGATGCCATCAAGCCATGCCTGTCGAAAGATTGGTCGCTTGAGCGCATTGAGGCAATCGTCCGGGCGATCCTGCGTGCGGGCACCTATGAGCTTATCGCGCGCCCTGACGTGCCGACCGCGGTGATCATCAATGAATATGTTGATGTGGCGCACGCGTTTTATGAACGTACGGAAGCATCATTTGTAAACGGCGTTCTCGACAAGATCGCGAAGGCTGTTCGTTAAAGCTATTCGCGTGTGATCTGGCTGGAGAACCTATGGTGACCAGCCACCAGAGGTGGCATGGCGAACGAATTTGATCTCATTCATCGGTATTTTTCCCCGCTAGCTGGCCCGGAAGGGCTGGGGCTGGGGGACGATGCAGCTTGCCTGAGGGTTGAGCCCGGTTTTGATCTCATTGTCACCAAAGACATGCTCGTTGAAGGCGTGCACTTTTTCGGTGATGACCCGGCAAGCAGTATCGCCCACAAGTCTCTTGTGGCAAGTCTTTCTGACCTTGCGGCAAAAGGCGCAATGCCAAAGCATTATTTCCTCGGTCTCAGCCTTCCAAGCGATGTCAGCGATGAATGGTTAGCGGAATTTTCGGATGCTTTGGCAAAGCTACAGGACCAAAGCGGCATACGGCTTGCGGGTGGTGACACGACACGCAGCCTGAGCGGTGTCACTGTGTCAATTACCGCGATGGGTACGGTGCCTGAGGGGCGCATGCTTCGCAGGTCCAGCGCACAAGTTGGCGACCTTGTCTTTGTAACTGGCGCGTTGGGCGACGCTGCGTTGGGCCTGAAATGCCTTGAAGAAGAGATAGAACCGGATGAGTGCTTAATCGCGCGCTATCGGTACCCTGAAGCACGCACGGCGCTCGGTATAGAACTCGCATCATTTGCTAACGCCTGTGCGGACATTTCAGACGGGCTTCTTGCCGATCTCGGGCATATCACAGCGGCTTCAGGTGTTGGTGCAGACGTCAATCTAGCTGAAATACCGCGTTCACCGACGGTTCGGGAATTGCTTGCTTTGGCACCTGAGCTTGAAAGTTGCATCTACTCGGGCGGTGATGACTATGAACTAGTGTTCACGGCCGATCAGTCAAAGCAAGACGATATTGAATCCCTATGCGCGAGCTTAGGCGTACCGTTGGCCGCCATTGGCTGTGTAACAGAAAAGGCAGGTGTTCGTCTTGTTGATCAAAACGGTAAGCTGGTGCACACTGGGCGTTCAGGCTTTCAACATTTTGAAACATAAGGGATAAAGGCGCAGATATGGCACAAGATCCAAGCGCAATGGAGCCGCAAGGTGGTGGTTCGGGCAAGGTGCTTCTTATACTGGGACTATTAGGCGGTTTGGCCCTAGGCGGGGGCCTTGGGTACTATTACTCCAAAAATACTGCTGGGAACACAGACACCCAGAAGGAAGAAGTGAAGAAGGCGCCGAAGGGACCAGTCCTATCTGTTGATTTTGAGCGTGTCGCGGTGCCGCTATACTCTAAATCCGATTCGGGAGCACGCTTCCTTGGTAACTATTTCATTGATCTTGTGGTGCAAGTACGTGGTGAGGACCGCCAGATTGCGGTGCGCCGCGCAGAAACTCAGCTTCAGCACGCTTTTGTATCTGCCATCTCTCGCGCTGACCTGATGCGCGAAGATTCGCCTCTTGAACTTGACGTCGACAAGGTTGGTAAAGTCTTGCAAGCCAAAGCTAATGAGGTCTTGGGGCCGGGTGTTGTTGAGGCAGTGCTTGTAAAAAATGCTATGCGCCTGAACCGTTAGAAGCGCCACTTTCCGCCAGAAAATGATTGTGAACATACCGCCACCGCCATGAGCATTGCTTTTGGCGGTTGCAAGCTTTGGTTTTGCTTCCTAAGGTTGGTGATGGCCACCCTGTCTAGTCACGAGTTAGTCAGGAGTAAGGGGTTTGCCTAGAATGAAGAGGGCTGGGCGGTTTTTGTAGGGGAGTATCGCCGCCTGTAGAAGCCTGAGCTATTGGGTTCGTTTTAGGGAGGGAATATCCCATGGTAGTATTGTACGCCGCGCTTGGATGCGGTGTTGCGGCCGTCCTTTACGGTATTGTGACGCGTCAGTCTATTCTAGCTGCCGACGCGGGCAGCGAAAAAATGCAGGAAATCGCCAAAGCCATTCAGGAAGGCGCGCAGGCCTATCTGAACAGGCAATATAAAACTATCGCCGTTGTTGGTGTTGTGGTTGCGATTGGCTTGTTCCTCGCGCTAGGCATGCTTGCCACGCTTGGTTTTGTTATCGGTGCGGTGCTTTCCGGTGTAGCAGGCTATATTGGCATGCTGATCTCTGTGAAAGCCAACGTACGCACGACGCAAGCGGCCAGTGTTGGCTTGCAGCAAGGCCTGACCTTGGCGTTCCGTTCTGGTGCAGTCACCGGGATGCTCGTTGCGGGCCTCGCGCTTCTCGCGGTTGCGGGCTATTATTATATTTTGATTGGCCCAATGGGTATTGAGCCGACAGCACGTCCGGTGATTGATGGTTTGGTGTCGCTCGGGTTTGGTGCGTCGCTGATTTCCATCTTTGCTCGTCTCGGCGGCGGTATCTTTACCAAAGGCGCTGACGTAGGTGCAGACCTTGTTGGCAAGGTAGAAGCCGGTATCCCAGAGGATGATCCGCGTAACCCCGCAGTTATTGCTGATAACGTTGGTGACAACGTTGGTGACTGTGCAGGCATGGCGGCTGATCTCTTTGAGACCTATGTGGTGACCATTGGTGCAACAATGGTGCTGTCGGCACTGTTCATTGCGTCTGGGGCCGCAGAGATCATGCAGTTGCCGCTTATCATTGGTGGCGCTTGTATCCTGACCTCTATTCTTGGCACCTTCTTTGTGAAGCTTGGTAAAAGCCAGTCCATCATGGGTGCGCTTTATAAGGGCTTTGTTGTGACCGCTGTTACCTCAGCGATTGTCATGTGGTTTGCTATGGATTGGGCACTTGGCGGTGCCATGGACAAAGAGTTTATGGCAGGCGCTACGGTGTTCACCGGTAAAGCTCTTTATTACTGCGGTCTCGTGGGCCTCGTGGTAACGGGTCTGATCATCTGGATTACGGAGTATTATACCAGCACAGAGTATCGCCCGGTACGGTCTATTGCGAAAGCATCTGAGACGGGCCACGGTACAAACGTTATCCAGGGGCTTGCTGTATCCATGGAAGCAACGGCGCTGCCTGCCATTGTTATCTGCGCGGGCATCATCGTTGCCTATAACTTTGCAGGTATCCTTGGCCTTGGTTTCGCGGCAACAGCAATGCTTGCACTTGCGGGTATGGTTGTGGCTCTTGACGCTTACGGCCCGGTTACCGACAACGCGGGCGGTATTGCGGAAATGGCCGGTCTTGACGATGAAGTCCGTGGCCGTACAGATGCGCTGGACGCTGTTGGTAACACCACAAAAGCGGTAACCAAAGGCTATGCTATCGGTTCTGCTGGTCTCGCTGCACTTGTGCTCTTCGGCGCTTATACAGCTGACCTTAATACCTACTTCAGCCATGTGGAGGTCGATTTCGGCCTATCCAACCCCTATGTGGTCGTCGGGCTGTTTATCGGTGCTTTGTTGCCGTATCTGTTCGGCGCCATGGGTATGATGGCTGTTGGTCGTGCAGGTGGTGCGGTTGTTGAAGAGGTTCGGGCTCAATTCCGTGAAAATCCAGGTATCATGGCGGGCACCTCCAAGCCTGATTATGCACGGTCAGTAGACCTTTTGACCAAAGCGGCAATCAAGGAAATGGTAGTTCCGAGCCTTCTGCCTGTGGCGGCACCGATCATCATCTACTATGTGATCAACGCTATTGCAGGGCAGGGAGCTGCGTTTGCAGCCCTCGGCGCGCTCCTTCTTGGTGTGATCGTTGGCGGCCTCTTTGTGGCGCTTTCCATGACCGCAGGTGGCGGTGCGTGGGATAACGCGAAGAAATATATCGAGGATGGCAACCACGGTGGTAAAGGTTCTGAGGCTCATAAAGCTGCAGTGACCGGTGATACCGTTGGTGACCCATACAAGGATACTGCGGGCCCGGCTGTGAACCCGATGATCAAGATCACGAACATCGTGGCACTGCTGCTGCTGGCGATGCTGGCGCACTAAAGTCAGGGCATATGCCCAAACAAGAAAGCCCCGGTTTTGCCGGGGCTTTTTCTATTGCTGATTTATGCGAGGCGATTAGCCGTTCGGGCCGCGGGTTGGGCCGGAACCAACAGGGGCGGAGCCAGAGAATCGCCCAACGTTACCGAAAATCTGCTGGAAGAAATTGAGGTCACGGCCGCGCGTCGGCGTTTTATCGCCTACAGGGTCAACACTACGCATATGGCTGAGATCAAAGTTTTCAACGTCGGTAACGACACCTTTGTCATTAAAAGCAACAGCCATCACGCGGTGTTCTTTCGGGTCGGGCCAGAAGACAGGGCGTACGCGAACCGTGGTTGACACATAATACCATCTGTTCTCATCAAAGGCCGCGCGAACGGTTGGGGTGCCTAGCGTTGATTCTACCGACTGCCGGTTATCAACGCCTGGCTGGATGGCGTCAGCGAGCTGTTTGTCAAAAACATAGCCGCGGACCATGCGGCCATTACCACAGGCAGAAAGGGCCAAGCCCGCTGCAACGCACAGTAAAACAGGGGTAGAAGTGCGGGCTTTAAATCGTGTCGTCATCGTGTAAACCTACTTTCCGTCGCTTGCGGATCAAAACTTGCCACTGCCTTAATAACCGCCACCATTGCATGGCGCAAGGCTCCGTGTTAGAGCCACGGCGATTTATCAGCTCGGCGCACACCAATAGTGGGCTGTTTTTGCCTTAAAAGCAGATTACGGCGATTTGGAGGACAGGACATGTTTGGGCGTTTGTTCGCAGGTATGGCGAGTAAAAAGATTGCGTATAAACTGTATAGCAAGCTTGTTGAACAGGCACGTCATCCGGCCTTTTATACGGACTTTGAAGTCGAGGATACGCTCGATGGTCGTTTCGACATGATCCTCATGCATATGTTCCTGATTCAGAACCGCCTTGGAAAAGACGGCAGCGAGACAGCAAAACTGCGGCAGCAGTTACAAGAAGCGATGATTGCAGACATGGACCGCTCGCTTCGTGAGATGGGCGTGGGTGACATGGGTATTGGCCGTGAGGTCAAAAAAATGGGTGTTGCCTGGTTTGGGCGCCTAAAGGCATATGGTGCCGCACTTGAGGAAGAAGATGTGCAGGGCGCGCTAACAGAGGCCATTCGGCGCAACCTGTATAAGCGGGAAGAGGCCTCAAAGGCGCCTCATATGGCAGCCTATATGCTGGCTGCCCATGAGGGTTTGCAGGCCTGTGGGCTCAGTGAGATGCAAGAAGTAGTATTTGAATTCCCCGCTCCCGAGGCTAGCTTGGGTGTTTCAGGGACTTGATAGACAGTTCGGAAGGATAAGAACATGAGCAGTAAAATTTCCCTCGGTTTTGTCCTGACTGTGGACGAGGTAGAACGCACAGGCCGAGCCTATAGCTTTGAAGCAAGTGAGGCAGAGCGCGCTACATTAACGGAACGGTTTGATCTCGTCGATATCGCGGGCTTTCGGGCGGATTTTGAGGTCAAGGACCGCGGCGAAGCCCAAGGTATTTTTATATCTGGCACGCTTAGAGCTGCGTTGACCCAGCGCTGTGTGGTGACGCTTGAGCCTGTGGCGGAAGAGCTTGAGACAGAGTTTACCCTGATGCTGGTTGACCCAGAGATGGCTGACCGTATGGACGAAGAAGAAGTTTATCTTGATCCAAACGCACCGGAATATGATGCTCTTGAGGGCAAGGAAATCCCTCTCGGCGAGATCATCGCACAAACACTTTCAATCAATATGGACCCGTATCCAAGAGCTAAAGGTATAGAGCTAAGCCTTGATAATAAAGAGGGAATCTCCGTAAACGAGCCCGAAGAAAAGCGACCGAACCCGTTTGCTGTTCTTGAGAAGCTACGCGACGAATCTTGAAGTAGCTGTTAAATTCGCTATGGTCTGCCCAAGTAGGGTAATTGTGTCAGGTTTGTTACCTGTCACATCTCACGTATAATAAAGACACGGGCCAACGTTTGAGATTGGATAATAATTCGTGGCAAAAGAAGTAACGATCGCAGTCGATGCCATGGGGGGCGACCATGCACCAGACATGGTCATTGAAGGCATCGCGCAGGCGCGCACACTATTTCCAGGAACTCGTTTTCACATTTATGGTGATGAGGCGCGGATAAAACCGCTTCTTGAGGCTCATAAAGAACTGAGCGCAGCCAGTGAAGTGTTCCATACCGATGATGTCGTCACCAGCGACATGAAGCCATCTCAGGCGCTTCGGCGTGGCCGAAATTCGTCCATGGGGCTTGCGTTGCAGGCTGTGAAAGATGGGTCAGCTGATGTTGCAATATCGGCCGGGAACACAGGGGCGCTGATGGCACTTGCCAAGTTTATCCTGCGGACCATGCCGGGTATTGACCGGCCTGCACTAACCTCACCGCTACCAACATTGCGGGGTGAAAGTGTGATGCTTGATCTCGGCGCAAATGTGGAATGCGACGCCAACAACCTTGTGCAGTTTGCAATTATGGGCGCGGCCTACGTCCGTACCGTGCTCGGGCTCTCAAACCCTACAGTCGCGCTCCTGAACGTAGGTGTTGAGGATCTCAAGGGCAAAGACAGTATTCGTGCGGCGGCGGAGGTGCTTCGTGCCTCTGAGCACTTGCCACTCCAGTTCACAGGTTTTGTTGAAGGCAACGATATCGGGGCAGGCGTTGTTGATGTTGTGGTTACAGACGGCTTCACAGGCAATGTGGCGCTCAAGATGGCGGAAGGAACAGCGCGCCTGATGACGGAATTACTTGGTCGTGCGTTCCGGTCCTCTATTTCCACCAAGCTTGGGTATCTCTTGTCCCGGCACGGTTTGCGTTCGCTTCGGGACCATCTTGATCCCAACAACCATAATGGCGGTGTTTTCCTTGGGCTCAATGGGCTGGTGATGAAAAGCCATGGTGGTGCGAATGCGCACGGTTTTGCTTCTGCGGTGACCTCCGCAATCGATATGGCGCAGAATGATCTGATTCGCCTCATCAGCGAAGACCTTGAGCAAATCCCTGCAGATTCAACGGATGCAGAGACCGTCGGCGCGGCATAAATGCTACATTTGTGGTGAAAATGTCTCGTTTTGTGTCAACGAAGGTCTGTAAACCATTCAAAATAAAGGCTAAACGCTTGCTGTTAGATTGACAGCCCGCTTCGCTTCGACTAGCCTTTTTAGCTAGAGCCCCATTCCGACCTCAGGGGCGTACACGCAGCGGAGGCAGATATGAGTGAAAAAACACTTACCCGTGCAGACCTGACAGAAGCGGTTTATGAAGAGGTAGGCCTCTCGCGAAACGAGTCTGCCGACCTCGTTGAAGCCGTTCTCGGTGAGGTTTCTGATTGCCTGGTTGCGGGGGAAAACGTCAAGATTTCCTCTTTTGGCAGCTTTCTGGTGCGCCAGAAAAATGGCCGTATGGGCCGTAACCCAAAAACTGGTGAAGAAGTGCCAATCGACCCGCGCAGGGTTCTTGTCTTCCGCCCAAGCCAAGTGATGAAAGATCACATCAACGCTTGATGTGCAGGAGGGGTAGGGCGTGAGTATGCCAGCAGACGACGGTCAGGATAGACCGCGCGGCGAGAAGGGTCGCGAGGCGTTTCGGACAATTTCTGAAGTTGCGGACGAGCTTGATCTGCCGCAGCACGTTCTGCGCTTTTGGGAAAGCAAGTTTTCACAAATCAAGCCGTTGAAGCGTGGTGGCAACCGCCGATATTATCGGCCGGACGATGTTGTGCTGTTGCGGGCGATCAAGGCTCTACTGCATTCGGATGGTTATACGATCAAAGGTGTGCAGAAGCTTTTCAAGGCGCAGGGGCTACGTTCAACCGTCGCACAAGCATTAGGCCTTGAGGATGACATTGGTGCGACTTCCGCGACCACAACCAGCACTGAGCCAGTACCTGAGCAAAAAAGCGCGGACGACAGCGATAACACAGAGCCAGCCTGTGATATTGGTGCAGAGCAAGAGGTGCTCAAGGAACTGCTTTCAGAGCTGAAAGCTATCCGGGCCCGTTTGAGCTAGAAGCTAATTATCGATTAATCTGAATTTGGATGTATACGATACGCACAGCGCCGGGCGCCGGAGAGGATATGTTCTTCTCGTTCGACCGTTGCTTTGTCTTTCATCAGGTCTTGAAAAAGGCTCAGTTCCTTGTGGCACAGGCCGCTACAGGCTTTTGCTGCTTCGCACACCGGGCAGTGATTCTCCAGTAACAGGAAGTCTCCGTCTCCAGCCTCACGTACCTCCGCCATGTATCCTTCGCGGCTGCGTTCCTTGGCGATTGCTTGCAGCTGCGCTTTGAGCGGTGTTCCGTCACCAATGGCAGCGCGATAGCGTTCGCCTTGTTTCTCTGTCCGGTGCGCGACAAGCTTATCAAGCGCTTCTTTACCCATAAGTGTGCGGATGCTTTCAATAAGGTCGAGAGAGAGCTCGCGATGCGCATCCGGGAAATAGACGTCAGCCTTTTCCGTTAATTCCCAATGTTTTGCCGGGCGCCCACGACCGCTTGGGCTTGTGCAACACACAACAGCACCTTCGTCCTGCAGTTGATACAAATGTTGCCGTACCGCCATAGCTGTCAGATCAAGCGTTTTGGCCAGATCATCAGCACGGGCATGCCCACGTCGTTTCAATTCAGTCAGGATGGTTTCGCGTGTGGTTCCCATTGGTGCTTTCACTTTAAAACTACAATTGCCTTTTTCTAAAGAAATATATTGCATAAATCAAGCTGCATCATATATGACATTTATTAAATAAATTTCTTTAGAAAAAGGAGGCCACGATGAATCGTGAACTCGCATGGATCGAATACAGCGAAATCAGGGCCGAGTTACGCAAGCGAGGAGAAGATAAATGGGTGCGCAAAACGGAAAAATCACTGCCGACGATGAAGGTTTTGTCAATCTGGGTCGCTTTCCGGACCTTAAAGAGAAAGGTCGCGCTGTCATAAAGCATGACGGTCGGCAGATCGCGCTCTTTGAGACGGAATCCGGCCTCTATGCTATCTACAACCGGTGTCCGCATGAGGGCTATCCTCTTGTCGAGGGTAGCCTGAAGAAAAACTGTCAACTCGCCTGCAACTGGCACGGGTGGACGTTTGATTTGAAGTCGGGCAAGGCGATACAGGGCAGGGATGCGGTGAAAACCTACCCCATCGAGCGCCGCGGGGAGAATATCTGGGTAGACCTAACACCCGAGCCTATTGAGGCGCGCCGCCAAAAAGCGTTCCTAGAACTTGATGAAGCAGTCGCGGAGCATGATTATTCCCGCATAGCCCGCTCAATAGCGCGGCTTGACGTGGCGGGTGTGGAGGTGAACGAGCTCGCAAGCTTTATCATCAACTGGAGCCTGCCGAAGTTCGAGCGCGGCATTGGGCACGCTCATGCTGGCCTGGTGGATTGGCTGGATATGACTGATGAGTATCCGGCGGAGCGGCCTGTCGCCCTGCTCGAAGCGCTTGGCCATTTTTCCTACGACGGTATGTATAGTGCGAGGCCAGCGACGGAAGGCGGCAAGGTTAACTGGAACCCGGACCAGCTTGTTGTTGCCATTGAGGCGATGGACCAGCCTCTGGCCCTAGCGCTCGTAAGCGCGGCGTATGGTGCGGAGCTTGGTTTTGATGACCTTAAGCCCTTGTTCCTCAAGGTGGTGTTCAACCACTATGCCGGGTTCGGGCATCCTGCCATTTATATCATGAAGGCTGAGCAGTTGATTGGCCGGTTGGGTGAGGAGGTAAGCAAGACGCTTTCGTTGCAAATAGCACGCTACTTGTGTTTGGCCGCAAGGGAAGACCTCATCCCTGAGTTTCGTGGTTTTTCCGATTATCTCAAACTGGAGCCAGGGCAGGCCCCTGTTCCTGCCGCAGAAAACTTGTCAGGCCAGAGTGTGCGGCATGTCATGGCGCTCACTGCGGCCTCCTCAGCGATCAAGCGGGATACGTGGGACGCACTTGTGGCGGCTTGCGCCCTCAATATGCTGCATTTTGACATCGAGAAGCAGAATGGCGTGCAGCAACCGATAGCAAAGAATATCGGCTGGCTTGATTTTACCCATGCGCTGACCTTCGCGGAAGCGGTGCATCACCACGCATCAGGCGATGAGGCGCTATGGCAATCCGGTTTGATGCAACTCGCATGTTTTGTGGGGCGCAATAAACCGTTCCTCGGGGAAGAAGATATAAAAGTCTGGAAAGTTGATGATCCAGATAAATTCTTGCAGACCCATAAAACCCGTCTCTTCGACATGGATGAGGGGGAGTATATTTTTGCGGTACACAGGTTGAAGATGATCCTTGCGTGCGAAAAGCTTGTTGGTCTCGTGAAAGCAGAGACGGGTGAATTGGTCCTTGCTGCCTTGAACCGATATCTGTCGAGCCCATTGCGAAAACGGCATGCGGCCCGGACCGCGTTTCAGGCATATGAGACCGTGCAACGGGAAGGGTGATTTTTTTGGAAAAAGCTGGTTGCGTGCCAGATATGCCAAGGCTATAGTCCGCGCCACCCAAACCCCTGATGGAACACCATCTTATCATCGGGAAGTAGCGCAGCCTGGTAGCGCATCACACTGGGGGTGTGGGGGTCGCAGGTTCAAATCCTGTCTTCCCGACCATAAAGAGACCGCTGCGTCCATGTGGATGCAGCGGTTTTTCTTTTCCGATCTAGTTGCCCGTAGACACTACTGCTGTCGGTTCCACCATCAGAAGAACCACACCGCCTGGCGCTTTGGGGCAATGCCGTACACCGCGCGGCACGACCACCCCTTCTTGCGGTTTTAGAATTATGGGATCTTGCCCTTCGATCTCTAGCTCGAGTTCACCTTCGAGCACAAAGAAGAATTCGTCTTCATTTTCATGGGCGTGCCAGTGAAATTCGCCCAGGAATACGCTGATGCGTACCGCAGTTTCATTGACGGAGCACAGTGTGCGATTGAAATATGAAGGATCACCGAGTTTCTTGGCGCTGGCGATGGATATTTTGTCCAGCCCTTGATGCAGGGGCTGTCGTACGATGTCGTAATCGTAGTTCATCATAGTTCCTTGTTAGAGTTATTGTTGATGAACCCCTGCAGGGGAATATAGTTAGTCGTTCGCGAATTTCTACATCCGAAACAGCATAACCTTTCTCTCTTGCGATTTTGCTGCACTGCACTAAAGTGCGGCAAACGTTATCGCGCTGCACAAAAAGTGTGATCTGTGTTAGAGGGAGGGAAGGCCACTTGGAACAGGTGTTGTTGCATAGCTTACCGCTTATTGGTGCGGGACTTGTTGCGGGCTTTCTGGCTGGCCTGTTGGGTATTGGTGGCGGTATCGTTACGATCCCGGCGCTCTTTCTTGTCTATGCAGAAATTGATGTGCCACTTGAATGGCGCATGCATGTCGCGATTGCCACGTCTCTCACCATCATTATTGCCACCAACCTTTCAAGCGTTTGGGCGCATAACCGCAAGGGTGGGGTGGATTGGGCGATTGTTAGAGACTGGTGGTGGGCCATTGCGATAGGCGCCATATTGGGTAGCTTTTTTGCCAAAACCCTGAAAACCGTGGAACTGGTTTATTTTTTTGCGACGCTCGCGGCCTTCCTTGCCGCCAAGATGTTACTGCCGCTGGATCGGTGGCGCATTGGCGAGACACTGCCAAACGGTATTTTGCGGTTTTTTGGGCCGGGGCTTATCGGCTTTTTCTCAGCGGTGATGGGTATTGGTGGCGGCAGTTTCTCTGTCCCCTACATGACGCTTTACGGTGTTCCCATTCATCGCGCCGTTGGTACGGCGGCTCTGGCAGGGCTAGTGATCAGTGTTTCTGCCGGTTTCGGGTACCTATTCGGTGGCTGGAATGTTGAGGGCATGCCTGCGGGTTCTGCTGGTTTCATCCACCTGCCGTCTGCTGTGGTTGTGGCCATTGCCGCCGTGATTATGGCGCCAGTTGGTGCTAAAGTGGCCCATCGTTTGCCGAAGCGTCTTTTGAGCATTGCTTTCGGGTTATTTCTTGTTTTGGCGACCGCGCGGCTCGTCACCGCTGTTTGAGTAAAGGGATTAAGATGGCTGATAAACAACTGAACCTTGCCGCAGACTTCCCTCACGCCGATGACGCCCAATGGATGGCATTGGTGGAGAAGGCGCTGGCTGGCAAGCCGTTTGACAAGGTCATGCGTAGCAAAACCTACGACGGCATCGCGATTGAAGCACTATATACTCGCGATAACGCACGTATTGAAGCGCATCCTGCGTCCCGAAATGGCGAGTGGCTTATTACAGCACCGCATTGGAGCGATGATCCTGCGCGGGTGAATGCTGAAATTCTCGAAGACCTCGAGCGCGGTGCGAGCGCATTCGCTGTCCGCATGCAGGCAGGCGCATTCCCGGGTCTTGCGGTTGGCGATTTGGATGCTGCGCTGAGCGGTGTTTACCTAAATATGGCTCGTTTTCAGTTGATGCCTGGCGAGGAGTTCGAAGAGGTGGCGGAAGCCATGTTAGGCCTTATCAAGTCAGATGGGCACGGTGGCACCGAATATAATGGTACTCTCGGCGTGGACCCGCTGGGGACACTTGCCCAAACAGGCAGGCTGAAGGACAAAGCTGAAATTGCGCTTGAGAAAGCTGCAAATATCGCGGCTCGTCTATCTGACACCGCCTACCAAGATATTAAAACCTTTAACGTGGATGCGAGTGTTTATCACATTGCCGGTGCAACAGAAGCGCAAGAACTTGCGATGATGCTGGCGACAGGTGTTTCGTATTTGAGAGCAATGGTGACGGCAGGCATGTCTGTGCAGGCGGCCGCTGCTGCGGTTGAGATGACCCTGGCTGCCGACGCGGATATCTTTATCGGGATCGCGAAATTTCGTGCCGCGCGCAGGCTTTGGGCCCGTGTGGTTGAAAGCTGTGGCGCTGATAGTGGCACGGGCATACGCATCAATGCTGTTACCAGCCTGAGGATGCTGACCATCAAGGACCCGTGGGTGAATGTTCTGCGCGGCACAGCCGCGTGTTTCGCTGCAGGTGTGGGCGGGGCAAACGCGATCACGGTTCTGCCCCATGATACGCTACTGGGTATGAGTGGCCGGTCAGCGCGCCGGATTGCCCGAAATATCCAGATCATCTTATCGGATGAAAGCAGCCTCTCGCGCATGGCAGACCCGGCGGCTGGCTCTTACGCTATTGAATCTTTTACTTCAGAGATATGCGATAAGGCATGGGGTTTATTTCAGAAAATTGAATCTGAAGGTGGCGTATTGCCAGTGTTAAAATCAGGATCGTTCGTGAAAGATATTGAGGCGTCATGGCGCGAGCGTCGCTCGAATATCGCAAAGCGCAAGGACGCTATCACTGGGGTATCTGAGTTCCCTGATGTTAACGAAAAACCCCTTAAGGATGTCGGCCCACAACCCGCACTTCCTTCTCAGATTCCGGCTGCAGGCGAAACACTCGCACCACTGCCGTTTCATCGTTTGGCAGAGGAGTTTGAAGTGTTGCGCCTGAAGAGTGACGCCATGCTGGAAGAAGGCGGCATGCGCCCACGCGTCTTTATCGCGGGCTTGGGAAGCCCCGCCGACTTTACCGCTCGCGCCACATTTGCCAGAAGCTTTTTTGAAGCAGGCGGTATCGAAGCCATCCCGAGTGAGGGATTTGAAGACATGGCGTCATTGAAGGCCGCCTATTCATCAAGTGAGGCACCTTTTGCGGTGATCTGCGGTTCTGACGCTCAGTATGAAAGTTTGGGACTGGAAGCTGCAGAGGCGCTGATTGAGGCTGGCTGTAGCCGTATATATCTGGCCGGTCGGCCGAGCGACCCAACAAAACTGGAGGCCGCAGGAGTAGGTGAAATGATCTATATGGGCTGTGACGTGCTGGACACTCTTACCCGTGCCTATGAGCTTTTGGGAGGCAAGTCATGAGCCGCATCCCTGACTTTACCCAAGTTCCCTTTAAGGCTGTTGCGAATGAGGCCGCCCGTTCGGACAGCGATTGGCTAACGCCCGAAGGCATAAGCCTGAAGCCAAGCTACGACGCAGACGATGTCAAAGACCTCGATTTCCTTGATACCCGGCCGGGTATCGCGCCTTTCCTGAGGGGGCCTTACCCGACGATGTATGTGCAAAGGCCCTGGACGATCCGGCAATATGCAGGTTTTTCAACGGCGGAAGACAGCAACGCCTTTTACCGCCGCAATCTGGCTGCTGGCCAGAAGGGCCTTTCGGTAGCATTCGATCTTGCTACGCACCGGGGTTATGACAGTGACCATCCGCGCGTGGTCGGCGATGTGGGCATGGCAGGGGTGGCGATTGACAGCATTTATGACATGCGCACGCTTTTTAGCGGTATCCCGCTTGATCAGATGTCTGTTTCAATGACCATGAATGGCGCTGTTTTGCCCATTCTTGCGCTCTATGTTGTTGCAGCTGAGGAGCAGGGTGTGAGCCCAGACAAGCTTGCGGGCACAATCCAGAACGACATTCTCAAAGAATTTATGGTGCGGAACACCTATATATTCCCGCCCACGCCTTCCATGCGGATCATTTCCGACATCTTCTCCTATACGTCAGAGAATATGCCTAAGTTCAACTCGATCTCCATCTCCGGCTATCACATGCAGGAAGCGGGTGCGACGGCTGATCTTGAGCTGGCATATACGCTAGCTGATGGTGTGGAATATATCCGGGCTGGCATTGAAGCTGGCATGGACGTGGATGCTTTTGCTCCGCGTCTCAGCTTCTTTTGGGCAATTGGCATGAATTATTTCATGGAAGTGGCCAAAATGCGTGCTGCGCGCATGCTGTGGGCCAAGCTCGTGAAGCAGTTTGAGCCGAAGAATCCCAAATCACTCTCCTTACGTACCCATTGCCAGACCTCAGGCTGGTCACTGACTGCTCAAGATGTATACAATAACATCAGCCGTACGTGCATTGAGGCTTTTGCAGCTGCGCACGGGCACACGCAAAGCTTGCACACGAACGCATTGGACGAAGCGCTTGCGTTGCCGACTGATTTCTCAGCCCGCATTGCCCGGAATACCCAGCTTTTCATTCAGCAGGAAACCGGTTCGAACCGGGTGATCGATCCTTGGGGCGGCAGCTACTATGTAGAAAAACTGACAGCGGAGCTCGCTGCTAAAGCATGGGCGCATATTCAGGAAGTTGAAGCCCAGGGCGGCATGGCGAAGGCCATTGAGGCCGGTATTCCCAAGCTCCGCATCGAGGATGCTGCGGCCCGTACGCAGGCGCGGATCGATAGTGGACGCCAGACGGTTGTGGGCGTCAATAAGTACCAGCTCGATGAGGTTGAGGACATTGATGTCCTGAAGGTGGATAACAGCGCGGTAAGGGCTGCGCAGCTTGATAAGCTGAGGCGCCTGAAAGCCGAGCGAGATAGCGATGACGTGGCGCGGACCCTTGATGCCTTGACGAATGCAGCGGAAAGAGGCGAGGGTAACCTGCTTGCGCTTGCGATTGATGCGGCACGAGCTAAAGCCACTGTTGGTGAGATTACCGACGCGCTTGAGAAAATTTATGGACGCCACAAGGCGGAGATCAGGGCTGTGACAGGCGTTTATAAGGCAGAAGTTGGCAAGAACAACCCGGCGGTGAAACGCGTTCATGCGCTTGTCGATGAGTTCGAAGCTGCAGATGGACGCCGGCCCCGCATCCTTGTCGCAAAAATGGGGCAGGATGGCCATGACCGCGGCCAGAAAGTCATTGCTTCTGCTTTTGCAGACCTCGGCTTCGATGTGGACATCGGCCCGCTGTTTCAAACCCCCGCAGAAGCCGCTAGGCAGGCCGTAGAGAACGATGTGCATATCATCGGCGCCTCCTCACTGGCGGCGGGGCATCTGACGCTTGTACCAGCCCTTAAGGCGGAGCTGAAGGCGCTTGGCCGTGAAGACATCATGATTGTTGCAGGTGGTGTTATCCCGCCACAGGATTATGACGCGCTTTATAAAGCGGGGGCGGAGGCTATCTTCCCGCCCGGGACCGTGATTGCCGACGCGGCTGGTGAGTTGATTGAGAAACTCAACAAGCGGCTCGGTTACGAGCAGGCTGTGGCTTAGGAGGCTTTGTGTCAGGGACGGTCAGGCAGCCAACTGTAGATGAGTTATTTGAGGGCGTGCGCATTTGTGATCGCGCGTTTATTGGCCGTGCGATCACCTTGATCGAAAGCCGTAACCCTGCGCATCAGGAAAAAGCACAGTCGCTGCTGCACAAGCTGCTGCCTTATTCGGGCGAAGCTCAGCGTGTCGGTATTTCCGGTGTGCCGGGCGTGGGCAAATCCACATTCATTGAAAATCTTGGTATGTGGTTGGTTGCAGAGGGCCACCAAGTTGCCGTTCTGGCTGTCGATCCATCAAGCGGCCGCACGGGCGGGTCTATTCTGGGTGATAAAACCCGGATGGAGCAGCTTTCAGCCTCTGAGAAAGCGTTTATTCGGCCAAGCCCAAGCTCAGGTGTTCTTGGTGGTGTGGCGAGGGCCACAAGGGAAACGATAGTCGTGCTTGAGGCCGCGGGTTTTGACACTGTGCTCGTGGAGACTGTGGGCACGGGCCAGTCTGAGACCATGGTGGCCGATATGGTTGATTTCTTCCTGGTTCTGATGCTCCCGGGCGCTGGGGACGAGCTTCAAGGCATCAAGAAGGGTATCCTTGAGCTTGCCGACATGGTGGCGATCAACAAAGCTGATATCTTCGCAGAAAAACTCAAGCAGGCTGTGCGCGAATATAAGTCAGCGCTTCACATCTTGACTGACGCGAGCCCTAGCTGGCATCCGCCTGTTGTTACATGTTCGGGCCTTAAGGGCGAGGGCGTGCCGGAGCTTTGGGGGCGCATTGAGAAGCACAGGCGCATCATGAGCGAGAGCGGGGAACGTGAAGCGCGGCGGCGTGAGCAACGCCTTACGTGGCTTGATGCTCAAATCAGGGACAGACTGTTGTCTGATTTCTACAGTAACCCTGCGGTAAAAACGAGTTTGAGCGGATTGACCAACGCCGTTCGCGCAGGAGAAATGACGGTATCATCCGCCGTTGCGCGTCTTCTAAAAGATTTCCAGAGAGATTAACCCGAGCAAAGCGGCGCGATGCTCAGGTGCGTTTAATGCCTGCCCAGTCATAGAAACTGATGCGTTCGCCGGATTTCTCGCACGCTGGAGAAGCGAGCTCAACAAACAGGGGCGCAATGTCTGCTGGCAGGGGAAGCTTGCTGGCATCTTCGCCGGGCACCGCACGGGCACGCATGTGCGTGGCAATCGGGCCAGGGTCAATCATGTTGACCCTAATGTTTGATATTCTATTTTCAGCAGAATAGGTTAAGGCGAGTTCTTCAAGTGCTGCTTTGGTAACTGCATAGCCGCCCCAGTGAGGTTTGTGTTTACCCGCAGCGCCTGAAGTTACGAAAATGGCGCGCCCGGCATCGGACTGCTTGAGAAGTGGATCCATGGACCTGATCAGCCGCCAATTGGCTGTCACGTTGATGTCCATCAGCTCGGCCCAGTCTTTTACGGTGACGTGTCCGAGTGGAGAGATGGGGCCGAGAACAGCCGCGCTGCCAATCAGGATATCCAATTTCCCCCAACGCTCAAAAATAGCACCGCCAAGCCGGTCGATTGCGTCGCCATCCCTAAGGTCCATCGGCACAAGCGTACAGCTCCGGCCTTTGGCTTTGATAGCATCATCCAGTTCTTCAAGGGCGCCTTGGCTGCGCGCGCGGGCAATGGCGATAATATCAGCACCGGCGTCGGCGAGTGCGAGCGCAACTGCTTTTCCAATACCGCGGGATGCACCGGTGATTAGCGCCCGGCGCCCTTCAAGAATTTTACTCATAGATTAAGCCCCTGTAGACGCGATGAGGTCGAGTTGGTTGTCGTCTTTTTCAGCTTCAGACTGGTCAGTCAACACGGTCGGATAGTCACCGGTAAAGCAGGCGTCGCAGTAGGCCGGGCATTTATTGTCCCGCCCATTGGGCTGGTTTACCGCGTGATACAGGCCGTCAATTGAGAGAAACGCCAGAGAATCTGCGCCGATATGCTCGCGCATGGCGTCAATGTCCATGCGGGCCGCGAGAAGCTTCTTCCGCTCCGGTGTATCAACACCATAAAAGCAGCTATGTGCCGTTGGTGGTGATGCAATGCGCATATGCACCTCAGTGGCCCCGGCCTCCCGCATCATATTCACGATCTTCATGGACGTAGTGCCGCGTACGATACTGTCGTCAACCAGGATGATACGCTTACCCTGAATGTGCCACCGGTTGGCGTTGTGCTTCAGCTTCACTCCAAAGTGGCGAATTTGGTCGCTTGGCTCAATGAACGTACGGCCCACATAGTGGTTACGAATGATGCCGAGCTCAAATGGGATGCCACTTTCCTGCGCGTAACCGATCGCAGCAGGTGTGCCACTATCCGGCACGGGGATCACGAGGTCAGCATCAATCCCGTTTTCGCGGGCCAGTTCCGCACCAATGCGCTTGCGAACTTCATAGACGTTCATGCTGTCCATATAGCTATCCGGGCGCGCGAAATAGACATGCTCAAAGATGCAAGGGCGCGGCTTTTCCTCAGGAAAAGGTTTGTGGCTCGTGATGCCTTCTTCTGTGATAACCACAAGCTCGCCGGGTTCAATATCACGCACATAATCCGCGCCAATGATATCAAGTGCACAGGTTTCCGAGCACATGATATAGGCGTCATCGAGTTTGCCAAGCACGAGCGGGCGAACACCCATCGGGTCTCGCACACCAACAAGGCCTTCTTTGGTGAGTGACACAAGCGAATAGGCACCTTCAATCTGACGGAGCGCATCAATAAAGCGGTCCATCAGTGTGCGGTAGCGGCTCATGGCGATAAGGTGAATAATCACCTCTGAATCTGACGTGCTTTGGAAGATAGAGCCGCGCTGCACCAGCGATTTTCGGAGGTGCGCTGCGTTGGTGAGGTTACCGTTGTGGGCAACGGCAAAACCGCCGGATGAAAACTCTGCGAACAAAGGCTGGCAGTTCCGGAGGACCGTGTCACCTGTTGTTGAGTAGCGTGTGTGGCCGATGGCTGCGTGGCCAGGCAGGCTCTCGATCACTTCTTTGCTGGTAAAGTTATCGGCAACATGGCCAAGAACGCGTTTGGTAGAGAAGTTTTCGCCATCAAAAGCTGTAATGCCGGCGGCTTCTTGGCCGCGGTGCTGCAGGGCGTGTAGCCCGAGCGTACAGTGTGCCGTGGCATCTGGGGTGCCGAAGATGCCAAAAACGCCGCATTCTTCGCGTAATTTGTCGTCATCAAATGGATTGGTGGTGAAATCCGGATGCTCTGTTGTCATTCGTCATTCCTGCATAAACGGGGCGCAAAGGTGATGTTGCCCGCCCCGTATATCGCCTGATGGCCTCGCTGCCTAGGGATAATTCAGAATTACAGAAATATTGCGGTAAAAAGACACAGCTAAGTGGTGTCAGTTTCCGTCATTCTTCTTTTTCTCTTTCGCGAGCTCGCCAACGAGGTCGTCAAGCTGGTCGCGTTGTTCCTCAATATATTTGGCGGCCTGTTCTTCAAGCTTTTCATTGATGAACTGGCTTGGCACAGAATCGGCTGCTTTTTGTAGATAGTCGCTGCCAACCCCGGTGGGGTCTTTGCCCATGGCCTCACCCGCAAAACCTTCGATCATACCGGCTGACCAGGCAACAAGCGGCTTCAGACGCGCCTCCTTGATCCAGTCAGGCTGGCTAGAAGACGGGAAGAGTTTGTCGAAACCGAGATAAATGACGGAAACAATAACAACGCCGCGCAATAGGCCAAACAATGCCCCAAGTGAACGGTCCAGCAGACCGACGGGGCTGTCTTTCACCATGCCGCCAATAAACTCGGCAACCTGTTTGAGCACAAAAAGGGTGACGAAGAAGATAACAGCGAGGGTGATGAGGTCAGCAAGCTCTGGTGGGCTGATAATGTCGCGGCCGTAGGACTTGGCAAGTTCAAACCCGAACACAGTTGCAAGCAAAGCGCCTGCCCAGGCGCCAAAAGACAGGGCCACTGTGGCGAAGCCTCGGCCAAATGCGAACAGTGTCGACAGGCCAATGATGATCAGCACCGCAGCATCAAAGGCTGTTAGCGTATTGCTCGACAAGTTCACTCACGTCACTCCTTAGGCTTTTCAACTTCAGATATGGGGCGTCAATTCGCCAATTATAAGGCAAATCACATATCAAATACTATAGTGGCTTAGGGTAACCCATGGGGGAAAAACTGTGCAACCAGGTCTCCGACACGGGCGATGGTTTGTTGTTTGATTGTTTTGACCGGGTTTTTCTTCACTTTTGGTGTGAGGGCACCAGTAAAGCCAAGTTTTGCAGATTCTTTCAGTCGCGCCTCTGTCTGCGAGACGTTACGCACGTCGCCTGAGAGGCTGATTTCACCAAACACGACGGTTTCATCAGGCACAGGTGTTTGGGAAAGGCTCGAGATCAGCGCAGCTGCAACCGCAAGGTCTGCAGCGGGTTCGGTGATCTTGAGGCCGCCTGCTACATTGAGATAGACATCGCACCCGGCCAGGCCCAGCCCTGCGCGCGCATCTAATACGGCAAGTACCATGGCAAGGCGGCCGCCATCCCAGCCAACGACCGCACGGCGAGGGTTGGCGGCGCTTGAGCGTGCCACAAGGGCCTGAATTTCTACAAGGACGGGGCGGGAACCTTCAATGCCTGCAAAGACTGCAGAACCGGGTTCTCGGGCATTGTGATCCGCGAGGAAAAGCGCAGAAGGGTTTGTGACCTCATTGAGCCCGGCGCCAGTCATCTCAAACACACCAATCTCGTCGGTGCCGCCAAAGCGATTTTTCACGGCGCGCAGAATGCGGAACTGGTGGCCGCGGTCGCCTTCAAAATAAAGCACCGTATCAACCATATGCTCCAAAACACGCGGTCCGGCAATTTGGCCGTCCTTGGTAACGTGACCGACCAACAGCACGATGGTGCCTTTGCGTTTTGCGAAGCTGATGAGTTCGTGCGCGCACACGCGAACCTGACTGACGGTGCCTGGCGCAGATTCAACATGGTCTGCAAATAGCGTCTGGATACTATCAATAACCACAACGCGGGGCGGCTTGCCTTCGTCCAACGTGGTCAGAATATCGCGAAGGCTGGTTTCGCAGCCGAGCTTAAGCGGCGCGCCCTTGAGGCCTAGGCGATTTGCACGCATCTGAATCTGTGCGGTTGCTTCCTCGCCAGAGATATAGACACAGTCTTCGCCCTTGAGGGCCATTTTGCCCATGGCCTGCAAAAGGATGGTAGATTTGCCGATACCCGGGTCACCGCCAATCAGGATTGCGCTCCCGGGTACCAGACCGCCGCCAAGCGCGCGGTCAAACTCCGCAATGCCGGTCAGGAGGCGAGGAGCTTCATCGAGCGGTGTATCGAGCGATACGAAGGAAACGCGGCTGCCTTTTTTGCCAGATAGGCCTTTGGGCACGCCGGAAACAGCTGCTTTCTCCTCTGATAGCGTATTCCAGCCACCACATTCCTCGCACTTGCCTTGCCAGCGAACATAGGCCGCGCCACAGGCGGTGCAAACATATGATGTGAGCTTCTTGGCCATCAGAGTTTCAGTATTTCCATCTCGATCGGGCCTTGTGCACGGCCATTGATGAACTGATCGACATGCTCGTTGCCTGAATGGTCGATTTCATCTTTGGCGCCTTCCCAGATAATCTGCCCGTGATAGAGCATGGCTATCCGGTCTGCGATCTTGCGGGCGCTGGCCATGTCATGAGTGATGGAAAGTGTTGTGGCACCAAGGTCTTGCACACATTCAACGATAAGGTCGTTGATCACATCAGCCATAATGGGGTCTAGGCCCGTGGTTGGCTCGTCAAAAAAGATGATTTCCGGCTCGCTCGCGATAGCGCGGGCAAGGCCAACACGCTTCTGCATACCACCCGAGAGCTCTGCGGGGGATAATAGCCCCACATCCGGCGACAAGCCCACACGGCGCAGTTTCTCGGTCGCGATCTCGCGGGCATCGCGCTTGTTCATGCCTTTACCCTGGATGAGGCCAAAGGCCACATTTTCCCATACTGGCAGGCTATCAAACAACGCGGCACCCTGGAAAAGCATGCCAAATTTGGTCAAAACTTCCTTGCGGGCGCGACCTTTAAGATGCGTGACATTCTTGCCGTCCACGTGAATGGTGCCTGTATCAGGCTCCAACAGGCCCAGAATACATTTGAGCATGACGGATTTCCCGGTGCCTGAGCCGCCGATGATAACAACGGACTGGCCTTTGGTAACCGTGAGATCAATGCCCTTGAGCACTTGTTTGGCACCGAAGCCTTTGTGAACGTCTTCCAACTGAATCATAGGAGAGCCACTCATGCCACACGCCCCCCAAACACGATCACAGTGATGATAAGGTTCGCGAGCAAGATGGTGATGAAGGCGGAGACGACCGCGTTGGTGGTTGCTTTTCCTACGCCCTGTGCGCCGCCTCGGCTATGGTAGCCGTGGTAGCTGCCCATCAGCGCAATGAAAAAGCCGAAAACCGCGGCTTTAACAAGGGATGAGATCACATCTGTCTGTTCCAGAAAGTCTGCTGTCACTTGCAGATAGGTCGCTGCGTTGAGGTCCAGCCTCTCTGTACCAATCAGAAAGCCACCGAGCACACCGATGATATTCGCAATTATCACGAGGATGGGCAGGGTGATCACCGCAGCAACAAGGCGAGGCGCGATGAGGTATTTGAACGGGTCGGTTGAGAGGGTCACCAACGCATCGATCTGCTCTGTCACACGCATGGTCCCAAGCTCGGCCGCCATGGCGCTAGAAACGCGGCCAGCAACCATAAGGCCGCCAAGTACGGGACCAAGCTCACGCACGATTGCGATAACCACAACACCGGGCACCACAGAAGCGGCGTTAAATCGGCTTCCACCCACATAAATTTGCTGCGCGAGCGCGGCGCCTGTGAAAAGTGCCGTGAGGCCAACAACAGGGAGGCTATTGTAGCCGATAAGCCACATCTGTTTGAGGATATGACGCCAATATATGGGCGGCATGGCAAGGCTGTAGATAGCCGTTCCCGCAAAACGGGACAGTTTGCCGATCTCTGCCAGGGCCGACAGAAATATCTGGCCGACTAATGCAAGGGGGTTCCGCACAAATGAATGCCTTTGTTGCCGTTATGTTCTCGTTAGTATTCATTCTATGTAACGCCCCCGAATAGAAATGAAAAGTGGCGATTTGGCGACACCCGATATGAATTGGCTCAAAATGTCCGGTCAGTGGCCCTTAAAGCGGGCTTCACGTTTTTCGATAAACGCCATGACACCTTCGATACAGTCCTCGGAACGCCCGGCTTTTCGCTGCGCTGCGGCCTCTGCGGTTAGTTGTTCGCTATAGCTGCTGTTCTCACTGTCAGCGAGCAGTTTGCGTATGCTAGACAAGGCCATTGTTGGGCCACTTGCCAGACGTTTCCCGAGGGAGAGGGCTTCACTTACGAGTTTGTCGTCATCCACAACGTCATAGACCAAGCCCCACTCCAATGCTTTATCGGCAGGGAGACGTTCACCGAGCATCATCATGGAGCGGGCGCGAGCACTGCCGATCAGGCGAGGCAAGATGTAGGTGCTGCCTGCATCTGGTACCAAGCCGATGTTGACAAAAGCCTGTAGGAAATAAGCGGAACGTGCGGCGAGCACGATATCGGCAGAGATGGCGATGCTCATACCGGCGCCCGCTGCCACGCCGTTTACCGCAGAGATTACCGGCATATCAAGGGCCACGAGCTCAAGGAGGATGGGGTGGTAGGTTTCAATGAGGTTTGCGCCCATATCACGGTCAGCGCTCATGCCACCTTCCGCGAGATCTGCGCCGGAGCAGAAAGCGCGGCCTTCACCGGTGATCATCAGGGCTCTTACGCCGCTGCCTGGTTTGGCAATCTGGCGAATGGCCGCAAGAAGCTCTTGCTTCAACGCTACACTCAGGGCGTTAAGTCGTTCTGGTCGGTTCAGTCGAATGATCGCCAGACCGTCTTCAATTTCCAAGATGAGCGTTTTGAATTCTGACACGTGGTTCCTCCCGCATTTGTCCCATTCCTGATGAACTAGTGCCCAGTGGGGCAGGGACAAGGTGCGCGAGGTGTATCAGTAGATCTTAAGCGATTGGTTCGTCGCTTTTGCTGCGGCTCAGGTCTACAGGGCGCGCAAGAAAGGCTGGCATATGAGGGCCCATGCCCACAAATGGCTTTTTCGGCATGTCGTCAGCTGCAACCTTCGGCTTTGGCGGCGTCAGGTCTACCTTCTCTTGCCGGGGCAGCTTGTTGCCGAGCATTTTCTCAATAGCATCAAGAAACTTCGTATCGTTTTTGCCAGTTGTCGCGATGGTGAAGGCTTTACCTTTACGGCCTGCACGACCAGTACGGCCGATCCGGTGTACATAGTCTTCCGCGTGGCTTGGTACGTCGAAGTTAAACACGTGGCTAACGTCTGCAATGTCCAGACCACGGGCAGCAACATCAGAAGCGCAAAGCAGTTGAAGCTCATTTGCCTTGAACTGGCGCAGAACTTCAAGCCGTTCGCTTTGTTCCATATCACCGTGCAGTTGGCCCACGTTGAAACCGTGACGCGCGAGGGAATTATACACGTCTTTTACGTCAACCTTACGGTTACAGAAGATGATGCCGTTTTTAATAGGCTCTTCTTTCAGCAGCTTACGAAGGGCCACACGTTTTTCGCGGGGGCCAACAAACAGAACTTTTTGCTCGATGGTCTGCGCTGCGGAAGAGGGCTTTGCCACCTCGATCACGCGGGGGTCATCAAGGAACTGCTTGGTAAGGCGTTCAATTGGTGGCGGCATGGTCGCGGAGAAGAAAAGCGTCTGGTGATTTTTTGTGATGCGTTCACAAATCTTTTCAACATCCGGGATGAAGCCCATGTCGAGCATACGGTCGGCTTCATCAACAACGAGGATATCGATGCCGGTGAGCAGCAGCTTGCCGCGCTCGAAATGGTCAAGCAGCCGGCCAGGTGTTGCGATCAGCACGTCAACACCGCGATCCAGCAGCTTTTCCTGATCGGCAAAGTTTACGCCGCCAATGAGAAGCGCCATGGTGAGCTTGTGCCCTTTGCCATATTTCTCAAAGCTTTCGGAAACTTGAGCTGCAAGCTCGCGCGTTGGCTCGAGGATCAGACAGCGCGGCATACGAGCCCGAGCGCGGCCTTCAGAAAGGATATCGATGAGCGGCAGGGTAAAGGAAGCCGTTTTGCCCGTACCTGTCTGGGCGATGCCAAGCACGTCCCGCCCCATCAAAACCTGCGGAATTGCTTGTGCCTGAATGGGTGTTGGCTCTGTATAGCCAGCCTCATTCACGGCTTTCATTGTTGGTTCACTCAGTCCTAAAAGGTCGAAACCCATTCGCATCCTGCCAATTTATAAGCTACAAATTCGGGCGCAGCATAGGTGCACAGGGCGCAATGTCAATGCGGGATACGGCTTCATGGCTTTTAATACTGATGCAATTCTCTTACTACCGGCACTTTTATGTGACAGTCGGCTATATAAAAGCGTGATCAATCACTTCGCGGAAGGCGTTGAAGTATCAGTGGCGGATACCCAGGCAGATGATAATCTCGCGGATATGGCCGCCCGCGCAATCGAGAATATGCCGGACCGGTTTGCTATCGTTGGTAATTCATTGGGAGGGTATCTTGCCCTTGAAATTGCCACTCGTGTGCCGCACCGCATAAGCCACCTGGCGCTCATCGGCACCAATGCGCATGCTGATAGCACTGAGGCGCGGAAGAAACGCATGCAAGCGATCAAACTTGCTGACCGCGGTAAATTTACAGCCTTTGTTGATGGATATGTTGAAAGCGCCTTGAGCGAGAATAACCGGATGAGGCATGCACCGTTAGTGCGTGAAATGGCGCGGGATTTAGGCGCCGATGTGCTGGTCAGGCAGCAGCGGGCTATCATGGAACGGACCAGCCGTGAAGCCAGCCTATGTGACATCGCGGTACCGTCGCTGGTGATGTTCGGGCGGGAGGACACCTTGGCGGATCACGCGCATCAGCAGGAAATGGCTAAGCGTCTACCGAACTGCAGGTATGTTGAAGTGCCAAAGTGTGGTCATCTGGTACCGCTTGAGGCACCCGCAATGCTTACTACTGCTCTGGCCGCCCTTATAAGCGCCTAAATATCAAGCTCATCGACCGCAGGGGCGTTGTCGCGAATAAATTCAAAGCGCTTTTCAGGCTTCTTGCCCATCAGGTCGTCAACAAGCTGGTTCACGATGGCTCTGTCGCCATACTCTGAAGGCAGGGTGACGCGCAGTAGTGTGCGGTTCTTATGCGCCATGGTGGTCTCTTTGAGCTGGCCGGGTGGCATCTCACCAAGGCCCTTAAACCGGCTGATCTCAATCTTGCCTTTGCCTGCGAACTCGGTGGCCATCAACTCGTCTTTATGGGCGTCATCCCGCGCGTAAATTACCTTGCCACCTTTTGCGATGCGGTAAAGTGGGGGCAGCGCCAGATAAAGCCTGCCGTCTTTCACAAGTTGCGGCATCTCCTGGAAGAAAAAGGTCATGAGGAGGGTGGCAATATGGGCGCCGTCGACGTCAGCATCGGTCATGATGATGACTTTCTCGTAACGGAGCGACGCCCCGTCATACCCGTCTCTTGTACCGCAACCAAGAGCCTGCGTCAGGTCACGAATTTCCTGATTGGCTGCGATCTTGTCTCGTGTAGCGGAGGCAACGTTGAGGATTTTGCCGCGGATCGGGAGCACCGCTTGTGTTTTTCTGTCCCGCGCCTGTTTGGCTGAACCTCCAGCGGAATCGCCCTCCACGATATAAATTTCAGTGCCTTCGGGGGACGCGCTTGAGCAATCCGTCAACTTGCCAGGCAGACGTAGTTTGCGCTTGCCTACAGCTGTTGCACGTTTGATCTCGCGTTCCTGTTTGCGGCGCAGGCGGTCTTCCAGGCGCTCCAGCGCCCAGGTGAGCAGGCTGTTGGCACGGTCAGGGTGATCAGCGAGCCAATGGTCAAATGCATCACGGATGGCATTCTCAGTGAGCCTGAAAGCATCAAGTGTCGAAAGCTTGTCCTTGGTCTGCCC
Source organism: Kordiimonas sp. (assembly GCF_965216265.1). Taxonomy (GTDB): domain Bacteria; phylum Pseudomonadota; class Alphaproteobacteria; order Sphingomonadales; family Kordiimonadaceae; genus Kordiimonas. The sequence continues at coordinate 4,005,975 of NZ_OZ244153.1, forward strand.
CTGGAACTGAGGGTCACGAATAAATACAGACAGCATCGTGCAAGATGAGCCATGGATGTCATCGCCGGTAAGCTGGGTGGCTTTTTTGTTGTTCGTGAGTTCAGCATAAGCTTTCAGGCCGCGTACAAGGGCGCTGCGCATACCATTCTCATGAGTGCCACCTTGGGGTGTTGGAATGGTGTTACAGTAGCTGTTTGAAAAGCCGTCCCCAAATTCTGGCCAGTGTATTGCCCATTCAACACGGCCGGCATCATCCGGAAACTTCACAAAACCGCTGAAAGGTGCCTCGGTTACGCAGGTACGTTTCTTCACCGTATCAGCGAGGAAATCTGCGAGCCCACCGGGGAAGTGCAGTGTTGCTTCTGCCGGGGTGTCATCGTCCTCGGCAATCAGGCTTGGCGCACAACGGAAGCGGATTTCAACACCACGGAATAGATACGCTTTAGAACGCGCCATGCGGTAAAGCCGCGCGGGTTTCAGCTTCAGCTTAGTGCCAAAAATTTCATGGTCCGGCAGGAAGCTAACCTGCGTGCCGCGGCGGTTGTTCACCGCACCCATATCTTCAATGTTGCTGGTTGTCTTGCCGCGAGCATAGCTTTGGCGCCAAAGCTGTTTGTCTCGCGCTACTTCAACGGTCATCCATTCACTGAGCGCGTTGACCACAGAAATACCCACACCGTGCAACCCGCCAGAGGTTGCGTAGGCGTCTGAACTAAACTTGCCGCCAGAGTGCAGGGTGGTCATGATCACTTCAAGGGCGGATTTCTCAGGGTATTTTGGGTGAGGGTCGATCGGGATACCACGGCCGTTATCGGAGACTGACACGGAACCGTCGTCATGCATGGATACAATGATCCGACTCGCGTGACCTGCAACCGCCTCATCCATTGAGTTATCGAGAATTTCGGCAACAAGATGGTGAATTGCGCGTTCGTCCGTACCGCCAATATACATGCCTGGTCGTTGCCTGACCGGCTCAAGTCCTTCAAGGACCTCAATATCTTTGGCTGAATAGTCAGATTTTGTTTGTGTAACTTCGAACAGATCGCTCATAACCCACCCCGGTAAACGCGTTATATTGAGGGGGTAAACCAAGGGCGCCCCGCCGTCAAGCGTAACAATATATAGGGGTATCTATGTTGTGCGAAAGAAAATATAGTGTGTGTTCTCGTAAAATTCACATAGAATTCACAGGCGGTTTAAAACTTCGTTAAGGGGTTGTTTGTAGCCTTGAATGTCTCGGCAACTCATTGGAGATCACAAATGCAAAAAGGTAGCTCGGTTGGATTACTCAAGCGCCTTTTCCGGGGCGAGGGCACAACAAGCATCGTGCCAGGTGTTGTAGTGGGTGCTCGGTATTCAGATCGTCATCATATGACTTCTGTCTGGGTTGTTGAGCGGATCAGCAGCATTGGTGCAAGCACCTACCCGCTGGTGAGCTTGGCTCGTGAAGGGCGACCTGATCTCAAGAAAACGGTCTCTCTTGCCGTGATTGAGGAAGGCGAGGACTATCGTCCGGCGGTCTAGGCTCGGGTGATACGGTGCCCGTTGTAAGGGCTTTGTTTTCATTAAAGTTTGTAGTGGGTGTCGGCAGGCTTAATCGAACAGCTTGTCGATATCTTCCTGTGTTTGCGCACTTTCTTCCGGATGCTCTTCAATCACTTCAACAGCGTCTTCAAGCTTGCCGTGAATGACCTGATTAAGTTTCATCAAAAGGGCTTGGATAGCCTCCACGCGCATGCGGATCAGTTCCTGCGCTTTGGGAGTGAAGCCACGTTCCGCCACGTTTACTGCGGCCATCCCCGCAAGTGTGGACTGGATAAGTTGGTCCAGGTCTGCGCAGATTTTCTCAAATACCGAACGAATTTCCATGGGCGCGAGGTTGTAAGCCTGCACGGCGAGCTCTTTTGCTTGAAAGCCACTATCCAGAAAGTGTTGATTATAGCTTTTAGGGGCCCATTCGGCAGCATCTTCCGCAAGCTCAGGCATGTCCGGAACCATCTCAAGAAGCATCACTATCTCATTGAAATGATTGAGATAGTCCGTCGCGAGGAAAGTATCCGGGTTAATGTTGGCACTGGCGAGGCGCGGTTGGATGGCTGCCTGTTCAGTTGAGTACTCGATGTGCATTACGGTGCAATCCCGTCCTGAAGGTTTTGCGGTAACATAGGTCGTGCTTACAACACCACTTATAAGATCGACTGTATAGTTGACGGGTTGTTAAATCGTAAACGACGAGGAAACTATATATATTTAGCTCAAAAAAAAGAGGAAGCGGCATGCGCTTCCTCTCTTGTTGTTTATTTGTCGCACTTAGGCGCTGTAGTACATCTCGAACTCAACAGGGTGTGGTGCGAGGTCCAGCCTGTTCACTTCTTCCATCTTCAGCTCAATGTACGCGCTGATCTGGTCATCGGTGAACACGTCACCTTTCTTGAGGAACTCGCGGTCGTTATGCAGGGATTCAAGTGCTTCACGTAGCGAGCTTGCCACCGTTGGAACACCGAGAAGCTCTTCAGCCGGCAGGGCGTAGAGATCTTTATCCATCGCGTCGCCTGGGTGGATCTTGTTCTCGATACCGTCAAGGCCAGCCATCAGCATGGCAGCAAAACCGAGGTATGGATTTGCTGTTGCATCAGGGAAGCGAACCTCAACGCGTTTTGCTTTCGGGCTTGTGCCATAAGGAATACGGCAGGAAGCAGAGCGGTTGCGTGAGGAGTAAGCCAGGAGAACTGGTGCTTCAAAACCAGGCACAAGGCGCTTGTAGCTGTTGGTGCTTGGGTTTGTGAAAGCGTTGATCGCTTTAGCGTGTTTGATGATTCCGCCGATGTAATAGAGAGCGGTTTCGGAAAGGTCTGCATAGCCGGAGCCTGCGAACAGTGGCTTGCCGTCTCTCCAGATTGACTGGTGGCAGTGCATGCCCGAACCGTTGTCTTGTGCAACAGGTTTTGGCATGAAGGTCGCCGTTTTGCCGTATGTATGGGCAACCTGATGTACAGCATATTTGTAAATCTGTACGTTATCAGCTGTCTCTGTAAGCGTGGAGAACATCATGCCAAGCTCGTGCTGGCTGGCTGCCACCTCGTGGTGGTGTTTGTCCATCTTCAGGCCCATTTCCTTGGCAATTTTTACCATCTCGCCGCGAAGGTCAACGCAGCTGTCGACAGGCGCAACAGGGAAATAACCGCCTTTTACTGCTGGACGGTGGCCATAGTTACCGCCCTCAAAGGCCTTGTCTGTATTGTAAGGACCTTCTACGTCGTCGATCTCGTACATTGCGCCGCGATAGCCGGTTTTAAACTTCACGTCGTCAAACACGAAGAACTCAGGCTCTGGACCGAAGTATACGGTGTCACCAACACCGGAGAATTTCACATACTCTTCTGCTTTTTTCGCAGTGGAGCGTGGGTCACGGTCATAAGGCTGGCCGGTTGCTGGCTCAAGGATGTCGCAGAAGACGATGAGTGTAACATCAGCCGTGAACGGGTCGAGGGTGACCGAGTTGAGGTCAGCCTTGAGGATCATATCGGATTCGTTAATGGCTTTCCAACCTGCAATGGAGGAACCATCAAACATGAAGCCTTCAGAAAGCATATCTTCGTCGACAACGTCAGAGGCCATGGTGAGGTGTTGCCATTTGCCTTTTGGGTCGGTGAAGCGGAGGTCGATCCATTCGGCATTGGTTTCTTTAACCAGCGCAAGAAACTCTTCGACACTCAAATTAGTATATTTAGACATTTCCGTTTTCCCTATTTTAAAACGACCTTAATGGCTTCGCGGGAGACTGGGCGCCCGCAACTTCCACAGGTTATGTTGGCCAACGCGCCTGGGGCGTCGGCCGGTTTAGATAGCGTCCCTGCCGGTTTCACCGGTACGGATGCGAATTGCTTCTTCAACCTGGCTGACAAAAATTTTGCCGTCGCCGATGCGGCCGGTGTGCGCAGCGTTTTTAATGGCTTCTACAGCCCGCTCCGCCTCATCAGCTGCCACAACAACCTCCACTTTTACCTTGGGCACAAAATCAACCACATATTCCGCGCCGCGATACAGCTCGGTGTGGCCCTTCTGGCGCCCAAAACCTTTGGCTTCAGTTACTGTGATCCCTGAAATGCCGATGTCGTGAAGGGCTTCCTTCACCTCATCAAGCTTGAAGGGCTTTATAATTGCTTCGATCTTCTTCATTTTCTGGTACCATTGTTATCATTATACCCCTGATAAAGCAGGGTTCGTGCCAACGAGGCGGAGGCGCAGGAAACGGCGAGTTCTCAAAAATTGGACAGCATGGCTGACTGTTCTTTGTGCGTTTGAGTGCACATTTTTTGTGCAGATGCGTGGTTACTGACCATGTGTGCGCAAGGAAAATGCAGCCAGAAACCAAATCTATAACTTTCCGACTTGACGAGAGCAGTTCGATGCGCATAAACAGGCGCCACGTTCAGAGATGGCGGGTGTAGCTCAGTTGGTTAGAGCGCCAGTTTGTGGTACTGGAAGTCGCCGGTTCGATCCCGGTCACTCGCCCCACTCTGAAGCCAAATCCCTCAGAATTTCCTTACATTACAAGTTTTTGAAGAAGAGCCTTTGCGCGTGCGTGGCATTTGCTACACTGCTGCTGATTCTTGTTCGAGTCTTTTTGATTCTATCAATAGAGTTTCGAGCTTCAGGGGGAGGGGGCTTCCGTGTCGGATTCCGGCAACGCACATATATTGTTAACGCCAGAGCAGACACGTGCCGCAGACGCTTGGTCTATTGAGAATGGCATGAGTGGCCTTTCACTGATGGAATATGCCGGGAAGGCTGTGGCGGGCATTACTGCTGAATATCTCGGGTCTCCGTCTGAGGCCAGCGGTGACGTTATTGTCCTGTGCGGGCCGGGAAATAACGGGGGTGATGGGTATGTGGCGGCACGGTACCTGAGCGGTTGGGGTTACCCTGTGTCCCTGATGACAAGCTGCCATACCGACGCGCTCAAGGGTGATGCGCGCGAGATGGCCGGTCGTTGGTCTGGCCGTCAAGACCCTATAAATACGGCGAAATTCAAAAAAGCGAGCGTGATTATTGACGCGCTTTTCGGCACCGGACTGAGCCGCGCGATAGAAGGCGAACTGGCGGAAGTTGTTGCTGCGGTGAACAAAAGCCCGGCCATCACGATCGCCGTTGATATCCCGAGCGGGTTGTGCGCCAGGACAGGCCAGCCGTTAGGGCCATGCGTGCAGGCCGACGCCACAATCACGTTTTTCAAGAAAAAAGTGGGTCAAACTGTGGCGCCAGGACGCTTCCTGTGTGGCGGGCAGGATCATATCCATATAGCAGATATTGGCATCCCGGAATCCAGCATTTCTGCGCTTCACGTCGATACATTTGAGAATATACCGTCCTTATGGGGTGTGGCGTTCCCATACGCCGGTCCCGCCACACATAAATACCATCGTGGCCACCTTCTCGTTCTGGGCGGTAAAGAGCCCACGCTTGGTGCGTCTCGTCTCGCAGCACTCGCGGGGTTACGTGTAGGCGCGGGGCTGATAACGCTGGCAGCTCCAGCTGAAACATACGCCGTGCAGGCCACGGCGCTAACAGACGTTATGGTCCGTCGTTTTGAGGGCCCTGTTGGCTTTATGGGTATTGCGAGCGATGCGCGTATCGCGACTGTGTTAATGGGCCCGGGCGCCGGTGTTGGCGAAAAAACAGCGGACCTTGTGCTTGAGGTGGCTGGAAGCGGGAAAAACCTGGTGTTGGACGCGGATGCCCTCACGAGCCTCATGGGCAAACTGCATGGTCTCCACTCAGCAAACGACGGGGCTGATATTATACTGACCCCGCATGATGGTGAATTTGAACGGCTGTTCCCTGATATCGAGCTCGATCACGACAGGATAGCGGCCGCGCGCCAAGCGGCAGCCTCGTCCGGCTGTTATATAGTGCTGAAGGGTGTCTCAACCATAGTCGCGGCGCCTGACGGCAGGGCAGCCATTGCCACCAACGCGCCAGCGTGGCTTTCGGTGGGCGGCACCGGTGATATCCTGTCCGGTGCCATTGCGGGGCTTTTGGCGCAGGGAATGCCCGCGTTTGAAGCGGCGTCTGCCGGTGTCTGGCTTCAGGGAGAAGCCGCCATGCGGGCAGGCAAGGGGCTTATTGCGTCTGACCTTCTGGCCATGTTGCCCAAGGTGTTGCCTTAGGCGGGAATTTGCGTTCAACACGGTATAAAAGAGCGAGATGTGGCGCGCCGGCATCGCCACTGGCGGATTTTGCAGGCGGCAATTACAAAAATACTTGTACTCAGCGGCGCGCCTGTTATAAGCCCCTCCAATCCACGTGTAATAAATCCGGTGGTGACCGTCTTTGTGCGGGGTAACCTCGGGGTATAGAGTGCGGGCGTGGCGAAATTGGTAGACGCGCCAGATTTAGGTTCTGGTGTCTTCGGACGTGGGGGTTCAAGTCCCTTCGCCCGCACCACCCCCGGGTAGTTTGACCGGAAAAACAGAATTTAAAGAGAGTTGGAAGACCCATGCAGATCGAAGAACTGCTGAATGAAGGCCTGAAACGCGAATATAAAGTTGTTGTCGAGGCCTCTGAGCTTGATGCCCGCCTTGATAATGTGCTGCTCGAGTTTCGCGCTAACGCAAAAATCAAGGGCTTCCGCCCTGGCAAGGCGCCTCTGTCGCTTCTGAAGCGTATGCATGGCGACCGCGCGAAAGGCCAAGTGCTGAACGAGGCACTGCAGGAATCGTCAGCCAAGCTTTTCGAAGAAAAAGAAATCCGCCCGGCTATGCGCCCTGAGGTGGACATGGCTTCCGAGTATGAAGACGGTAAAGACCTTGAGTTCACCGTGAAGGTAGAAATTCTGCCACAGGTTGAGGTTGAGGGCTTCAAAGCGCCTGCGCTTGAGCGTTGGGTTGCTGAAGTTGAAGACAAAGACGTTGACGCGTTCATTGAGCGTATCGCAGGCCAGCAGAAATCATTCGCAAAGGCCGCCAAAACCACAAAAGCTGGTGAAGGCGACGCGATTCTGATCGACTTTGTCGGCAGCGTGGACGGCGTTGAGTTTGAAGGCGGCAAGGGTGAAGACTACCAGCTCGAGCTTGGCTCCGGCACTTTCATCCCGGGCTTTGAAGAGCAGCTCACCGGTGTTAAAGCCGGTGACGAGAAAGTCGTGAAAGTGACTTTCCCTGCTGAGTATCACTCTGAAGACCTCAAGGGCAAAGAAGCCGAGTTCAAAGTGACTGTGAAAGAAGTGCGTAAGCCTTCTGAAGCCAAGGTTGACGACGAACTGGCGAAAAACCTGGGTTTTGAAGACCTCGCAGGTCTGAAAGAATCAGTAAAAGGTCAGTTGGCGAATGACAACAACTCGCTGACACGCGCCCACATGAAGCGTGGCCTTCTGGATGCGCTTGCTGAAGAGTATGATTTCGACGTGCCTGCTGGCATGGTTGACCTTGAGTACCGTCAGATCTGGGATCAAATCAAACGCGATGCGATCCAGACAGGCGAAGCAAAAGCTGAAGACTTTGAAGGTCAGGACGAGCCGGCAGATGCTGATGAAGCTGCTGAGTTCCGTTCTATTGCAGAGCGCCGCGTGCGCCTTGGTCTGCTTCTTTCCGAACTGGGCGTTAAAAACAACGTGCAGGTAACACAGGAAGAAGTGAACCGCCGTGTTATTGAGGAAGCACGCCGCTTCCCGGGCCAGGAAGCTCAGGTTTTCGAGTTCTACCAGAAGAACGAAGAAGCTCGTGCTCAGCTCCGCGCACCAATCTTTGAAGAAAAGGTTGTGGATTTCGTGATTGAAATGGCTGAACTGACAGACAAGTCTGTAAGCCGTGACGAGCTTGAAGCTGCGGTTCGCGCCATCGACGAAGAAGACGCAAACCCAACAAAGAGCAAAGCAGCGCCAAAGAAAAAAGCTGCTGCTAAAAAGCCTGCTGCTAAAAAAGCTGCTCCTAAGAAAGAAGCTGCTGAGAAGAAGCCTGCTGCAAAGAAAGCTGCGCCTAAAAAGGAAGCTGCTGAAAAAGCGGCTCCGAAAAAAGCTGCAGCCAAGAAGCCAGCTGCTAAAAAGGCACCAGCAAAGAAAGCTGCGCCGAAAAAAGCTGCTGATAAATAATTTACCGGTTTTCCGGCTTAAAAAGGGGTCTTCGGACCCCTTTTTTCGTTCCACCCTTTAATTGTCTCAACCTGTGCCTATCTATTTGTGCCCGCAGGGGGTTATTTCCTTGCCGGGCGCAATGTCTGTTTGCTACAGCTTGCCACAAGAACGTTTGGCCACAGTATTTATGCATATTGGCCGGTATGAATTGGAGTGCCCGATGAGCGATATCCTTGACCCTATTAGAAGTGCCCTTGTCCCAATGGTGGTGGAGCAGACCAACCGGGGTGAGCGTTCTTACGATATTTATTCTCGGCTGCTAAAAGAACGCATCATTTTCCTGACCGGTCAGGTTGATGACCATATCGCCAGCCTTGTAGTGGCCCAGCTGCTGTTTCTGGAAGCAGACAACCCGAAGAAGGATATCTCCTTCTACATCAACTCGCCGGGCGGCATCGTGACATCCGGTCTGGCGATGTATGACACCATGCAGTATATCCGCCCGAAAGTGGCGACCATCTGTATCGGGCAGGCATCATCCATGGGGTCGCTGCTTCTAGCGTCTGGTGAGCCGGGCATGCGTTACGCACTCCCGAATGCACGGATCATGATTCACCAGCCTTCAGGCGGTGCGCGCGGGCAGGCGGCTGATATTGAAATTCAGGCACGTGAAATTCTTAAACTGCGTGAGCGCTTGAACAATATCTACGTTAAACACACTGGCCAGAAGCTTGCTGCGATTGAGAAAGCAATGGACCGGGATAATTTCATGAACGCTGAAGAAGCGCAGAAATTTGGCCTGATTGACCACGTCTATACCTCACGTGAGGAGATTAGCGAATAATCTCATTGGTCCGCCGGAATTATATTGGCGTACAAATTGTGAGATTTTTTGTTGTAAGCATCTTTTTAACCAGTCTACGATAAAAAGAAGCGATGAAAGTAAGCGGTGACAGATTTGAGTAACAGTGATTCGAAAAACACGCTCTATTGTTCCTTCTGCGGCAAAAGCCAGCACGAGGTCAGGAAGCTTATTGCAGGACCAACGGTCTTTATCTGCGATGAGTGCGTAGAGCTGTGCAATGACATCATCAAGGAAGAGAGCAAAAGTGCTCTCGCTAAAGGTACTGATGGTGTTCCGTCACCTTTGGAAATTCTCGGTGTGCTGGATGATTATGTAATCGGCCAGCGCAATGCAAAACGTGTGCTCTCGGTGGCTGTTCACAACCACTACAAGCGGCTTAATCACGCAAGCAGCACAAGTCAGGATGTTGAGCTCGCGAAGTCCAACATCTTGCTGGTTGGGCCAACGGGTTGTGGTAAAACCCTTTTGGCACAGACGCTTGCGCGTATTCTTGATGTACCGTTCACCATGGCTGATGCCACAACATTGACCGAAGCTGGTTATGTTGGTGAAGACGTTGAGAATATCATCCTGAAGCTTTTGCAGGCTGCCGATTATAACGTTGAGCGCGCCCAGCGCGGTATCGTTTATATCGATGAGGTCGACAAGATCAGCCGTAAGTCTGACAACCCATCCATCACGCGTGACGTGTCGGGTGAGGGTGTGCAGCAAGCGCTTCTCAAGATCATGGAAGGCACGGTTGCAAGTGTGCCGCCACAAGGTGGACGTAAACATCCGCAGCAGGAATTCCTGCAGGTGGACACAACCAATATCCTCTTTATCTGTGGTGGCGCGTTTGCGGGACTCGATAAAGTGATCGCTAACCGCCTTCAGGGCAAATCCATTGGCTTTGGTGCTTCGGTTGCCAGCGCGGATGACCGCAGCGCGGGTGAACTCTTTAAAGAAACCGAGCCTGAGGATCTGCTCAAGTTTGGTTTAATCCCCGAGTTTGTTGGCCGGTTGCCTGTGATTGCGACCCTTGAAGATCTGGATGAAGATGCACTTGTGCAAATTCTTTCCGAGCCGAAAAACGCACTTCTCAAGCAGTATCAGTGCCTGTTTGATATGGAAGATGTGAAGCTGACCTTCTCGGAAGATGCGCTTTTTGCTGTAGCGAAAAAGGCGATCGAGCGCAAAACCGGTGCTCGTGGCCTGCGGTCCATCATGGAAGACACGCTTCTGGATACCATGTTCGACCTGCCATCCCTTGAGGGTGTTGAAGAGATCGTGGTCAACGGTGAGGTGGTAGATGGCAAGGCGACTCCTTTGCAGATCTACTCTGACCGCCGTGATGAAGCCGGTCAGCCAGCTTAAAAGGCCTTAGTCTAGGTGTTAAGGGGGTTGAAACTGATGTTTCAGCCCCCATTTTCATGATGAACAGCCTAAAAGGGGCGTGACAGGTAAAATTTCACGTCTTTTCCTTTCTTATTCGCGAGAAGGAGCCTAAAATCGGCCCTCTTTATCGCCTGATCTAGTTCTGGATGTTTTTTCCTATGTCAGATTCTGCCCAAACAGATACAAATACAGTAGTTTTGCCGGTCCTGCCACTGAGGGATATTGTTGTTTTCCCTCATATGATTGTGCCGCTTTTTGTTGGCCGCGATAAGTCTGTTCGCGCCCTTGAAGAGGTGATGGCGAAGGACAAGCAAATCCTGCTTGTGGCCCAAAAAGAAGCCGGTGAAGATGATCCAAACACGAAAGATGTGTTTGATATTGGTACCGTCGCCAGTGTGCTGCAGCTCCTGAAGTTGCCGGACGGCACTGTGAAGGTGCTTGTGGAGGGCTTTAACCGCGCGAAAATTGAAGAATTTATCCGCGAGGAAGACTATTTCGAAGCACGGGCGACCATGCTCACCGGTGACGAATCAGACCCGGCCGAAGCTGAGGCGCTTGCGCGCTCCGTGATTTCCCAGTTCGAGCAATATGTGAAGCTCAACAAGAAGATTCCAGCTGAGGTTCTTGTAACCGTTGGCCAGATCGATGAGCCTTCGAAGCTTGCTGACACAGTGGCCTCGCATCTCGCGCTCAAGATCGATGATAAGCAGGACCTTCTGGCCGCGACATCAGTTGCGGACAGGCTTGAACGTATTTTTGGCTTCATGGAAGACGAAATTGGCGTTCTGCAGGTTGAGAAGAAGATTCGTGGCCGCGTGAAGCGGCAGATGGAGAAAACCCAGCGCGAATATTACCTCAACGAGCAACTTAAGGCGATTCAGAAGGAACTTGGGGAAGGGGATGACGGCCGGGAAGAAATTCTTGAGCTTGAGGACCGGATCAACAAAACCAAGCTTTCCAAGGAAGCCAAAGAGAAATGCCTGGCTGAGCTGAAGAAGCTCAAGTCCATGAGCCCGATGTCTGCGGAAGCAACCGTTGTACGCAACTTCCTTGACTGGATGCTGAGCGTGCCGTGGTCGAAAAAGAGCCGCGTGAAAAAAGACATCAAGCTTGCTGAAAAAGTGCTGGATACCGACCATTACGGCCTTGAGAAGGTGAAAGAACGTATCATTGAGTATTTAGCGGTGCAGCAGCGCGCGAAAAAACTCAAAGGCCCGATTCTTTGCCTCGTTGGACCGCCAGGCGTGGGTAAAACATCGCTCGGTAAGTCTATCGCAAAAGCTACGGGCCGTGAATTTGTGCGTTTCTCCCTTGGTGGTGTGCGGGACGAAGCTGAAATTCGTGGACACCGCAGGACCTATATTGGCTCCATGCCGGGTAAGGTGATGCAGTCAATGAAAAAGGCTGGCACCACGAACCCATTGTTCCTCTTTGATGAGATCGACAAGATGGGGCAGGATTTCCGCGGCGATCCTGCGTCTGCACTTCTTGAGGTGCTGGACCCGGAGCAAAACAGCAAGTTTAACGACCACTATCTTGAGATCGATTACGACCTCTCGAACGTGATGTTCGTGACAACAGCAAACTCGCTACGCATGCCGCGCCCGCTGCTTGACCGGATGGAGATCATTACGCTCGCCGGTTATACGGAAGACGAGAAAATCGAGATTGCAAAACGCCACCTGATTAGCAAGCAGATGCGTGATCATGGCCTGAAAAAAGACGAATGGTCTATCTCGGACGGTGCCCTCAAGGATGTTGTGCGCTATTACACCCGTGAAGCCGGGGTGCGGAGCCTTGAGCGCGAGATTGCAAAACTGGTGCGGAAGGCTGTGAAGGAAATTGTCGAAGGATCCAAAGACAAGATCCAGGTGACAAGCCGCAACCTCAGCCAATATGCCGGTGTTCGTAAATACCGTTATGGCGAAGCGGAGCTTGAAGATCAGGTTGGCCTGACAACGGGTCTCGCGTGGACTGAAGTGGGTGGCGAACTGCTCGCCATCGAATCTGTTACCGTGCCGGGCAAGGGCAATATCAAACAGACTGGTAAGCTTGGCGATGTGATGAAAGAATCGATCCAGGCCGCGCGTTCCTATGTGCATTCCCGCTGCGTTGAGTTTGGTATTCATCCAAACGTGTTCGAGAAGCGCGATATTCACATTCACGTGCCTGAAGGTGCGACTCCAAAAGACGGCCCTTCAGCCGGTGTTGCCATGTGTACATCGATTGTTTCTGTGCTCACGGGTATTCCGGTGAGAAAAAACATTGCGATGACGGGTGAGGTGACTCTGCGTGGCCGAGTCTTGCCAATCGGTGGTTTGAAAGAGAAGCTCCTTGCGGCCCTGAGAGGCGGAATTACCAAGGTTCTTATCCCGAAAGACAATGAAAAAGACCTTGTGGAAATTCCGGACAATGTGAAGAAAGGCCTTGAAATCGTTGCAGTTTCAACGGTCGATGAGGTGCTTGAGCATGCGCTCGCGGGTGAGATGACACCGATTGATTGGCCCGACGAAGATGACACCAAAAAGGTGGTCTCTGACGACGACTCATCAGGCGAAGAATTGACGACTCATTAGGGGTCTTGTTCCTTATTGATGAAAATTCAAGAAAAAAAAAGCTAAAAGCCGCAGTTTTCTGCGGTTTTTTGCTTTGACAAGCGTGAATTTTGTGGCCAAGATGCCCTCGCATTTCGGAACCAAACAACGAAATCAATCTCTTCAACTCAGAGGGGGATACCTTGAATAAAAACGATTTGATCGCAAAAGTTGCTGAAGCAGCTGACCTGTCCAAAGCAGACGCAGGTAAAGCAGTTGACGCTATATTTGATTCCATCAGCGGTGCGCTGGCATCCGGCGGCGAAGTTCGTCTCGTCGGCTTCGGTACCTTTGCTGTTGCTTCTCGCGCAGCTACTAAAGGCCGTAACCCACGCACGGGTGAAGAAATCGACATCCCTGCTTCCAAGCAGCCTAAATTCAAGGCAGGCAAGGGTCTTAAAGACGCAGTAAACAAATAAGTTTGTTACTGTTTGAATTGCTAGAACGGCTGTGGAGAAATCTGCAGCCGTTTTCTTTTGAAAAATTGCAAAAAAAGGGGTGGACAGAGCTCTGATTTCCCCCTAAAAGCGCGCTCACCACACAGTATGTGGGCGATTAGCTCAGTTGGTAGAGCATCTCGTTTACACCGAGAGGGTCGGCAGTTCGAGCCTGTCATCGCCCACCATTATCCCCTAATACCAAATGGGGATTTATGCCTTGTGAGGGCGATTAGCTCAGTTGGTAGAGCATCTCGTTTACACCGAGAGGGTCGGCAGTTCGAGCCTGTCATCGCCCACCATGGCTTCCCGTGGTTTCCTTCATAAAAAGCAGAAATGAACTGACGAATACCGCAACGGTGAGTTCGCTGTTTCGTTTTACCGTGCGACTGTTTAAACTTTGTGAAAAGCGAGGTTTGAAATGGCACGTCTTTCCGGATTTTGTTTCACGTCATTTATGTTGCTGTGTTTGCTTTTCGCCGCACCAGCGAGGGCAGAGAAACCTTTGCAGGATCAGCCTCTGGCTTATATGCAGGGGCTCAACAACGCGTCGCATGAGGTGTTCCTTTCCGAAACGCTCGGCAGGGAACTGCACCTATTCATCAGGCTGCCTGAGAGTTACGGAACCGCTGGCGAAACTTCCCCCGTACTCTATCTGCTTGATGGTGGTCATACCTTCCCAATGCTGGCCAGTTATTACCGGTATCTGGTTTTTGCGGAAGAAATTCCTGAAATGATTATCGTCGGGATCGGCTATGGCGCGGACGGGTTTAATGATGGCAACACCCGCGGCGCCGATTTCACCGCCCCTTCGCCAGAACGTGCTCACTTTGGTGGGGCAGGGAAGTTTCAAGCCTTCTTTCGGGACGAACTCCTCCCCCATATCGAAACACTATATACTGCTGATCCAGAACGCCGGATCATCTTTGGCCAGTCCCTTGGTGGTCAGTTTGTCCTCTACAGTGCGCAAACCGATCCTGAGCTGTTCTGGGGACGAATTGCCAGCAATCCCGCTCTACACCGAAACCTGCCCTTTTTCCTGTCAGTACGGCCCGCAAATGCGAGTGGGAAGCTCTTTGTCTCAAGCGCGGCGGAAGATGAACCGCAATTTCGGGAACCGGCAATTGCGTGGATCAAGCACTGGACTGCGGAGGTAAATCTGCCCTGGAAGCTTAAAACGCTTTCGATTCCCGGGCATGGCCATTTTTCCGCAGCCCCAGAGGCTTTGCGGCAAGGCCTAAAGTGGCTATTTGAAGGTGAGCGACCAAGATGACTGCGAACACTCCAGCCCAAGAAGTGGACGAGGGTGCGCACACGTCCTCTCAGGATGAACAAGTGGTAATTGAAGCGTGCTGGGCGCCACAAGACCCACGTGACCGTCTGTATGACGAAACAGCAACAAAAGCTGAACGCACGATGTCGCTTATTCGCATCATCGCGGCTTTTCATCCAGTCTTGAATTTCTTTCTGTTGCTGAGCGATGCTGTCAGGAAAATCCCGTTGGTGTGGCGGCTAATCTTAGGGGCGGGGCTAATCGGGGCAGTAATGTGGCTAATTCTTAGGCCCTAGGTCTTTGAAAAAGCTGTAGATGGTGCTGAACCGGTTATGTTTTTTCTGCTGAAATCGGCGGAAAGTGGGGCACTGAAAATCTTTCTGAAAAAAGGCATGAAAAAGAGTGTTGACACTCACGCGGGCAGGCCCTAAACACCCCCTCACGCAAGCGCCGCGCGGGTGTAGCTCAGATGGTTAGAGTATCGGCCTGTCACGCCGAGGGTCGCGGGTTCGAGCCCCGTCACTCGCGCCACTTGCTCCCTCGTTAGAGGGTTCAAAAAGCCTCCGGATTTTTCCGGAGGCTTTTTTGCTTTCCCGGGTGTGCGTTAGCGTCCGCAGGTCTCGGTGCCAAACATTGGTAACGTGATGATTCGTAAGCAGCCATGCGATACTGACGGCATAATTGCCACTCCCACCAAGTGAATCCCTTGAGATATACGCCTCACAATTATTCCGCATAAAAAGTGCGAAATTTGAGCATTCAATGATTGACAAGGGTGGGGCAAAATCTTAAACACCACCCCGCAAGCAGTGCGCGGGTGTAGCTCAGATGGTTAGAGTATCGGCCTGTCACGCCGAGGGTCGCGGGTTCGAGCCCCGTCACTCGCGCCACTTGCTTGACCCTTCGGGGATTTAGAAAACGCGTACCGGCATGTTCGGGCGCGTTTTTTTATTTCTGCGACTTTTTGCCTTAATGCCCGGAAACGCACGGCTCGTAAGCTTTTCATTAAGCATTTCCGGGTCTATACTCCCCGGCAATAGCTTCCGGGGCAAATTCACCCTTTACTGTCGTCACCTCGGTCGATAAAAGGGCGCAGTAATTAGGGCCAATAAACAAAAAGGGACTCTCATGGAGTCTTTGCTCATACAATATCTGCCGATCCTGATTTTCCTCGGGATCGCTATTGCATTCTCACTTGTTTTCGTTGGTGCTGCGGTTCTCATTGCCAAGCAGAACCCGGACGACGAAAAACTGTCAGCATATGAGTGTGGTTTCGAGGCATTCGATGACGCGCGTCACCAGTTCGACGTTCGTTTTTATCTCGTCGCCATTCTCTTTATTATTTTCGACCTAGAGGTCGCTTTCCTGTTTCCCTGGGCTGTGTCCCTTGGTGATATCGGGCTGTATGGCTTCTGGTCGATGATGATATTCCTTGGTGTGCTGACCGTGGGCTTCATTTATGAATGGAATAAAGGAGCGCTGGAATGGGAGTAGCACAACCTGATAGCCCGCTTGGGCCGACCGGCACTGGTACGCCGAGCGAAAGTGCGTTTCTGGAGGGCCTGAATGAAGAGCTGACAGAGAAGGGCTATGTAGTCACTTCTCTCGAAGACCTCATCAATTGGGCCCGTACAGGCTCGCTTTGGTGGATGACCTTTGGTCTCGCCTGCTGCGCAGTAGAGATGATGCATTCCGGCACGCCGCGCTATGACGTGGAGCGGTTCGGTTTTGCGCCTCGCGGTAGCCCACGCCAAAGTGACGTGATGATCGTCGCCGGCACGCTCACCAACAAAATGGCACCTGCGCTTCGTAAGGTATACGACCAGATGCCAGAGCCGCGCTATGTGATCTCAATGGGATCATGTGCGAACGGTGGTGGCTACTATCACTATTCCTATTCGGTGGTGCGTGGGTGTGACCGCATTGTGCCCGTCGATATTTACGTACCTGGTTGTCCTCCCACAGCGGAGGCGCTTGTCTATGGTATTTTGCAGCTTCAGCGCAAAATCCGTCGGACGGGAACCATAACCCGGTAGATCTCATCCGAAGCATCCCAGCCTTGGGCCGGGGTGCTTCGCACTGTGCCTGCAGCCCTGTGCTGCACATCATAAAAGGAGCGCGAGAGCGCATGACTGATAAGGCATTAGCTGCACTTGGCGAGCATATCGCCAGCAGCCTTGAAAACGAGGTAGCTACGGCATCTGTCGCTTTTGGCGAGCTGACAGTGACCGCACGCGCCGAGCATATTCAAAAAGTCCTCATTTTCCTGCGGGATAACCAGGAATGCATGTTCAAGCAATTGATCGACATTTGTGGTGCAGACTATCCCGAGCGAGCCAAGCGGTTTGACGTGGTTTATCACCTCCTGAGCATGCAGCTGAACCAGCGCATTCGCGTGAAGGTGGAAGCTGACGCTGATACCCCGGTTCCAAGCGTGAATGACGTGTTCCCGGCCGCAGGCTGGTATGAGCGCGAAGCGTGGGACATGTACGGTATCTTTTTCGCTGACCACCCGGATCTTCGCCGTATGTTGACGGATTATGGCTTTCAGGGGCACCCGCTTCGTAAAGACTTCCCGCTCACCGGTTTTGTCGAGCTTCGTTATTCTGAAGACAAGAAGCGCGTGGTTTATGAGCCAGTGAAGCTGAAGCAGGAATTCCGCGACTTTGATTTCATGAGCCCATGGGAGAGCGCGAAGTATGTTCTGCCTGGTGATGAAAAGGCTGAAGGCGAAGACGCGCCCACAAAAGAGGGGGCAAAATAATGGCTGAAGTCGATATCAAGAATTACTGCCTGAACTTTGGCCCACAGCACCCTGCGGCGCACGGCGTGCTTCGTATGGTTATGGAACTGGACGGTGAGGTTATTGAGCGGATCGATCCGCATATTGGCTTGTTGCACCGCGGGACTGAAAAGCTGATAGAGCACAAACAGTATCTGCAGGCGATGCCTTATTTTGATCGTCTCGACTATGTTGCGCCGATGAACCAGGAACACGCGTTCTGTCTCGCGATTGAAAAGCTGATGGACCTTGAGGTGCCGGAGCGCGGCCAATATATCCGAGTTCTTTACTGTGAAATTGGTCGTATACTGAACCACATCCTGAACTTGACGACGCACGCGCTTGACGTTGGCGCGATGACGCCGATTACATGGATGTTTGAAGAGCGCGAGAAGCTGATGGAATTTTACGAGCGCGCGTCTGGCGCTCGCTTCCACGCTGCTTACTTCCGCCCAGGAGGGGTGCACCAGGATCTGCCAGCGGGCCTTCTTGATGACATCATGGCCTGGACAGAAACCTACCCGCAGATGATAGCGGATATGGAATCGCTGCTGGTTGATAACCGCATCTTCAAGCAGCGTAACGTCGATATCGGTACATTCTCGGCGGAAGACGCGTTTGCCTGGGGCTTTACCGGCCCGATGCTGCGCTCAACCGGCGTGGCATGGGACCTCCGGAAATCCCAGCCTTATGAAGTATATAACAAGCTCGATTTCAAAGTGGCCATCGGTAACGCAGGCGATTGTTACGACCGCTTTATGCTTCGCATTGCAGAGATGCGGGAATCGCTAAGGCTCATTCGCCAGTGCTGTGAGCAAATGCCAGGTGGGCCGGTTATGTCGGTCAACACCAAGGTTGCACCGCCGCGCCGTAGCGAGATGAAGCGCTCCATGGAAGCCCTTATTCACCACTTTAAACTTTATACCGAGGGCTTC
Organism: Kordiimonas sp.; assembly: GCF_965216265.1. Taxonomy (GTDB): domain Bacteria; phylum Pseudomonadota; class Alphaproteobacteria; order Sphingomonadales; family Kordiimonadaceae; genus Kordiimonas. The sequence goes on from NZ_OZ244153.1 coordinate 4,024,309, forward strand.
AAAGTGCCTGAGGGCGAGGTGTACGCCGCTGTAGAGGCGCCGAAAGGTGAATTTGGTGTGTATCTGGTTTCTGACGGGTCGAACCGTCCGTACCGTTGTAAAATTCGTGCACCCGGGTTCGCGCATCTGCAGGCGATGGATTACCTGTGCAAAGGGCATATGCTCGCGGATGCTCCGGCCGTACTTGGGGCAATGGATATTGTGTTTGGTGAGGTGGACCGATGAGCGCGGCAGCCCAAAAAGACGATCAGAAATTTGTGTGGACACCTGAAAATGAGGTGCTCGCACAAAAGCATGTCGCGAAGTATCCGGAAGGCCGTCAGCAAAGCGCTGTCATGCCACTTTTGGATATTGCACAGCGCCAGAATGGTGGCCATGTAACGCAAGAGATCATGGAATATATCGCAGACTACCTCGATATGGCGCCGATCAAGGTGATGGAGGTGGCAACCTTCTACACCATGTATAACCACAAGCCTGTGGGTAAGCATCATGTGCAGGTGTGCGGTACGACGCCGTGCTGGCTCAGGGGCGCTGATGATATTATGGCGGCGTGCAAGAAACACTTGGGCGTTGAGAAAGGTGGCACGACGACAGATGGCATGTTCACGCTGTCTGAAGTTGAATGTGCCGGTGCCTGCGTTAACGCGCCTGTGGTTGCCATCGGTGACGATTATTTCGAAGACCTGACGCCAGAAAGCATGATTGAGCTTCTCAATAAGCTGAAATCTGGTGAGGACGTGAAACCGGGCCCACAAATTGAACGCCAGAACAGTGCGCCGTTTGGTGGTCCGACCACGCTGAAGGACTTTCAAGGCACCAAGGGAGGAGATGCATAATGCTTGCAGATAAAGATCGCATCTTCACAAACCTCTATGGTTTTGAAAGCCCGGGCATTGAAGCCGCGATGAAGCGTGGCGACTGGGACGGCACCAAAGACCTGATCGGCAAGGGGAAAGACTGGATCATCAATGAGATGAAAGAGTCGGGCCTTCGCGGTCGTGGTGGTGCAGGCTTCCCAACGGGCCTTAAGTGGTCGTTCATGCCTAAAGAAACAAGCGGTCGCCCGTCATACCTCGTTGTTAATGCAGATGAAGGTGAGCCGGGCACCTGCAAAGATCGTGATTTGATGCGCCATGACCCGCACAAGCTGCTTGAGGGCTGTTTGATTGCTGGTTTTGCGATGAATGCCATTGCAGCTTACATCTATATTCGCGGCGAATTTTACCGCGAAGCAGAAGCTCTTGAGAGCGCGATCGAAGAAGCCTATGCCAAAGGTTTCCTCGGCAAAAACGCATGTGGCAGCGGCTATGACTTTGACATTTATGTGCATCGCGGTGCGGGCGCATATATTTGCGGTGAAGAAACAGCCCTGATCGAAAGCCTTGAAGGCAAGAAGGGCCAGCCGCGCCTGAAGCCTCCGTTCCCAGCGAATGTTGGTGTTTGGGGCTGCCCCACCACGGTTAACAACGTTGAATCGATTGCTGTTGCACCAACAATCCTTCGTCGCGGCGGTGCTTGGTTTGCAGGCCTAGGCCGCCCAAACAACACAGGCACCAAAGTTTTCTCGATCTCTGGTCACGTGAACAATCCGTGCAACGTGGAAGAAGAGATGGGTATTTCGCTGAAGGAACTCATTGAGAAACACGCAGGCGGCGTTCGCGGCGGTTGGGACAATCTTCTGGCTGTTATTCCGGGCGGGTCTTCTGTGCCTGTGCTGCCGAAAGAAATCTGCGACACCGTGTTGATGGATTTTGACAGTCTTCGCGAGGTTCAAAGTGGTCTCGGGACAGCGGCCGTGATCGTGATGGATAAGTCCACCGATATCGTGAAAGCGATCGCGCGACTTTCCGAGTTCTATAAACACGAAAGCTGTGGGCAGTGTACGCCGTGCCGTGAAGGTACAGGCTGGATGTGGCGGGTGATGGAGCGGCTTGTTGAAGGCAAGGCCGAGAAATCCGAGATCGACACACTCCTGGACGTGTCCAAGCAAATTGAAGGTCATACGATCTGCGCGCTCGGCGACGCGGCGGCATGGCCAATTCAGGGTTTGATGCGCCACTTCCGTGATGAAGTGGAAGCTCGTATCGATTCATATCATGCCAAAGCGGCTGAATAGAGCGCATGGCAAGGAGAGTTAGATGCCCACGCTAACCATTGATGGAAAAGAAGTAACCGTAGAGGCGGGCACCACCGTGCTTCAGGCTTGTGAGGAAGTTGGCGTTGAAGTGCCGCGCTTCTGTTATCACGAGCGCCTGTCGATTGCCGGTAACTGCCGTATGTGTCTTGTGGACATGGAACGGGCGCCAAAGCCAATTGCGAGCTGTGCGATGCCAGCGGGTGACGGCATGGTGATTCACACCAACACCGAGCGCGTTAAAAAAGCGCGTGAAGGGGTGATGGAATTCCTGCTCATTAACCATCCGCTTGACTGCCCTATTTGTGATCAGGGCGGTGAGTGTGACCTGCAAGACCAGGCCATGGCGTTTGGGCGCGGCGCAAACCGCTATGACGAGAACAAGCGCGCGGTTGAAGATAAATACATGGGGCCGCTCATCTCCACCACCATGACACGCTGCATTCACTGCATGCGCTGTGTGCGCTTTTCGGAAGAAGTGGCAGGTGTGGACGATATGGGCTCGCTTTGGCGCGGTGAGCATACCGAGATCACCACATACCTTGAGAAAACGCTGGATAGCGAGATGTCAGGTAACGTGATTGACCTGTGCCCGGTTGGCGCGCTGACCAGCAAGCCATATGCGTTTACAGCCAGGAGCTGGGAGCTGAAGCACACTGAAAGCATCGATGTGATGGACGCAGTTGGCTCCAACATCAGCATTGATACGCGCGGTGCAGCGGTTATGCGCATTCAGCCACGCCTTAACGAGGACGTGAACGAGGAGTGGATCTCCGACAAAACACGCTTTGTATATGACGGCCTCAAGAAGCGCCGGCTTGATCGGCCTTATGTTCGCAAGAATAAGAAACTTGAGGAAGCTTCCTGGGCAGAGGCGTTTGAAGCTATCAAGAAGAAGCTCAAGGGCGTGAAGGGCGACGAAATCGCTGCTCTTGTCGGTGACCTTGCCGACATGGAAAGCATGCTGGCGCTCAAGGACCTGATGGCCTCACTGGGCGCAAGGCGGATTGAGGCACGCCAGGACGGCGCGACAATCGACCCAAGCGTTCGCGCAGGCTACATCATGAACACGGGCATCGCGGGAATTGAAGAGGCTGATTATCTGCTTCTGGTGGGCTGTGACCCGCGCACGGAAGCGCCAATCATCAACACGCGCATTCGCAAGGCTGTTCGCCATCTTGGCCTGAAGGTTGGCAACATAGGCAACGCAAACGACCTCACGTACAAAGTGGAAGAGTTTGGCGACGACGCGAAAATCATCAAATCGGTTTCCACCGGCCGCCATGATGCCGCGAAAGCACTGAAAGCTGCGGCTAAGCCAATGATCATTGTAGGGCAGCCAGCGCTTGCTCGCGATGATGGCGCGGCCATCCTGAAAGCGGTTCGCGATATCGCAGATAAATACTGTGTGCGTGAGGGCTGGAACGGCTTTGGCATGCTGCATACGGCGGCATCTCGTGTGGGCGCGATGGACCTTGGTCTTGTGGCCGAGGGCGGCGTTGATGCGGTTCTTGATGACGCCGAGGCAGGTAAGCTGAAGGCGGTCTTCCTTCTGGGGGCTGATGAAGTTGACACGGCGGCACTGTCGAGCACCTTTTCCGTTTACATTGGTACACACGGTGATGAGGGTGTTAAAAACGCCGATGTTATTCTGCCAGCCGCATCTTATACTGAAAAATCAGGCACTTACATCAATACCGAAGGCCGCGTTCAGCGCACGGAGAAAGCCAACTTTGCACCGGGCGATGCCCGCGAAGACTGGACGATCCTGCGGGCGCTGTCAGACATTGTTGGTTCAACACTTCCCTATAATACGCTTGGTGAGCTGCGTGCCCGTCTCGCGGATGCAGCACCAGCAACAGCAACGCTCAATGAGTTGCCAAGTGAAGTCTGGGGCGACTTTGGTACCAAAGGTGATATTACCGAAGGTGGTATCGCACCAATCATTGATAACTTCTATCTGACCAACCCAATCGCGCGCGCCAGCCAGATCATGGCTGATTGCGTTGATGTTCGCGGATTTGAGGCTGAGGAGGCGACGGGAACCCATGGTTGAGGCGCTTTATAACCTGTTAGGTGGCGAAGGACCGTTTCTTTACTTCCTTGCAATCACAGCTTCGATCCTGGCGGTCGTGCTGCCGCTTACCATAGCGGTCGCTTTTGCTGTGTACTTCGATCGTAAGATCTGGGCTGCGGTGCAGATGCGGCGTGGCCCGAACGTGGTTGGGCCGTTTGGCCTGCTGCAGTCCTTTGCGGATGGTATCAAGCTGTTCCTGAAGGAAACCATCATCCCGGCCGGTGCCAACAAAGGCATCTTCCTGATGGCGCCAATGATTACCTTCACGCTCGCACTGATCTCCTGGGCAGTAATCCCCTTTGATGACGGCATGGCGCTCTCAGACCTGAACGTGGGTGTACTGTATATTCTGGCGATATCAAGCCTTGGCGTATACGGCATCATCATGTCAGGCTGGGCATCGAACAGCCGGTACGCCTTTTTGGGCGCGCTCCGTTCTGCCGCTCAGATGGTTTCATACGAGGTTTCCATCGGTTTTGTTCTGGTTTGTGTTCTGGTAAAAGTAGGGTCGCTGAACCTGAGTGATGTAGTTTACGCGCAAGAAGGTGGTGTGCTGGCTTGGCACTTCATTCCTTTCTTCCCGATCTTCATCATTTTCTTCATCTCAGCACTTGCGGAAACCAACCGTCCGCCGTTTGACCTTCCTGAAGCGGAGGCCGAGCTTGTTGCAGGCTATCAGGTTGAATATTCTTCCATGGCGTTTGCGCTCTTCTTCCTTGGAGAGTATGCGAACATACTGCTGATGTCGGTGGTAATGGCCATCCTGTTCTTCGGTGGTTGGTATGCACCAATCCCGGCACTGGACTTCATTCCTGGTTTCCTCTGGCTCTTTGCCAAAACGGCAGTTTTCTTTTGGATGTTTGCCATGGTGAAGGCATTTGTGCCGCGCTACCGGTATGACCAGTTGATGCGCCTTGGCTGGAAGGTGTTCCTGCCGCTGTCGCTCGCATTCGTCGTAATTTACTCTGGGGTAATGGTCGCGTTCGACCTGCTCCCCACTAACGGATAAGGAGGCTTGAAATATGACTGCTATCATCCAAGCCACTAAAAGCTTGTTGCTGAAGGAATTCTGGGCCGCGCTTGTGCTGTCGACCAAATATTTCTTTCGCCCTAAAGTGACAATCAACTATCCGTATGAAAAAGGCCCGCTGAGCCCGCGCTTCCGCGGTGAGCACGCACTTCGGCGTTATCCGAACGGCGAAGAGCGCTGCATTGCCTGTAAACTTTGTGAGGCGATCTGTCCCGCGCAAGCTATCACTATTGAGGCTGAACCGCGCGAAGACGGCTCACGCCGCACGACGCGATACGACATCGACATGACCAAATGCATTTACTGCGGCTTCTGTCAGGAAGCTTGCCCGGTCGATGCGATTGTTGAAGGCCCGAACTTCGAGTTCGCCACGGAAACCCGTGAAGAGCTGATGTACAACAAAGACAAGCTGCTCGCGAATGGCGAGCGCTGGGAGCGCGAGATCGCGGCGAATATCGCCCTTGACGCGCCATATCGTTAAGGCAGGGATGGAACAGATGGATCTTGCTTCAACACTTCCTGCGGCTGCCTTTTGGCTGTTCGCTGCCATTACGGTCTTTTCCGGCCTGATGGTCATTTCATCGAGGAACCCGGTGCACTCCGTGCTTTGGCTTATCCTTGCGTTTTTCTCGGCAGCTGGGCTTTTTGTGCTTATGGGTGCGGAGTTCCTCGCCATGTTGCTGGTCATTGTATATGTGGGTGCGGTTGCGGTGCTGTTCCTCTTCGTTGTCATGATGCTTGACGTGAACTTCGTTGAGCTTCGACAGGGTTTTATGCAGAACTTGCCAATCGGCATTGTTGTCGGGCTCTTGCTTTTGGCTGAACTGGGCACGCTTGGTGCTGCATGGACATTTGGCGATGATATCGCCCGAAACGCGGCGGCACCAACACCGTCTGTTGAGCAAGTGGAAAATACCCGCGCGCTCGGTCAGATTATCTATACGGACTATATTTTCATCTTCCAGACAGCTGGCTTGATCCTGCTGGTGGCTATGATCGGTGCAATTGTACTGACCCACCGAGAGCGGACAGGCGTGAAGCGCCAGAACATTGGTAAGCAGAACGCGCGTCGGCCGGAAGATGCATATGAACTTGTTGATGTGGAAGTTGGTAAGGGCGTGTCCCTGCCAACCAAAAAAGGTTAGGGGACGATAGTCCATGACTATTGGGTTAGGACATTATCTGACGGTCGCCGCGATCCTGTTCGTATTCGGGATTTTCGGTATCTTCCTGAACCGGAAGAACGTCATCATCATTCTTATGTCGGTCGAGCTGATGCTGTTGGCCGTCAATATCAACCTCGTGGCTTTCTCCACATATTTGAATGACATGGTTGGCCAAGTATTCGCGATGTTTGTGCTGACGGTTGCCGCTGCTGAAGCCGCGATTGGCCTCGCCATTCTCGTGGTGTATTTCCGTAGCCGCGGTTCCATCGCGGTTGAAGATATCAACCAGATGAAGGGGTAGGGCGATGATGTATAAATTTATTGTTTTCCTGCCGCTTATTGGCTTTCTGATTGCAGGCATGTTTGGTCGCAAGCTTGGTGATAAACCAAGCCAGATTTTGACCTCAAGCCTTGTCAGCGTTTCTGCGATCCTGTCATGGATGGCGTTCGGCGACATCGCGCTTTCAGGCAACAAGGCCAGCGTCCATGTGTTGGATTGGGTGTCTTCAGGAACACTGAGCTTCGCCTGGGCATTCAAGATCGATACGCTCACTGCCGTAATGCTGATCGTGGTGAACACAGTTTCCGCGCTCGTGCACTGGTATTCCATGGGATACATGGAAGAAGATCCTGACAAGCCGCGCTTCTTCGCGTATCTGTCGCTCTTCACCTTCGCAATGTTGATGCTGGTAACAAGCGACAACTTGGTGCAGATGTTCTTCGGCTGGGAAGGCGTGGGCCTTGCGTCTTATCTTCTCATCGGCTTCTGGTTCAAAAAACCAAGCGCCAATGCGGCTGCTATCAAGGCTTTTGTTGTTAACCGTGTCGGTGACTTTGGTTTTGCCCTCGGCATCTACGCTTGTTTTGTGCTCTTTGGTTCCGTGCAGTTTGATGTGATCTTCGCTAACGCAGAAGAACTGCAAACAGCGACGATGACATTCCTTGGTCACGAATATAACGCGCTGACAGTGATCTGTTTGCTGCTGTTTGTTGGCGCCATGGGCAAATCTGCACAGCTGGGGCTTCACACTTGGCTTCCTGATGCTATGGAAGGCCCAACACCGGTATCAGCCCTTATTCATGCAGCTACGATGGTAACGGCAGGTGTGTTCCTTGTGGCGCGCTTTAGCCCGGTGTTTGAATTTGCACCCGATGCCCTTGTGGTTGTAACTATTGTTGGTGCCGCGACGGCCTTCTTTGCAGCCAGTGTTGGCCTTGTGCAGAACGACATCAAGCGGGTGATTGCATATTCTACCTGTTCGCAGCTTGGCTATATGTTCTTCGCTCTCGGTGTTGGCGCATATGGCGGCGCGGTGTTCCACTTGTTCACGCACGCTTTCTTTAAGGCATTGTTGTTCTTGGGGGCAGGCTCGGTCATCCATGCGATGCACCACGAACAGGACATGCGCAACATGGGCGGTCTTCTCAAGAAGATCCCGCTGACTGCGGCGGTTATGTTTATCGGTAACCTTGCAATCACCGGTGTGCCATTTCTGTCGGGCTACTACTCGAAAGACATGATTATTGAGGCAGCATATGCTTCGCTTGCTTCAGGCGCCGAGTTCGCCTTTGTGATGGGTGTTGCGGCAGCGCTGATGACCAGCTTCTATAGCTGGCGGCTTTGGTTCATGACCTTCATGGGTGAGACGCGCGCTGACCATCATACGTATGACCACGCGCATGAAGGTCCCTGGACGATCCGTTTCCCGCTTATCGTGCTCGCGATCGGTGCGGTGTTTGCGGGCTTCGTTGGCCACGAATTCTTCATTGGTGTTGACCGTGTATCCTTCTGGAATGGCTCACTTGTGACATCTGCGAATGACATTATGGAAGAGGCCCATCATGTACCACTTGGTGTGAAACTGGCGCCAATGGTTGCGATGTTGATTGGTCTCGCCTTGGCGGCTTGGTTCTACCTCCGCAAAACTGACCTGCCACAGCGCACGGCTGAGATGTGGGACGGTCTTTATGCCTTCCTTCTCAACAAGTGGTATTTCGACGAGCTTTATAACTTCGCGCTTATTCGCCCGGCCTTTTGGCTTGGCCGCGTGTTCTGGAAACGTGGTGACGAACAGACGATCGACGGCTTTGGCCCGAACGGTGTGTCGTCCACTGTGGCGCTTGTGGCGGCTAAAGTTAGAAAGCTTCAATCAGGGTATGTTTATCACTATGCGTTTGCGATGATTATCGGCCTTGCGCTCGTGGTGACGTGGTTTATGGCCCATGGTGGCGGACACTAAGGGCAGGGGATATTTAAGATGATTTTTCTGGAAAATTACCTGCTCTCGCTGATGATGCTGGTACCTATGATTGGGGCAGCTTTTGTCCTGATCGTGCGCCACCAGGACAAGGAAATTGAGAAGCGTAATATCCGTTGGGTGACGCTTTTGGCGACGCTTTTTACCTTTGCGCTGAGCATTGTGCTTTGGATGGGTTTTGACGGCTCAACCGCAGACTTTCAGTTTGTGGAGAAGTATGACTGGGTTGGCGATAGCATCAGTTATCACGTTGGTGTGGACGGTATTTCCATGCTGTTTGTGGTGTTGACTGCCTTCCTGATGCCGATTGTTGTGCTGTCGAGCTGGGAATCGATTGAGACCCGCGTGAAGGAATACATGATTGCTTTCCTGCTGCTTGAGACGCTGATGATTGGTGTCTTCTCCGCGCTTGATATCTTTCTCTTTTATGTATTCTTCGAGGGCGGCTTGATCCCGATGTATCTTATCATCGGCGTTTGGGGTGGCCTGAACCGCATTTATGCGAGCTTCAAGTTCTTCCTCTACACGCTTCTTGGCTCTGTCCTGATGCTGGTCGCGGTGTTCTATATGTTCATCGAGACGGGTACGACTGACATTCCGGCGTTGATGAACCATCACTTTGATGCGGACATACAGAATCTTTTATGGCTCGCCTTCTTTGCATCATTTGCAGTAAAAATGCCTATGTGGCCAGTACACACTTGGCTTCCTGACGCGCACGTTCAGGCGCCAACGGCTGGCTCCGTGATTCTGGCTGGTGTGCTTCTAAAAATGGGCGGTTACGGCTTCCTGCGGTTCAGCTTGCCGATGTTCCCTGATGCATCACAGCATTTTGCATGGTTAATTTTTGGTCTGTCGATTATCGCGATCATCTACACCTCACTCGTTGCACTGGTGCAGGAAGATATCAAGAAACTGATCGCGTATTCATCCGTTGCCCACATGGGTTTTGTGACCATTGGTATCTTTGTGTTGAACGCAAATGGCATTGAAGGTGCGATCTTCACAATGTTGAGCCACGGTATTGTTTCTGGCGCGCTCTTCCTTTGTGTTGGCGTTATTTACGATAGGCTCCACACGCGGGAAATTTCCCGGTATGGCGGCCTTTCGGTCAACATGAAGATATATGCGACAACGTTTGTTATCTTCTCGATGGCGTCGGTCGGTTTGCCAGGTACCAGCGGTTTTGTTGGCGAGTTCCTCGTTCTCAATGGCTCCTACACCTACAATAGCTGGGTTGCCTTCTTTGCAACAACCGGTGTGGTGTTGGGTGCAGCGTACATGCTTTACCTCGTTCGCCGGCTCGTGTTTGGCGAGTTGGATAAAGATGACGTGAAGGCAATGCCCGACCTTAGCCTGCGTGAGAAGATGATCTTCCTGCCGCTTATCATTGTGGTGTTCTGGATGGGTATTTATCCGAACAGCTTCCTCGATCCGATCCATGCATCGGTTGAGAACCTGATTGAAACCAAGTTTCCCGTCGTAGCCGCCGAAGTTGTTGCTGAAGAAGCAACAGCGGCTGCGTCGCACTAAGGAGTATTTGAGACATGACTGGTGATATGCCAATCCTCCTGCCTGTATTGCCCGAGTTGATTATGGGCATTGGTGCAATGCTCCTGCTCATGCTTGGTGTTTTCCAAGGCGACAAAAGCTATAGCCAGATGGCGAACCTTTCGGTTCTTCTGCTGATTGTGACGGCTTTTGTGATGTTCACTCAAGTGGGAGGCGATCGCCAGCTCACCTTCGGGGCCATGTTTGTAACAGATGCCTTTGCGGTATTTTCCAAGACCTTGGTCTTTGTTGGTTCCGGCGTGGCTATCTTGATGTCGTCGGCTTATCTCAAGCAAATGAATATCGCCAAGTTCGAGTATCCTATCCTGATCCTCCTTGCCACGCTGGGCATGATGATCATGATTTCAGCTAATAACTTGATGAGCCTTTATGTTGGTTTGGAGTTGCAGAGCCTGTCACTCTATGTGCTTGCTGCAATGAACCGTGACCGCTCAAGGTCAACCGAAGCGGGTCTCAAGTATTTTGTTCTGGGCGCGCTCTCAAGCGGTATGCTGCTTTATGGCGTTTCGTTAGTTTATGGTTTTGCAGGTACAACAGATTTCGAGCTATTGTCGGAGACGATTAAAGCTGCTCACGAACCACAGATCGGTATCATTGTTGGTATGGTCTTCCTGATGGCAGGGCTCGCATTCAAGGTTTCTGCGGTACCGTTCCATATGTGGACACCAGATGTATACGAAGGTTCACCAACACCGGTAACAGCCTTTTTTGCCGCAGCACCCAAAGTGGCGGCACTTGCGCTTTTCGTACGCGTGATGTTGACCGGTTTCCCGGCGATGACGGCAGAGTGGCAACAGGTGATTGTGTTTATCTCTATCGCCTCCATGCTGGTGGGTGCGTTTATTGCCATTGTGCAAACCAACATCAAACGCCTGATGGCCTACAGCTCTATCGGCCATATTGGCTATGCACTCGTTGGTTTGGCAGCGGGAACACAGGCGGGTGTTGAAGCCTTGTTGATCTATATCGCGATTTACGTGACGATGACGCTTGGCACATTTGCCGCAATCCTGACGATGCGCCGGTCTGAAGGTATGGTTGAAGATATCTCGGACCTTTCCGGGCTGTCGCAAACCAACCTGCCGCTTGCTATTGCGGTTGCCATTTTCATGTTCTCGCTTGCGGGTATTCCACTACTCGCCGGTTTCTGGGGTAAGTGGTATGTATTCCTCGCGGCCGTAGAAGCCGGGCTTATTCCGCTTGCGATCGTTGGGGTGCTGACAAGTGTGGTTGGTGCGTTTTATTACCTTCGTATCATCAAGGTAATGTTCTTTGACGAACCTGCTCCAGCGTTTGAAAACGGCCATGGCCGTGCGGTTTCTGGCGTGATTGCGATTGCGGCAATTGTGAACTCACCGGTTAGCTATTTTGTGCTGATTGGCCCATTGGTGGCAGCAGCAAGCTGGGCAGCCGGTTCGCTGTTATTCTAGTGAACGCTGATTTTGAAGATTGGGGAGCCTCGGCACCAGCGGGTGTCGGGGCTCGCTTTTTTAGCGAATGCGACAGCACAAACGCCGTCGCATCGGCTTTGGCGCATGCAGGTGAGAGCGGCCCGCTATGGGTGATCGCCGGACGTCAGAGTGCTGGTCGTGGTAGACGAGGCCAGGTGTGGACGTCCGATACCGGCAATCTATACGCGTCCCTTCTGTTTAGGCCTGCGATCAAGCCTGTGGAAATGGCAGCGGTGCCCTTCATTGTGGCACTTGCGGTGCGGGATACTTTTGTGGACCTTGGGGCCAATGCCGTCCAATGCAAGTGGCCGAACGATGTGCTTATCGCTGGCTCAAAGGCGAGCGGTGTATTGATCGAGAGCAGTGCACGAAACGCAGACAAGCTTGAATATGTCGTGATAGGTATTGGTTTGAATCTGGCACATTCTCCGAGTGACGCACGGTTTCCTGCCACCAGTCTTGAAGCTGTGACAGGGACGGCGCCGAACGTGCGGCTTGCATTTCAAACACTTTCGCACCATTTGTTTGAGCGCCTAACAAACTGGAAAACTGACGAACTCGCCCCAATTGCACAAGAGTGGGCGGCAAGCGCTTGGGGTTTAGGCAAGCGGTGCGTGCTAAGGACTGCGGCGGAAACCTTTGAAGGAACGCCTCAAGAACTCGGGAGCGACGGCGGGCTTATTGTCCGTCTCGATGACGGGCAGGAACGCCGTATATATGCCGGGGATATCTTTCCTGTTGGCGGAATGGAGTGAAAGCATGCTGTTGACGATTGATGCAGGGAACACAAACACTGTTTTTGCCCTTATTGAAGGCGAGAGCATTGTCGAGCAGTGGCGTATTTCTACCGGCGATCAGCGAACAGTTGATGAATATATTGTATGGGTTAGCCATCTTATGGCGCTTCATGGACGTGACCCAAACACTGTAACGGGCGCTATTATAGCCAGCGTTGTGCCACAAGTCGTGTGGCCACTTACCCAACTGTGTAAAAAATACTTTGGTTGCGAGCCACTTATCGTGGGGGCACCGGACGTTGAGCTAGGCGTTGATATTCGCGTGACCAACCCGGCGGAGGTTGGGGCAGACCGCCTTGTTAACGCTGTTGCGGGGCACGAACTTTATGGCGGCCCTTTGGTGGTGGTTGACTTTGGTACGGCAACCACATTTGATGTGGTGGGGGCTGACGGTGCCTATCTGGGCGGGATCATATGTCCCGGCATCAACTTGTCGCTTCACGCTCTCCACCAGGCGGCTGCGAAGCTTCCACGCATTGCGGTCAGTGCACCTTCGACAGACAGGGTAACCGGAAAGTCAACGCTTGAGGCGATGCAGTCGGGCATCTTCTGGGGCTATGTTAGCATGATTGAAGGACTGGTAGTGCGCTTGAAGCGCGAGCATGGTGAAGACATTAAAGTACTCGCGACAGGCGGTCTTGCGCCTGTATTTGCAAATAAAACAGATGCGATTGGTGAAGTCGTGGGCGACCTGACCCTTCAGGGCCTGCGACTGATATACGACCGCAATAACTAGGACGCTTTATGCCCTATATGAAACCAGACGATCAGCGCCTGTTGTTTGTACCCATTGGTGGTTCAGGCGAGATCGGTATGAACCTCAATCTATATGGGCATCGTGGTAAATGGCTGATGGTGGACTGCGGCATGAGCTTCGCGGATAATCATTTGCCGGGCGTCGATCTTATCTTTCCTGATCCCGAATTTATCGAGGATGAGCGCGAAGATCTGATTGGGCTTGTACTGACACACGGTCATGAAGACCATATCGGCGCAGTGCCTTATCTTTGGTCGCGGTTCAAATGCCCGGTGTACGCAACACCGTTTACTGCGGCACTAGTGGAAGACAAGCTCCGCGAAGCGGGATTGCTTGATCAGGTCGAGTTGCATGTTGTTGATGCGCTGGAGACGTTGGAGCTGGGTCCCTTCAGCGTACGCTATGTGCCGCTCGCGCACTCAATCGCGGAAGGGCATGGCCTCGCGATAACCACGTCCAAGGGCACGTTATTTCATACCGGTGACTGGAAGTTGGACGATCGACCTCTTATCGGCCCCGCGTGCCCCTCACCAGTTTTGACAGAGCTTGGTGAAAAGGGTGTTCTTGCGCTGATCGGTGACAGCACAAACGTGTTTAATGAGAGCGAATCCGGCTCCGAAGCGGCTGTGCGGGAGAGCCTCAAGGAACTTGTTGCGGGCCTGAAAAACCGTGTGGTGATTACGACCTTCGCGTCCAACGTGGCGCGTTTGGAGACGATTGGAGAAGTCGCGAAGGCTAGCGGTCGCAGACTGGTGCTTCTTGGCAGGTCCATGGAACGGATTGTGAAGGCCGCGAAGTCTACGGGCTATCTTAAAGATTTCCCCCCGCTCGTGGATGAAGAAGACGCAGATTACCTGCCTAAAGACGAAGTATTGATCGCCTGCACTGGCTGCCAGGGCGAACCTCGTGCGGCAATCGCCCGCATAGCACGTGATGACCACAAGCATTTACAGTTAAGCCCTGAGGACAATGTGATCTTTTCATCAAAGATCATTCCGGGAAACGAGCTCGTGCTTGGTCAATTGTTTAATACGCTAGCTAGCAAACATATCAATGTGATCACTGAGAAAGACGCCTTTGTACATGTTTCCGGCCATCCGGGCAGAGCAGAGCTAAGGAAGATGTATGGCTGGGTAAAGCCTGAGTGCGTGATCCCTGTGCACGGGGAAGCACGGCACTTGATGCGCCACGCAGCGCTGGCTCGAGAGATTGGCATCAAACACACCATAGTGCCCAAAAACGGCGATATTATTCAGATTAGTTCTAAAGGCTTGAAGCTAATTGACGAGGCACCGGTTGGGCGGTTCGCATTAGACGGTACGGAAATCGTCTCTGTTGCCGATGAATCTATTGCGGATAGACGCCGTGCGGCTGTTCAGGGGTTCATAACTGTAAGCGTTGTGTTTGATGACGACGGAACGCTTGCCGCTGAGCCGCTGTTGGCCATATTGGGCGTGCCGCGAGGCGATGATGATGTCTTCTATGACGGCATGTTGGACGCCATTGAAACAGGTATAGAACGTATGCCGAAGCAGGCGCGCCAGTCGGATACGATGGTTGAAGAAGCCGTGCGTATCGCGACAAGACGGTTTTGTCGCCGCGAAGTAGGCAAGAACCCCGGTGTTGCGACGTTGATTAATCGTAGAAACGAACTTGAGTTTCGGTAAGGGAGAGTAGAAATGATCGGACGGCTCAACCATGTGGCTATTGTAGTGCCTGACCTTGCGGCTGCGGCAGCCACCTATAGGGATACGCTCGGCGCTAAGGTAACTGACCCTGTTGATCTTCCAGATCACGGGGTGACGACGGTCTTCATCGAACTTCCCAATACCAAGATTGAGCTTTTGCATCCGTTAGGCGAGGGGTCGCCAATCGCGAAATTCCTGGTGAATAATCCATCCGGTGGCATGCATCATATATGTTACGAGGTTGAAGATATCATTGCAGCACGAGACAAGTTGAAGGAGGAGGGTGCCCGCGTATTGGGGGACGGTGAACCGAAAACTGGCGCGCACGGGAAGCCTGTACTTTTCCTGCACCCCAAGGACTTCTGCGGCACGCTTGTTGAAATTGAGGAAGTGTAGACCATGAATATTGCAACGGTCATTCTCGTTTATGTTATTGCATGGTGGATGGTGTTTTTCTGCATGTTGCCGATTGGTATTCGCTCTCAAAGCGAGAGCAATGTGCAAGAGGTTGAGGGCGTTGACCCAGGTGCGCCAGTTAACCCAAACCTGAAAAAGAAAATCCTGATCACCACGGTGATCGCGTTGGTACTGACTGTGGCGTATTATTTCCTGGCGACATCAGAGCTCATCACGTTCAGAACACCACGTTCATAGCCGCTCAATATCGCACAGGCCTAAATTGAAAAAGCAAGGCTGTTGAGCCCTGCTTTTCCTAATTAATTAACAGGCAACTTTTCTCGAGCCCGCTATATTTATAACGCAAAGTCCTCCCTGAGCGTGGGCCACGTAAGGCGTGAACCGTTCAGCTCTGCGCACCACTGAAGCTATGTAAAGCCCGGCGAGCTGTCATCAAATTAGAGACAATCAACACAACATATTGTGTTTGTTTGTGTGGAATGTTGCAGCCGTGCAACAATGAGCGCGCAGTGCACCTTTAAATTGCGCATTTGGGTTCAAATATTGCGCGCTGTATCTGTGAAATTTAAGAAAGCCGTTGCTATTCCGGACGCCCCCCGGCAAAAGAAGCGAAGAGCCCGTGGCGTGAAAGACTCTATCGACACAGGCAAATTGATCAACCAACAAGCATATATGAGTAAGCCATGCGCCTAAGCCGCTATTTCCTGCCAACCTTGAAAGAAACCCCTGCTGAGGCACAAATTGCGTCTCACCGCTTGATGCTGCGGGCGGGCATGATCCGGCAGGGTGCGGCTGGCATATACAGCTGGCTGCCATTGGGTCTCAAAGTTCTTAAAAAGATCGAAAAGATTGTCCGGGAAGAGCAGGACCGTGCGGGTGCGCAGGAAGTACTCATGCCCACAATCCAATCTGCTGATTTGTGGATTGAGAGTGGGCGATACGACGACTATGGCAAGGAAATGCTTCGCATCGAAGACCGTCATGGCCGGCAAATGTTGTATGGCCCAACAAATGAAGAAATGATCACCGATATTTTCCGTCGTGAGATCAAGTCTTACCGAGACTTACCCAAAAACCTCTATCATATTCAGTGGAAGTTCAGAGATGAGATTCGTCCTCGTTTCGGCGTGATGCGGGGCCGTGAGTTTCTAATGAAAGACGCTTATAGCTTCGACCTGACGGAAGAAGACGGTGTTAAGTCATATAACTCCATGTTTGTGGCATACCTGCGCACCTTTGCGCGGCTTGGTCTGAAGGCAATACCGATGCGGGCTGATACTGGGCCAATTGGGGGTGATTTGAGCCATGAGTTCATCGTTCTTGCCGATACTGGCGAAAGCGAGGTTTTCTTCGACGCGGGCTTTGATGGCCTAGACCCAATGATTGATGCCGAAGCCGATGCTGATCTGCAGCCGATTGTTGACGAATGGACGAGCATGTATGCGGCGACGGATGAAATCCATGATGCGGATAACTGCCCGGTAGATGTCAGCAAGCTTGTGACAGGCCGCGGTATTGAAGTTGGGCATATCTTCTTTTTCGGGGAGAAATACTCCAAACCTTTGAATGCTGCAGTCCAAGGTCCTGATGGCGAAACAGCGGTTGTGCAGATGGGTTCCTATGGTGTTGGGGTGTCGCGTCTCGCGGGTGCAATAATCGAGGCTTGCCATGACGAGAATGGCATTATTTGGCCAGAATCTGTGGCGCCGTTCAAGGTTGGTTTGATGAACCTGCGAACAAAAGATGACGAGTGTACTACGGCCTGCGACAAAATGTATGCGGAACTCAGCACAGCAGGTGTTGACGTGCTTTATGATGACCGCGATCAAAGTGCAGGCGCGAAATTCGCCAACATGGACCTGATCGGTTTGCCCTGGCAGTTGGCGATAGGGCCTCGAGGCCTTAAAAATGGCATTGTTGAGCTTAAAAACAGGAAAACGGGCGAGCGGGTCGAACTCTCGCCCGAGGACGCTGTAGCGATGCTCAGCGCTTAAAGGGCTTACAAGGAGGTAGCGGTGATAGCACGGGGATTTGAGTGGTCTGTAGCCATGCGGTATATGCTGGCCAGAAAACGAGACCGGGTGATCTCTGTAACCGCTGTGCTTTCTGTAACAGCTATCGCGCTAGGCGTGACAGCGCTCATCGTTGTGATGGCTGTTATGAATGGCTTCCGCGCTGAGTTGATGGATAAAATCCTTGGTTATCATGGTCATATCCTGATTCAAGGGTATGGCGGCAAGCTTTCCGGCTATGAGCAGATTATTGATGATCTGAAGGACACGAAGGGCGTTACCAAAATAATGCCCTTCAGTGAAAATCAGGTCATGGTCACTAATGAAGGTGAAGCTTGGGGTGCAATCGTACGAGGTTTGCCGAACGACTTCTTCAGCGTGGAAAAACTTGGCCTTGTGGGCGTGAAGGCTGGGAAGTTGGGCAATGTAGTGGAAGCAAACGGCCTTGTCCTGGGATACCAGTTGGCCAACAAGCTACGCGTGACGGCGGGTGACAGGGTGACGATTGTGAGCCCGAAGTCAGTGCCCACACCGTTTGGTTCCACGCTACGATATTTATCCTATCCCGTTGCAGCAGTGGTAGAAATTGGCGTTTATCAGTTTGATGAAAGCTTTATCGGCATGCCGCTTGAGGAAGCTCAACGTTTCTTTCGCCTTGAAGGAGCGGTTGCGAATATTGAACTGATGTTGACCGAGCCCGAGGCGGTAGACACTGTTGGCCCAGTGATCGCTGAGATCGTTGGTGAGCGGGCGTATGTTCGATCCTGGCGGTCGCTAAACCAAAGTCTGGTTGGTGCGCTTCAGACCGAACGCGTGATGATGTTCCTTATAGTGGGGCTGATCATCCTCGTTGCGGTGTTCAATATTTCTTCCAGCCTGTTCATGCTGGTAAAAGACAAAGCCCCAGACATAGCAATTCTGCGCACCATCGGTGCTACGCAAGCGTCTATTAAGCGCATTTTTGTGACCATCGGACTGTTTGTTGGGTCTGCTGGCATTATCTTCGGCAGCCTGCTGTCCTGGCTTATTATTGCCAATATTGAAGCAATCAAGGCCTTTATCGAACGCGCTTTTGGTCTGAATATGTGGGACCCGTCCGTGAGGTTTATCACCAACCTTCGGGCCGAGGTGAATTTAACTGAAGCAGGGCTTACTGTCGGACTCGCACTTCTACTGTCCTTTATCGCCACGATTATTCCAGCCCGCCGTGCCGCCAAAATCGATCCTGTGGAGGTACTGCGTTATGAGTAATCCAGTGCTAAAGCTTGCAGGTATCGAGAAATCATTCCGGCAGGGCCATAAGGTTGTCGAAGTCCTAAAGGGCATTGACCTTACCATCAAGGCTGGAGAATTGGTTGGGCTGGTTGGGGCTTCAGGCTCAGGCAAGTCTACATTGCTGCAGATATCTGGCTTGCTGGACCCAACAGATGCGGGAACAGTTTATATTGGCGGCAATGATGCAACGAGCCTGAAGGATGACGCGCGCTCGGGCCTTCGGCAGAGCCAGCTTGGCTTTGTGTATCAGTTCCATCACTTGCTTCCTGATTTCACGGCTGTTGAGAACGTGGCTATGGCACTCAGAATTGGTGGCGTCGCGGAAAAAGCAGCAAATGAACGCGCGCAGGAAATATTGGTGCGCGTTGGGCTCGAGGAGCGCCTTGAGCACACGCCAAGTGAGCTTTCAGGTGGTGAGCAGCAGCGAGTAGCGATTGCTCGAGCGCTTGTCGGAAATCCGATGCTGTTGCTGGCTGACGAGCCTACGGGAAATCTGGATGAAAGCACCGCAGGGCGCGTATTTGATCTGTTCGTCGAGCTTGTCCGGGAGCGTGGCCTTTCGGCGCTCATCGCAACCCATGATACCACCCTGGCCGCCAAAATGGACTGGCGCATGACCCTACGGGAAGGGACCCTCCACGATACTTGAGTATGACGCTCAGTCGGGGTAGTCTGAAGAGTATTTCCTAGGGGAGGGACTTATGGAAAATCTTTCAGATATCAATTGGATCGCAGTGTTGCTTGGCGGTGTCATCTACATGGCTATTGGCAGTGTTTGGTATGGTCCGATAGCAGGTAAAGCCTGGATGGCAGAGATGGGCTTGACGGCGGAGGAGCTCAAACAAGCGTCCAACAATCCAATGAAAGCAATGTTGATGAGCTTTGTGGCCTCTCTGTTCATGAGCTTCGGTTTGGCGTTTGTGCTATCTATGCCCGGTTTTGCCGGCGGCGGCTGGATGGGCGGCTTAAAGGTTGGGCTCATCTTGTCTGTGCTGATTATCGGCGGCAGCACATTTGCGAACTATGCCTTTGAAAGCAAATCTATCCGCCATTTCCTGATCCATATGGGAAATATCACGCTCAGCATGATGGCGATTGGCGCTATGATGGGCGCCTGGGGCACCTAAAACCACCTGTTTGGAGTTAATGGCACATGAGCCACGCTGATTTCGTGCATCTTCGCGTGCACACTGCTTATTCGCTTTCTGAAGGAGCCATACACGTCAAGGACCTCGTAAAGCAGTGTGTTGGGCATAAGATGCCAGCCGTTGCGATGACGGATACTGACAACATGTTTGCGGCGCTCGAATTTTCGAGCTATGCGACAGAAGCTGGTGTGCAGGCGATCATTGGCGTGACGCTTCATGTGCGAAATCCCTATAAGGACCATCAGGCAAAAGGAAAGCGCGCGGCGAAACCTGACCAGTTGGTGCTTCTGGCGCAATCTGACGCTGGTTATCGCAACTTGATGAAGATTGTTTCCAAGGCTCACTTGGAAAGTGATGTTCAGGAAGGGGTGCAGTTTCCATTTTCAGCCTTTGAGGGCCTGACCGAAGGGGTAATTTGCCTGACAGCTGGTATTACGGGCCCGGTGGGGGCTCTTCTTCTGGAAGGCAATAGGGACGATGCTGAAAAGTGTCTTCTTGATTTGAAAGCGCTGTTTGCTGATCGGCTTTATGTCGAGATTGCACGCCACGGCTTGAAAGAGGAAGAGGCCACAGAAGAAGACTTCTTGGATTTCGCCTACACCCACAGCCTGCCAATCGTTGCGACTAATCAGCCCTTCTTTGTAGGGCCGGATATGTATGAGCCCCACGATGCGTTGCTCTGCATGGCGGAAAGTACGTATGTGGCGGTGCAGGACCGACGGAAACTGAACCCTGAGTTCAGGTTCAAAAGCGCGGAAGAGATGATAAATCTCTTTAATGACATTCCTGAAGCTATTGAAAATACAATAAATATATCAATTAGGTGCGCCTATAAAGTCGACAAGATTGATCCTCTGTTACCGAACTTCACCAGCGGCATGGACGTCTCTGAGGCAGACATGCTTCGCGACGAGTCTATTAAAGGCCTACGCGAGAGGCTGGACTTCAAGGCTAGGGAGGAGGGCCTTGTCGCAGGTCAGGATGAAGAGTGGGAAAAGGAGTACTGGGATCGGCTTGATTATGAGTTAGGGATCATTAACCAGATGGGCTTTCCCGGCTACTTCCTGATCGTTGCCGATTTTATCCAGTGGGCCAAGGATAACGATATCCCTGTGGGGCCGGGGCGGGGTTCTGGCGCGGGTTCTGTTGTGGCCTGGGTTCTGAAGATCACAGACCTCGATCCTTTGCGTTTCTCGCTGCTCTTTGAACGCTTCCTGAACCCAGAGCGTGTGTCCATGCCTGACTTTGACGTTGACTTTTGCCAGGACAAGCGGGAACAGGTGATCCGCTACGTGCAGGATAAATACGGTTACGACCGGGTGGCACAGATTATTACCTTTGGAAAGCTGCAAGCCCGTGCGGTTGTCAAAGCCTGTGGGCGCGTGATGCAGCAACCACACGGCCAGACCGACCGCCTATCCAAAATGATCCCGAACGACCCAGGCAATGCCATGACGCTCCGCGAAGCAATCGACAGCGAACCCAGGCTGCAGAGCGAGATCAATAGCGATGAACTGACCCGCAGAGTGATGGAGCGAGCGCTGAAGCTTGAGGGTTTCTACGCGCATTCCTCTACCCATGCTGCGGGCGTTGTAATTGGCGATAGACCACTCGACCAGTTGGTGCCGCTTTACCGGGACCCAAAATCTGACATGCCGGTTACCCAGTTCAATATGAAATGGGTGGAGCTTGCGGGGCTGGTGAAGTTTGACTTTCTTGGCCTCAAAACGCTGACGGTTCTCGACCGTGCTGTGGACTATATCAGGGAGCGCGGCATTGAAATCGACCTCCCAGCAGTGCCGCTGGACGATGGCCCATCATACAAACTGTTGGCAGCCGGTGATGCAGCGGGTGTGTTCCAGCTTGAGAGTACGGGCATGCGCTCGGTCCTGAAGGGCCTGCGTCCAGATAAATTTGAAGACATTATCGCTATCGTGGCGCTCTATCGCCCCGGCCCGATGGACAACATCCCGACATACGTGAACCGAAAACACGGCCGGGAGAAGGTGGAATATCCGCATCCAATTCTGGAAGAAATACTGTCTGAAACTTACGGCGTGATCATCTATCAGGAACAAGTGATGCAGATCGCGCAGGTTATGTCTGGCTACAGTTTGGGGGAAGCCGACATCCTGCGTCGCGCGATGGGTAAAAAAATTCAGGCGGAGATGGATAAACAGCGCGGCCGTTTTTGTGATGGCGCCGTTGAACGCGGCATCGACGCAGAGAAAGCCAGCTATATCTTTGATCTGGTTACTAAATTTGCGAGCTATGGATTTAACAAGTCTCATGCGGCCGCATATGCACTGGTTGCCTATCATACAGCCTTTCTGAAAGCGAATTATCCTGTGGAGTTCATGGCTGCGATCATGACACTTGATATGGGGAATACCGACAAACTCGCGGCGTTCAAACAAGAATTGCAGCGCGCAGAAATTCCGCTGCTGCTTCCCAACATCAATCGTTCTGACGTGGCTTTCGTTGTTGAGAAAGTTGATGAGGCTTATTGCGAAGAAGAGGACCCCAGGTTTAACCAGGGTGTGCGATATGCACTTGGAGCCATCAAGGGTGTTGGCGAAAAGGCCATGGAAACCATCGTTGCCGAGCGGAAAGCAAACGGTGAATTCAAGGATATTTTTGATTTCGCAGAAAGAGTTGATCCCAGGCTTCTGAACAAACGTCAGATGGAGCGTTTGGCCGCTGCCGGTGCCTTTGACTGCTTGCTTGAAAATCGTGCGCAGGCATATGCCGCCGCAGACATTGTGATGCGCCTGGCCCAAATGCAAGCTAAGGAGCGTGAGAGTGATCAGGTAAGCCTCTTTGGTGGCGAGATGGCAAAGGCTGTTGACCGTCCCAGTTTGCCGACAGTGCGCGCCTGGACAGACACCGAGCAGCTCGAGAGCGAGAAAAATGCTGTCGGGTTTTATATATCGGCCCATCCGCTAGATGCCTATGAAACTATACTTGAGCGTGAGCGGATCATTCCGGCACGTGAGGTATATCACGATCCCGGCTTGGTTGGCCAAACTGTGCGAATGGCGGGTGCCATTGCTGGCTATCGTGAGGGTAACACCAAACGTGGCAGTCGGTTTGGTAGGCTTACACTGTCGGACAGGTCAGATGCTTTTGAGATTATGGCGTTTGAGGATGACCTTGACGGTATTCGTGCGTTGGTGGAGGAGGGGGCGCCAGTTGTTGTCTCTGTCCAGATCCGGAAACGGGATGACGATGACACGGTTGGTCTCTCTTGTCGGGGTATTGAGAGCTTGGAAACGGTAGCCTCGCAGTCAAGCAAAGGCCTGTTTATCGAAATTGAGGAAAGCAAGGCGTTTGTCCCGATCAAATCAACGCTTGACCGTAAATCGGGAGGCAAAGGCAAGGTTACGATACGCGTTCCAGTGTCTGACAGTAGCCGCTTCGCTGAATTCCGCCTAAGCGGCCGTTATAAAATTACACCGGAGCTTAAGCAGGCTGTAGCCGCAGAGATTGGTGTTCTGTCGGTGGAGGAAGTGTGATGCCTGATAAACCCGGTAGGTATGTCAAAGCGCTTCCAGCTTCTTCCATAATGCTTGTCAGAGACGGTATGGGTGGCGTCGAGGTTCTGATGATCGAGCGCGCAAAAACCATGAAATTTGCACCGGGAGCGTTTGTTTTTCCGGGCGGGAAGGTTGACTCGGCTGACCAGCAGAATTGGCGCTGGCAAGGTATCACTACAGGACGGGGTGTCTTTCGTGACTTCAGCTATAGGGTAGCGGCGCTCAGGGAGCTATACGAGGAAGCTGGCGTGCTACAGATCGATCGGCCGCGTCGGCAAACCTTATACGCAGGTCTGCCGTTTGCTGATCTGGTTCGCTACTCTGGCGGAAAACTTGATATCGCGAATATGGTGCCATTTGCTCACTGGGTAACGCCGGAGCCCTTGCCTCGGCGGTTTGATACCCATTTTTATCTGGCGGAGCACAATGGTCAGGTTGCGCAGCATGATGGTAACGAGGCGGTATCGCTGAGATGGGTGAGCCCAAGGAAGGTGCTGAGCGACTGGGAAGAAAACAAAGTACCGCTGATGTTCCCGACACGGCTCAACCTAATGAAGTTGGCGCGAGCTAGCACCGCGGCGGGGGCGATACAACAAGCTCGGCGTTCTCCCGTAGTGCGTACCTTGCCGGTCGTGAATATGAGCGCAGCGGGTGTTAAACTCGAGATCGAAAAGGCTGCCGGGTTCGGCGTAACTTCCGCTACAGAGAAAGAATTAGCGGTTGAAGCAGGCGCCCGCCAAAATAAGCCTTGATATTCCTTGGAAACAGGCCTATACGAGCCGCGACTTCACACGTGGGGTAGGCTACTTACTGTGTTGGTAAGGCGCCATCCGGTGTCGAAACCCAAATTCATGGGTTGCGGCGCACACTCCACGGAGGCTTAACCGGAAAAGGAGTAGTATTATGGCAATGCCGCAAGTCGATATGCGCGCGCTTCTCGAAGCAGGCGTACACTTTGGTCACCAGACCCACCGTTGGAACCCGAAAATGGCGCCGTTTATCTTCGGCGAGCGTAACGGTGTTCATATCGTAGACCTTTCACAAACAGTTCCTTACATGACACGCGCACTGCAAGCTATTCGTGACGTAGTGGCTGGTGGTGGTCGTGTTCTCTTTGTTGGTACAAAGCGTCAAGCTTCACCAATCATTGCAGAAGCTGCGAAGCGTTGTGGACAGTATTATGTAAATCACCGCTGGCTCGGCGGCATGATGACAAACTGGCAAACTATCAGCCAGTCCATCAAGCGCCTGAAGCAGTTGGATGAGCAGCTCAACCAAGAGCACACTGGTCTTACCAAGAAAGAAACTCTGCAGCTTACACGTCAGCGTGACAAGCTTGAACTTTCCCTTGGCGGTATTCAGGACATGGGCGGTCTTCCAGACATCCTCGTTATTGTTGACGTTATTGGCGATGACCTGGCGATTGCGGAAGCTAACCGTCTTGGCATTCCCGTTGTTGGCGTGATCGACACCAACTGTAAGCCTGATGGTGTTGACTATCCGATCCCTGGTAACGATGATGCGACCCGTGCGATCCGTCTTTATTGTGATCTTGTTGCTGAAGCCGCTCTTGACGGTATTCAGGCTGAACTTACAGCACAGGGCGTTGATCTTGGTGCCTCTGAAGCCCCGGTTGAAGAAGCCGCTGTTGCTGAAGAGCCTGCACCAGCTGAAGAAGCTGCTCCTACAGAAGAAGTTGCACCTACTAAAGAGGCAGCTACTGCCAAAGAAGCCGCGCCTGCTAAAGCTGCAAAAGCTCCTGCGAAAAAAGCAGCTAAAGCTGCAACTGCAGAGTAACATTTCTCATTTAATGCTCTCGGTAGGCTGTGCGCGTACCGGGGGCACCATGTTATCTACACTTAGGCCTACATCTGGGCTGTAAGGGGAATACCAATGGCACAAATTACCGCCGCTCTCGTAAAAGAACTGCGCGAACAATCTGGCGCAGGCATGATGGATTGTAAAAAAGCACTGGCAGAAAATGACGGTGACTTGGAAGCCGCTGTTGATTGGCTCCGTACCAAAGGCCTTGCTGCTGCTGCGAAAAAATCTGGTCGCGTAGCTGCCGAAGGCCTCGTGGCTGTAAAAGCTGCAGGCACAAAAGCCGCTGCGATTGAAATCAACTCAGAAACAGACTTCGTTGCACGCAATGACAAGTTCCAACAGTTTGTTGGTGATCTCGCT
This sequence comes from Kordiimonas sp., assembly GCF_965216265.1. Classification (GTDB taxonomy): domain Bacteria; phylum Pseudomonadota; class Alphaproteobacteria; order Sphingomonadales; family Kordiimonadaceae; genus Kordiimonas. The sequence continues at coordinate 4,049,814 of NZ_OZ244153.1, forward strand.
GGTGTTGCTCTGGAAGTTGGTACAGACGTAGAAGCTATCAAAGCTTCCACATACCCAGGCAAAACCAAGCCTGTAGGTGAAGTGCTGACCGACAATATCGCCACTATCGGTGAAAACATGAACATCCGCCGCGCGTTTGTACTTGAGGTCGAGAACGGCCTTGTTGCGACATATGTTCATAACGCTGTTACTGATGGCATGGGCAAGATCGCTGTTCTTGTTGCACTGCAGTCTGAGGCGTCTGAGGAAGTTCTCGCTAATCTCGGCAAGCAGCTGGCCATGCATGTGGCAGCCGCCAACCCAGCGTCACTTTCTGAAGCCGATCTTGACCCAGAGCTTGTAGAGCGTGAAAAACAAGTTCAGATCGAGAAAGCTAAAGAATCAGGCAAGCCAATGGAAATCATCGAAAAGATGATCGTGGGCCGCATGCGCAAATACTATGAGGAAGTTGTTCTTCTCAATCAGGTGTTTGTAATGGACGGTGAAAGCAAGGTTTCCGACGTTATCGCGAAAGCTGCTAAAGAAGCTGGCACCTCTATTGAACTCACTGCTTATGCCCGCGTTGAGATGGGTGAGGGGCTGGAGAAGAAAGAAGACGACTTCGCCGCAGAAGTTGCCGCTGCTGCTGGCGTTTAAGCCAACACAGTATGAGTGGTTGGAAGCCCAGGAGGTCTCTCCTGGGCTTTTTTATGAGCAAAAATAGATTTAGGTAATTTCTGCTTAAGTCTCGGAATAAATTTAGATAAAACTACGGTAGCCATTACATGCCCAAGCGGATAAGCTGCGGCGGGCTGAATGGCGTAGGGGAGAGTTCAGGCGATGTCCAGTGGGCCTAAATATAAGCGTGTATTGCTAAAATTGTCTGGTGAAGCGCTGATGGGCGGCGGTAGTTACGGCATCGACCCAGAAACCGCTGCGCGTGTTTCGCGCGAAATCAAGCAGGCGCGTGAGATCGGTACAGAGGTCTGTGTTGTCGTTGGGGGAGGAAACATTTTCCGTGGCCTCAAAGGTGCTGCCGAAGGCTTGGACCGGTCCACTGCGGACTATATGGGCATGTTGGCCACTGTAATGAATGCCCTGGCGCTTCAAAACGCGCTTGAAAAGGCTGGCGTCGATACGAGGGTGCTGTCGGCTATCCCAATGGCAAGTGTAAGCGAGCCGTACATTCGTCGCCGTGCAATCCGCCATTTGGAAAAGGGTCGTGTAGTAATTTTTGCTGCGGGCACTGGAAATCCTTTCTTTACAACTGATACAGCTGCAGCGCTGCGGGCCGCCGAAATGAACTGCAATGCTCTCCTGAAGGGCACACAGGTTGACGGTGTTTATAACGCTGACCCCAAGAAAGATCCATCTGCTGTGCGCTACGAAAGCCTGAGCTACATGGATGTTCTGACCCAGGACCTTAAGGTTATGGATGCATCCGCGATTTCGCTTAGCCGCGAGAATAACATTCCGATCGTTGTCTTTTCCATCCACGCCCAGAACGCGCTTGTTGACGTTCTGCAGGGAAAGGGCATCTGTACCACTGTAGGTGAGGAGCAATAAAATGAGTGATGAAGATCTAGATTTGGGCGACATTGAGCGCCGCATGAAGGGCGCCGTTGATGCTTTGAAGCATGAGTTCGCGGGTTTGCGCTCCGGTCGTGCAACAACGAATATGCTCGACCCTGTGACGGTTGATGTTTACGGCTCAAATATGCCTTTGAATCAGGTAGGCACTGTATCTGTCCCCGAGCCGCGTATGCTGAGTGTACAGGTTTGGGACAAAGCCAATGCCTCTGCTGTTGAAAAGGCTATCCGTAATGCGGGGCTTGGACTTAACCCCATGCTCGATGGTCAATTGGTTCGTATTCCTATTCCTGAACTGAACGAAGAACGGCGGGCGGAGCTGGCAAAAGTTGCCGGTAAATATGCGGAGCAGGCTCGGATTGCAATCCGGAACGTACGTCGCGACGGTATGGATCAGTTGAAGCGCATGGAAAAAGACAAGTCTATCAGTGAAGACGATCACAAAATGTATGCAGATGAAGTGCAGGACCTGACCAACAAGTTTGTTGGCGTGATTGATGACCAGCTGCAAAGCAAAGAAAAAGAGATCATGCAGGTTTAATATGGCTGCTAGTGTGCACCAATGTGCTGAAGATACGTCTGGCGTCTCGTCTCTTTCTCACGTCGCCATCATCATGGATGGCAACGGCAGATGGGCTACGAAGAATGGTAAGTCACGTTCTTTAGGGCACAAAAAGGGTGCCGAGGCGGTGCGGGAAGCCATTGAGGGCGCGCTTGATTGTGGTGTTAAGTGTTTAACGCTCTATGCCTTCTCTAGTGAAAACTGGAATAGGCCAGTGGAGGAGGTCACTGACCTTATGGCGCTCCTTAAGCTTTACCTGCAACGTGAGGTTAAGACTGTTCATAAGCAAGGGGTACGCCTGCGTGTCATTGGGCGAAGGGATCGTTTATCAGCCGATATTGTCAAGATGATTGACAAAGCAGAGAAACGAACTGAAGCGAACACACGCATGACACTGGTGATAGCCTTAAGTTATGGTAGCCGCGATGAAATTATTGAAGCCGCTAAGGCATTTGCAGTTTCCGTGGCGGAAGGAAAAGAAGATCCTTCACAATTGGACGAAGAAAAGTTTTCCAAAGGTTTGTGGACAAACGATATTCCTGACCCAGACCTGATTATTCGCACGAGCGGCGAACAACGTCTGTCGAATTTCCTTCTTTGGCAGGCAGCCTATGCTGAATTTTTGTTTCTGGATTTGCTGTGGCCAGACTTCAGCAAGATGGACTTCAGAGCTGCGGTAGATAACTATCTTGGCAGGAACCGGCGTTTTGGCGCCCGGCCATGATTGGATAATTAATGCCACTCGGCCTTTCAGATAATCTCTTTCAGCGTATTGTATCGGCGCTCTTGCTGTTACCGCCAGTTTTGTGGGCCACCTATGAAGGCGGTGCTTGGTTCGCGGGCCTTCTTGCACTAGGCGGGGCGCTGATGACGCTAGAATGGTGCCAGCTTACGGCACGGAATAGTGCTCTCGAACGCATTGCAGCTCTGCTTGTGATTGTTGCACTTGCTGGTGCGCTTGAGATGCGCACGATAGATATCAGCTTCACATACGTCATTCTGGGGTTGTTGTTCCTGGTCTTGCTGGGTGTCGGAGCGGTTAGGGGGGGCGTTTCATTCGGGTGGTGGATCATCGGCGTTGCTTATGTAGCTCTGCCTATTTCATCACTATGGTTTATTAGGGATGCCAGCGGTCTGCTTGTTTTATGGGTCTTCCTTGTGACCTGGGCTACAGATGTTGGTGGCTATTTCGCAGGTAAAGGGATCGGTGGTCCTAAACTTGCTCCAAAGATCAGCCCCAAGAAAACCTGGGCTGGGTTGTTAGGTGGTATGGGGTTGAGTGTAATTGTGTCTGTGGTGATGCACCAAATTGTCCCCTTTGCCGCAGGTTTGGGAATGATCTCACTTTTGTCAGGCCTTCTGGCGGTTTGGGCGCAGGTGGGGGATTTGCTTGAAAGTGCCGTTAAGCGCCATTTTGATGTGAAGGACTCCGGTGGGTTGATACCTGGGCACGGCGGGTTGCTTGATCGTGTTGACGGCTTGGTGTTTGTGGCACCGGCAGTGGCAGGAGTTCTGATCGTTTCCTCTGTTATTGGTTTTGAGTTTTAGCAAATGGATATCGTTAAAAAGCGAATAACCGTACTTGGCGCCACGGGGTCTGTGGGATTAAGTACACTTGATCTGGTTCGGAGGAATTCGAGTAAATTCAGTATAGTATCCCTTACTGCTTATAGTAAGGTTGAGGAACTTGCCGCGCTAGCAGTAGAGTTTGGAGCTGAGCTGGCAGTTATCGGTGACGAGACAAAGCTTGCGACGCTTCGGAACCTGCTTGCGGGTACGAGTATTGAGGCTGCGGCCGGCGAAGGCGGATTAATTGAGGCAGCAGATCGAGATGCTGAGGTCGTTATGGCAGCAATCGTGGGTGCGGCCGGTTTGAGGCCGACCATGGCTGCGGTGCGCCGAGGGGCGACCGTAGCACTTGCTAACAAAGAATGTCTCGTATGTGCGGGCGATTTGTTGATGCAGGAGGTGAAAGCTCACGGCGCTACACTTCTGCCAGTTGACTCTGAGCACAACGCCATCTTTCAGGTATTTGACGTCAAGCGTGCAAGTAGCGTCGAGAAGGTGATATTGACAGCGTCCGGCGGGCCGTTTCGTGGCAGGTCATATGACAGTTTGAAGTCTGTTACTCCGGCGGAGGCTATCGCTCATCCAAATTGGGATATGGGTGCCAAGATATCGGTTGATTCTGCAACGATGATGAACAAAGGCTTGGAAGTCATTGAAGCTTATCATCTTTTCCCGATTAAAAAGTCGCAGATCGATGTTCTGGTACATCCGCAATCGGTTATCCACTCCATGGTTGAATATTCGGATGGTAGCGTGCTCGCCCAGTTGGGCTCACCAGATATGCGCACACCAATAGCCTATAGTCTTGCATGGCCGGAGCGTATGAGCGCGCCTGTGAAGCGGTTGTCATTGGCAGAGATAGGCTCGCTGACGTTTGAAGAGGTAGACTTGAAGGCTTTTCGGTGTTTGGCACTGGCACGTGACGCGATGGAGGCTGGCGGTGCAGCACCTGCGATCTTGAATGCTGCAAATGAAGTGGCTGTGGCCGCTTTTCTCTCGGAAAAGCTTCGTTTTGTTGATATTTCATCTGTGGTAAGTGACACTTTGGCGGCGTGCGACATTAAAGCGCCACAATCACTTTCGAATGTGCTTGAAATTGATAGGATTGCCCGAGAGGCTGCAGAAAACCAACTGGCACTGCGCGCACAATAGAATGATGGTGCTTTTGGTGTGTAGCTTTATGGAAACGATGAATAAGAATAAGGACCGAGGATAGTCATGGAAACCGAAGGCCCGGGGCTTCTGTTTACGATAGCCGCTTTTGTTGGCGGGTTTAGTATACTTGTCTTCATACATGAATGGGGACATTACGCCGTAGCACGCCTTTTTGGTGTGAAGGTTGATACGTTTTCAATTGGTATGGGCCGCGAGGTCATCGGGCGTACCGATAAGAACGGCACACGATGGAAAGTTAGCATTCTACCTCTGGGTGGTTATGTAAAGTTTTTTGGTGATGCTTCTGCCGCGAGTAACCCTGGCGATATCCCAGAAGGTATGAGCGCTGAGGACAGGGCGGTTTGTTATCATTTCAAACCCCTCTGGCAGCGTGCGCTGATCGTTTTCGCTGGCCCGGCGATAAACTTGATCGCGGCAGCCTTGGTTTTTGCATCTTTCTTTTACAGCTACGGTATTGGGATATCAGAACCCGTTATCGAAACGGTGGTTGAGGATTCAGCTGCCTTTGAGGCAGGTCTGGAGCCGGGAGACCGCATTCTCAGCATCAACGGCGAAGAAATTGAACGCTTCTCTGACGTTGGGGGTATTGTTCGCCTCTATCCAGGTGGCAACATCACAATGCTCGTCGAGCGTAACGGCCGTGAACTTAGTAAGGTTGTGACGCTGGGCATCGCCTATATGGAGGATAGGTTCGGTAATCGGTATCCATATGGCCGCCTAGGTATTAGTTCTCCTGCGGTCGAGCGTGTTGAGCTAGGCCCAATTGGAGCCCTTGCCGAAGGGGGGCGCCAGACGGTTGAGATGACCGATACGATCTTCACAACCCTGGGCCAGATGATTATGGGCCTGAGGTCTGTCCGCGAACTTGGTGGGCCAGCCCGTATAGCCAGTATGGTTGGTGAGGCAGCGCACATTAGTGCGCAGAACTTTATCTGGTTGCTGGCGCTCTTGTCACTCAACCTTGGAATTCTGAATCTTTTGCCGATCCCTGTGCTGGACGGCGGCCATTTGCTCTATTACGGGCTGGAGGCAGTTAAGGGTTCACCACTAAGCAAGAAGGCCCAAGAAGCGGGTTTCGTGGCGGGTTTCGCCTTAATGGTGATTTTTATGCTTCTTGTAACACTGAATGACTTGCAATCCATGGCACTCTAGGCCAATTTCACCGCCAAAGTTGCCGAAAAGATAAGAATGGGCTGAAAAGTTGCGTTTAAATAAACTGAGTTTGACGTGGCGCTTTATACTAGCGCTCACCATCGGGGGGATTTCGTTTACTGGGTCGGTTTCGGCTCAGCAACAAGCGGCCCAACAGGTACCAATCATCCGCCAGATCAGCGTGGTCGGAAACGAACGCGTTGAGCCTGAGACCATCGCGTCCTATCTATCAGTCTCACCGGGTGAACCGTTTGATCCAGTAAAACTAGATGAAAGCCTGAAAGCACTTTTTGCGACCGGCCTGTTCTCTGATGTTGAATTATCAGAGGTACAAGGCGCACTGCTGGTGCGTGTGGTTGAGAATCCCATCATTAACCGGATTGTTTTTGAGGGGAACAAGCGTCTTGACCGCGAAGAGTTACTTGAAGAAGTAAGGCTTCGCCCTCGCATGGTATTTACGCGCGCTAAAGTACGTTCTGATGTCCAGCGCATGCTTGAGCTCTATCGTCGCTCTGGCCGCTTTGCTGCGATTATTGAGCCAAAAGTTGTGCAGTTAGAACAAAACCGTGTTGATCTTTTGTTTGAAGTGCAGGAGGGCCCAAAAACTAAAGTCAGCAGCATTAAATTCATTGGCAACAAGAAATTTAGTGATGGTGACCTTAGGGATGTACTCGCTACAAAGCAGGCTCGTTGGTGGAAGCTGTTTACCTCAAACGACACATTTGATCCTGATCGGCTTGCATATGACCAGCAGATATTGCGCCAGCATTACCTGAACGAGGGCTATGCAGATTTTCGCACGGTTTCGGCGGTATCTGAACTTACACCTGACCGTAAGGACTTCTTCATTACTTTTACGGTTGATGAAGGTGAGATTTATAACTTTGGCAAGATTGACGTTGAGAGTGAAATTAGGGACGTAAACGTTAACTTGTTCCGGGCTTTCCTTCTGATGCGTGAAGGCGATACCTACAACGCTGAAGCAATTGAAAAAACAATTGAAGCGCTATCAAACGCAGCTGGTCTTCTGGGCTATGCGTTTGTTGATGTTCGGCCTCAAATCAACAGGAACCGTGAAGAGCGCACAATTGATATCAACTTCCGAGTGCTTGATGCGCCAAGGGTATATGTTGAGCGCGTTAACATTACGGGTAACGTTCGTACGCTGGATAGGGTTATCCGCAGGGAGTTCCGCCTGCAAGAAGGCGATGCCTTCAACTCCGCATTGGTAACGCGTTCCGAGAACCGCCTGAACCGTTTGAACTTCTTCCGTGAAGTTGAGGTCGAGCAGGTGCAAGGTAGTCAGCCCGACCGTATGGTGCTGGAGGTGGGCGTGGAAGAGCAGGCTACGGGTGAATTGAACCTAGGTGCCGGTTTCTCCAGCCTTGAGAATTTTATCTTTGACTTCTCTATCCGTGAGCGGAACCTGATGGGTAAAGGTCAGGACCTTCGACTTGGACTTCGCCTTTCAGGTACACGTCAAGAAATTGATCTAGGCTTTACTGAACCATATTTTATGGGCAGGAACGTGGCTGCGGGTGTTGACCTCTTCGCTCGGAAGATTGATAGCAGCAGCTATGGCTCATACTTTGATACCAAATCCATCGGTTTCTCCCTGCGGGCAGGGATGGCAATCAACGAGTTTTGGACACTGTCCACCCGCTATACGCTTCGTCAGGATGATGTGTCCTTGCTCGATAGCTATCTTAATGCGGTGTACAACACATACTTCGACGCGCGCACGACAAATGGTATTACCGATCAAGACGAATTCGATCGGCGAGTTAGCCGCTTCGATAACAATAACGACGGTGTCGTTAATCTTGATGATTTTGACACCGATGGAAATGGGACTATTAGTCAGGAAGAAAAGCAAGTTGCGCTGAGCCGCGGTGTACAGGACTCTATTGGCAAGCGGTATCAGTCTATCGTTGGCTACACCGTGGGTTTTGATACGCGGAACAGCATTATTCGTCCTACACGAGGCCACAACTTCTTCTTCAGTCAGGATTTCGCTGGCCTTGGCGGGGATGTTCGCTATCTTCGATCAACCATAACCACGGACAACTACTGGACTCCCTGGGAGGGCTGGACATTCCGGTTGGGCGGTGAAGCAGGCATTATCCATGGCCTTGGGCAAGACGTACGGCTGTCCGACAAGTTCTTTATCGGTGGCCCTCGTATTCGCGGGTTTGATACCGCCGGTATGGGCCCGAGAGACTTTGCTAACAACCAGTCGATTGGTGGTACAGCATACTATATCGGCCGAGGTGAATTGTTCTTCCCTCTCGGTGATGCTGCCCTTGAGAGTGGTATCAATGCCTCAGCCTTTGTGGACGTGGGCTCGCTGTTCAGAGCACAAGAAGATGCTTTGGCACCGTGTACCTTCAGCCGGGCAGAGTATGACGCAGCGGTTGTGGATAATGACTTTTCGGGCCTCGACCTGAACTGTATGTCAGGAAATAGCGCCAAACCGCGTCTGTCTGTTGGTATTGGCTTCTCATGGCAGTCGCCATTTGGCCCGTTCCGGATTGACCTATCCAAACAGCTGCGTAAACAGCTTGGTGACCGGACACAAACGCTGCAGTTCAATGTCGGTACGACATTCTAAAAAAGATCATAGGGAATATAAAATGGGTACGTTTTTAAAAACACTTAAACTTGGCATGGTAGCTGTTGCTGCGATGGTTGGCATTAGTGCGGTATCATCAGCACAGATATTGACCGTAGATGATGAACGGGTTGAGCGTGAAGCTGCGGCTTATAAGGACTTCAACCTGCAGACTAATGAACTGCGCCAAAGCATATTGCAGCGTCGCCAGATGGTAACGCGTGGCGGAGCAATCGAGCAGCAGCTTGCAGACCTTGAGAAACGCAAGGCGATCATTGGCAACGATAAATACGAAGAAGAAAAGCGGAAGCTGGAGCAAACTTATGTACGCTTTCAACAAGAACTTGCTCAGCTTGAGTATGTTTTTGACCAGCTTCGTCAGGAAGCTATGGTGCAAGTTGAGCGTGCGCGCCAACCGGTTATCCGTAGCCTGCTCGCGGAACGCAATGCTCAGGTCATTATGATGAAGCGCCTTCTCCTCGGTTCAGCTGCGGGCATTGATGTAACCACACAGTTTATTGAAAAGCTGGATGCTGAACTGCCAAACGTGACGCTGAATTTGCCAAAGGCGGGTGATGCTCCTGCTGCTGAACAACCAGAACAGCAATAACATTTAGATTGGCGCATCGAAGATGACATTCGATATCGAGAAAATCATGGAACTGATACCACACCGGTATCCGTTCCTGCTTGTGGATAAGGTTGTTGATATTGTGCCGGGCGAAAGCGGAACCGGGATCAAGAATGTCACGATGAATGAGCCATTTTTTCCAGGTCATTTCCCACAGAAACCTGTGATGCCGGGCGTTTTGATCCTTGAGGCAATGGCCCAAACAGCCGGGGCGCTGGCGATCGATTTTCTTGGAGACGATGCCAAGGGCAAAGTTGTTTACTTCATGGCGATTGACGGAGCAAAGTTCCGTAAACCGGTTGTGCCGGGCGACCGCCTTGAAATGAAGCTCGTGAAGGTCCGGGGGCGTGGCGCGGTTTGGAAGTTTGATGCGAAAGCTTATGTCGACGATGAGTTGACAACGGAAGCGACATTGACAGCGATGCTTGGTGGAAACTAGCTCCAAGGTATTTCTAAATTCATGGAAGGCGGCCTATTGGCCGCCTTTTTCATTTGGGTCATAAAGCTCCAGTATACTGGATGATTAGCAATGACATTTTGATCTAGGCGTATATTGGGCTATCTTATGCCAGAGAGGCGGCACAGAACGAAGGCCGTTCCGTGTGCGAGGTCGGCCATATGTACAAGTTCCCCGTTAATGATCTAACCCGCATATATGCGGGTTTTAACGATAACTTCCAAAGCAAAACTACGCCTTATGACTTCTTTAAGGTAGGCGAATCTGCGTCCGCGAACGGCGTACGTCTGGAGTTGAATGACCGGGTTGCCTCGGGCTATTGGGAACTTTTTCGCCCAGATAGCGGTATACTTATTTGTGTAGCTGATGGTTTATATCACCGTGCATATCAGGAAGTCATCACACCAAAACAAGATGTGATTACGGTACGGTTTGTGCTCTCAGGTAAGATGTCTGTTCGTCTGGCGGGAAAACGTAGCATTGACATCCCACAGTGCAGCGCTTCTGTTCTACATATTAAGCAGTCCGAAGACTTCGAACTCACCATTAGCGGCAACAGTCATCTATGTTCCGTCAGCTTCCATCTTGAACCGGGAATTCTACGAGACAGGTTTCACTTGGAAGGAGATCGTCTGCCACCTCTCTTGCGTGATTTGGTGTTTGGGGCAGGTGGGACCCGGCCTCCGTATAACTTTCCCATGTCGGCTCATACCATCAATGTTGTCAACGATGTGTTGAAGATGCGGTTTGAGGGAGGGCGTCGGAGCGCATATGTACAGGCCAAGATGGTGGAACTTCTGTGTCGCCTGTTTCAAGAGGTGGAGGATGAATACCTGGGGAACAGGCAAATACTGACAGGCCCAAAGCAGAGTGTGCGCAAAAAGGTACACCGTGCGCATCAGATCCTTATCGCAAACTATATGAAGCCGCCGCCTATAGCCTCTCTGGCGAGGGAAGTGGGGCTCAACCGCAGCACGCTGAGCGCGGAATTCAAGAAGGTGTTTGGAATCAGTATATTTTCCTTCTCCCAAGACTATCGGCTTGATAAAGCGCGTGAGCTTCTGGGGAACCGCGACCTTTCCATTCAGGAGGTAGCAGAGATAGTTGGCTATGATTATGCTGCGAATTTTACGGCTGCTTTCAAGCGAAAGTACGGATTGCTTCCAAAGGATATACGCGTCGCTCCGCAGGTAGCTATCCTTCAGTAGGCTGAATTCGCCGATAAATTACTGTCATGCGGAATTGACGATCTCAGTATTATTTTGGACGACCTCATAATTCCTTGTCAGAAAATTTCAATATTATCTCTCAAGCAATAACAGGATTGCTCTGACAATGAGGGTTAACAGCCATGAATAAAAAATTAGATGCCTACGCGAAACAGCGTAGCATTTTCAGGGAAGGATTGGCGGCATCTACCGCTATTTCACAGTGTCTTGCTCTTGGTCTTTTAGGAGGAATCGCATTTAGCGGTGCGGCTTCTGCGCAACAAGCTGAAAGTAGTGACATGACGTTCGAAGAGATCGTGGTTACGTCTCGAAAACGTTCAGAATCGATGATGGATATTCCCATGAGTATCAACGTGGTCTCAGAAGGCCTGATTGAGAAGATGGGTGCCTCCAACTATACAGATTTGCTTGCATCAGTTCCCAGCCTGACAGCGTATCAGAACGGGCCGGGGCGTACTCGCCTGGTTATCCGTGGTGTTGCGAACACTTCAAGCGGGGCGAATGATAACGATACACAGAACCAGGAAACAGTGGGCATCTATCTTGATGAAATTCCTATTTCGACCGGGGCGCTTAATCCGGAACTAGGACTGTTTGACCTGGAACGTGTAGAGGTTTTGCGCGGACCGCAAGGAACGCTATACGGCGCAGGTTCCATGACAGGAACGATCAGGCTTGTGTCCAAGAAACCGAACTTGCGGGAATTTGAAGGTAAGGTGGACGCGTCGCTTTCGACCATCAATAAGGGCAGCGAAAACTACGACGTTAAAGCGCTCGTGAATATTCCTGTGGTTGAGGATAGGTTCGCGCTTCGTACATCCGCCTACTACGAGAAGAACGGTGGATACATCGATAACGTTCTGACCGGCGAAAAAGACATTAACCATGGACGGGCTGTTGGTGCTCGCGTTTCCGCTAGACTTCAGTTAAGCGAGGCCTTCACGGCGGATTTTTCCTTCTTCCATCATGATTATTCCGACAATGGCCGCCCTGAAGATCTTGACCATACGCCACTGTTTTCGCGCGATTATCCATCAAACGATGGATATGACGACGAGATGCAAATCTATAACCTTACGCTCAATTATGATTTGGGCTGGGGGGAGATAGTATCTTCAACGTCGTATTTCGACCGCAAGGTGGTAAACCGTCGTTCGCTTGATCTCCTTTTTGAAACATTGCCTCCACAGATCGTGCCGCATGAGTTGATCGACACAACGGATACTGATGTGTTTGTTCAGGAAATTCGCTTGGCTTCGCAGACGGAATCGCCACTTCAGTGGACCGTTGGGGCCTACTTGGACAAGAAGGATGTACTCTATCTGAATACATTTCCGGTTCCAGGTGCGGACGCTATTCTCGGCGATTCGAGCAACTTTGGCGCACCGAAAGACCATCTCTACTATGGTTATGATGACCTTGAGGTTAAAACATACGCATTGTTTGGTGAAGCTTATTATACTTGGGATAAGTTTACATTTACCGCGGGCTTGCGCTACTTCAACTGGAAGCAGGACATTGAGTTCTATCAGTCTGGCCTTTTCAATGGGGGCGCCAACAGCGATGTGCGACCACAAAGTACGGTCGATGGCGTGAACCCCAAGTTCAATATCTCCTATCAGATAAATGACGATAATCTGGTCTATGTACAGATGGCCAAAGGTTTCCGTTATGGGGGTATTAATGGTGCCATTCCTGAGGCGGTGTGTGCCGATGAACTAGCACAGGTTGAACGCGAAGGAGGAGACACGCGGTTCTTTAACCCTGATAAAACCTGGAACTATGAAATTGGTAGCAAAAATTCGCTGGCTGATGGACGGGTAACGTTGAACGCCAGCTACTTCCATATCAAATGGCAGGACATGCAAACGTCACGCGGCTTTGAATGTGGCTTTGGCTTCAAGGAGAATGTGGGCGAAGCGACGAGCCAAGGTATCGAGCTTGAGCTGAATGCCCGGGTTACAGAGAACTTGAGCCTCTACCTGGGTGGTACCTACATCAACTCGGAACTGGCACAAGATGTACCAAATCTGGGCGCGGAAGAGGGCGACAAAGCGCCGTTTGTCCCTGAATTTGCGTTCAATACGTCAGCAGACTATGTACGTCCCCTCACTGACACAATGGATGGCTTCATCTGGGCCAACGTTCAGTATGTGGGTGAAAGAAACAGCCATTTCTCGGATGATGACGCCAATTTCCGGGCTATGGATGGCTATTTCGTGTCAAACCTTCGTGTTGGTACCCGTTGGGACAATCTGGAACTCTCTGTGTTTGCTAACAATTTGTTTGATGGGCGAGGTGTTATTCGCGCAATGCGTAGACCACCATTCGACCCCGATGCGACTATCAAGGTTGAGCCACGTACGATTGGTGTTTCACTACGCGCCAATTTCTAACCATCCGGTAGGGTGCTTCTATGACGTCCTACCTATCAGAAACAAAGAAAGGGCTGCGAAATTCGCAGCCCTTTTGCTTTACTTTTGGTCCAATTATCCGCGTTCTGCAACCGGCACATAATCTCGTTTTGGTGCGCCAGTATATAGCTGACGTGGGCGTCCGATTTTCTGCGTTGGATCCTCAACCATTTCTTTCCACTGCGCGATCCAACCTGCCGTGCGCGCGAGCGCAAACAGTACTGTGAACATTGCTGTCGGGAAGCCCATCGCTTTCAGGATAATGCCTGAATAGAAATCCACGTTCGGGTAGAGCTTTTTCTCAACAAAATATGGATCTTCGAGAGCAATCTTCTCAAGCTCCATGGCAACATCGAAGAGAGGATCGTCAACACCCAGTTCTTGCAGAACCCTGTGTGCCGTGTCGCGCATCACGGTCGCCCGTGGATCAAAGTTTTTGTAAACGCGGTGACCAAAGCCCATCAGGCGGAACGGATCGTTCCTGTCTTTGGCGCGAGCAACAAACTCTGGAATACGATCAACGGTGCCAATTTCCTGAAGCATATTCAGGCAGGCTTCGTTAGCGCCGCCGTGAGCAGGGCCCCATAGACAAGCAATACCTGCTGCAATGCAAGCAAACGGGTTAGCACCGGATGACCCTGCAAGGCGAACTGTTGATGTAGACGCATTTTGTTCATGGTCCGCGTGGAGGATAAAGATCAAGTCCATGGCCTTTTCAAGCGTGGGGCTGACTTTATACTCCTCGGCTGGGACCGAGAACATCATGTGTAGGAAGTTGCCTGCATAAGAAAGCTCGTTCCGCGGATACACAAATGGTTGGCCGACAGAATATTTGTACGCCATAGCAGCGATCGTCGGGATCTTTGCAATCAGACGGTAGCTAGCGACCATACGTTGATGTGGATCGTTGATATCCGTGCTGTCATGATAGAAAGCTGCAAGAGCGCCAACAACGCCAACCATGATGGCCATAGGGTGGGCATCACGGCGGAACCCGCTGAAGAAACGGTGAAGTTGTTCATGTACCATCGTGTGGTGGGTAATATCGTGAACAAATTTCTCTTTTTCTGCTTTTGTAGGCAGTTCACCAAACAAGAGAACGTAACAGACTTCCATGAAGTCGCTATTTGCAGCTAACTGTTCAATTGGGTAGCCTCGGTATTGAAGCTCGCCTTTTTCACCGTCAATATAGGTGATTTTAGACTCACAACTGGCTGTGGACGTAAAACCGGGGTCAAAGGTGAACATTCCGGTTTGAGCATATAGCTTCCGGATATCCATCACCTTCGGACCTACAGACCCCTCCATAATAGGAAGGTCGACGTCAGCGCCGGCGCCGGCCAGTTTAAGGGGATCATTCGACATGGTCCTTACTCCTTCTCAAAAATCAATCGTTCGGGTGGCCCGAACTAAGGATTACGCGGCAACGCGGTCCCTCAAGCGGCCGATCGTCTCGCTCTGGCCTAATATCTCCAAAGTCTCTACGAGGTCGCCGGACTGTTTCCCTCCCGTCACGGCGGCCCTTATCGGCTGCATCACTTTGCCTAGTTTAAGGGCTTCTGCTTCAGCAAAAGCCATAATGGCAGCTTTAATCACCGAGCCATTCCAGTCGGTGAGGGCTTCCAATTCGTTAGCCACTTGAGCAATTACCGGAAGAGTTTCTTCGGTTAATTGCCTAGCGGCATTTTCCGTTAGGTCTAACGGTCGTGTGTTACAAAAAAGAGACGCGCTTTCAACAAGTTCAGGCAATCTTTTTGCCCGTTCCGTGAGCGCGGGCATCGCGCGGATAATCCGGGACGCCTCTATCTCTGTTAGTGAGTGACCCACCCTATTTTCTAGTTCGCTTTGTACATTTGACAAGAGCCGTTCTGGGTCACTGTCACGAATATAGTGATTATTGAGATTATCCAGCTTGTCAAAATCAAAGCGGGCAGGGCTACGGCCTACGTTATCTAACGTAAACCATTCAGTTGCCTGCTCGGTGCTGATAATTTCATCGTCCCCGTGGCTCCAGCCTAGGCGAAGCAAATAGTTGCGCATGGCTTCCGGCAGGAAGCCCATTTCTTCATACCCTTCAACACCCAGAGCACCATGCCGTTTTGACAGCTTTTTACCGTCCGGCCCGTGGATCAGGGGAATATGAGCAAACACCGGTACAGACCAATTCATGGCTCTATATATCTGATACTGCCGAAACGCATTGTTCAGATGGTCGTCGCCGCGAATGACATGGGTCACCCCCATATCATGGTCGTCAACAACCACTGCTAACATATAGGTTGGTGTGCCATCTGAGCGGAGGATGATCATATCATCAAGCTCGGCGTTCTTGACAGATACGTCACCTTGTACTGCATCGCGGATCGTTACTTCACCCTCGCGCGGCATTTTGACGCGAATAGAATAGGGTGCGTCTGCGAGCGAACCGTCGACCTCGCGTCCACGCCACAAGTCACCGCGGAAATTGCGGCCTTCAGCGCGAGCTTTTTCGCGGGCCTCTGTCAGTTCCTCTGTCGTTGCATAGCAGCGATAGGCATTGCCTGCGGCCAGCATTGCAAGCGCCACCTCTTTATGCCTATCCGCTCTTTCCGCCTGGCTAACGGCATCGCCGTCCCAATCGAGACCAAGCCATGACATACCACGCAAAATGGCTTCGATAGCTTCATCTGTTGAGCGTTTTTTGTCTGTATCTTCTATACGAAGCAGGAAATTGCCGCCATGATGGCGCGCAAAGAGCCAATTATAGAGAGCTGTCCGGGCCCCGCCGATGTGGAGGAAGCCTGTTGGAGACGGCGCAAACCGCGTTACCACTTTGGGCATGTCACTTTGCATGCTCAGGATCTAAACCTTTGTTGTTTCTAACAAAATACCGATGCTGGAAATGTATAATAGCAGCGGTCGAGAAGTCTTGAATGGCTTTTAGCACAAGTTTTCAAACAACACAAATTGCTGCAGAACAAAAAATATATTCTGTTCTTATCCACACTTTCTACTATGCAGAAGGTGTGGGTAGTGCAGTATTCGTATGAGGGGTAGGGATTTGGCACAGGTGCTAGGGCGGCTGACAAATGTCTTGAAAGGTCATGGCATTCTTGCGGGCAAATCTCAGCTCCATAGCGAGTGGCGATTGATTGGTCTGACAATCTGTTTTGGTTTGGCCTGCGGTGTCTATATCTGGTTGCCCTACGAGATTCCTGGCGTAACTTTCTTTCTACCGCTGACCATAGTGGTCGGTATCGTTTGTACCATGCGCCGCGCATGGCGGAACAGCGCTGTGCTTTGTTTGATGATGGTCTTGCTTGGCCTTTTGATGGCAAGCATTCGAGTGGCTACTGTCGCCGCGCCGAGGTTCACCGTCGAGCGTTTCGTGTCTTTAGAGGGCACTGTAGAGAGCTATGACGTAAGGCCGGACAAAGCCCCTAGAATGATACTTGCACCGTCGACAATTAATGACAAGAAGGAAGGACTACCCGTCTATGTTCGACTGATTGTGAGAACAAAGGCAACGAAACCTATTGCTGCGGGCGACTTTGTCTCACTGAAGGCCATTCTGACACCACCTTCAGGTCCTGTAGTTCCCGGCGGATTTGACTTCGCGCGACGTGCTTTCTTTGGCAGCATTGGTGCCGAGGGGTTCGCTGCGTCAACGATAACAGTGCATGATCGCCCAGAAGGGGACCTCGTACCCTTAGGCCACATAGGTGAGACCCGAAGAAGGGTAATGAACGAAATTGTGGAGGTACTACCAGAGCAGGCAGGAGGCGTCGCTGTTGCCCTGATTGTAGGATACCGCCATCTGATTGATAAACAAACGGCAACGGCGATCAGGGATGCAGGGCTGGCGCACTTATTAGCCATCTCAGGCTTACACATGGGTTTGATTACAGCTGCGGCATTTTTCGTCTTTGAGTATATGTTTGCTGCGGTGCCAGCAATAGCGTTGAGGGTGCGTCCAAAAAAGATTGCGGCGGTTCTAGCTTGGTGCATTGCCCTTTCATACCTGATGTTGTCAGGTATGGGAGTGGCCACTGTGCGTGCGTTTATCATGATTAGTGTGGCGCTATTGGCTGTGCTGGTTGATCGACGCGTTCTTTCACTGAGAAGCATAGCTCTTGCAGCACTTATAATACTTTTTATCTGGCCGGAAACTATCTTGAGTGTGAGCTTCCAGATGTCTTTTGCAGCAACTGCGGCACTCGTGGCGGTCTACGAGTGGATATCCCGCTATGATTGGATTCGACCCCGACGTGAGGTAGGATTTACGGGGAGGGTTATTCGTTACGTGGGGTTCATGGCATTCACGAGCCTAATATCACAGGTAGCGATAGCCCCGTTTGCTCTCTATCATTTTCAGACACTTTCAATCATCGGTATCCTCGCGAACGTGATCGTTGTGCCCATCATGAGCTTGATTGTGATGCCAATTGCATTGCTGAGTGTTGTTCTGATGGCCTTCGGACTGCATCACTGGCCGCTCGTGGTGCTTGGTTGGGGAATAGAGTTTGTCATTGATCTCTCCCATTATTTCGCGTCCATGCCCTATGCGGTCTTCCGGTCTGGAGCACCTTCGGACGGGTTTCTTCTCGTAACTAGCGTTCTATTTGTGAGCCTGCTGATCATCAGGAATGCCCGCATTGTTGGGATCGTCAGCATATTCTTTCTAGTATCGATCGCCGCACCATATGGTGAGGTCGCTGATGTTTTGATTGACAATGGCGGACGTGTTGTTGCCAGGCAGGATCAGTCTTCAGGGAGACTTTTAATTGTTGGGGGGCGTCGGGACGGCTTTAGGGACGAAAGTTGGCGGCGATACTGGGGACTTGATCCGGATAGGGATGTTGGGGTCTTGCATCGGCACTGTGACCCAGACGCGTGTAGAACAGCATTGGGGCAGGAACGATATGTCACTGTGCTGAAGTCAATGAGCGGCCTAAGGAAGGCATGTGATCAAGGTGATGTGGTTATCGGCTCCTGGCGTTGGCGCCGATATTGCCGAGGAAGTGTACTCTATATAACCTTCGAGGAAATGGAGGCGTCATCGCCCCTCGCATTATTTAACATTAAGAATGGGGACATACGTGCCGAATTTAGCACACCGGACGGTACACGCCCATGGCACTTCACCCCTAGAAGGTAACGTCACTTCAGCTAGTGATATTGACGTAGAAGGCCAACAAGCCGACCTTGAACTTGCACTCGCCCAGCTTCCAACACTTGGGTTGAATATTCACGGTTTGCAGGAACGAGCTCTATAAACTGTCCATTGCGGCGCAGGGTTTTGAGGGTTGCTTCTTCGCGGTCGACTAGCGCGACAACAACCTCACCATCGTGGGCAGTATCGGCGCTCTCGATAACAACAGTATCGCCATCTAATATGCCGAGTTCGATCATGGAATCTCCTGATACTTCAAGGGCGTAACAGTTTCCACGCCCCAGCATATGGGGTGGGATGGAGACAAAACTATCGCGATTTTCCAAGGCTTCGATGGGTGTGCCTGCTGCTATGCGTCCATGCAGTGGAATTTCAACTCCATAGTCTTGCTGAGGTTTTGAGGGTTTTTTGTGCTGCTGGCCAAATGTTGGAGCGATAACGTTGCTTTCTTTCGCCTTTTCAACGGTCTGGTTGTCCGGCATTTTTAGTATTTCAAGCGCTCGCGCACGGTTAGCCATGCGGCGGATGAAACCACGTTCTTCGAGAGCGTTGATCAATCGATGAACACCTGACTTGGATTTAAGGCCCAATGCATCCTTCATTTCGTCAAAAGATGGAGAAACACCATTATCAGAAAGGCGTTTCTGAATGAACAAAAGAAGTTGCTGCTGTTTAGCTGTGAGCATCGAGTGCCTCCACCGTTTTGTTTTCGGTATGTTCTCTTTTAGTTCACCTTTTGGATGCTTGTCAAGGAGAACAAAACGGCGTTTGGAAATGATATTGGTGCCAATTCTATCTAGAATGGCAAGAACGGGACTAGATCACCGGCAGATGAGGCGGGGCAGTCGGGCGCGCGAATAATAAGCCCGTCTGACTGCGCCAGCACACTCAATAGGCTACTGTCCTGGTCAACAGCGGGGTCAACTCTACGTTCACCGGGATGACCGATGAGCCGAGCTCGCACATAGTGTTGACGTGAGCCGTTTTGCGGCATGGATGCAGCTAGCGGCAAAGGTACACCGGTGGGCAGCGGTGCCGGGCGCCCCATGAGCTTATCAACAAGTGGGCGAGCGAAGAGCAGGGCGCATACAAAGGCGGACACCGGGTTGCCGGGAAGCCCCAGAACCTTGGTTTTTCCGATCTGGCCGCTTATTAACGGTTTACCCGGGCGCATTGCCACTTTCCAGAAGCCGAGCTCCATGTTTTCATCTGATAAAGCTTTTTGTATTAAATCTTTATCCCCGACGGATGCGCCACCGATTGTGATCAATATGTCTGCGTTTGCGGCTGCTTTGATATATTTGCGCAAAGAAGGCAAATCGTCCTTAGCCTGCCCTAAAAACGAGCATTCCGCTCCAGCACTGGAAAGCAGAGCCATGATCTGAGGTGCGGTACTGTTAACCGTTTCAAAGGGTTGGAAGTGTTTTTGGTCCGGGGCAACAAGCTCATCTCCGGTGGAGAGGATAGCGACCTTAGGTGCGCGATGAACCATGAGATGGCTATGTCCCGCTGATGCCGCGAGGCCAATAGCTTTTGGAGTTAGGAAGGTGCCAGCGTCCAAAACACATTGTTTATCAGCAAAATCGATGCCCGCTGCCCGAATGTTTTTCTGCGACGTCGGCGTTTCTCGGGAATACATGTTTCCTTCACGAAGGTCGGTATTTTCCTGAATAATGACCTGATCTGCCCCCTCAGGAACAGCGGCGCCAGTGAAGATGCGAACAGTTTGCCCGGCGACCACTACACCCTGAAATGGCTTTCCAGCCGCACTTTCACCAATGACCTCGAAGCACTGCATTTTCCCATCTAGATCGACACTTCTTACGGCATATCCGTCCATCGCAGAAATCGCGCATCCCGGTTGTGACCGGCGCGCTGCTATGGGCGCGGCTAGAATCCTACCTGAGGTCTTTTCAACGCCAAGCCTTTCAGTTGTAAGCGGTTTGGCGGAGCCGATAATATTATCGAAGGCTTTTTCGACGCTTAACATGTCGCAGCCACTTCATAACGCCCGGATTTTCCACCTTCTTTCATAAGTAGCTTCACTTCCTGAATGCAGATGCCTTTATCGACGGCTTTAGCCATATCATATAGCGTAAGCGCTGCCACAGTTACTGCGGTTAAGGCTTCCATTTCTACACCTGTTTTTCCAGTAACCTGTACGGTCGCCGAGAGGGCGATATGTTCTGCACCCTCGCGCTTAATATCTATATTGGCGCTAGAGATTGGTAATGGGTGGCACAGTGGAATGAGATCGCTGGTCTTTTTAGCGGCCATGATACCGGCTAGTTTGGCGGTTGCAACGACGTCGCCTTTAGGGAGTTTGTCGCTGAAAATAAGGTCAAGAGTCTCGCTTTTTGCTTGGACAATCGCCTGAGCAATAGCCGTTCGTTTTGTGACATCTTTGGAGCCGACATCCACCATCTGAACCGCTCCTTTTTCGTCAACATGGCTGAGTTTTCTCATCCTTTTAGCTCGCTTTCTGGAGTTTTCTGACCGCTATTTCGACGTCAGGCTCGCGCATAAATGTTTCGCCTATCAAAAAGCAGCCTGCGCCGACCTTTTCACACGAGGCTAGATCATCCGTCGTTTTTAGACCAGATTCTGCAACAGCTATACGATCTTTAGGGAAGGTTGGTACAAGTTCAAGTGTCGTATTTAATGAGACCTCCATGGTCTTCAGGTTTCGATTGTTTACCCCTACAAGCGGGCTTTGAAGCTTTAGAGCACGGTCAAGCTCTTGCTGGTTATGAACTTCGATAAGTACGTCCATGCCTAGTTGATGTGCCAGGCTCTCAAGCTCGAGAGCCAGCGTATCATCAAGGGCGGCCATGATCAGCAATATGCAGTCAGCATCCAGCGCTCGAGCTTCGACGACCTGATATGGGTCGACCATAAAGTCTTTCCTGAGTACAGGGATCTTGCAGGCGGCCTTGGCAGCAACGAGATAGCTATCATGTCCCTGGAAATAGGGAATGTCGGTCAATACGGATAAGCAGCTTGCACCGCCTCTCTCATATGAAGCGGCGAGTGTGGCAGGATCGAAGTCATTTGGGCGAATGAGGCCTTTGGACGGGCTTGCTTTTTTAATTTCGCATATAAAGCCGTAACGTCCTGCAGTGCGGGCGTTTTTTAGCGACTGTATAAAGCCTCTGGGTTTTTCAGCATTCTTTGCTATGACTTCAAGCTCGCCAAGTGGAACGGAAAGTTTAGCCTCCACAATGTGATCACGCTTGCGGTCGCAAATTTCGGCAAGAATGTCAGGCATCTAAGGGCTCCGGCTTATGACGCTGCGTAAAAGTCACCCATTCGTCCAGCCGGTGCGCCGCAGCACCATTGTCGATCACGTCAGCACCCATAGTGACGCCAGCATTAAGGCTATCAGCTTTGCCTGCGACAACTAATGCAGCTCCGGTGTTCATGAGAACAATATCACGATAGGCGGATGGCTTGCCAGCCAGCAAATCTCGTATTGCTTGAGCGTTGACAGTTGCGTCACCGCCTTTAAGGTCGTCAAGGTTGGCGATGGTTAGGCCGACATCGCCCGGTTCGATATCAAACTCGTTGATGGTACCGCCTTTAAGTTCTGCGACATGGGTCGCACCTGTCGTGGTGACTTCATCCAAACCATCACTCCCGTGGACGACCCATACATGCTCGCTACCAAGCTTTTTGAGCACCTCAGCCATGGGGCGCAACCACTTTCTGTCAAACACACCAAGCACTTGCCGTCGAGCTTGCGCTGGATTGGCAAGCGGGCCCAAGAGATTAAAGATCGTACGCAACTGAAGTGATGCGCGGGCCGGAGCAACGTGGCGCATGGCCTTGTGGTGAGCTGGTGCAAACATGAATGCGAAGCCAAACTTGCGAAGACTTTCTTCGTTGGCTTCTTTGCTCATTTCAAGGTTTGCACCCAGTGACATCAGAACATCGGCGGATCCCGATTTTGACGATACCGAGCGATTACCGTGTTTTGCAACCGGTGCTCCCGCTGCGGCGGCAACCAGGGCGGCAGCTGTGGATATGTTATAGGTGCCTATTCCGTCGCCACCTGTACCACAGGTGTCGATATGCCCAGATGGAGCTTCAATTTTATCAGCTTTTGCGCGCAATACACGGGCCCCACCGACAATTTCATCTACCTGTTCGCCACGTACCCTGAGCGCCATGATAAAGGCAGCCATTTGCGCAAGGTCAGCGGCGCCAGACATGATTGTTTCAAAAGCTTCCTGAGACTGCTCAGCGCTCAGGTGGTGGCCCTCAGCAAGCAGGGCGAGTGTAGGGCGTAAGTCTGACATTTCTCTAAGCCTGTTCGCAATAGTTTATAAAGTTCTTCAGCACGGCATGTCCGTGTTCGGATGCGATGCTTTCGGGATGGAACTGCACCCCAAAGAGCGGATATTCTCTATGTTGCAGGCCCATGATGAGACCATCTTCCGTCTCGGCTGTGATCTCAAGACAACTTGGTAAGGTGGAGCGCTCGACAATGAGCGAATGGTATCGTGTAGCGTCGAAGGGTGATGGCAACCCGGTAAATATACCTTTTTCATTATGGATAATATGGCTGGTTTTACCATGCATAACGTAGGGTGCGCGGCATACGGTGCCGCCAAACGCCTGCCCAATGCTCTGAAACCCAAGGCAGACGCCCAAGATCGGGATGCTGGTTTTGGCTTTTTCTATTAGCTCAAGGCAGATTCCGGCTTCATTTGGGGTGCAGGGGCCAGGGCTGATGATGATACCATCTGGTGCCCTTTGAATAACTTCATCAGCAGTAATCTGATCGTTGCGGATAACGTCAACTTTTGCCCCTAATTCAACCAGATAATGGTACAAATTATAGGTAAAGCTGTCGTAATTATCGATCAGAATATACATTGTGGTCGCCCGTGATTCTTGAAACAATTGGACAATGCGGCTTTCGAGAGGAATGTCAATGGCGGACTGGGTGTTTTAAGCCTGTGAAAGCCTCGAATTTGTAGAAGTGATGAAGCGTAGAGTGACCAGGCAAAAAAAACTAAATACGGGTTCAAAAAATGATCGCCGTAACATTTTCAGCAAGCTTACGTGGGCGAACTTTAAGAGAGCCGCCATATATGTCTATATAGCAGTTGTCGGTGTTACTTCATATGGTCTGTATTCAGTTTTGCAGAGCGATACTTTGCCGCCGGCCGCCTCAATTGAAGGTGAGCCATCAGACAATGTTGTTGCGGTACTTCAGTCGATGAACGGTGAAGAGCAAGCTCAGGTTCCCATCGAAGACCTCGATAATATTGTTCCAATTCAGGCCGTACCTGCATGGCGGCTCAATGCAGCTGTATGGAATAAGGCAGGTAAAAACCCTGTGGTTGCTGTGGTGATTGACGATCTTGGGCTGTCTGAAAATGCGACCCTTATCTTGACGGCCATGCCGGGTCCGTACACGCTGGCTTACCTCCCGTATGCAGACAACCTGCCTGAGCAAACGGGGTATGTGAAGGCTGCCGGACACGAGCTTATGGTACATTTGCCGATGCAGCCGAAAAACAGAGAAACGGATCCGGGCTCAAACGCGCTGCTTTCTTCGCTTAGTCAGGAAGAGTTTGAACGGCGTGTAAACTGGAACCTGAGCCAGTTTGATGGCTATGTTGGTGTAAACAATCACATGGGTAGTGAGTTAACAGAAGATGCGGGTGCTATGGTGCGTGTCATGATGAAACTGCGCCAAAACGGCCATCTTTTCCTTGATAGCCTGACCTCTCCTAAAAGTGTTGGTGTTCGAGCCGCCAAGGCAACCGGCGTGCCTTATATTTCACGTGACATCTTTTTGGACAACGTGCGTGAAGAAGGCGCGATCGAAGAGCAACTCGAGAAACTTGAGCGTATTGCGCGGATACGGGGCTACGCTGTAGCGATAGGTCACCCATATGACATTACGTTAGAGACGCTAACTAAGTGGCAGAAAACGCTGAAAGAAAAGAAGATATCACTGGTACCGCTAAGCCAGGTCGTGGCCGCGCAGGAGGCAGGACGTCATGGCGCTGAAACGGCACGATAGCTTGATGAAAGTACTGGTGAAAGCATTAGCCGCGGTTAGATTTAGCGAAACGTAGGGCCTCTTTGGCCGCAGCAACCAGTGCGCGTGCCTTGTTTTCACATTCCTGATACTCAGATTCGGGCGTGCTATCTGCAACGATGCCGGCACCTGCTTGTACGTGCATAACATTATCCTTCACGATAGCGGTTCTGAGTACGATACAAGTGTCCATCGCGCCGTTGGCGCTAAAATAGCCTACACTGCCAGCGTAAGGGCCACGTGCGTCAACTTCCAGCTCATCAATGATCTCCATAGCCCGGACTTTGGGGGCGCCTGAAACAGTGCCAGCTGGGAAGCCCGCGGATAAGGCATCTATGGCGTCATATCTTCCATCTATGGTTCCGACGACGTTGGAGACGATATGCATGACATGAGAATAATATTCGATCGTGTCGCGCGCTGTAACACGTACTGAGCCTGGCTTTGCCACACGTCCAACGTCATTGCGCCCCAAGTCAAGGAGCATCAAGTGTTCCGCACGTTCCTTCTGGTCGGCTAAAAGGTCGTCTGCAAGTGCAGCGTCTTCAACTGGGTTGCTACCGCGCTTCCGGGTCCCAGCGATTGGGCGGATCGTTACCTCGTGGTCTCTGAGCCGTACGAGTATCTCTGGACTGGAGCCCACAATAGCAAAATCCTCGAACGCAAGATGATACATGAACGGAGAAGGGTTGGTGCGCCGTAAGGCCCGATAGAGTGAAAATGGCGGCAATTCAAACGGCATCGAAAATCGCTGACTAAGCACAACCTGAAAAATGTCGCCAGAGAGAATATATTCCTGTGCTTTGGCAACCATATCAAAAAAGCGCTCTCGAGAAGTGTTTGAGCTTGCGTCTTCGATTGATGGCGCTGCAATAGAAGCGTTCAGGGGCAGGGGGCTGTCTAGTCGCTCTAGCATCTCTTCAAGGCGCCTGTCTGCGTTCTGCAGGGCTTGGTGTGCATCGACATCCGCGTCAGGGCGTACAGGCGTGACCAACGTAATCAGATTGGTGACGCTATCAAAAATTGCCATCACAGTTGGGCGAATGAATATAGAAGTGGACATGCCTAAAGGGTCTGGCTTCCCATCGCCGATGTCTTCCATCTGGCGAACCATGTCATAGCCCATATAGCCGACAATGCCGGCGGCCATCGGCGGCAACGGGTGTGGCAGGTCGATCAGGCTTTCCTGTTGTAAAGCCCTGAGGCTTTCCAGCGGCTTTTGTGAAAGCTGCTCATAGGTCTGGTTTGTAAGAGCGTTTCTGCGAATGCTTACCTTATCGCCCTCAGCGCGCCATACGATGTCAGGGCGGAGCCCAATGATTGAGTAACGCCCACGGTTTTCTCCACCTTCTACAGATTCCAACAGGCAGGAATATTCTTCGCCAACGCTTAACTTCAGGTAGGCGGAAACCGGTGTATCAAGGTCTGCCACAATGGTAGTTGAGGCAACTTGGCCTTCGCCGACCTGATACTTGTTTATTTGTGCCTCGAAGGAGAGGGAATTTGCGTCAAGGCTTGGACTCACTGATCTACGTCGCTACGGAAAAGTTGTTGGACAATGTTGGTTTTGATCTCTGGCTCGTATTTATCGAGAAGGTAGCTCTGATACTGCTCGAAAACCTCGGACTGAGTTTGCTCAACCAACTGTGCGTATAAGGTATCAACAGCCTCAGGGTTGGCGGTTGGTTCACCCGGCATTACACCGTTTACACGTACAACCACGTACCCGTTACCATCGGCTGCGCGCTCTGCATCCACTGTTCCAACACCAAGTTCGAAAATCAAACGGCGAATATTTTGGGAAAGACCAGAACTGCCCTCAGCCGTACGGCTAACGTTTTTAGCGTCAAATGAGGTGCCGCCGAGCTCTTGAGCAACAACCTCAGGGTCTTCACCAGCTTGCAGGCGGGTCTTGGCAAGCTCGGCAATTTCACCAGCACGGCGCTGGCGTTCTTCAGTTTCCCATGCTGAACGTACCTGTGAGGCTACTTCCTCGTAGGCCCGTTCAGCAGGCTCTTGAACTTCGGTTAACTCAACAAGATAGACACCTTTAGTGTTATCCTGCGGGTCCAGGTCTGTGACTTGTGCTTCAACACCGAGGTCACGACGGAATGCGTCTTGCATCACGATGTACTCGTTTTGTTGGGTAACGAGTTGGGTGCCAGAAGGCCCTTTGCCTTGAGCATCGACCGATGTCACCGTAGCCAATGTGAGGTCCAGTTTGTTGGCGACAGGAGACAAGGCGCCATCTTCCGCGATAGCATCTTCAAGGTCAGGTAAGAAGTCAAACATCAGGTCTACCGCCAGTTCCTCGCGAAGCGCAGCCTCAAGTTCGCCTCGTACGTCCGCAAGCGTGGTGGAAACGCCCGGTGTAATGCCTGTGACTTTAAAGATATTCCAACCGGCAATGCCCTCTAGTGGCTGCGATGTCGCGCCTTCTTCAAGCGCGAAAACTGCCTCGGCTGTGGTCTGATCCAGGCTGATAGCGAGGTCACTCCTGCTTGTTTGCCCAAGGTCGATTTCCTCAGCTGTAAAGGTAGTTGCAGTTGCACCAGCCTCAACAAAATCTGCCCCGGCGGCGATTTGTTGCAGAAATGCTTGCGCTTCCTCTTCAGTTGGGAAGCTTACTTGCTGAAGTGCGCGCAGTTCAGGCTGTTCATACTCGTCGCGGCGGGTCTCAAAAGCGGCGGCAATATCTTCCTCAGTAATGTCTACTTTGTCAGTGAACTGAGCAGGCGTTAACATTACGTAGCGATAGCTGCGGCGCTCAGGCGTCATATATGACGCTTTATTAGCTTCATAGTTTGCCAGTAGCTCTTCCTCGCTCGCTTCTGCAATATCCGTAATGTCACTCGCGGAGATGTTGATCATGGACGCACGGCGACGCTCAGCCTGCCAAACAAACAGTTGCTCCGCCATGGCGCGCGGCAGAAGGTCCGTGCTCGCCATGCTGTTGAGAAGCTGTTCACGTGAAATGTTCCGGCGCAAGTCGGCATAAAGCTCAGCTTTCGAGAAACCTGCACTTTGCAGTGCACGTTCCATCATATCCACACTGAAGCTACCGTCAGGAGCCTGAAAAGCTTCAAAGGAGCGCAGGTCGTCCGCCAATTGCGCTTCTGTTGCCCGGAAGCCCATTTCACGTAGGTTCTCCTCAATCGCAGCGTCAGTGACCATCTGGTTGAGCACTTGATAGTCGAGGTTCATCAATCGGATGATCTCTTGCGTATTCATTTGCCCACCGAATTGCGTTTGCAGTTGGGTCGCACGGCGTTGTACCGCGTTTGCGAACTGTTGGGTCGGTACGTCGGTTTCTCCGACTTTGGCGACGATCCGAGTACTTCCCGCAAGCATGCCGGGGCCTATACCCCAGATCGCAAATGCGGCAATCAAAACGCCTAAAAGGGCTTTAACAAAAATGGAGTCCAAAGCCCCACGAAGATTGAAAAGCATGCACCCGTGCTCCCGTCGGTATTACGCTACAATTTTTATCGGATAGCCTGAGAATGACTCCCCGCATTAGGGCGCGCATCATAAGCATGCTTTTTCGCCGCCGCAACAAGGGAAATCGCGGATTGTAAGACTGCGAGCTGTTTGTTTGGGAACGCATTGGTGTTTGGTGTTGTGAAAGTCTGGTTATTCGCGCCCTAATTTGCTAAGCAACGCCTCATAAACCATCAAAAAAATAAAGAGGCCCAATATGAAACCTACAGCGCTTGTTGCTGGCAACTGGAAAATGAATGGCTTGGCGGAAAGCCGTAGCGAGCTTGAAACACTATCCAAGCTCCTGAAAGAGGGTACAGAAGCAGGCTGTAATGTTTTGATATGCCCACCGTACACCCTGATTTCCTCGTTCGCGGCAATGAACGCTGAGAGCATTGCGATCGGTGCACAGGATTGCCACGCGAAGGCGAGCGGCGCTCACACAGGGGACATTTCAGCACAGATGCTGCGTGATGCCGGTGCAGAATATGTTATTGTGGGCCATAGCGAGCGGCGGGCTGATCATGGGGAGAGCAGCGCGCTTGTATGCGCCAAAGCGAACGCTGTGCTATCTGAAGGATTGCGAGCCATTGTTTGTGTTGGAGAAACTGAAGCAGAGCGAGATGCAGGGAGCACACTGACTGTTGTTCTTGGCCAACTTGCAGAATCTATCCCTGAAAGCGCCACACCTGATAATATGATTGTTGCCTATGAACCGGTATGGGCTATCGGGACAGGCCGCACCCCGACGACCGACGATGTTGCAGAAGTTCATACAGCCTTGAGAAATGCGCTCGTTGAGCGGTTTGGCGAAAATGGGAGGAGGTTCTCGCTCTTATACGGGGGGTCAGTGAAACCTTCGAACGCAAAAGAGCTGATGTCGGCACCTAATGTGAATGGTGCTCTTGTTGGGGGCGCAAGCCTAAAGGCCACTGACTTCAACGGCATTATCGACGCGTACCGTTAGAGTATTATCGCCTTGCGCTGTAATTTGGGCTTGGCAAAGGCTATCGTCATGAGATAGAAACCGCGCTTTGAATAGCTGACGATAATTGTTTTATCAGTTAGCTTAGGCAAACGAGTTTGTAGGACAGGTTAAATGGAAACCGTATTACTGAGCATTCACCTGATTGTCGCCATCGCTTTGGTCGCTGTCATTCTATTGCAGCGCTCTGAGGGTGGGGCTCTTGGTATTGGTGGTGGACAAGGCGGCATGATGACGGCACGCGGTGCTGGTAACCTGCTGACAAAGACCACGAAGTGGCTCGCCATTGTGTTTCTGGCAAATTCGCTTCTTCTGGGGTGGTTCGCAGCAAACAAACGCGGTGATGATGCGGTGCTTGACGCAGCCGTCGAACAGACCCAGCAAGAGGATAGCCAACTGCCTGAATTACCAGCCGTTCCAGAGGACGGCGAGGGTTAAGAGACTTCAAAGCGGGGGCCAAGAGCCCCCGCTTCTCTTTGTGTAAGCAAGTATCAAATTGATTTATCCCGGCCCTGGCCGATGGATCGCTGTGTGCTTTTTGAATATTAGAGAGGCTTCATGACGCGTTATATTTTTATCACCGGTGGTGTGGTTAGTTCTTTGGGCAAGGGTTTGTTGTCCGCGTCGCTTGGCGCGTTGCTGCAGGCGAGGGGATATTCTGTTCGGTTGCGAAAACTGGACCCCTACCTGAACGTCGATCCGGGCACCATGAGCCCTTACCAACACGGTGAAGTCTATGTGACAGACGACGGTGCGGAGACAGATCTGGATCTTGGTCACTACGAACGGTTTACCGGTGTAGCTTCACGTCAAAGCGACAATATTACTTCAGGTCGTATTTATCAGCAGATCATTCAGCGGGAACGTCGTGGCGATTATCTGGGTGGTACGGTTCAGGTAATTCCGCATGTGACAGATGCGATCAAAGAATTTGCGTTGGCCGAGCAGGACGGTATTGACTTTATGCTGTGCGAAATTGGCGGAACCGCTGGTGATATCGAAGCGGCGCCTTTTATGGAGGCGATTCGCCAACTGTCCATTGAGTTGGGTAAGGGCCGGTCAATCTTCGTTCACCTTACTCTTGTGCCTTATCTTGCGGCGGCGGGTGAGTTGAAAACGAAACCAACCCAGCACAGCGTGCGGGATTTACGCTCTATAGGTATTCAGCCAGACATTCTTGTTTGCCGGTCTGAGCACCCGATCCCGGATGGTGAGCGCCGCAAGATGTCGCTTTATTGCAATGTTTCTGAAACGGCTGTGATCCCAGCGCTTGACGTAGGCACAATTTACGAAGTTCCGATTTCCTACCACAAAGAAGGTCTGGATATTGAAGTGTTGAAGGCCTTTGGGCTCGCGCACTCTCAAAAGCCTGATCTTGGGCCGTGGGAAGATATTGTCGATCGTATCAAGAACCCTGAAGGCGAGGTGACTATTGCTGTTGTGGGCAAATACACAGGCCTGAAGGATGCTTACAAGTCACTCAACGAAGCTATCATCCATGGTGGCATTGCCAACAGAGTGAAAGTGAATATTGAGTGGTTTGAATCGGAGGTGTTTGAGCGTGACGATGCAATGTCCCGACTTGAGAACGTTCATGCGATCCTTGTTCCTGGCGGGTTTGGCAAGCGCGGTACGGAAGGCAAGATCGCAGCGGCGCGTTTTGCACGGGAGCGCAATATTCCATACTTTGGCATCTGTCTTGGTATGCAGATGGCGACGATTGAAGCTGCAAGGAATCTTGCTGGCATTACAGATGCAGGTTCGACTGAGTTCGAAGAACAGAAGAACCCGGTTGTTGGCTTGATCACCGAATGGGTGCGCGAGGATGGCAGTGTTGAAACCCGTACGGAAGATACAGACCTTGGCGGTACAATGCGCCTTGGCGCATATGATGCCTGCCTTAAGGAAGGCTCCCGTGTTGCGGATATTTATGGGAAGACCGAGATATCTGAGCGTCACCGGCACCGCTACGAGGTCAATATCGGTTATGTAAAACAACTCGAAGACGCTGGTGTACTCTTCTCGGGTATGTCACCCGATGGCGACTTACCTGAAATCATGGAAATCCCAGGTCACCCTTGGTTTATCGGTGTTCAGTATCATCCTGAACTCAAGTCAAAACCATTTGACCCGCATCCATTGTTTGCGAGCTTTGTTGAAGCGGCGCTTCAACAAAGCCGGTTGGTCTAGACTAACTAAATATCTGATTTTATTGAAAAGGAGGCTTTCGGCCTCCTTTTTGCATTTCAGTGTGCCCAGAGACTTAAAAACGGTAAAATGTGCCTATATGGCCCAAATTGACAAGGGAACGCTTGTTATGATTCGTCAAATTTTGCTCACTCTATCAGCAGTGTTGCTTTTGGTAGGGCCAAGCTATGGAGCGACTGATGAAGAGCGAGCCGCTGAGGCTCTTCAGAATGCGCAGGCCATGGTTGCTGAATTTGCTAATGAGCGGGATGAGGCGACCCTTGAGCGTATCGATAAGAGCGTTGAGCGAGTTTGGTTGCAGCTTCTCGAGTATCACGGTATTGGCAACCAGCTTGTGCCGCAGCTCGCTCTCCTGCGCGCCCGCAGCGCCAGCGCGGAGAGGGATAAGCGCCGTGCCGTTCCAGCATGGCAACAAGCGATCCAGGCGAATTCGAGTGTTTCCCCGGCATTTGTGCTTGGCCTTAACATTGAGGCGGCACACGCGGCTGCCATGGTAGGCGAGTATGAAGAATCCAGCAGGTTCTTTGCCGCAGCAAGAGCATATGCATTTGTGCGTGGCGACCAAAGCGAAAGCGCACGGCTGCAGATGAGAGTGACAGAGCTGCGGGTTCTTGGTGGAACCATGCCTTGGCGGGATCTCAATGATGCGTTAACGGACCTGCGTGATTTTTCCGAAACCTTCCCTATGTGGACCTTGCCGAGACTTGAATCTCTTCTCAGCGAAGGCGAGATCCGGTTAGTGAACCAGCCTGAAGGCAAAGAAAAGCGCGGTGCGTTATCGAGCCTTAAAGCCGAAATATTGCTCATGCAAAAGGGGATGAACCTCAATCTGCCCGCCAGTTTTACGTCGAGAATAAGGGCGCTCTTTTATGCGCTCGAAGACAACTACGATCTCTAATCATCTCGCCCGAAGTTGGTCAGAATTGTGGCATATATCTCAATAGCATCCCAAAGGTTTTGGAGCCTCAGGTTCTCATTCCGTCCATGTTGATTATTATCATGGTTAGCGATGGGCAGCAGAATGATAGGGGCCTCAAGCGCTTCCTCAAACAGGTAGATGGGTAGGCTACCGCCCATGGTCGGTGTCAACAGGGTCGGTTTCTGGTCAATATCATTCAGGATTGAGATGAGCTTACGCGCTATCGGGCTGTTAAGGTCACTGCGAAACGCGCCATAACCACCATCCACCCAATCAACCTTCAGAACCTTCTCATGTTGCCTGAGTTCTTCATCGCTCGGCTCTCTATTTGTTAGCCAGTAACCTTCAGATTCAAAAAAAGTGTTCAGAGCCTTTTTCACACTCTCCGGCGTCTGATCCGGTACCAAGCGGAGGTTCAGCGACGCTGTCGCCTGCGGCATTATAATGTTTCTGGATTTGCTTCCTGTACCGCCGCCATCAAAGCCCTTCACAACGATGGCGGGTGACATGATCAGCTCTTCAAGCCTCTTTCCGTCCCCGTCTGTGTCCCCTAAGGCGAGCTCATTGCGTAAAGCTTCATCCATTTGGGGAAGGGCGTCGATAGCTGCTTGCTCTACAGCAGAGATCGGCCGCACATTATCCAGGTAACCGGGAACCAGAATACGAGCTTCTTCATCTTTCATCTTGGCTAACAGATGAACAAGGCGGTCATTTGGGTTGGGCGCCCAGTTGCCATAGTGGCCGCTATGGAGTGGTCGTTTCGGCCCAAAGGCGGTTAGGTGAACGGTCATGGCACCGCGGACACCAAAAACGAGTTGGCGCTGTCTGCTTTGATGCATTGGCCCGTCACAGAACAACAGGAGGTCTGATGACAGTTTGTCAGCGTGTGTGTCGAGTATTTGCCGAAGGGTAGGGGAGCCTGCCTCTTCCTCGCCATCCAATATCAGCTTGATGTTGACGCCTGGGGCAAGGCCCGCTTCGTCAAGTGCATCAATCGCCGCCATGAGGGCAATAACGGGAGCTTTGTCGTCACCGGCAGAGCGGGCAAAAATACGCCATTCAGGATCAAATGCCTGCGCACTATCTGGCCAATCAACAATGTTTCCGCCTGTTTCAACCAATCCATCCCGAAGTGTTGCTTCAAACGGTGGGCTTGCCCAATTCTGAGGTGCTACGGGTTGCCCGTCAAAGTGGGCGTAGATGAGAATTGTTTTCGAAGCACCTGGCGTTTTCTTTTCAGCGATAATGTAGGGGGCTCCGCCAGCGCTAACTGTCTCTGATGTAAAGCCGCGGGCCTTGATATACTCCGTTATCCAACGCGCATTTTCATGCATGTCATCCACGTTGTCAGAGACATTGGGCAGGGACAGGAACTCCCGAAAGTCATTGACGATCCTATGAGCGTTGTCGTTGATGTAGGCTTTCAGCTTATCTGAAGCCGCCGCAACATTGACTGTGGCAGTGAGTGCCAGCACACCGGCAAGCCCATATCTCGACAATACATTCATAATGTTTCTCCCCCTCAGGGGGACTTTATCAGCAGGTTTACGTTTTTCCAGCTTTACTGCGTCGAAACCTTGCGCGTTGCGTTTGGAAAGGGTAACAATCCGCCCTAAATTTCTTGTTTCTCCATTTGAGCATTTAAGGACAAGCCAATGAGCGCGATCATCGATATCATCGGC
The DNA here is from genome assembly GCF_965216265.1 of Kordiimonas sp. GTDB lineage: Bacteria > Pseudomonadota > Alphaproteobacteria > Sphingomonadales > Kordiimonadaceae > Kordiimonas. Next base: position 4,083,665 of record NZ_OZ244153.1, read on the forward strand.
CGCGAAATCCTCGATAGCCGCGGTAATCCCACAGTAGAAGTTGATGTAATCCTAGAAGACGGTGGTGTTGGCCGTGCTGCAGTACCATCAGGAGCCTCAACCGGCGCACATGAAGCCGTTGAACTGCGTGATGGTGGTGGTCGCTATCGTGGCAAAGGTGTCTTGAACGCTGTTGAGGCTGTGAATGGTGAGCTGTTTGATGCGCTCGTGGGGCTCGATAGCGAGGACCAGTTGGCGATTGATCAGATAATGCGTGAGCTAGACGGTACAGAAAACAAGAGCCGCCTTGGTGCAAACGCGATCCTTGGGGTTTCCCTTGCCATCGCGAAAGCAAGCGCAAGCAGCTTGGCTGTGCCTCTATATCGCTACGTCGGCGGTCCAAATGCGCATGTACTGCCGGTTCCTATGATGAATATCATCAACGGTGGTGAGCACGCTGATAATCCGATCGATGTTCAAGAATTCATGATCATGCCGGTAAATGCCGAAAGTGTGCGAGATGCCATCCGTATCGGTGCTGAAATTTTCCATGAGCTCAAGGCAAGGCTCCATGCGGCTGGCCATAACACGGCAGTGGGTGATGAGGGTGGTTTTGCGCCGAACCTCAATGGTACGGTTGATGCGCTTGATTTCATCATGGATGCTATCAAAAGCGCAGGTTATGCGCCGGGTGAGGATGTGTATCTGGCGCTTGATTCTGCCTCGACAGAATTTTTCCACGACGGGAAATATATCCTGAAAGGTGAGGGCAAAGAGCTAGATAGCGCAGGCCTTGTCGAGTATTACGCTGACTTGGTTTCCAAGTACCCAATCATTTCAATTGAAGACGGCATGGCGGAGGATGACTGGGACGGCTGGAAGATGCTGACCGACCGGATCGGCGATAAAGTACAGCTTGTTGGTGACGACCTTTTTGTTACTAACCCTGTGCGGCTCGCTGAGGGTATCGCCAAAGGCGTTGCAAACTCGATCCTCGTGAAGGTTAATCAAATTGGTACGCTGTCTGAAACCATGAAGGCGGTGGATATGGCGCACCGGGCATCATACACGTCCGTGATGTCACACCGCTCCGGCGAGACAGAAGACGCCACCATCGCTGACCTTGCGGTCGCCATGAACTGTGGCCAGATCAAAACAGGGTCGTTAGCGCGCTCAGACCGGCTTGCAAAATATAACCAGCTTATCCGTATCGAGGAAGAGCTTGGTGCGAGTGCGGTGTATGCTGGGCGGTCTATTCTGAAGGCATAGGTAATTATAGCAACGTGGCGCCCGCAAAGCGGGGGCTACGTTCGGCATTTTAAGCGCGCCAAAAACTTTAATTTTCGGTGCGTTTTTGCTTGCCTGTGCGATTCGGCTGTGAGATGATTCGAATCATGAAGCGATTCGGAAGAATATCAAGGTATCTGGGGCAGGCGTGGCTTGCTGGTGTGTGGCTGTTTTTGTTCGGCTACTTTGCCTTTCATGCCTTTCAGGGTGATAGCAGCATCGCTGCTTTGAAGCGCCTTGAGGTGCAGGAACAAGAACTTGCGACGCAAGCCCGTAAAGTTGCGGAGGTGCGCGAAGCACTTGAGGCTCGCACACATAAGCTTTCAGGAAGTACAATTGATCCGGACATGCTGGAAGAGCAGGTAAGGTTACGTCTTGGCTTTACTCATCCCGACGAAGTAGTGGTTTTCATTTCAGTTGATTGATAATTAACATATATTAAGTTAATTAATATTTATCCTTAAATATCAATAAGTTATATACTATTGCAAATTCCATGAAACGGCGTTATCCATTACCCATACACGCTAGCGCGATGGGCACCCCGCCCACGACCTTTTCTGGAAGGCCGATATGACTACAAAAAAGACTACCAAGAAGTCGACGGCAGCAAGTCGTCGCCGCAATACTGGTCCGGCGCTCTATGATGCGTCGAACGACGAACTCATTGAACTATACCGCCAAATGCTGTTGATCCGCCGGTTTGAAGAAAAAGCTGGCCAGATGTATGGCATGGGCTTGATTGGTGGTTTTTGCCACCTGTACATTGGTCAAGAAGCCGTTGTGGTGGGTATTCAGACTGCATTGAAAGACGGCGACTCCGTTATTACGGGCTACCGGGAGCACGGCCATATGATTGCGGCAGGGGCTGACCCGAAAGCAGTGATGGCGGAACTGACCGGACGTTCTGGGGGTTGCTCACGCGGTAAAGGCGGTTCAATGCATATGTTTGACCCGGATCGTGGGTTCTACGGTGGTCATGGCATTGTTGGCGCGCAAGTCTCACTGGGCACAGGCCTCGGGTTCGCAGCCAAATACCGCAAGACAGACAACGTATCGGTTGCCTATTTTGGCGACGGCGCAGCAAATCAGGGCCAAGTGTACGAGAGCTTTAACATGGCCCGTATCTGGGATTTGCCAGTGATCTATATCATTGAGAACAACCAGTACGCCATGGGAACCAGCGTTAGCAGGTCTTCTTCACAGATTGAGCTGCATCGTCGCGGTGAAAGCTTTAAAATTCCTGGCAAACAAGTTGACGGCATGAATGTGCTGGAAGTGCGGGCAGCGATGGATGAAGCCGTGGCGCATTGCCGCGAAGGTAAAGGTCCATTCATTCTTGAAATGAAAACATACCGTTACCGTGGCCACTCCATGTCGGACCCGGCAAAATATCGCTCCAAAGAAGAAGTTCAGAAAATGCGGGCTGAGCATGACGCTATCGATCAGGTAAAACAGCGCATTCTTGATGCTGGTCTCATGGATGAAGCGGCGCTCAAGGACCTTGATAAAGAACTCAAGGCAATTGTGGCTGACGCTGCAACATTTGCAACAGATTCGCCTGAACCTGAGCTTTCTGAACTTTATACTGATGTGCTGGCGTAAGGGAGCATCCAACCATGGCAATTGAAATCACCATGCCGGCCCTGTCTCCCACTATGGAAAAGGGCACACTCGCAAAATGGCTCGTCAAAGAGGGCGATAGCATCGAATCCGGCGACGTAATCGCGGAAATCGAGACAGACAAGGCGACAATGGAAGTAGAAGCCGTTGATGACGGCGTTATCGCGAAACTTGTGATCGCTGAGGGCACGGATGATGTGCCTGTTGGCGAACTCATCGCGGTTGTTGCTGAGGAAGGCGAGGACGCGGACGATATTAGCGTGTCCAAAAAGCCTGAAGAAAAATCCAAAGAAGCACCTAAAGCACCGAAAGAGGACCCTGACGAGCAGGAAACCGTTTTTGCGGGCGCTGTTGCCAGCGCGGAAAATCTCAAAGACCCTGAAATACCATCAGGCACGAACATGGTGAAGCTGACCGTGCGTGAAGCGCTGCGCGATGCCATGGCTGAGGAAATGCGCAAAGACGGCGACGTTTTTGTGATGGGCGAAGAGGTGGCAGAATATCAGGGCGCCTATAAGGTAACTCAGGGCCTGCTTGACGAATTTGGCTCAGAGCGCGTTATCGACACGCCAATCACTGAGCATGGTTTTGCCGGCCTTGGTGCTGGCGCAGCGTTTGCTGGCCTTAAGCCTGTAATCGAGTTCATGACGTTTAACTTCGCCATGCAGGCGATTGACCACATCATCAACTCTGCGGCCAAAACCCGCTATATGTCTGGTGGTTTGGTGAAGTGTCCGATCGTGTTCCGGGGGCCAAACGGCGCTGCGAGCCGCGTTGGCGCACAGCACAGCCAGAACTACGCATCGTGGTATGCGAACGTGCCGGGCCTTAAGGTTATTGCACCCTATGATGCGGCTGACTGCAAAGGGCTTCTCAAAGCTGCAATTCGTGACCCGAACCCGGTTGTGTTCCTCGAGAACGAGCTGATGTACGGCGAAAGTTTTGAAGTGCCGGAACTTGATGATTACGTGCTCCCAATCGGTAAAGCGCGTATGTTCCGTGAAGGCGCCGACGTAACAATCGTATCTTATTCCATTACTGTCGGTGAGGCCTTGAAAGCCGCAGACAAGTTGGCGGAAGAGGGCATCAGTGCCGAGGTGATCGACCTGCGTACCATACGTCCTCTGGACATTGAAACCGTGATTGAAAGCGTAAAGAAAACCAACCGTATCGTGATAGCGGAAGAAGGCTGGCCGCAATGCTCTGTGGCGTCAGAGGTCTCCGCTCAACTGATGGAGAAAGCTTTCGATTGGCTCGATGCGCCAGTTACGCGCGTAAACAGCGCCGATGTACCATTGCCGTATGCTAACAATCTTGAAAAAGCGGCAGTTGTAAGCGCGAAAGACATCGTTAAGGCGGCGAAAGCCGTTTGCTACGCTGATTAAATTGGAAAAGGAATGAGGCGAAGAAAATGGCGTCGGTTGCTTAATCGGAACGCTCTGAGGGGTGCCTTACAGAGTGCTAAAATTAAGACTGATTACCGTTCTTTTAGCCTCGGTGGAAAAGCTGGCGATAAAGCGGAAGAAAAAATCCTAGTTCTTCTGATAGCAATAGGCACAGTTCTTCTTATCGGTTCATTTCTTTCAAACTGAGAACAGTATCAGACATAAGGCTACTCTCATGGCTATTGAAATTTTTATGCCCGCACTGTCGCCCACGATGGAAAAGGGCACGCTCGCTAAATGGCTAGTGAAAGAAGGCGATTCGGTTGAATCCGGTGATGTCATTGCTGAGATCGAAACCGATAAGGCGACGATGGAAGTTGAAAGCATCGATGACGGCACAGTAGCCAAAATTCTCGTTGCTGAAGGCACAGATGATGTGCCTGTGGGCAAGATCATCGCCATGCTTGCAGAAGAGGGCGAAGATGTTTCTGACATAGAGGCGCCACCTGAAAGCAAGCAAACTGCTGCGCCTGAAAAAGAGCCAGAGGGCAAGAAGGAAGAGGATAAATCTTCCAGTGAGTCTGAAGACAAGCCCGCAAGAACAGAACGTAAGTCTGAGAAACCTGATGGGGACCGTATCAAGGCGTCGCCGTTAGCGAAGCGAATTGCAGACCAGGAAGGGCTTGACCTTAAGGCTGTTGAAGGTACCGGCCCAAGTGGGCGCATTGTAAAGCGCGACATTGAAGCCGCGATGGAGGCAGGTGACGCTAAAGCTAAGGCCGCTTCTCCCGCCGCAGAAAAAGGAGTGGTGTCGAAAGCCATTCCTGCGCCAGAGTATGGCCCGCATGATGATATTCCGTATCGGGAAGAGCGCTTGTCGAACATGCGCAAAACAATTGCGCGCCGCCTGACAGAATCGAAAACAACGGTCCCGCATTTCTACCTCACAATTGACTGTGAACTCGACAAGCTGCTGGCTCAGCGCAAAGACCTGAATACCAAGCTTGCCGATAGCGGCGTTAAGCTGTCGGTGAATGATTTCATTATTCGAGCGACAGCACTCGCTCTCAAGAAAGTGCCTGCTGCGAACGTGCAGTTCGCGGGCGATAAGATGTACTGGTATGAACGGGCGGATATCTCTGTCGCGGTTGCGATTGAAGGCGGCCTTGTTACACCAGTTGTGCGCGGTGCCGACAACATGGGCCTGTCTGAAATTTCGAATACTGTCAAAGATCTCGCGACCCGTGCCCGGGATGGTAAGCTAATGCCGGAAGACTATGCTGGGGGTACTTTCTCCATATCCAATCTTGGAATGTTCGGCATTCGTGAATTCAGCGCTGTGATCAACCCGCCGCAGGGCGCGATCCTTGCGATTGGTGCCGGCGAACAGCGCGCGGTTATCAAGGATGGTGCTGTAGCAGTTGCGACCGTGATGAGTTGTACCATGTCATGTGATCACCGCGCAGTAGATGGTGCCGTGGGCGCTGAGTTCCTTGCTGCCTTTAAAGGCTACATCGAAGACCCGATCACAATGCTCCTTTAAGGATTAAGTGATGATGGATGCGGTTCACCTCAAAGACAAGCTTGCCAGCTTTAGCGATCATTGGTCGCCGAAGCTGGTTGGAAACCTTGATGGTTATCACGTTAAGCTCGCCAAAATTCAGGGTGACTTTGTGTGGCATGCTCATGCGGAAGAGGATGAACTTTTCCTCGTGATCAATGGTCGTTTTCGGATGGATTACCGTGACCGTCAGGTATGGGCGGAAGAGGGTGATTTGATCATCGTGCCCAAAGGTGTTGAGCATAAGCCGTTCGCGCCAGAAGAATGCAGCGTCATGTTGATAGAGAAAGCGACGACCGACCATACGGGCGGTGTCGCTGATCCAAGGCGCGTTGAAAGTCCCGAAAGGATTTAGGAATGTCGACTAGTTTTGATTTGGTTGTTGTTGGTGGCGGCCCTGGCGGTTACGTGGCGGCAATTCGTGGTGCGCAACTCGGTATGAATGTGGCGTGTGTTGAGCGTGAACATCTTGGCGGTATCTGTCTGAACTGGGGCTGTATTCCGACCAAGGCGCTCTTGCGCTCCGCTGAGGTGCTTCATCTGGCTAAACATGGGGCGGATTTTGGCCTCAAAATCGGTCAGGTCGAGTTTGACCTTGAAGCCATTGTTAAACGTAGCCGCGGCGTGGCGTCGCAAATGAACGGCGGGATCAAGTCGCTTCTGAAGAAAAACAAGGTTAGGCACATTGATGGTGAAGCCAAGGTTTCTGGGAAAGGCAAGCTGACGGTCACTGACAAGAACGGAAAGACCAGCGATCTTTCAGCCAAAGAAATCATTCTGGCGACGGGGGCTCGTGCGCGGGAACTGCCGCATCTCAAGGCAGACGGCGAGCTGGTTTGGACCTACAAACATGCTCTGACCCCCAACGTTATGCCGAAAAAGCTGCTTGTTATCGGTTCCGGCGCTATTGGAATTGAATTTGCGAGCTTTTTTAACGAATTAGGCTCAGATGTGACCGTTGTTGAGATGATGGACCGTGTTCTTCCCGTGGAAGATGCAGACATCTCCAAATTCGCAGAAAAATCGTTCAAAAAGCAGGGCATGACGATCAAAACGGGCGCATCGGTGACTGAGCTCAAAAAGGGCAAAAATAACGTCACTTGTGTTGTTGAAGCCAAAGGCAAGAAAGAGGAAATCACCGTTGACCGCGTGATTGTAGCCATTGGTATCACCGGGAACGTTGAGAACCTGGGTCTTGAGGATGTAGGCATAAAAACCGACCGGGGGCACATAGTCACCGACAAATGGGGCCACACCGGCGTTGAAGGTTTTTGGGCTATTGGTGATGTGGCTGGGGCGCCTTGGCTAGCGCACAAGGCAAGCCATGAGGGTGTTATTGCTGTTGAGAAGATTGCAGGTGTTAAAGGCCTTCATCCAATGGATAAGGGAAACATCCCGGGCTGCACATACTGCCGGCCACAGGTGGCCTCAGTCGGCTTCACGGAAGCCAAAGCGAAAGAAGAGGGCTATGACGTCCGTGTCGGCAGCTTCCCGTTTATCGGGAACGGCAAGGCCGTCGCTCTTGGCGAGCCTGAGGGGCTGGTAAAAACGGTGTTTGACAAAAAAACGGGTGAACTTCTTGGCGCACATATGGTTGGCGCTGAGGTTACTGAGATGATCCAGGGTTACGTTGTGGCACGCATGCTCGAGACCACTGAAGCTGAGCTGATGCATACTGTCTTCCCCCATCCAACCCTGTCGGAAATGATGCACGAAAGCGTTCTTGATGCTTATGGTAGGGCTATTCACTTCTAGGAGCTATTTCAGGGCGAAGCTACGAAGGTAATTTCCTTGATGTCGATTTGTGGACATCTTGCATATGCTCAGGTAAAAGCTGCAGAAAACGGGTGGTGAGGTTTGAGATGGACCTACCTCTGTCAACGACTGAGGTAGAGACACACGGGCAATGCCCCAAGTGGTAACTGAGGCATCCAAGTAATTGCAGTATCAGCTTCGGCTGGCATTGTTGACCAAGTAAGAAGGTGGCTTCGCGCCGCCTATGAGTTGGATAAAAAGTCATGAGCACTGAAGACAAACCACAAGAGTATCAGCGCAAACCTAGCTGGATCAGGGTCAAGGCACCCGTCAGTAAAGAGTATGCGGAGACGCGCAAGATGATGCGCGACCTGAAGCTCCATACGGTTTGTGAGGAAGCGGCTTGTCCCAACATTGGGGAATGTTGGAAACAGAAGCACGCCACGATCATGATACTTGGCGATACCTGTACCCGAGCATGTGCTTTTTGTAACGTCAAAACCGGACGGCCGATGACGGTTGATCCGCTCGAGCCTATGAACACGGCCATTGCTTGTGCCGAGATGGGGCTCAACCACATCGTAATTACGTCTGTTGACCGGGATGACCTTGATGATGGTGGTGCGCGCCAGTTTGTTAAGGTGATTGAAGAACTTCGGAAGCGCAGTCCAAAAACGACAATTGAGATTCTGACACCGGATTTCCGCAACAAGCCGGGCGCCATAGAGATGGTGGCTGAAGCACGCCCGGACGTGTTCAACCACAATCTTGAGACCGTACCGCGGAACTATCCCAAAATTCGTCCAGGCGCGCGCTATTATCATAGCTTGAGGCTGCTCGAGACCGTGAAAAAGGTCGATCCTTCAATCTTCACCAAGTCTGGCATCATGGTGGGCCTTGGCGAAGAACGCATGGAAGTTAGCCAGGTAATGGATGACATGCGCATGGCTGACATTGATTTCATGACGATTGGCCAGTACCTCCAGCCGACGCCCAGGCACGCGAAGTTAGAGCGCTATGTAACGCCGGACGAATTTAAGTCCTATGAACGTATGGCTAAAGGGAAGGGGTTCCTTCTCATATCAGCGACACCACTTACCCGCTCAAGCTATCATGCGGGTGACGACTTTGCCCGCTTGCGCGCGGCGAGAGAAGTGCGCCTCAAGGCCGCTGAATAACGGGTAAAATTATCCCCTCAGGAAAGCATATGCAGCAAGCGGTTGAAGTTACCAATGAGAGGGCTAACTGCCGGAACTGCGATGCTGCTCTTACGGGGAAATTCTGCAGCAATTGTGGTCAACGGGATCGTGGTGGTGACCTCGATGCGAGCGAGCTTGCATCAGAAGCGGTCGATTCTATAGTCAGAATTGATAGCAAACTGTGGCGCACGCTTGTCGAGCTTACGAAGAACCCGGGAGCGGTTGCAAAAAACTACGCGAATGGTATGCGCGCGCGGTATGTTAATCCGCTGCGTTACTGCTTTGCGACCGTGGCAATATCGATTGCCGCAACCATCTACACCGGCGAGTTTGACGCCATCAGCGAGCGTGTGGTTTTCGAGACAGCTATTGAAGCAGCTGAGGACCCTTTCGTCCGGGATCTCAATAGTTTCATACTCAAATACCTGAATCTTATGTCTCTTCTTGCGGTGCCGATATATGCATTGGTGCTTAAGTTGCTGACCAGACGTTCCGGTTATAGTTATGCGTCACACTTCAGCTTTGTATGTTTTGTCTTAGGCCATGGCGCCCTTTTGGGAGTGCTAGGCACTCTATTTAACAGCTACATCTATTTTCTTGGCCTTGTACCCTCGCTGATTATTACAAATTTTATCTATATATACGGCGCCATGAGGTTTTATGATCGTGGTATCTGGGTGTCGTCGCTGCTTATTAGCGCCGCGTTTACTAGCTATGTGGGGCTGATCTTTGGCCTAGTGTCTGCAGCGTTTATGCTTGGATTTTTGGGCTAGGTAATTGTCTTGCAGCGTGGTGGCGCGGAAGCTATAAAATCGCAAAACTAAGGAACATCCGTGCCGCATTTCAGCGAAAAAAAAGTTCTACCCTATACTCAGGAACAATTATTTAAGCTGGTTTCTGACGTTAAGCGCTACCCTGAATTCCTGCCTTGGTGTACGGGTGCCCGGGTCTACAATCGTCAGGAAAACCGGTTTGATGCTGATGTTATTATAGGCTTCAAGATGTTCAGTGAACGCTTCACTTCAAGGGTGAGGCTGGAGCCTAATAGCCAGGTAGATGTCGATTATATTCGGGGGCCTATGAAACGGCTCTATAATCACTGGCGATTTACGCCCGAGGGGTCAAATGCCTGCCTCATAGATTTTGAGGTAGAATTCGAATTCTCAAACCGGATGTTAAACCAGATGATTGGAGGTTTGTTTGGTGAGGCGTGTAAAAAAATGGTCCATGCTTTTGAGACACGGGCCAATGATATATATGGACCACCAGCAAACAGAGCCTAAGGTCTCAGCTTCTCCAAAATGAGTTTAAGAGCCGTCTCAGTGGTGAGACGCCGAATTTCGGCGCGTCTCAAAGGACCGAAACGGCACTCGGTGGCTGTTGGTGTTTCTCCCTGCATCGCAATGCCGATCCAGACCAAACCAACGGGCTTGGCGGCACTACCGCCACCGGGCCCAGCCACCCCCGTGATGGATACGGCAATGTCGCCGCGAGAGTTCGCAAGCGCACCATAGGCCATTTCCTTGGCGACAGCCTCCGATACAGCGCCAAAACGGGTTAAACTTTCGGCGCTGACATCAAGCATCTGATGTTTGGCCTCATTGGAATAGGTGATGAACCCTCGCTCGAACACATCAGATGATCCTGCGATGTCCGTGAGGGTTGCGGCAACCAGTCCACCGGTGCAGCTTTCTGCTGTTACGACCATAAGGCCTTGAGCACGCGCTTCGCCTAAGACAGCATCGGCAAGGGAGAGTAGGGTGTTGTTGGTCATCAGTTCACCACGTAAGGCAGGCATAGCAGTACTAGTGCCGCGAGCCATACTGTTTCAGCTACCATCAGCAGTATCGGCCGCCACCCCAGCGTTGCAATGCTCTTGAGGTTGCTTTTCAGGCCGATGGCTGCAATTGCGGTAATGAGACATGTTCTTGAGACAGTGGTCAAGCTCGCCTTAAGTTCCACCGGAATGCTGACAAAGCTGTTTAGGGCAACTAACAAAACAAAAGCGACCAGGAAACCCGGCAACAGAGGTGGCTTTTTGCCCGTTCCCATTTCGGCCCCACAGGTTGCACGAAAAACCATGACAAAAATAAGCACCACAGGTAGCAAGAGAGCGACGCGCATGAGTTTGGTGAGTGTGGCGAGGTCTCCGGCTTCGGTAGAGATGGAATACCCGGCACCGACTACCTGTGCGACGTCGTGGATTGTTGCGCCGATGAAGACACCGGCCTGCGTTTCGCTCAGGCCTAACACTGTACCGATCATAGGATAGATAATCATCGCGAGGGTTGAGAGTGCAGTTACACCCACAACGGCAAAGACTGTGTCTCGTTCCTGAGAGGCGTTTTTGGGCATAATGGCAGAGATTGCCAGCGCGGCCGATGCCCCACAAATTGCGACGGCGCCACCTGTGAGCGCACCAAAACGATGTTTTAAGCCAAACAGCCGCGCAATGATCAAACCAAATAGAATGGTAAGGGCAACACCCGCAGTCATAAGGGCGAAGGTTTCCCAACCAAGGGCCATGACGTCAGAGAGGGCAATGCGCAGGCCAAGAAGTGCGACCCCAATGCGTAGAATGGTTGTGCCTGTGAAAGCTATTCCGGGCTGACATTTGGGATCTTCATGAAGAAAGTGAAGGGCCATGCCCAACAGAAGGGCAAACAACATGGCGGGGGCGCCGTAGTGTTCACCCAGAAAGCTGGCCGCCAATCCGACTGTAAGTGAAATTATAAAACCAGGGAATATACCGGCAGCGCGTTCTTTGATACTGGAAAACATTAATATAAACCATCTAACAATCCGAGATATGTCAGCATAATTATACTAATGGCAGACAAAATGCCAGCAACAAGGTCGTCGACCATGACACCAAAGCCGCCGGCGACCTCCTTATCGAGCCAGCCGATCGGCCAAGGCTTGATAATGTCAAAGAAGCGAAAGAGGACAAATGCCAAGCCGTATAGAACAAGAGACGGTTCAAGCCACAAGAGAGGGACGAGGGCGAGCCACTGACCCGCGATTTCATCAATGATAATTTCGGGTGCATCATGAATGCCGATTGTGTTCTCGATCCTGTCTATCGCTATGCTTGATATCACGGTGAGCACCGCTGTTAGGAGGATGAGCTCGATGACACCAACATTAAGCATTATTAGCCCATAGCCAAGAGCCAAACCCAGTAGCGAGCCCCAGGTGCCAGGCGCAGGCTTTGCCATGCCAACACCCAGGCCCGTAACGAGCCAGAACAGTGGTGATTGTGTGCGCTCATCCCAGGTTCGTAGCGATACCTTCGCCATTTGTCTAACCTTTCAGCGGTAGGCGTATGGTCGCCGTAGCTTGCGCGGCAATGCCTTCTTCGCGACCGGTAAAGCCAAGTTTCTCTGTCGTTGTGGCTTGGATACTCACTCGGTCGACATCTATCAGCAAAAGCTCAGCCACGCGGCTTCGCATCGCCGGATTATGTGGTCCGACTTTTGGTTTCTCACAGATGATACAAACACTTACATGCGCAACAACACCGCCTTTTGCGCGGACCCGATCGCGCGCGAATGTCAGGAACTGATCACTGGGCGCACCCCGCCACTTAGCATCAGACGGAGGGAAGTGTTGCCCGATGTCACCATCTGCAATGGAAGCGAGTAAGGCATCAGTAAGAGCATGAAGGCCAACATCAGCGTCGGAGTGCCCCTTGAGGCTTTTAGTGAAAGGAATTCTTACTCCGCAAAGCCAGACATGGTCACCATCTTCAAATCGGTGAACATCGTAACCGGAACCAACTCTGACATCCGCCAGTTGCATCATGAGAATTTGCTCCGCTTTGACAAAATCCGCTGCTGTGGTGATTTTGAAGTTTTCAGCATTTCCTTCAACAACCTGTACTGAAAAGCCAGATGCCTCCATAACGGCCCCGTCATCAGTCAACTCCTTGCCTATGGCAGCACTGTGGGCTTCAAGCAGATTCTCGAACGAAAAGGCTTGCGGAGTTTGCACCGCATAAAGCCTTTCACGGTCCACAGTGTGGGTAATTGTGCCTTCTGTCACGGATTTCAGGGTGTCCGTGACCTTGGTTGCGGGAAGCACAGCCTGCGCACCAGCCTTCAACGCTCCAATAAGCCGATGGATGGTGCCTGTGTCCACAAACGGCCGCGCCGCGTCATGGACCAGTATGAACTCAGGCTCAAGATGCTTGAGCGCCGAAATGCCGTTAAATACACTCTCCTGCCGGCTGGACCCACCAAAAACGGCTGGCTGTATGGGGTGATTTTGCACAGCGTCATTGTATAAATCGGTGTCGTCGGGGTGGATCACCACCTGTATCACCGCTTCAGGCAGCGCATCTTTTATTGCGTTAAGCGTATGCGACAGAATCGTTTTCCCTGCCACCCGCCGGTACTGTTTGGGTGCGCCTTCACCGGCTCTGCTGCCGCGTCCGGCAGCTACAATGAGCACTGCAATTGGTGCGTAGCTCGGTTGTGAAATCTGAGGCTGGCTTTTTGTCATAACTTCTGGCATAAGCAGTGCCCAATATTTAGGCAGTGAAGTGTTGTAGGTAGTTAATGATGGCTCTTAGCATTGGTCCGGTTGAAATCAAAGACCCAGTTATTCTCGCGCCCATGTCTGGCGTGACAGATATGCCCTTTCGTCGCCTGGTAAAACGGTACGGTGCAGGGCTTGTCGTGTCTGAAATGATTGCATCTGAAGCGATGATCCGCGCAACCGAGCGTAGCCAGAAAATGTCTACCAATTGCGCAGAAGAATTTCCAATGTCTGTGCAGCTTGCAGGCTGTGAGGCCAGCAAAATGGCAGAGGCAGCGAAGCTCAATGAAGATCGGGGTGCCGCCATTATTGATATTAACATGGGCTGCCCGGTGAAGAAGGTCGTTAATGGTCACGCTGGCTCCGCGCTGATGCGAGACCTTGATCATGCCGGTGAGCTTATCCATGCCACAGTAAACGCTGTTTCATTGCCGGTAACACTCAAGATGCGCCTAGGTTGGGACGACAGCAGCTTCAATGCGCCTGAACTTGCAAAAATCGCAGAGCAAGCTGGCATTAAAATGATTGCCGTGCATGGCCGTACCCGATGCCAGATGTACCGTGGCCACGCGAACTGGAAAAAGGTTGGCATCGTCAAACAGGCAGTTGACCTCCCCGTCATCGTGAACGGTGACATCAATGAATTTGATGACGTTACACAAGCGCTTGAGGATTCAGGGGCGGACGGTGTGATGATCGGCCGCGGCTGTTACGGCAAACCCTGGCTTATTGGACAGGTGATGGAATATCTGCGCAGCGGTGAGCGTATAGATGCTCCTGACCTTGACGAGCAAATGGAAACTGTGCTCGAGCACTATGATGACATGCTGCATCACTACGGTGTTGAAGGTGGAGTTCGGATCGCGCGAAAGCACCTTGGCTGGTATACAAAGGGTTTGCATAGCTCTGCTGACTTCAGGAATGAGATCAACCGCATGGATGATCCTGCGGAGGTCAAGAAAGCGCTTCGAGAATTCTACCTTCCGCTTTGCGAGCAAATGGCGGCTTGATGCAAAACGAGGGGGGAGCGTCGGAAAGTGTTAGGGTGCAGGATATTCTGCATAGTCTTTCTCAAGCTATCTTCCTGATCGACAGCTCCAATAAAATCGTTAACGTATATGCTCAGGCTGAAACCATCTTTGAGCGAAGCCGGGAGAGCCTTTGCGCGAGCCCGATTGCACACCTCCGCGGTGTCGGTTATGCCGCAGATGGCTTGGTCACACGGGCGCGCGACGAAAATACCCCCTTGAATAGCTATGATGTTTCTGTGGTTCCGCCGATTGGTGATATTGAACTGATGGATATGCATGCGCACCCCTATGGGGACGGCGAGGACATCCTCTTGTCAGTGCAGCCGCGACGCATTACCGCGTTCCTTGAAAAGCGCGCCGAGATGGAAGCGGCCGCCCGCTCTGTGAGTGGTCTTGCCTCTATGTTGGCCCATGAAATCAAAAACCCGCTTTCGGGCATTCGCGGTGCGGCACAGCTGATGGGTCGCGCGCAAGACGGAAAACACGCGCGGTTGACAGAGCTTATCGTCAAGGAAGTTGACCGCATAAAGGGGCTCGTGGATGAGCTTGAAACCTTCAGCGCCCCACATGCGCATACCAATGAGGCTGTGAACATCCACGAGGTGCTCGACCATGTGCTGGATGTTGCTGTGGCAGGCTTTGGTGCCAAATGTAGTTTCAGGCCACGCTTTGACCCATCTTTGCCGCCTGTTTACGGGAATTTTGACCGCCTAATTCAGGTGTTTCTCAATTTGGTGAAAAACGCCGTTGAGGCGGCTGGGCCAGAGGCCGACATTACGATCACAACATCATACCGGCATGGTATCTGGCTAACCGGGCGCGGCGGTGAACGTATCAGGCTTCCTATTGAGGTAAACGTACTGGATAACGGGCCTGGCATTCCAAGTCATCTGCGAGGGCACCTGTTTGATCCCTTTGTAAGTGGCAAGGAGGGCGGCACCGGGCTTGGGCTGGCGCTTGTCGCGCGCTATGTGAGCGATATGGAAGGCACCGTTACTTGTGACAATAACCCTAAGGGTGGGGCGCACTTTAAAGTACAATTGGCGTTAGAAGAGGACATGAACCGTGGCGCGAACTAAACCAACCATCATTGTAGCGGACGATGACACGGCTATCCGTCTTGTTGTTGGGGAAGCGCTGCGTCAGGAAGGGTGGATGGTGATTGAGGCAGAGGACCTGCCCGAGTTGCGCCGTCTCGTTGAGCGCGGGCAGGGGGATGTTGTAATTTCTGATGTTATGATGCCCTCCGGTAGCGGCTTGGACGCATTGCCTGCACTTCTGGAGAAACGTCCAGACCTGCCTTTTGTCATTATGAGCGCGCAGAATACGCTGTCGACTGCCATGGCGGCGACCAATAATGGTGCATTTGATTATCTTCCAAAGCCTTTTGATATTGATGAGTTAACATCAATTGTTAAGAAGGCACTTAAAGAAAAAGCAACCACAATCACAGGTGATCTGGAGCGCGATGAAAACCTTCTTATTGGGCGTTCACCCGCGATGCAGGAAATTTACCGCACGATGGCCAGAGTGGTAAAAACTGACCTTACCGTCATGGTGACGGGCGAAAGTGGCACAGGTAAAGAGCTAGTGGCGCGCGCGCTTCATGCACACGGGCCAAGGGTAAATAACCCGTTTGTCCCGGTGAATATGGCGGCAATACCGCGCGAACTCATCGAAAGCGAGCTTTTTGGCCACGAACGCGGTGCCTTTACAGGCGCGGAAACCCGAACGCTTGGCCGTTTTGGCCAGGCAAAAGGTGGCACGCTATTCCTAGATGAGATCGGCGATATGCCATTGGAGGCGCAAACGCGCCTGTTGCGTGTGCTGCAGGAGGGCGAGTATCGTACCGTTGGCGGCCAGAAGAGCATCAAATCCGACGTTCGCATTATTGCAGCCACCAACCGCAGCCTTCAAGCAATGGTCAGGTCAGGAGACTTTCGGGAAGATCTATTCTTCCGGCTGAATGTGGTGCCGTTGTCGCTGCCGGCGCTGAGGGAACGCCCCGGTGACGTGCCAGACCTGGCTGAGCATTTCCTTCGTAAGGCGGTAGATAAAGGCCTGCCGCAGAAAAAGCTGACAGACGGGGCAAAAAAAGCGCTCCAGTCGTTTGACTGGCCGGGCAATGTTCGTGAGCTTGAGAACCTGTTGCAGCGTATATGTGCGTTGTACCCGGGTAAGGAAATCAGTGGAACCGTTATCAAGACGGAGTTTGACCGCTCAACCTCTGAACTTGCTGGTGGTCCCGTAAGCATTATGGCGGATGTGAGTGGCGGAAACCTTGCGCAAACCCTCAGACTCCATCTCGACCAGTATTTTGACTATCACGACGATGGTTTGCCGCCTGCAGGGCTCTATCAGCGCATTTTGCGGGAGGTAGAGCGTCCACTTATCCAGAAAGTGCTCCATGTTACCGGTGGAAACCAGGTAAAAGCCGCAGAACTTCTGGGTTTGAACAGGAACACGCTGCGGAAGAAGATCCGCGAGCTGGATATCTCTGTAAACCCGCGCACGACCTAAACTTTGCCACAATCTTGCATCAGCGTGTGATATATCTGGAACAAATGTGACAAATATGCATCATAGGCCGCATGTCGAAGATTAACCCTTTGCAAAAGCCTGAGTTAAACCCGGGTCCACCTAAGCTTCCAAATCGGCGTTGGGCCCGTTTTATGCTCTGGTCAAGGCGCTTGAAGCTCGCAGGCCGAATAGAGATTGTACTCTCTGTTCTCGCCGTGATCTCGGCTATCGCTACCTATATTGTGATGTCGCGCAAGTCAGGGCCATTCGAGCTTGCTTCAGGTCGCACCATGCGTGCGCTTCTTGCAATTAATCTCGCACTTTTGCTCGCTCTCGGCGTAGCCATTGGTCGCTGGTTTGTGCGGATATGGCTATCGCGTAAGGGCATGGCGGCGGGCTCGAGGCTTCAGAACAAGGTCACCGGCTTCTTTATCGCGATTGCTATCGTGCCACCGATTATCATGACAGTATTCTCCGCTCTCTTTCTTGAGTTTGGTATCCAATCATGGTTTAGCGAAAAAGTACGGTCGGCCCTCAATAATTCACTTGAGGTTGCAGAGACTTATATAATCGAGCACCGTGCCTCGATCGAGAAGGACATGCAGGCGATTGCATTAGCCTTCAACCGCCTAAGCCCCTTACAGCAGACAGATAGCCTGACACTCCAGCAAGTAGCCTACAGCGCGCTTAATACGCGTCTGCTGTCTGAGGTTTTGCTGATTGAGATGCAGGACTTGGACACGGAAGGCGCAGTAGTTGCACGCGCGAACCAAGGGCTTGAGCTTACAACATCCCGCCTGCAGAAAAACATGCTCGACCGCGTCCGGCAGGACGGTACTTTTGTGGCGTCAAACACAGCAGACAATACCGTTGTTGGCATGATCCGCCTTAGTGGCTTCTTGCGCCCGACGTACCTCTATGTTGCCCGGGACCTTAACCCGCAAGTGCTTGGGTATCTACAAGCTACCCGAAGCGCGGTAGCAGATTATGAGAGCCTTGAAGGACAACGCAGCAATATCCAGCTTCAGTTCAATGTCGTTTTCATTATCGTAGCGCTGCTTATCCTGCTGGCCGCTATCTGGATCGGTTTGTGGTTTTCCGCGCGCCTTGTAACGCCCCTGTCCAATCTGGTGGATGCGGCGGAGCGTGTGGGGCAGGGTGATCTTGCCGTTCGTGTACCTAGCCCGCCTACAAGCGATGAAGTGGGCACACTCAGCCGTGCATTTAACCGGATGACTGACCAGATCGCGCGGCATCAGGATGCTTTGATTGAAGCCAACCGTGAGCTGGATGAGCGCAGGCGCTTCCTTGAGGAGGTATTGGAGGGCGTATCTGCAGGGGTAATCGGGCTCCAGCAGGACGGTACGATCTTTCTGCCAAACCGCGCAGCGGCGAGCCAGCTTGGCATCGCCTATGAAGACATGATTGGTCACCGCCTGCACGAAGTGATCCCCGAGTTCGAAGGCCTGTTGCGCCAGAGTGAGCAGTCGGTTGCGGGTGAGGTGAAGAGCCAAGTTGTCATTGAGGTGAACGGTGAAACAAGAACACTTCTGGTACGTGTTTTTGTTGAGCGTGGCGAAGATGCTTCTGGCGCCATTGGCGGATACGTCGTGACGTTTGATGATCTGACCGAACAGCTCGCTGACCAACGCACTGCCGCCTGGGCGGATGTTGCCCGCCGTATTGCACATGAGATCAAAAACCCACTCACGCCAATTCAGCTATCAGCGGAGAGGCTTAAGCGTAAATACCTCAAAGAGATAGCCAGCGATACTAAAGTATTTAGTCAATGTACTGACACCATTATTCGGCAGGTGGGGGATCTCAGGCGCATGGTGGACGAGTTCTCGTCGTTCGCGCGGATGCCAGCTCCTATCCTCAAGGAAACAGATATCGCTGATGTGGTGAAACAATCGGTTTTCCTGCAGGACGTTGCGGCGAGCCGCATACAGTTTTCAACCCGTTATCCGGTTGAAACCCGCGCTCTCAAGTGCGATGGCCGTCTTGTTGGGCAAGCCTTGACCAATATCCTCAAAAACGCCGTCGAGTCTGTGACTGCGCGGACCGAGCGTGACATGGCGGACGGAACAGACACCATTGAACCCGGCCTTATTAAAGTAGAGCTGGTGCAGGACAAGGACCGCACCGAGATACGGGTGGATGACAACGGGTTGGGGCTTCCGCAAGAACAGAAAGACCGCCTCATGGAGCCGTATGTTACGACACGGGCGAAGGGAACGGGGTTGGGCCTTGCCATCGTACGGCGCATCATGGAGGAGCACGGCGGAACGGCGCGTATCGCAGACCGCACGCCGCTGGGCGCGAGAGCGGTGCTTGTGTTCTCACACCGCGCGCTTGAGAAGAAGGTCGCGAATGCCGAGGCTGATATTTCAAATAGTAATTCCGAGAAAAGTGGCACAGCAGCCGCCGAATAACGACTAGGGAGTGAGCCAGTTATGGCGCTTGATATACTGATAATCGATGACGAAGAAGATATCCGTGAGCTTGTATCGGGTATTCTGGAAGATGAGGGCTACAGCACTCGTACCGCGCATGATAGCGACAGCGGGCTAGCAGAGATTGAAGCGCGGTTGCCGTCCCTCATGGTCCTGGATATCTGGCTGCAGGGCAGCAAACTTGACGGGTTGGAGATACTTGAGCTCGTGAAGTCGCGCCATCGGGACCTGCCAATCGTTGTTATCAGTGGGCATGGCAACATTGAAACGGCTGTCGCAGCCATCAAAAAGGGTGCCTACGACTTCATTGAGAAGCCGTTTGAGGCTGATCATCTGCTGCTGACCATTCAGCGCGCGACGGAAGCTGATCGCCTGAAACGTGAGAATGAAGAGTTGAAGAAACGTTCAGCTTTCTCTGTCGATATTACCGGTCGAAGCCATGCAATTAACACCGTGCGGCAGAATATCGAAAAAGTTGCTGCAACTAACAGCCGGGTATTGATCAACGGCCCTTCAGGGTCAGGCAAAGAAGTGGCGGCACGGCAGATACATAGCCGTTCACACCGTTCCGGCAGTTCATTTGTTGTGATCAGTGCGGCGTCAATGGAGCCACACCGCATGGAGCAGGAGCTCTTTGGTGTTGAGCAAAACGGTGGGGTGGTAAAAACCGGCCTGTTTGAACGCGCACACGGCGGCACGCTCTTTATCGATGAAGTGGGTGACATGCCGCTACCGACGCAGGCAAAGATTTTGCGGGTGTTGACCGATCAGGCATTTGAACGTGTTGGCGGCAATACCGGCGTTAAAGTTGATGTGCGGGTGATTTCCGCTACCAGCAAGGATCTGCTGAACGAGATACGAGAAGGTCGTTTTCGTGAGGATTTATATCACCGCCTGAATGTGGTCCCGCTGAAGATGGCATCCTTGTCTGAGCGGCGGGAGGATATCCCCATGCTGGCCCAAAATTTCCTCGACGCGTTGGCTGAGGCCACTGGACGGCCAAAGGCAAGACTCGCGGATGATGCAATTGCGGCGCTGCAGTCTTATGATTGGCCGGGTAACGTTCGGCAGTTGAAAAACATAATGGAGCGCCTTGTGATCATGGGCTCGGACGAGTTTGATAGCGAGATCGGCGCAGACCAGCTGCCGCAAGAGATACGCTCTGGCTCTAGCGACCTGTTGCACTCAGGGGGCAACAGCGCCATTATGACCACGCCCCTCCGCGAGGCGAGAGAAGCCTTTGAACGCGAGTATTTGAAGGTGCAAATAAACCGGTTTAGCGGGAACATCTCGCGTACCGCTGCATTTATTGGTATGGAACGGTCTGCGTTACACCGGAAGTTAAAGTCGCTCGGACTGACAGGTGTTTCGCGGAGCGAAGAGGTCGAATAGGGCCGCAGCAATAGAATTTTCAGGAAAGTCGATTTGATACAATGAAGGTTATTGTTTGTGGTGCAGGGCAGGTGGGCTTCAATATAGCGAAGCACCTTGCAGACCAGCATAATGACGTGACGGTTATTGACCGGTCACCCGAACTGATCCGGAAAATCAGTGAATCGCTTGATATTCAGGCGCTGGTTGGGCACGCGTCAGACCCGTCCATGCTTGAGAAAGCCGGTGCTGCCGACGCTGAACTTTTGATCGCCGTTACATGGTCTGATGAAGTGAATATGGTGGCCTGTCAGGTCGCCCATTCGCTTTTCAGCGTACCCACAAAGGTGGCGCGGATCAGAAACCAGACTTACTTGAAACCCATGTGGGGGGATTTGTTCTCGCGGGAAAATATGGCGATCGATGTCATTATTTCTCCTGAGCTTGAGGTTGCGCAGGCATTGCACCGCCGCCTGCAGGTGCCGGGTGCCTTCAATATGGTGCCATTTGTAGACGGCAAGGTACGGCTTATCGGGCTTGTGCTTGATGAAAACTGCCCGGTAGTTGATACGCCGCTCAGGCAGTTGACCGAGCTCTTCCCGAATTTGCAGACCACTGTGGTGTCGGTAGTGCGGAGTAACAAGATATTCGTGCCGCGTAGCGACGATCAGCTTCAGGCCGGGGACGCCATCTATATAGCAGTTGATGCAACCACCACAGAACGCGCCATGGCTGTTTTTGGCCATGAGGAAAAAGCAGCACAGCGGCTCGTGATTGTTGGTGGCGGGAACATTGGGTTGTTCCTCGCAACACTTCTTGAGCAAAACGCGCGTACCAATGTCAAAATCATCGAATTTGATAAAGAGCGCGCTGCGTTGATCGCTGAAAAACTTAAGCACACTGTGGTTATCAACGGTGATGCGCTTGATCGTGAAATTCTGCAGGAAGCGAACATCTCGCAGGCTGACACCATTGTGTCGGTCGCAAACGATGACGAGGTCAACATCTTGTCATCGCTTCTCGCAAAACAGCAAGGTTGTCCAAGGGCCATCACGCTGATGAACAACCCGATTTATGGCAGCCTCGTGGGCTCCCTTGGTATCGATGTTGCGCTCGATCCGCGGGAAACCACAGTTTCAAGCATTGTGCGGCACATCAGGCGTGGGCGTATCCGTGATCTCTACAGCATCTTTGAGGGGAAGGCCGAGATTATCGAGGCAGAGGTTATCGAGGGCTCGCTAGTGGCGGGCAAGGCGATTGGCGCGCTCAGGCTTCATGGGGATGTGAAGTTCGGCATGATTGTGCGCGATGAGGAGGCGCTGGTGCCACATGCAGATACTGTTCTGCAAGGCGGAGACCGGGTT
This sequence comes from Kordiimonas sp., assembly GCF_965216265.1. GTDB lineage: Bacteria > Pseudomonadota > Alphaproteobacteria > Sphingomonadales > Kordiimonadaceae > Kordiimonas. Next base: position 4,105,735 of record NZ_OZ244153.1, read on the forward strand.
GTCATCCTTGCGCTCTCAGAAGCAGTGAAAAAGATTGAACAGCTATTCTCCGCGCGAGCGGATATCTTCTGATCGCTTATCATGTGGACGAGCCGCCTCTTTTTCCTCGTTGGTTGTTGGATCGTTATCCTGACCTTGCTTCAGCTTGTGCCGTTTTTCACAGCTCTTGCATTAGAGGAAGGCGTTGCCGCCAGTAGCTTCTTTGCGTCCATCTCAGTTGGGCTCCTTGTGGGTGGCTCACTCTATATGGGCTTCCGTTCGTCAGAACGGGTTCGCGTGCGCAAGCTTACCATCCTTTTGCCGTTGGTTGGGGGGGCAGCGCTTGCCTTTGCGGCTGGGTTGCCATTCTTCTTTCTGATGCCTGACGCAGGGCTTGTGACAGCGTTCTACGAGGGCATGTCGCTGATCACGACCACGGGTTCCACCGCTTATGATGATACGATGTCCGAGATGCGGTCCGTTCAGCTATGGCGCTCGATTGCGGCATGGTTTGGTGGCTTTATGGCTGTGTGTGTCTCGCTTTCCCTGCTTACGGCGCTGAACAGTGGCGGTATTCAACTCCACAAATCGGCCTTGCCCTTTGGTGATAGCGAAAAAGGATATCCACGGCTGAGAGCAACGGCGATTACGCTTTGGCCGGTCTACACCCTGTTTACAGCTATTTGCTGTCTGCTTTTCATGTTGGGTGGTATGCCATTTGACGATGCAGTCATGCTATCGATGGCGAGCGTGAGTACCACTGGAATAACACCGAACGGTGGTCATGTCGTCGTGGGGTTTTGGCCCCAACTCATTGTGGTGGTTTTCACCATATGTGCGGCCCTCAGTTGGGATATGCATTATGCCCGGCTCAAGCAGTTGCGCTTCAACTTTCAATTTGGTCTTGAAACTCGTGCGTTCGTGCTTGCTCTGGTCGCGGCAGCATTCGTTTTATTCCTGCTATCGGACGAAGGGTGGCTTGATGCGCTGTGGGGCAGTATTTTTGCGGCAGCCTCGGCAATCACAACGTCGGGCTTTGCCTCCGGCGATAGTCATTTCTCAACGGAGTTGCCGCTGGCTAGCGCCTTGGTCCTTATGGCGCTTGTATGCTTGGGCGGCTCGGTCGCAGGCACATCAGGCGGCATTAAGATGCTGCGCGGTGTTATTCTGGCGATGCTTGGCAAGGCTGAGGTCGAGCGTCTTGCTCTGCCGCACGGGGTACGTGCCTTGCGTTATGAGGGACAAGCGGTACAGGCGAGGGATGTTGAAGCGGTTTGGCTGGTTCTGGGTGGCTTTGTTTTCGTCTTTGTGGTGGGAGTTTTAACACTTGCCATTTTTGGAATACAATTTCAGGAAGCAATCGCCTTGGCACTGTCATCACTGGCGCTTTCAGGTCCGATTGCATTCGCGATAGACCCTTATTTTCCGGGCTATGGCGGCATGCACGACAAAGACTATATTGTGCTTTCCATCCTTATGCTCGTAGGCCGCGTTGAAGCCTCACTCTTCCTTGCTCTTTTCGCAAAGTCCTTATGGCGTGGATAATTATCCTAAACCCTGTTGACCGAAAGCCTAGACCTCTGACATATATGTACCCGCACGCAATCTCCGGTGACGGGGAGTTACTATGGCCTTACTAGCTCACGATAACAGGGGATGCGCGCTATCGCTCTTAAGGCTGATACAAACATAAACAAATAAACATACGGACAGTCCATGTCAGAAAAAAATCAGAACCTCCAGGACGTCTTTCTCAATGCCGTTCGCAAATCCAAAACACCGGTGACGGTGTTTTTAGTCAATGGTGTTAAACTGCAGGGAGTTATAACTTGGTTCGACAACTTTTGTGTGTTGTTGCGCCGTGATGGGCACTCCCAGCTTGTATACAAGCATGCGATCTCTACCGTGATGCCGTCTGGCCCCGTACAATTGTTCGAGCCGGAAAAAGACCTAGAGGGTTAATTGGCAAATAAAACTGATGACCGTTCGGCGAAACAGCCGGGCGGCGGCTGGTCGACGGAGGGCCTTGGCTACCTGCAAGATGAAGGCGCCAAGCAAAGGGTGTATGTTGTGCACCCCTATATCCGTGACCGACGCGAAATCACTCATCTGAAACGTTCACCGGAAGCCCGGCTTGATGAAGCCATGGGGCTTGCTCTGGCTATTGATGTCGAGCTTATCGGGGGCGAAGTTACAGCACTTCGTGAACGGCGGCCAGCAACGCTGATTGGTGTAGGCAAGGTTGATGAGCTCAAGGAAATGGTTGAAGCGGAAGAGATTGATCTTCTCATTTTTGACTGTGAGCTTTCGCCAGGTCAGCAGCGCAATTTGGAGCGCGGCACCAAGTGCAAGGTGATTGACAGAACCGCCCTGATTCTCGAGATATTCGGCGCCCGTGCCAGTACTAAGGAAGGTGAGCTTCAAGTAGAGCTCGCGCACCTTGAGTACCAGCGAAGCAGGCTGGTGCGGTCATGGACCCACCTTGAACGCCAGCGGGGCGGCTCAGGTTTCATGGGTGGGCCAGGTGAAACCCAGATTGAGGCTGATAGGCGCATCATTGCTGATCGCATCACCCGTATTAAACGGCAGCTTGAGCAGGTAACGCGCACGCGCACGCTTCACCGCGCACGCCGCCAGAAAGCACCGTATCCGGTTGTTGCGCTTGTGGGTTATACAAACGCCGGGAAATCCACGCTATTCAACCGCCTGACCAAAGCGGAAGTGCTGGCGGAAGACATGCTTTTTGCCACCCTAGATCCCACCATGCGCGCGCTTGAGATGCCTAGCGGGAAACGCATCATCCTTTCCGATACCGTTGGTTTTATCTCCGAGCTTCCAACCACGCTTGTTGCAGCCTTTCGTGCGACTCTTGAGGAAGTGTGTGAAGCGGATATCATTGTGCATGTCCGCGACGCATCACACCCCGATAGTGAAATCCAGAAAGTGGATGTCGAGGATGTGCTCGCAGATCTCGGTGTTGAAATTACCGAAGAAGGTGAAGGCACGCCAACCATTGAAGCGCTTAACAAAGTAGATTTGATGAGTGACGAAGAACAAGCGGCTCTCGCCACCAAAGATGACCGGGTCAAATATATGGCGGCACTATCGGGGCTGACGGGCGAGGGCTGTGACCGCTTGATAGCCACAATTGACGACCTGCTTGGCACGACCGACCTCCATATGGAGCTGACCGTTCCCTACAGCGACGGGGCTACTCAAGCCTGGTTGCATGCAAACTCCAGTATTATTCGCGAGGAGCACGGAGAAGGCGGTGTAACCTTTGAAGTGAATGTTGACCCTGTTGCATGGGCCAAGTTTTCCAGGCGTCATTAGGTCGGTTGATAAGGAGGCTTATTCGGCCGCTTTTTCCTCAGATTTTGCTTGATCCCAAAGCGCGTCCATCTCTTCGAGGTTCGATTGTGCGGGTTCACGGCCTTGTTCTGCGAGTAGGGCTTCGATGCGCTGAAAACGCCTGACAAATTTGGCGTTTGCACCTCTGAGAGCTTCCTCAGGTTCGATTTTCATGTGACGCGCCAAGTTGGCCATAACAAACAAAAGGTCGCCAAATTCTTCTTTGATACGCTCATGAGGTTCACCGTTCTTATGCGCTTCAACAAGCTCCGTGGCCTCTTCCTGCATTTTATCCAGAACCTGAATGGTGTCTGGCCAATCAAACCCTACACGCGCTGCGCGGTTCTGCAGCTTAAGGGCCCGCAACAGGGCAGGGAGCCCGACAGTCAAGCCATCCAGCACAGAAGGCACGCGCCCTTCGCTCTCTGCTTTCTCGGCTCGCTCCTTAGCTTTTTGGGCCTCCCACGCACTTGTCTGGGCATCGGCATCTTCAATCGAGGCGTCACCAAAAACATGAGGATGGCGCCGCACCATCTTTTCACTCACATTCTGAACCACGTCTTCAAAGGTGAACTCGCCCATCTCTTTCGCCATCTGCGCATGAAAAACCACCTGAAACAACAGGTCCCCGAGCTCGTCCTTGAGCGACGCCATGTCGTTCGCACGGATGGCCTCATCCACTTCATAAGCTTCTTCAATAGTATAGGGAGCGATGCTTTTGAAATCCTGCTCAACATCCCACGGACAGCCGCTTTCCTTGTCTCTGAGGCGAGACATTATCGAGAGCAGGTCCTGAAGGGTATATTGGTCAGACATATGTTTTTTCCGCGAAAAGAGTTGAATTCACCATCAGCATCATGCCTTAAAGATCAGACGTCAAGATCGATCCTGCCGGGGAAGGGGCTAGCTTAAAATGAAGATGCGACACTTATCTGTTTGGTTGTTATCTGCCTGTATTCTGGCGATGACTGTTTGGGCTGAGCCGATACCTGAACCCGCAGAATCTGACGCCCGATATTATATCGAGCTGCCCAAAGGTGGGGCTGAAGCCTTTTTCCGATATACCCCAAACAGAATTCCCCTCATCAGCCACCACCGTGCTGGCCCGGTGCCGGGATATCCTGAAAATGCTATAGAGACCATGGACAACGCACTTCGGTACGGCTTCGGCCTTATGGAGGTTGATGTTGCTGAGTTGAAAGACGGCGGCCTTGTCTTGATGCACGATGATACGCTCGACCGAACCACAACAGGAACGGGGGCCATCAAGGACAAGACGAGCGCGGAGATTGCCCGTCTAAAGCTGGTTGATAATGAAGGGCAGGTAACCGACTACACTGTGCCCACCCTTGAGGCTGCGCTGAAGTGGGCGAGGGGCAAAACGATCCTGACGCTTGATATCAAACGCGGCACAGACTTTAAAAAGGTGGCTGACGCTGTAAGGGCCACTGGTGCAGAGGACTATGCGGTCATAATCACCTATTCATTGGAGCAGGCGACAGCATTCCATCAAATAGCGCCCGAGCTGATGTTGACGGTATCGGTTTACGATGAGGACGGCATTGATGCCTTGGTGCAGAGCGGGATAAATCCATTGAAGATTATTGCCTGGACCGGGACGTCTTTGAAGGAACCTGCGTTTTACACAGCGCTTCATGCTAAAGGTTGGCGCGTGATTTCGGGCACTTTCTCACTTGACGATAAATTGGCAATAAGCGGCGACAATGGCGAGTATATGGCCATATACGCCTCAGGCGTTGATGTTATAGCAACGGACCGCTTCTGGGCTGTGCAGGCGCAGATCAGAAACCCGAACTTATTCTATTTTGTGAGACGGGCTGCGAACTAGATTCCGCTGAGCACTATTGCTTGAGCGGTAGCAAAACATAACAAAGGGGGTTTTTGTGGCTATAACGAAGTATTTGAATTTCAAAGCGCTTGTCGCCGGGGCTGTTTTGTTTGCTCTATGGGCCTATGCGACCTTCGCCGGTGCTTTGGTGGGGTTTGATCGTTGGGGCTTGATGCTGTTCCGAACGGAGACGGGAACACCGATCGGATCTGAAGGCACCCCGGGGCTGGTGACCGCACTTACGCATCTTGGGGACACGATTACGTTAATCATCGTATCCGTAGCGCTACTTGCCTGGTTATTGTCGAAACAGGCCAAAAATCTGGCGATATATGTCGCTGCGGCGATAACCGGGGTGTTCCTGATATCGCCAATCTTCAAGTTTCTTTTTGACCGGGAACGGCCCGATATTGTTGAGCAACTTGCCCATGCTTCCAGCAAGAGCTTCCCAAGCGGCCATGCGCTCAGGTCAGCTGGAATATACCTGATCCTGTATGTTGTTCTGGCAAGTTATCTCTCTGACAAGGCAAAAGGTGCATTGTTTACAATAACTTCAGCTGTGATCCTGCTCACTGGCCTCAGCCGGGTATATCTTGGAGTGCATTGGCCAACGGATATCATTGCCAGCTGGATTATTGCTGTGTCCTGGCTCTTTTTCTGCAAAACCGCACTGACGTTAAGACCTTCATAAGGTCTCAGTGCTACTGTGTGCCTTCCATGAGATCATTGCGTTTGCAAGACCACTCAGCTATGCATGACATGACATATGAGTGAGCGGTTTGCGCTTGGGGGAGTGGCAAACCGTAGTAAAAGCGTCATTTTGGGGGCGCAGTATTTTGGGTAAAGAGGGGGAAAACGGGGCATGAACGAAATGGCCATCTTTGAGTTTGAGGCTAACAATCATCCCGAATGGTCACACGAGTTTCATCCGTATTGGAAATCGACATACAAGGGCGACCGTGACTTCACTGCCGTTGTGCTAGCTGGAACTCGTCGTGCTGACGATCCAGTTGCTGCGCTTATTGGTGGCCAGTTCAAGGCGCTTGTGCCGATATGCGGTGAACCCATGATTTTACGTGTTGTGAAGTCGTTGGCCGGTTCGAGTGCCGTTAAGCGGGTTGTGATTGTTTTTGACGAGCCGGAGCTGCTTTATGAAGCGTGCCCGGGCTTGCGTGAGCCTATCAATGATATCGAGATTGAAGTTGTCCCGTGCCGCGAAACAATTTGCTGCAGCGTGGGTGGTGCCATTGAGGCCGCTGGCGGTCAGTGGCCATACTTGATAACAACGGCTGACCATGCGCTGTTGACCCCTGTGATGGTGGACAAATTTTGCGAGGATGCGCGTGGCGCGTCGGGTTTGGCAGTTGGCTTTGTCGAAAAAAGCTATTTGGATGCGGAGCATCCCAGTTCCAAACGTACCTATCTGCCCTTCCGCGAAACCCAGCTATCCGGCGCTAACTTGTTCGCCTTCCTGAACGAGGATGCGGTGCCGGTGCTTGATTTCTGGCGTGCGATTGAACAGAAGCGCAAAAAACCGTGGAAGCTATTCAAAGCCTTTGGGTATCGCAATCTGGTTGGCCTACTGTTTCGTCGGTTTACCGTTGAACAAGCGTTCGAGCGGGCTTCAAAGGTGTTGGGGGTTAAAGCATGCGCTGTGAAGCTGCCGTTTGCTGAGGCTGCCATCGACGTAGACAGCGCAAACGATTATGAGCAGGTGACCAAGATATTGGAGCTGCGTGAGGCAGTTGCAACTGTCTAAACCCATCATCTGAATGGTTCTAGAGAGAAGGCGGTCCTATTCGGAGGACCGCTTTTTTCTTACGTGAGAATTGCAGTGAGGACATTTGAGTTGGCGCCTCATCAACAGAATATGTTGCGGGATGCCTACATTGAAGAAGTGGCCGCATGATCCACAACGCCGACGACGGCGTAACAGCATGTGCACACCTGTCGCGACAAGCACCAAGCCGATTACGGCAGCGATTTCAATCGCAGGCACGATGATCAGAACTGCAGGCATTGCCAGAAATATGAAAAAAATCCCAAAGAATTTGTCGGCTGTCGTCATTATTATGTAACCGTCCATAGCTTTCGTTGAACGCGATATTGTTCTCTATCTACGGAATACAGGATAGTCGTAAACAATCAATAAATGCTTAAAATTTTAGTAATAAGTTTATTTACTAAACCAAAGGTTTAGTAGTGGGAATTCTGAAACGATTCTAAGGCAAAAGAGTGCGGTATCATGAAAAAATGGCGAGAAACTAAATACTTGGTAGCCTTCCAAAGGTGTAGTATTCGGTTGCCAGCGGCAAGAATGAAAGGCCTCTTAGCATCCAATTCACATAAATGTGAGGTAGTATGGGGTAAAATAAGAAGTAGCTAATCTTTCGACGTGACCTCTTCAAGCTTCTGCTGGATTGAGCAACGAGCTGGTTCGACGAAAGCGCCGACCCAAGCTTCCTGAGGCTGTCCTGTACAAAAATCAACACCCTCATAACCGTGTGCAGCACGCATAAGCTCCTCGGGCTCATAGGCACTAAGGTCAAAGCGATCCTTACCTGGGAAAAGCTCACTCAGGTCATCTTCCACAATATTGTTCACCTCACGGAAGCGGCCATTATCTCGGCCTTTAATGCGTCCTTCAATTACGTTATTTGCCATGAGTGCAAAGCTACCGGAATAGCGAACGTCGACCCCTACGGTATTGATGATGGTGTTGTTTATCATCCGCGTGCTGGCCGCGTTATTGAGGTAAACCCCTACATCAGCAGGGCAATTCATGATGACGTTAGATTTCAGTGTGCCTTTATAGTGCTGAATTTTGCACGAGCGCCCCTGACAAAAGCGTGGATCGGTTGTACCACCCCCTCCGAGTGATAGACCGAGACGGACACCACCCTGATGGCGCCACTCACAAATTACCAGATTCCGTTCGAAAAGACCGTTGTCAGAGTTCCCTTTAAGGAAAGCTGCGTAGCTGATGTTATTGCCACCACCCTTGTGGAAATCTGCAATGAAGTTCCCGATAACGGACCAATACCGCCCGCCAACCACATCAATGGTTGTTACCGGGTTACCGGTTTGGCGGGGCCGGCGGTTGAAAATCTGGTTCCCTTCGATCAAAACATGATCGGGAAAATATTGTTGATTATCAATAATTTGCCCATTGCCTTTAATGGCGGAGTTGAAGTCAATCAGCCGGTTATTGCGTATAGTGGTGTGGTCCGCCGTTCCAACAATCTGGAAGGCGTGCTCGCAGTGCCCGTCATTGTCGCAGACCCCCACAAACTCAAGGCCTTCAACGATCCAATGTTCACCTTTAACCTTGAATCCAATAGACTTTGAAACTTCGATCACGACCTTACCAGCCGTGGAAGGCCTTATAGTTATTGGGTTTTCGGCGGTTCCTGAGGCTTCGAGCTGAACGGTTGAAGGTAGCCTGTAGATGCCGGGGTAGACCGCAAAGACATCACCGGGCTGAGCGTCTTTGATGTATTTGTTGAAGTCATCATCAGCAATTAATATCTCGTCAGCGATTGCCGGGCTTGATCCAAGCAAAAACAAGCCAATAAGCAACTGAAACAAGGTCTTCATGGACGATATCCTCTGCCTGATGTTCAACTTTGGGCTTTACTTTAGCTGCACGCCCACATGAACTCAATGATATAGTCGGGCCGCTCTGATGTGTGGCATTCACCTGAAATCTGTGGCGGAATCTGCGGAATCGTGTGGCGCAGGTGTGGCGTGGATTTTTTACGCTTTTTGCGATTATATCCACAACGTAACCCTTTGTAATTAATTGATATAACTAGGGAACTAAACCGTGAGCGGTTGACCTTCAGCTGTGGCATAGGCTAGCGTGCTGCTGCGCCACAGGCAGTTGGGTTGTGTCTTGGGCGATATTTCGGAGCACAGCTGATGTTTTGGGGAGGGTGATGTGCTGCTGTTATGCCGATGGGGAAAAATGCTACACTCGGTCACACCGGGTCAGCTACCGCACACCATAGGCCTGGCCGCGCTAGCACCTAGGGTGGATAGCAAACCATGATCGTATTTTCCCACTTCACGCTGCTGATTTTGTCGGTTGCTCTTCTGCTAGTGGTTGCCATCATCGAAGTTGCGCGCAGCACACACCGTGACAAGCGGCGGAAATGGCTTTTGTGGCACCTTATTGCCACGCTTGCTTTTTGCATTTGTTCCCTTGCGGATGAAAGCATCTATACCCCCAGCGTACGCATCTCATACTACTTGGAATATCCCACCATCCTGACCGCAGCGCTCCTGTACGGGGAGCTTTGTTATGCGGTTGCGGGACTTGGGGGCAGTAAACAGCTGAAAATATACCGGGCCGTGGTCTATAGCGTCACGGTCATATGGCTCGTGGCGTTTTTACACGCTCTCTATACCAATCTGGACTTTACCGCAGCCATCTATGGCCAGCTTCTTGTGCTGCCGATCATGCTGTTTTGCTGGCCGCTGGTGATTTTTTCCCGCGAGCTGTTCAAGAATGACGTACGTTTCCTGAGCCCTGCGACCTATGCCGCTGCCGCGCCGCCCATATCTGACGCCAACAAGGCGATGATCGGCTTCCTGATCACCACGTTTTTGCGCCTGCTTAGCTCCGCTGCGCCGGTTTTTGGTCGTATTCCAGGCATGCCAATGGAATTTGTGTACGGCTTTTTCTTCACCAATAACCTGCTGATCGTTGCAGGTATGGTGATTACCTTCCTGGCTTATATTGAAAAGCGTGCAAACCTTGCTGCCCGCATTACCGGGGTGCTTTCGGTTGCTGTGTTGATGACATCGGTGTTTGTAACGCTGGCATTTTTTGCTGACCGCCCGCCCATGCGCGGGCAGGATATGGCCATGCTGCGTCAGGGCGGTGTCGAGATCACCCCGCTGGGGGGCGGCTACCGCGCCACAAGCACGGCCGGGTTTTCACAACCGGAGGAGCTTGTACGGCTCACCCATGAAGAAAAAAGGGCGGTCAATATACCGCTGCCGTTTGAGTTTCCGTTCTTTGGGCAGTCGTACAGCCGCCTCGATATTTTCCCTGATGGGCAAATTTCACCAACAAACACCAATGATGCGGGGCATATCGGGCTCTGGGAAGTGTTCTTCTGCCGGGACAGCGAGCCGGTGATTGCGGTTTTCTGCCTGTCGGGGGAGGAGTTGAACATCTATGTCGCCTCTACGCCTGACGTTCAGCACATCGTTTGGATGGTGCCGGAGGAGGACACAGGCAGCCAGGCCTCAGTGGCCTTTGGTGCTGCACTCCGCCCTGATGGCACCATCAGCCTCGCGTATGACGCTTTCCCGGTCACCGCGTCGCTCAGGCGTGCCAATGCAATCGGGATATTTGATGGCGCTGTCTGGCCGCCGGATTCGCTCACCCTTGCGGATATGCCGGTCGCCAGCACAGGTGGCTCATTATGGTTTGACCTGACACTCGGGCGTCGCCTTGCCACGCATGACAAGCTCTATCCGCTTGCGATTATGCTCATCATCATCATCGTGCTGTTGCTGGTTTTCCTTAGGCCTTATCTCAGTCGTGTCATTGTTAAACCGCTTGACCGTATCCGCGCCGGGGTAAAGCAGGTGGATGAAGGTAATCTGGACCATAGGCTGGATGTGGGCATTGAAGATGAGGTGAGCGATATCGCCCACGGTTTTAATGCCATGCTGCACTCGCTTGACCGGGCACGGCAACGGGTGGATGAGCAGACAGAATTGCTAGAGGCTGAAATTCAATACCGCACAATTGAAGCCGCTAAAAAGATCGACCCGGACATCTTGTCGAAAGATCAGGTGTTTGAGCAGAAACTGAGGGCTGCGATCGAGGAAAACCTTGGTGATTTCAACTTCCAGGTGACAGAGCTGGCCGAGGCGCTGGCCGTCAGTACACGGCAGTTGCACCGCCGGGTGGTGAACCTGACGGCACAAACACCCGCAGCGCTTATTCGCACGCTCAGGCTGGAGTATGGCCACAAAATTCTGAGCGCACGTGCCGCCAATGTGTCAGAGGCCGCGTATAAATGCGGGTTCAGGGATGTGAGCTATTTTACTAAACTGTTCACAAACCGGTACGGGAAATCCCCGTCAGAGCTTTTGAGCAACAGCCCGCAATAGGGCAGACCTACTGCAAACCCGCGCGTGAGCCCGGACAAACCTGCCATATGAGGCGACATTCCTGCCATGGCGGGAAAGTCGTACCCGCTGGCAGGATTTTCTTCCCAAGCCCCTTTAAACAAATAAGTCTAGATATCCGGCAACTGAGGGGCTTTCCATGTCACCGTCATCCATTATCGCAGCGCTGAAAAAACGTAACGAACCTACGCTTTCCTCTGAACAGGAAGATGATGTCGAGCTGTCTATCAGCAAAGCAGATGTGCAACCGGGAGATATCCTGCTGCTGCACTATGTGCCGGAAGACAACAAAGTTGCCGAGATGCTGAAGCTTCTCAAGCTGGCGCATCAGGCGGTTGAGGACTGGAAACACTGGGCGGACTATGACAAGGAAACCCGTGAAGCGCATTTTGCGGCCCTTATGCCGCTTATCCATTTTGCTATCACAGCGTTTGACAATAACCGCTATTTCCATGCCGCCATTGTTGGGCAGGACGCGGATCATGAAAAAGTCGTGATTGAAGCTGGCCCCAAGGGCATCATGCAGACACCCTTGAAGGACTATTGGGATGGGCCGATCAGTGTTTGCCGCTACTATAAGGATGCCGTGTCCCTTGGTGACAAGCTATTGCCTGCTGAGCCGGTGCTGAAAAAAGCGAAGGCTCTCTATAAGGCAGGCGATATTGAATACGGCTATTATCACGCAGGGCTTCTGGCTATCTGGTGCCTGTTCAGGGCAGGGGAAGATACTGTAATGAACCGCCTGCATGCAGCCTTGGTGCTTGCGTTCGGGGCGCAGGCGACAGACATGCTTTTCAAGCTTATTGGGCCAGAGACCATTAAGCTGTTTTTTGTGGATATTTTCCACCGGGCGCTTGATCGCTGGCGGCAGAAAAAACACCTTGTGTGCTCGGAAATGGTGGCGGTTTGTTTTAATCAGGCCGATAGCCTCGGTACCTATACCATCAGCCGTAAGCTCGCGGAGCAGAACGACGAACCAGCGGATATGATGGGCACGAAGGAAACAGCTATGACTTCTGAGCTCGAAGAAGCGGTTCGTGCTCTGGGCGGTGCTTTCAAAGGGCTTGAGATCGACCGTCCTCTCAGAGCTGTAGATGTCGCGTTGGCGCTTGTAAGCAGTGACGTACTTTATACGCCTTCAGACCTTGAACGCTCCATCAGCACCTTCACAATTGGGCAGCTCTAACTCACCCAAGCAATCCTGTATATTCATTCAAGGAGCCCCTCACCATCCGGTTAATTCCGGGTGGTGTTTTTTTGGGCAACTTGCTGCAGGCACCGTAAGTTGCGGAATTCAACTGACGTTACGGCTCCCCTCTGTTTCAAGCAAATTTACCACAGGAAATTCCTGCCAATTCACCCTGACATTTCTGCCAATGCAGAAAATTCAAGGCTTCTGGCAGGATTTTCCTGAGTGATCGTGGGACCTTAGCAGTGAGATATGAACGCGCCAGATCAGACTGAAGTGTTGGGCTGAAGTATGAGACTGAAATGTCAGACGGGGCGCTGCTGATGAAGAAATGGCGGGAGGGACCCCATGACAAAATATTACGCAATGTATGGAATTGATCGTGAAGCTGCGCGCGAACTCCTGATCATCGACCCTGGTGTCAAGGACGTGGAAATCCTGCTGGATGAACTTTCACCAGCGGTTGAGATTGTTTACCTGAACAAATGCCAGAACCCGCTGTTCCAGATCGCGCAGGCGCTGGCGTCCCACACCCGTATAGAGACAGTTCATATTCTTGCCCACGGTTCGCCGGGTATGCTCCACCTTGGCGGTGTGGAAGTTGATGAAGCCTACCTGCACACGCAGGAAGGCATGCTTGCCGCCATTGAGGCCCTGCTGGCCGATGAGGCGAGTATCGCGCTTTGGGCCTGCTCGGTTGCGTGGACAACACAAGGTGAGAGTTTCATTCGTGCACTGGAAGCCGGTACGGGAGCAGAGGTTTACGCCACAGACCGGCCCGTGGGGGCTGCGTCCCTTGGCGGTGACTGGAACATAGGCGTGCGCGCACCGTTTACCGAAGCCGCCCAGTCTTCCTACCCGCACACGCTGCCGACATTTGATATGGATATAGGGCAAACCGGGGCACCGTTCCACACCACCTTCTCGGATCAAGCCAGCGGCGTAACCATGACCATCACGGGCAGCGGCCTGAGAAGCGGACACTACAGTGAAGCAGGGCTGACGGATGGATATGTGCTCGGAAACCTGTCTGCGGGGCCAAGTTTGACCGTCAGCTTTGATGCTCCGATCAATATTTCCTCATTCGTCTTTGCTGAGTATGGTGGTGCGCAGGGGGGCACTTATTCTTTTACCGTTACAGATGGTACCGGTTCTGCCTTCTATGTGACCTCTGCCTCAATCCCGGTAAATGGTTCCGTGCCGAATGCGCAGTATGAGCCTTCGGACTGGACCAGCGTCAGCAGTTTCACGATCACCAGCAGCAACGGCAATTTTCAGTCCGTCATCGACACTATCAGTTTCACCGTTCCTAACGAGGCCCCGGAATTTGACGACGCGGATGATACCGTCACCCTGACGGTTGTTGAAAACGACGGAGCGACAACCATCACCGGCCTCGAGGCAACAGACGACAACGAGGGCGATACGCTTACATGGACTGTTGTTTCCGGCCCCAGCAAAGGCTCGGTTACCTTGACGGGCACGGCAACAGCAACGTCTGGTGGTGGGGACCTGCCAGGCACTTATACCTATACGCCCGGTGCTGACACCACCGGCTCAGACAGCTTTACGGTACAGGTGTCCGACGGTACCGATACTGACACGCTGACAGTGAACGTGACGATCACGCCGGATAACATAGCGCCCGTGATTACGCTCCCCGCGGCCCCGGATGTACTGGAAGATGCGACCAATGTTGCAATCGCTGACACCATCAACATCGCTGATGAGGACGGCAACGATCAGACCGTTACACTTACGGTAACCGGCGGAACGGTTTCACTTGCTACCACCGACCTTGATTTCAGTGTGGGGGATGGCACCGCCGACGCCAGCATGACCTTCTCAGGCACATTGGCTGAGGTGAACGCGGCACTCGACAGCCTCACCTTCACGCCAACAGCCAACTTGTACGGCGATGACGCCGCGTCGGTCCGTATCCAGACAGCAGACGGTGAGGGCGGCAATGACGATGAGACCCTGAACATTGATATCGAAGCAGTTGATGACCCCATGGTCATCACCGGCGATACAAGCGGCAACATTGATGAAGACAGCACCGGCACCGTTGGCGGCACACTTAGCCTTTCAGACCCGGATGGCACCGAAAGCCTGTCCGGCTTCGGTTATGATGGCGATTATGGTCGCATCACCACAGAATATGAAGGTGATTGGGTGTATGACCTTGATGAAACTCACGCTGACGTGCAGGGCTTGGCAGCCGGGGAAACCCTGACCGATGTGGTGACCATCCAGACGGCAGACGGCGCCAATCAGGATATCACCATCACGATCAACGGGGCGGATGACCCAGGCTCGCTGAGCAATTTTGGTGACAGCGTTACGGTGAACGAGGATGAAACCACGCTGCTGGACAGTGATGTTACCTTCACCGACGTTGACTTTAACGGCGGCACGCTCACGGTAAGTGGTCTTTTGTCCGGTGATGTGGTGTCGGTACAGGATACAGGAACCGGGAGCGGCGAAGTTGGCTTTTCCGGCACGACTGTCACCTTCGAAGGCGTGAGCGTTGGCACCACCTCGGGCGGTGACGGCGATACCTTCTCCATTGCGCTGAACGGTGATGCATCCGGCGAGGCGGTTGACGCGATTATTGAAGCACTGACTTTCTCCGCCACAGATGACAGCCCGGTTGAAGCCCGCACCCTGACCCTGAACGTGACTGACAACGACGGCAATTCCGTCATCGGTGGCGATGAGGTTATAGAGCGCGGCACCAGCGACAACCCGTTTTATGACACCTCATACGGCGACCTCTATACCGCGCCCACAACGGTCGATATCGACAATGACGGTGACCTTGACGTGGTTGTTGGCTTTGGCGCCGCGCGTGAGGGCGGGGGCATTCGTGTATGGGAGAACGACGGCAGCGGTGACTTCACCGAACTGAGCGGTGCTGACGACCCCTTTGACAGCATCGAGTTTGATCAGCGCTCCACCCCAACATTTACCGATATTGACGGGGACGGCGATCAGGATGCCTTTGTCGGCCAGCATTTGGGTAACATTCGCTATTTCGAGAATACAGGCAGCGCTTCATCGCCAAGCTTTACCGAGCGTACCGGGAGCGACAACCCGTTGGGCAGTGTTGATGTGGGTGACGGCGCGACCCCTGCGTTCGGTGATATCGACGGGGATGGCGACATGGACATGGTCTCAGGCCGTGGTTCTGGCGACTTTGTTTTCTACCGGAACGACGGCAACGAGGACACACCTGATTTCACTGAGGTGACCGGCAGCGGCAATCCGCTCAACGGTGTAGACCTCAGCTCAACATCGTCAATTGAACTTGTTGATCTGGATAACGATGGTGACCTTGACGCGGTGCTTGGGCAAAACAGCGGCGATATCAGCTATTTTGAGAACACAGGGTCTGCCAACAGCGCCAGCTTCACCGAACGCACCGGAGACGATAACCCGTTTAGCGATGTATCTGTTAATTACATCAGCAACCTCGCCATTGGTGATATCGACGGTGATGACGCCTATGAAGCCGTTATCGGTGCCTATCTGGAGGATGACCCCAAAACCTATGATATCACGACCGGGCAGCCGATCGACGTTACCGTCACCCCGGTGAACGATCCGTCTGTGATCACGGGCGCAGATGCCCGCACGATCAACGAAGGCAGCACATCTATAAGCGGCTCGTTAACTTCAAGCGACCCGGACGGTGATATCTATTTCACCGCAGATAGTCAGAGCGGCGACTACGGCAGCTTCTCCATCAGTGTATTTGGCGCCTGGACCTATACGGCGGACAATAATAACGACACCATCAATGAGCTGGGGGCGGGAGATACACTTGGCGATAGCTTTACCATTCAGTCTTCGGACGGGACGGAAAAAACGGTCGAGGTCACCATAAGCGGTGTCAATGACGCTGCGGTTATCGGCGGCACCCTCGCTGCAAACCTTGATGATAATACAGACAGCATTGGCGGCACTGCGTCCGTCAGCGATGTGGACGGTGAAAACAGCTTCAACGCGGATACCTCAAGCTCGTCCTATGGCGACTTTGAAATCGCAGAAAACGGTGACTGGAGCTTTGACCTCAATAACGACTATAGCGTCGTTGACGAATTGCAGGAAGGTGACGAGATTGACCTGACCTTTGGCATTGAGGCAGACGATGGCACCCAAAGTTCGGTCGTCATAACGGTGACCGGCGCCAACGACGATTCTGTTATCTCCGGCACCACAACAGGCACGATCTCGGAAGGTGTGGCAACCACCAGCAATTACGTTGCCATCAACGATGTGGACAATGACGTTGCTTTCACCCCGGATACGATTGACGGCACTCATGGCACACTGACGATTGAAGCCAACGGCACATGGACCTATGCGCTTGATAATACCAGCGATACGGTCAATGAGCTAACAATCGGCGATACACTTGGTGACAGTGTCACGGTGTATGCGGATGACGGCAGCAGTGTTGATATCGACATCACGATCAGCGGCACGAACGACCCCGCTGTTATCACGGGCGATGCCACGGCCTTCATGAATGAAGACGCGGACACCGACACGGGCACGCTGACTGTCAGCGACGTGGACGGCGCAGACAGCTTTATCGCCGATACGCTGGACGGCGATTTTGGCACGCTCACAATTGAGGCCAACGGCGACTGGAGCTTTGACCTTAACAACGACCTCGATATGGTAGCGAGCCTGAGCCAGAACGACACCATTGGCGATAGCATCGACATTGAGGCCGCCGACGGCACCACACGCGAGATATCGATCAAGGTTACAGGCGTGAACGACGAACCAACGCTGACCGGCGTTGAAGGTGATTATAGCTTCACAGAGGACACGCAAGGAAATCTCGACCTGTCCGCCGTCACACTCACAGACATCGACACGAACGACACGCAAACGCTGACGCTCACTGTCACCGGTGGCGCTTTCGCGTCACCCGCAGACGGCGCCGGTGTTGGTGACGGCGTAACAGCCACGCTGACGGATGCGCAAACAATCACCCTTGTCGGCAGCGCGGATGATATCACCAGCTATCTCGATACCACCGGCAACATTCAATATACCGGCGCGGAAAATGCGGAAGGTGATAATGCCGCAACGCTGACCGTTTCCGTGAACGACGGTTATGCGGTGGTGAGCGAAAGCGCCAATATGGATATCACCGCGGTTGAGGACGACGCCATTGTATCCGGCACTTTCACCGGCGCTGTAGTTGAAGGTGACGAGGGCGATGGCGGCAGGGGCACAACAGCCACCGGCACGCTGTCGATCAGCGACGCTGACCCCGCAGACAACCCAAGCTTCGCGGATCAGGCTGCCACAGCGGGGGATAACGCTTATGGCAGCTTCACGCTTACCGAAGGTGAGTGGACCTATACGCTGGACCAATCTGCGGTGCAGGACCTGGATGCAGGCGATACCGTGACGGACACCATCACCTTCGCAGCCTCCGATGACACTGAACAGCAGATCACCATAACCATTACAGGTACAGCGGATGACGCTGTTATCACGGGCACTTTCACTGGGACCTTATCTGAGAGAATCGGATCGTCGGGGACTGCTACAGGGACGCTATCGATCAGCGACGTGGATGCGGACGATGCGCCAAGCTTTGCGGATCAGGCCGCGACGGTAGGCGATAATGGCTACGGTACATTTGAGCTATCTGACGGCACATGGACTTATACGCTCGACCGCAGCAAAGTTGCAGGATGGGGTGCCGGCCATAGTGTGACCGATAGCATCACTTACACGGCGTCAGACGACTCGACCCAGCAAATAACAGTGACAATCGCGGGTGAGAATGATGCACCTTCCTCGCCAAAGCTGGCCTCAACCGGTGTAGATGAGGACGAAAAAGGCGCCTTCGTGGGTACGCTTAGCTCAATCGATCCTGAAGGAGATAGCGTGAGCTTCTCTGTGGAGGACGCGCGTTTCAAAGTGGTCGGTGACAAGCTCTATCTGGCGGACGATGTTTCACTCAGCTATGAAGATATTCAGGAGCTTAGCATCAAGGTGACCGCGTCAGACGGCGGCAAGGGCAGCGCTGCCTTCCTGGATGTCACCGTGAATGACCTGCCGGAAGCCATAGTCAACACGCCAACAGACGGCAACGATACCGTTATGGGCGGTGATGGCCGCGATACGCTTACGGGCGGCGCGGGTAATGACACGCTTGATGGCGGTGCGGGCGATGACACCATCATCAAGGATAATAACGACGACGGCCAAGATATCATCGTTGGTGGTGAGGGCAACGACATGGTCCGCTCCGGTGGTGGCAACGACTTTATCGTGGGCGACGGCGCGTCAGACGGCACAACCCGTCAATCCCTGACCCAAAACGGCGATACCTCGACCGATGGTGCGGATACTCTGCGCGGCGGCACGGGCGATGACACCATCCTCGGCGGCGGCTGGGACGATGACCTCGTCAATGATAATGGCAGCTACGATGACGGTGAAGAGGTTGAAAGCGGCACGGCGCAAAACCGTATCTGGGCAGGGGATGGCAACGATGTCGCTGTTGGCTCTGGCGGGGATGACGCCATTGGTGGCAGCACAGGCAATGACAAGCTCAATGGCCTTGGTGGGAATGATACGCTTTTCGGCAATATTGGAGATGACCTGGTGCTTGGCGGTGCGGGTGATGATCTGGCCTTCAATGGCACCGGCACAGATACGGTTGATGGTGGCGCGGGTGATGACACGCTCTGGGCCAGTGCGGGCGATGACCAGCTCACCGGCGGTGCAGGTGCCGATACCTTCTGCTTCGGTGCCTTGAGCGGCAATGACGTGGTTACCGACTTTAATCTGGATGAAGACACGCTTCATCTGTCTTACCGCGGGTTTGAAAGCCTTGATCAGGTGTTAAGTAGGGCAAGCGAGACCAGCGTGAATGGGGCAGGCGGTGTTATGATCGACCTGGGTGACGGCGAAAGTGCCTTCCTTATCGGGCTAACGCTTGAGGAGCTTAGCACAGCGCAAATCACGCTATAGCGTGCATGCCCGCTTTCTGGGGGCTCAAGGCAAATAAGCCTTGAGGGGAGTAGGGCGGCCTGAGCGGTCGCCCCTTTTCTATTTTGTTCATTGACGCACCTGGCCAGACCCCTTGTGTTTCCGGCTGAAACACGCAATCTTCTGTTTCTGACAGCAGGCGAGGGGGATCATCATGCTGAAGAAATTCGGGCTATTCATCACCGTATGCGCCTTGGCTGCATGCAACGCTCCAAGCAAAGGGCCAACAGCAAAAGACGGAGTAACCCTTCGTGTGGCATCTGATGTTAGCGAACAGGCGCTTGATGGCCGGATTCTCCTGATTTTTGCCAAGGAAGGCGAGCAGGAGCCCCGCTTTCAGGTGCGGGCAGACATCAAGGGGGCACAGGTTTTTGGCATGGATGTGGATGGGCTTACGCCCGGTATGAGCCTCAGCTTTAACCCTAATTTTGGTTACCCAAAACAAATGTTGGCTGACCTGCCCGCTGGCGAATATGTGGTTCAGGCGCTTCTACATAAGTATGACACGTTCAACCTGGCCACAGGCCACACCGTAAAACTGCCGATGGACCAAGGCGAGGGCCAACAGTGGAACAGGTCACCGGGTAATATATACAGCGTGCCGCAAACTGTTCAGATTGATGCAGGTAAAGGCGGCTCCGGGCTGCAGATTGTGCTTGATCAGGTTATCCCGCCGATCGAGCCACCAGCAGACACAAAATACATCAAACATGTGCAGATAAGAAGCGAACTTCTGAGTGAGTTCTGGGGTCGTGATATGCATTTGGGTGCGCACGTTCTGTTGCCTGAGGGCTTTGATGAACACCCTGAAGCACAGTACCCATTGGCCGTGTTTCATGGTCATTTTCCCAGTGATTTCGGCGGTTTTCGTGAGACGCCGCCGGAAGAAAACCTTGTGTGTGAGCCTAGCGAGCGCTTCGGCGAGCCGTGCTACAATCGCACCGTGCAGCAAGAGGCCTATGATTTTTACAAGAAGTGGACCGGGCCGGACTTCCCACGCATGATCATCATCGAAATCCAGCATCCTACGCCTTATTATGATGACAGCTACGCTGTTAACTCGGCCAGCATGGGCCCTTATGGTGACGCCATTACCCATGAGCTGATCCCCTTCATTGAGACTGAGTTTCGCGGCATAGGGCAGGGCTGGGCGCGTTTCCTTTATGGTGGTTCAACCGGCGGCTGGGAAGCGGCGGCCGCGCAGATATTCTACCCGGATGACTATAACGGCGCCTTCATTGGCTGCCCGGACCCGATGGATTTCCGCGCTTATGAGCTCATCAACATCTATGAGGACAAAAACGCTTATTATGACGAAGGGCCTTTCACTCGCATCGCACGCCCCGCGCACAGGGATTGGCTAGGCAAGGTGAGCACCACCGTTGAAGGGGATAACCATCTGGAGCTTGCGTTGGGCAGCAAGGGGCGTTCAGGTGGGCAGTGGGATATATGGGAGGCTGTATATTCGCCCTTGGGCCCTGACGGCTACCCCAAACGCCTGTGGGATAAGGAAACCGGGGTGATCGACCATGAAGTGGCTGCATACTGGCGTGAGAATTATGACCTCCGCTATATTCTGGAGCGGGACTGGGCAACGCTCGGGCCAAAACTTGAAGGCAAGCTTCACATCTATGTGGGGGATATGGACAATTATTACCTCAACAACGCGGTCTACCTCACAGAAGCCTTCCTTAATAGCACCACTAACCCGCATTATGGCGGCCAGGTAGACTATGGTGACAGGGCTGAACATTGCTGGAATGGTGACCATGAGAACGGCAACCATATTTCAAGGCTGCGCTATAACACCATGTATGTGGACAAGATACTTCGCCGGATTGAAACAACCGCACCAGAAGGTGCCGACCTTACCAGCTGGAGGTATTAGAATCTGGATCATGTTCTGTGGACAAGCTATGTGGCGGTATTCGTTCTTGGGCGCATACCTCGTTGGCAATGTCCTACAATGATCCATTATGTCTGAGTGAAGAATCTTTTAAAGTCGAATACTTGCATGATGACTTTAATCCCCAATCGATAAACGACGCAGAACAACGTGCCGTTTTTTATGCGGAGGGATGCCGGAGAGTATAAGATAAGATATTGAATTATCGCTATAATATCATAACTATAAATGCGCATAATTTATAAGTTGCGCATGTGCGTGAATATTCTTGGCCGCAATGCCTTGCTCACAGCGGTTTTGCGAATATTCACACACAAGTAAATTATGCAGCAGACTGAATAATTTCGGCTGTTTCTACTAGAATTTTATAATGAGGTTTGCCCTCAGCACGCCAAATGGCCGCGTCGATTACTGCTAAGTGCGGGTCCATACCTGCAAGCTCTGCAAGCTTGATCACGTCCGCGTCAGAAATCTTAGTTCTGCCAGCTTTCCAGCCATGAAACTTAGCGGAGGACACCTTTAGGGCACCTATCAAAAGGTGTACGTGATCATACCCTTGCCGCTCCATGGCGGCGTGTATGTAAGTGTAAATAGTGCGAATATTTGCCATCGGTAATCCCCATTACTTGCCAACAAACTCTCACAAAAAATGGTCGTTGACAATCGTTCCAATGTTCGCAATCCAGATAAGGCGGACTACAAATTGTAGACTGCGTTTCCTCCCCCATTACTGGGCCGGGTGGCTTTCGCGAATTTGCCACCCGCGCTCGGCGGGGGCAAACCGTGAACATAGGGGGAACCGATGAATAAGCACGGAACCGCAAATTCAGTTTTCGTTAACCTTGCCCAAATCTCTATGGGCTTCCGCATCACACCTTTTAGCTGGGTAGTCACCGGCACCATGATGAGAGAGCAGGGCCTTGCCTGTCTGGCGGTCGGCCCTTTCGAGCTTTTTTGCGAGTGGTGAGCGGATCATGAGCACACCAAACTATGTGACGATCGATGCTGAAGGAAACATGATCATCGAAAAAGAGGGCCTAGATTTAGTCCGTGACGCCCTTAACCATGAGCTAGCAAACCATCCAGCTCGCAGCATTGTTGAAGTTATAGAGAGAACACGCGCCGCCTTTGCTGCCGTGTTGTTGCCTGACGAGGGCTGACCATGCCAGCCCGCCAGAAACCAGCAAAAAATCACCCATGGCGGCGCACGGTTGTGCCGCCACAGGCTGACCCTCGCATCTGGTGGGGCGTTGATCCCAAATTTGATGAATGCGAACCGCGTGAAGTCGCGGCGCAAGCTGTACGCGGGCAGGGGAGCTATCATGAGTGACCTGTTTGACCAGCTCCTGCCGCCTGCCGTTGACCTCTCGGACGTGATCGCAGACCCGCAAGGGCATTTCACCGCCCGGCGAGACGGCTGGTTTCGTATCTGGTTCAAAACACGCACGTCACCCGCTTGGTGTTCGCTCCGGTGTGTGGGCGAGGTGGTGTTAAAGCGTTACCAGCAGCTAATAGAGCGCAATGCGGTGCGCAACATCCTTATAGAGCGCATAGAGCGCCACGCGCCCGGTTATAGGCCGGGTGCCCCTATAGAGAAATCAACCCGTCTCGCGTCATGGCACGGCCAGCGCCAGCGCAAATATCTGAGCGAAAAGGGTATCTGATGAGTGAGCCTATAGGGATTGTTGAGGGGCAAGCCCTCGCCGCCTTTGATGGCGCGCTGGACGCTATAGGGTGCGCCCCTGACGCCAAGGTGAGGCTGGCGCTCCTGTACGTCTATGACACGGTTTACCGCGAGGGCTACGGCATTCACACGCAAATCATGCGGGAACGCCTCGCCAAAATTCACGGCCTGTTGATTGAGCGCGACAAGCGCGCCAAGGAATTTGAAGCCCGCCAAAAAGAGTTGGCAGACAAGGGCTTTCACGGGCACCCACAAAAACGCGACCAGAAAGGGGAGGCAGCATGATCAGATCACGCTATGACCTCAACCGGCATTTCTTCAACATGAAGCGCCGCCGCGCTTGCGTCACGGTTCAGCAGTGCGCTGCGGCCGCAGGCGTTTCCACCTCAACATGGTATCGCCGCTGTCGTGCCGCCGCTCTCGGTGATGATACGGCCAGATCACAGGTGATTGCCTCAATTGAGGCCGCGTATACCCCCCCCTGCATCACGCCGCTAGCGCGTGCGATAGAAACGGGTAGGTGCTTCTGATGCTGTTTCTTGAATTATGCGAACGTCACAACCGCGTGATGTTTTTCATCCGATATCATCTGGAACGCTTACGGCGCGCTGAATACATCCGTATCCGCACTGGCGACCTGTTTCATAGCTCCCGCATGACAGAGGCGGGCGTTATCTTCATGCTAGACGGTTCGCCTCTTGTGGCGGCTAGCGACGCCGAGGCGGAATATGAAGCCCTATCGATGGGTTGCCGATAGATGCCATTTGACGCCGAACCCTCGAGAGTATCGCAAGCAGTGTTGCCGCGCTCCGAAAGTATCCGGAAAAAACGGCACCGTTTGCGCAAGACGGCGGGCCAAATTCTGCCGCGTGAGCGGGTGCGCAACTGTGGTTGCCATCGGCATAGTGACGTTGTGGACATTCACCGCTCTGACCGGGGCGCTCATTTCGTCGGCGTTGAAACGTGCGGCTCTGTCTGGCTCTGCCCGGTATGCTCTGCCAAAATCGCAGAAACCCGCCGAGAGGAAGTGGCCGAAGCAATCACCGGCATAACCGGCGAGGGCGGCAGCTCGTACATGCTCACCCTCACCATGAGGCATGGCCTGCGCGATCCGCTCGACTTCCTAAAAGAACAAATCGTGAACGGCTGGCGCAAGGTGCAAAACCGGCGCGCCTATAGGGCCATCAAGGAAGAATTCGGCGTCGTGGGCACCATCCGCGCGATTGAGGTAACACACGGCAAAAACGGCTGGCATCCGCATTTGCATATCTTGTTCTTGTTCGAAGGGCCGCTTTTCAAAAAGGATGAGGCTAATGTTCAAAACGCGCTCTTTACCCTGTGGGCTGATGTTTTGGATAAGGCAGGCGGCGGTTACGTGTCACTTGACGCCTTGGATTTTCGGCCCGCCACAGCTTCCGATTATGTCACCAAATGGGGAACCGACCGCGAGTTGGTCAAGGGCCAAGAAAAGCTTGGCAATGGCTCGCGCTCCCCCTGGCAATTGCTTGATGCTTTCTCATGCGGTGACAAGCAGGCGGGCGCTCTGTTTCGCGAGTATGCGGAAACCTTCAAGGGCACCCGCCAGCTTACATGGTCGAAGGGGCTTAAAGCCCGCTACGGCATCGGAGAGCTTGACGATTTGGACGCGGCCAAAGAGGCGACGGAAGCGGATGAACAGCTGCCGCTGGATGACGGCCTCAAGGAAGGCCGCATAGGCACCCTTGACCGGGGCACATTTGACGCTGTGGTGAGGCTGGGCCTCACGGCGGACCTGTTAGACGCGGCGCATAGCAAAGGCTGGCGCGGTGTTACAACGCTTCTGAGTAAGCACAAGCTCGCGACCTATCACGACGATAGCTTTGCTTGGAAGCAACCACCCAAGGGCGGGCGTCCAGCTCACCCGAAATATTACCTCAACTGGAACCATAAGGAGTTTAGGGAAAGTGTCGAAACAGGTGCTGGCCGTAGCAGAAAAACGGCTTGAGGAAGTGAAGGCCGCGCCGTTCGTGCTCAAGGCAGCGGCGGCGGACAAATACGCTGAAAGCATGATGAGCTTGATGCGCGATATATGTAACCGACTTGATGAGCTTGAGAGCAAATAACCATCATACATAACGTTACGTAGGGCACGCCGCCGCCTTACGTAACGTACGCTACGTAAACCAACCTATAACGGAGTAGGTAACAATGGCCCAACCGGGAACCGTCATCGCAAGCTGTGGGTGCCACGACTGCAAAGAGCGGGTGCAAATCAAGCTCAATAAAAACTATGTCGCTTATTACTTTTGCGCCGCGTGCAGTGCCAGCCACCGTTTCAACCGTCAAATCAGCGCCGAGCTAGATGCTAAGTTTGAGCGCATGTATGGAAAGCCGTCCAATGACAACGAAAAACCAAAATCAGGAAACCGAGTTCCTGCCGCCAGACAACACACCCCAGCAGCCGAAAGCGAGTTTGAAGAAGAATCCGCAACCGAAGCGGACACCAGCACCAAAGCCAGCACCGGAAGCCCCGCAACCGTCAAACGACAATCAACCGGAACCGACACCCCAACCGGAAGCGGAACCAGTGAACCAGCCCCAGCCGAACCCGCAAACGACACCGGAGACGGTGACGGCCGGGATTGGTTTGAAAGTCACTACGGATGAAGGCACGGTCAAGGCCGATTTCGACAATTGGGATTTTGACGGCTATGCCATAGACGGCGAGGGCGTCACCTTCCAGAATAACGGCGTAGTTACGGCTTCGCCGCGGGCCTTTATGTCGCCTGATCAGTTCTATCAGAACTTCAAGGGCGTTTTTCAGATCGGCGGTCATATGACCGGGCTGCAAACGCTGCCGATCCAGACGCATGAGGCGGAAGGCGCGCGCGCCACCTCCGACTTGATTTACGAGCAAGCCTGCAAGGTTACATGGTTGCAATGGCTGGTTGCGGAAGAAGGCTCGGACGCTGCCCGATATCTCTCCGTTGCAATGTTTGGCCTTGGAAAAGCTATGGCAGTGAGGGCCGAGCTTTCCGCCCGCTATGCTGCCCAAGTCGAAGTGCAAAAGGCAAAAGAGGCGGAGGCAAAGACGGATGACGCTTAATGCTACTCGTGTGGGTATATGGGGCGGCTCTGGTTCTGGCAAATCGACTAGGGCGAAAGAGCTGACGGCGCGCTGTCGCCGCATTGTGGCATTTGACCCCATGGAAGAATACGCGGCCCAAGGCTTCCGCCAGTTCTCCACGCTGCCGAGCTTGGGGCATCATCTGGCGGGCAGCTTTGGCAACTTTCGCGCCTGTTACGTGCCACCAGCTGGGCAAGAGGTCGAAGCCCTGCACAGCCTCTCGAACATGCTGCGCGATATGCAGAACGGCTATAAGGCGGGCCTTCACCGGGCACAGCTTCATTTTCTGGTTGAAGAAATGAATACGTGCTTCCCAACGGCCATGAAAGCCGAGTTTTCAGGCTTCGCCAACCTGTGCAGCCGGGGGCGGCATTTCGGGATCAACCTGTATGGGATCAGCCAGCGGCCAAACGAGGTTCACACCCGCTTTCGCGGCAACCTTGAGCATGTGTATGCGTTCCGCCTGATTGACCATGTGGACCTCAAATCTCTGGCTGGGGCGCTTGGTTCATCCTACGCGGACAAAATCAGGCTCTTAAACCCGCACGAATATTACTACCGGGGGCTTGATGGCCGCATCGTCAAGGGCGTGAACCTCTTGGGGTCTCCGGCAAATGATAACTAACTTTTATACATAACGTTACGTAGGGAAACGGGCGCTTAAAAACCGCTCAAACTCAGGGCCGACAAGATGATTTAGTCGGCCCTTTTACGTGGGGCCATTCATTAAACCGGAGGTTCCCCGTGAACAAAGCAACATTCAAGGCGATTGCTGCATCTATCGCCGCTCTTGCGCTCTACGAATTCGTCGTACAGCCGCAAATCCAAAAATACAAAAACGCTTAAGGGAGGGCCTACCAAATGCGGCTAGTCACTCCTAACGCAACGGATTTTACCAACGTGACTGCAGGCTCTGCCATTGCAACGTTGATGATCCCACAATCACAACGTCGCCTTGTACAGCTTGACCTGATCTACAAGCTTGACGGCACACGCGCCACGCAAACCGAAATCGAGACCGATATTGAATATATCGAGTTTAAATTACTCGGTAACGTGCAGCGCAAGATTTACCCTGAAAAGCTGTTTCTTCTGGAGGCGCTCAAGGGTCAAACCTTCAGTGCCGGGCGAATTCCGATCCGCTTTTCTCAGCCTGAGCGCCGTTCTGCGCTTGGTGAGGACAGCACGGCGCTTGTGCTTGATGAAATCGGCGGTGTCACGATCAACGTGAAGCTGGCGGCGCAGGCCACGGCTCGCACGCTTGAGGCGCGGCTCGTAACTGAGCCGATCCCCAACAATGCCAAACGACCTCAACAAGAGGCCATTGTCACCTATACCGAAAAGCAAGTGCAGCTTTCCGGTGCGGGTGAGAAGCGGGACACCTATGTCACGCCTTCGGGCCGGGGCATTTCCATGGTGCACGCTTTCTCGGCTGACATTACCGCTATGCGTGTGATGCTGGGTGAGTTGATCCTGTGGGATTTTGCCGACAAGGAAACCCTTGACGATCTTCTCGTTGATAACGGCTATGTGCCACAAGATGACGTTTGGTCATTTGGTGGTGAGCTTCTCACGTCGCGCCTTGCTGATGTGCTGATGACGGGCAACCAAACCCTGAAGTTTGAATTCACCATCGGGGCCGCGCCGGGTAGCAGCTTTGATATGCTGTTTGAAGAGCTTGGCCGGGCGAAAGTCTAAGGGAGAAACGCCGTGTTTGGTTCTCAAGCAATGGACTATCTACAGGCCCAAAACCAAACCCCGGTTGCCAGTGGGGGCGTGAATAACACGCCCTCAACCGCGGGCGAGGCGGAAGGCTCTGACGGCTGGGGTATCGGCGGGTTCTTCAAGGATTTGCTGGGCGCTGGTACACAAATTGGCATGGGCTGGCTGCAAACTGAGGCGTACAAGGATGTACTTAAAGATCAAGTGCAAATCCAGACGCTCCAACAACAGCTTAATAACTCGCAAAACAATGCGGCGTCTAACCAGTCTGGCGGCGGCGCAACGGCTGGTGCCATGGCCAATTTCGATTGGAAACCATGGGCGATTGGCGGCGCAACGCTGTTTGCGGGCCTTCTCGTTCTCAAGATGGTGAAATAGCATGTTTTTTGATGGCGGTGCAGGCGGTTTAGGGCCGATTGGCGGGGCTTCTGGCCCTGCCTATTCGGGCGGATCGCCTGTGTTTCAGATTGCGGCGGCGGATAGCGGCTCCATCCTGAATGATGACTTCATGGGCGTTGGTGGAACGTCTGCTACGTCCGTGCTTGCTGTCGCGGCTGTGGCCTTGGCGGCTGGCGCTGGGCTTGTGTATTTCCTGAAAAAATAGGGGGCCATCATGGGACTGTTTGGCGGCTCCACGAAAAGCACAACCAACACCACGCAAAACTACTATAACGAAACCAATAATATCGATAATCGGCAGGATAACCGCCAGTATATCGATAACTCAAAAACAACAGTCAATAACGTTGATGCGCGGCAAGATAACCGCACTTATAACGATAACCGTTATTGGGTCGATCAATCACAAGACAACCGGCAATTTATCGATAGTTCTGTTGATGTGGCTGCGGGCGCGATTTACACGGCTGGCGACTATAACGACAATTCTATTGCTATCGCTGATGGTGGCATTTATTCGGCTGGCAATCTCACGATTGAAAGTACGGATTACGGGGCCATTGAAGATGCTTTCAATCTGGCGTCTCAAGTGAGCGTGAACCTCAGTGCAACCACAGACAAGATTGTTGATGAAGCTTACGCCAGATCGGGCGCGCTGGTGCAACAGGCATTCGATTTTGCAGCGACTGCGAGCGAGGGCCTGCAAACCACCACAGAAGCGGCCATGCAGGCGGCTTACCAGCAATCGGCGGGTGCCTATGTCGAACAATCACAACAAAACATGCTGATGATGGCAGCCCTCGCGGCTGTAATGATTGGCGCAGTTGTATGGGTGAAACGGAAATGACCACCAGAACGGAAACACTCGCGGCGGGACAAAGCTTCTTTATTGAGGGTAGCGGGCGCTTTTTTCAGTGTCACTATGCCACAGCGGAGCTTGAATTCCGCGTGACGGTGGGCGGCAATCGTTACGATTGGGCACCGCTTGACCGGGGCATAGGCTGGCGCGAGGACTTTGAGGCTATTGAGGTGCGCAATCCAACGGGCGCAAGCCAGACGGTAACGGTCGTGCACCATACTTTGAGCGGCTATTTCGATCAACGCGAGCTTGCGGCGCAGATCGCAGTTGATGGCGGTATCGTAACCAATACAGCGCCGTCAACAGATCAAGGCGGCGCTATCACGCCAATTGGTGAGAGTTACACTAACCTTGACATTGACAATACGGCAGGGGGGGCAACCGATTATACTGAGGTTATTTCTGCGGCCTCAAACGTCAACGGCGTTAGAATTCGTGTGGCGATATTGATAGTGAAAGAAGAAACCAACGGTCACCCCGATTGGCGTTGCGCTCAGATAAAGAGCGGGGCCAGTTTCTTTGCAGAGCAATTTGATCCCGGTCAATTTTCAATCCGAGATATCGAAATTCCGGCAGGCCAGTCGGTCATTATGCAAACACACCGGGGCGTGAGGGCAACCCTAAAGCTGGCTTACGATCTAGTTTAGAAGGATATCCGCGATGAAAATTATTGAACGGGCGACGGTATATAAAAAAGGTCATCCACTGCACCCAGAAGGCCGTGTTGTGGTGTTAAAAACAGATAATGACGGCAACCTCTTGCCTGTCGAAAATTACACGCTTGAAGAATGGGCGGCGTTGCAAAGTTCGCAGTAGGCGCGGGCCTACTGCTGATAGGAAGGGTTCTATATATGGAACGGCAAAAGGAAATTCTGGCGCGCACCCTTTATGGTGAAGCGCGCGGCGAGGGGCCGGAGGGTATGCAGGCGGTTGCAAACGTGATCGTCAACCGTGCCCGCCTTGGCGGCTGGTGGGGTGATAGTATCGAGACGGTCTGCAAAAAGCGGTTTCAATTCTCGCTGTGGAATGATCTGTCTGATCCCAACACGGTCAAAACCCTGCAAGCCACGCCTGCCGATCCCGCTTATGCGCAAGCGCTGGATATCGCGGGCAGGGCCATTGATGGCACACTGCCGGACATTACAGGCGGCGCAACGCACTATCACGCCGATTGGGTCAATCCTGAGTGGGCAAACCCTCAATACATGACGGCCCAAATCGGCAGACATTCATTCTATGAGGGGATCGCTTGATGCCTATACCTTTGTTGTTTTGGGGCGCTGTGGCCCTTGGTACTGCGCTGGGGATCGGTGGCACTGTCGCCACCACTGACGCGGCGGATGAAATCGGGGATGCTGTCTCTCAGGGCGCAAACTCAATAACCAAGCTCACAAAGGTGGCGCTTCTGGCCGGTACGGCCTACGTAGCGTACAAGCACCGGGGCACTATCGGGAAGATGTTCAAATGAGTGACGCCGTTGTGATCGTGGGGCTGATCTATGCCGCAACCAATATCGGGCTGTTGTGTTCAATCAAGTTTGATATGGGCCGGGGCAGTCAACGCCTTGATGATCATGATCGCCGCTTGGAAAAAGTCGAAGGGAAACTAGCATGATCCGCCGAAGCCTGAAAAAACGCCCTGCAAGCCCTCAAGTCGACTTTGGGGCTATGAGTGATCAGAAATTGCATGCTTACGCCGTGGCGGCTGGTTTGCCTGCCCTCTGTGTGCGCTGGAAGCGTGAAACCATCATTCGCAAGCTGACAGGGGGCTGATATGGGTTTCTTTGGCAAGCTTCTGGAGCCGATCTCGAACATCGTCGGCAAGGTGGTCAAGGATAAAGACCTTGCCCAAACCCTGAGCGCCCAGCTCAACGCCGAAATGATCACTCTTGTCGGTAAAGAGCTGGAGACGCAAAAAGCAATCGTGCTGGCCGAAGCGCACGGCAATTGGTTGCAACGTATGTGGCGCCCGCTGATGATGATCTTCTTTGCATTTCTGATCGGGGCGCACTGGTTCGGCTTCACACCGCCAAACCTCACCGAAAGCCAGATTGCAGACCTCTACGACCTCGTGCAGCTCGGTATAGGCGGTTATGTGGTGGGCCGCTCGGCTGAAAAGATCATTCCCCAGATCATGGGGAAGAAAAGCGATTGATCACGCGGCTGACAGTGGGCTGGCTTACGCCCAGCTCGTCGCTGATTTCAGCCTGAGTTTTTCCCTGCCTCGCTAGTAGGTAGATGCGGCGGTCCCGGTCTCTCCGGCCCGCCGCTTTCTTTTCCAGCTCATAAAGCCTCCAATAGTGAATGATCGTAACAGGTTGCACGCCTGTCTTTGCGTGAACGGCGAGGGCGGCTCTGTCGGCGTCTGGGCACTGCTTGAGTGCATCAACCATGAGGCGGGGCAGCACACTGCGCATCCATTGCAGGTGGTCCTGATTGCTGGCCCGTTGCTTGTCCCGGTCTTCGGCTTCGTCGGCCTTTTCATCCAGAAACGACGCAAATTCTCGAAGCATTGTTGCAAAATCGCGTCCGACCGGTGCCGGAAGGCCGTGAAAAAGGCTGTCGAAATGAAAATTTTTTGACCTATCGAATACTTGCATGAATACTTGCCCCCGGTGCTTTGGTTGTTCCACGCCTTAAGCGCGATCTGATGCAAGGGGTAAGCAGATAGTGTAAAGGTGAATAACAAGTTAATGCGTTGTTTCTGTTAAAGAAAATCTAATTTGGATAATCGCATAATTTATATTATGGGAAATAATTAGACACCAAAGGCGTAATCTTGCGCATAGGTCGACCTAACGAATGCCGGCGCGTCTAAGCTGGTCTCGTGCTAGTTGGATGCGTTTACGCACTGTATCAGTGCGCAGGTTCAAACGCTCTGCAATTTCCGGATAAGACCAGCCTTCCACGCAGCGAAGGAATAGCGGCACCCGCAGATTATTGGAAAGCTGGCTCATGGAATGATGCAACTGGTCAAGCTGTTCCTGGCACAGTGCGATTTCTTCCGGTGATTGTTGCGGGTCAGTATAAAGCGTATCGACGACCTGCATGCCTTGCTCCTGATCGAACGGACGGCTCTCGGTACGCTGCTCGCGCCTGAAGTGGTCGATACACACATTGTACACTAGCTTGCTGAGCCACGCGCGCTCATTCACGATACTGTCCGAATATGCCTCAAACTTCTGTGAGGCCCGCAACATGGCGTTGCTGAGCGCATCTTCTGCGTCCGCCATATTGCCAGACATCATACGGATGCATTGGCCGCGCAGATAATCCTGATGGCCAAGCCACACATTCCAAAAGGCCTCATAAGCTGCGCCCTCGCCGTGTGTTTCCACATCCTGTTCACCAAAGTCAGGTGCGTCAGTCTCGATCGGCCTGAGCGGCATTTCCTCATATATTTCAGCTTTTTCTGACTGTTGGTAGGCCTCTCTGGCCTCTGGCTGTCCCTGGGTTGTGGTTGGCGCTGGGATTGGCGGCTGCGGTGTGAGTGGTGTGTTATAGGGACTGCGCGCAAACGGAGAATTCAGGCTCTCTGCAATGATCTGAGCCGGGTTCGGCCCGAACAGCCCCATGTTGAAGCCTTGAAGCGCTTTGGTGATGGGATGTTCTGTCCAGTCATTTAGCATGTTTTGCGGTGTGGCGGGCTGATCGGCCTCCTCCTCTAATGGAGGTACGCTTCTCGCGACCTGCTCAGCAGTGTTCTCTTCAGCTCTATTCGGCTGGACCTCTTCGGTCTCTGGAGTGCGTGCGCTGTTATGGTTCAGCGGAAGCTTGTTCGGATTGCGTGAATTTTGTGGGAAGAGTCGATGGACGTTGTGTAAGCGTTTGCCTTTGGAGAGGTTTTCTGCGGGGTGTATACTGTCTTCTGGTGAACCAGTGGGTGCTCTCCCGCGTTTTTTTGGGTTGTGCTTCTGCCGCCAGTTTGCGCGTAGGCTTTCCTGCGATACGTCACCATACCTCCCCATTTCCCGCCCCTTTCGGTATATGTCATCATTGTATTTGCCCCCTCGATCACAATCTTTAGTTCTCGAAGTACAACTGAGACGTCACCAAATGAGGTTTCGTGAACCATAAGATGTATTAAAACACGTTACGCGATATTTCATTTATGTGAATGTTTGTATGCAAACCGGAGTGGGAACAATGTTGGTTGAGACGATTTAAGTGAATATCGTACGAAAAAGTGCCGGGGCCACGCGCTATCAGCCCGGCAGACCACCCTGCCCGGCGACATTAAAAGCTAGCTTTTGAAGCTTATGAACTCGGGAAATTCGATACAATCGTACCCGCAGCAGCGCCTACTTCGGTAAAGTTTGTCTGCGCACTGGTGACGGCGCCGGTCGCCGCGGTAATGATTGGTACATATTCTGCTGCCAATGCCGGGTTTTCGATCATGAGTTGCAGGCAGACACCTTGCGCGGTGCCAGCGATAGTCATGATGTTACGGAGATAGTCTGTGGCATCCTGCACAGAGAATGCGGCGGCCTGGGCCACCTTTTGGTATGCTATGCCTGCGGCCTCGGGCCCGGCAGCGCCTAGAACAACGCTGTTGGTCATGCCAACGGCCTGGACGATCTGCTGGTTCAACTCGGTTGTCACCAAGCTGGTTGATTGGTCAGTGTCGTCATTTGCATCGATATCGTCGTTATTTCCAGCCATATTGTTTCCCCTAATAGCTTAAGAAATATCCGTAAGCATCAGATATTAAGTCTATTTTCCTCCGCCAGCAGCGGCAAGTATCATCGTGATAGCGCTTGATGTGACGGCGTTACCGATCTGCTGCAACCCGCCCTGCGCTTGCTGCGCGTTCTGCATCGACAAGCTGATGGAGTGCGCCATGGTTTGATACACGAGACCCATGGCCTGTGCTGGCGCTTCTGCCACAACCTTCACGTTGCTTTGGGTGACAGCATCGGTGATCTGTGAGTTTACGGGTGTATTGTCAGCCATTGTCTTGAGCCTGTCTTATAGCCGTTACCGGACTGGTTATAATTCCTGCAATCTGCGTCTAGATCCTGTTTAAGGCGGCAAGTACCACCAGTAGCGTGAGCATCGTAGACGTGGTGTCGCTTCTGGCGACCTTCGCGGCGCTTGCGGCAGCTGCCATCGAATTCACGCTGTATATCTGCATCACACCCAGGTTTGCCGCAGCCTGGGCCGATATAGCCCCTTGCTGCTGCGCCTGCACACTGTTCTGGAACATTATGCCGGTTGAGTGGGCTGCGCTTTGCTGCATCGCAGCCTGTGCCATCGCTGGCGCGCTACCGAGAACCATCAGGTTACTCTGGGTGACGGAATCGGTGATCTGACCATTTACATATGTAGGTATCGCCATGATATTTCCTGCACGAGCTTTGAAAGCTACCCTGAACAGTGTTGATCGGATCCTGATAAGATCCTCAGTATTTTAAAGACGCTGTGTATCAGGCTTTGTGAACCTGATAATTCAAGCACTGGTTTAACTTGCCCCAGCCTTGATAATCAGCGTTACAACAGATGATGTTGCTGCGTTGCCAACCTGCTGCATGCCACCCTGGGTTTGCGTTGCATTCTCCAGCGCCAAACTGACTGAGTTGGACATACTCTGGAACGACATGCCGACTGCCTCAGCGGGTGCTTCGCCAAGCACTTTGACGTTTGTTTGTGTCACCGCGTCGGTAATTTGTGAATTTACGGTCTTGGTTGGCATATTGGGCCCCTTCCCTGTTGCCTGGCGTTAAACGTCTAGTAACAAGCAAGATCGTTTTTGTTCGCCGCGATAAAATCCCTTACCAGATCCCTCAGATCTTCGATCGCTCGGGTCTGTTCAGCATGCGCCGCTGCGGTTTTCAAGTCGTCATCACCCCGTTTGTTGTTCAGCAAGACCGCGGTCGCACCGGTTGCGTAGGAGTTGACCATATGCGCAAACAGTACGCTTTGTGACTGCGCCAGCGCGAGCGATGTTTGTGCAACGGACAAGGCGCTACTGTTCCCAAGGGCTGAGACGTTCGTCTGGATGAAAGCATCAGTCACCATGGGATTTACGTATGGATCTTCGTCAGCCATGAGAGCTATCCTTCGTTGGTTGTTTACGCCGTGCACTTGGTTTTATGAGATCGTCTGGTGAAATGCCGAAAATATCTGCGGTAAATTTGAGCACATCCAGCTGGTTCGCGTTGGTCAAGCGGTGCTGTTCGCTCACCATGGAAGCAAAGAGCGCAGACTGAGCCTGCGACTGAGCGAGGATAGCCTGATCGATTGAAACCGCCGCACTTGCGGCAATTGTACTCGCTGTGTTTGCAGCGACACTGTCTGCGACCTGTTCGTTCACGCGGGCCGCTTTTTCCTTGGCCGCTTTTTCCTCTTTTCTCTTGCGTCTCCAAAGTCCGAACATGTCTTTCTCCCGCCGTTTTAATACCGGCGATTGTGCGTGTTCCCGGTGCATTCCACCTAGGATCGCGGCTGAAAAATTGTTATCCCTTCAGGGCTTGTCAGGTTGACGGTTCAGGAGTGCTGTTTGTGAAGATGTGGCGAGGATTTATTTTGAAAACGGGAAAAAGTGGCGCAGGAACTTTGGCCCTGCGCCAGTCGCTGGTGGTTTAGAGAATCTGGTCTGTCGCCATCAGAGCAGACCGCGTGGTCAAAACCTGGTTCGGGGTATCGCTTTGTGCAATTTTTGATGCAGCCGCGACGCTTGCCATGGTGTTGACCGTATAGATCTGGATCACACCCTGGTTTGCTGCGGCCTGCGCCGCTATGCCGAGCTGTTGCTGCTGGGCGACAGCTGATTCAAATAGCAAGCCGGTAGAATGCCCGAGCGACTGATAGACGGTCCCCATTCCGGTTGCCGGTGCGGCCCCAAGCACCTGCACATTGGCTTGTGAAACTGAATCGGTGATCTGGCCATTGACCGGGGTGTTACTTGCCATGCTTATTCTCCTTATAACCCGGAATGGGTTCCTAAATGCCTTACGCTCTCTGTGCCAGGTGGCGGCAACACGCGCATATAGGTAAGACGACCTTGGCGGGTGCTTGTGAAGAAGGTTTACATGTTAATTGAGGGGCTGAAAAAACAGAAACCCACGGCTGGCTATGCCAACACGCGGGTTTCAGGTGCTTTGGGGAACTGTGTTTAAGTTTGCGTTGCCTTGAGGGCAGTAAGCAGGGACAGCATGGTGTCTGGTGTATCGCTTTGAGCGATTTTGGATGTTGCAACTGCACCAGCCATTGTATCGATGCTGTAGATCTGGATAACGCCCTGATTTGTGGCCGCTTGCGCCGCGATGGCGAGCTGCTGCTGTGAACCAACAGCGTTTTCATAAAGGATTCCGCTTGAATGCGCGAGAGATTGGTAAATAGCCCCCATGGCCATTGCCGGTGCATCGCCGAGCACCTTGACATTCGCCTGAGTTACTGAGTCAGTAATCTGACCATTAACAGGTGTTGGAATTGCCATTGTGTTTCTCCTTCGAGACTTGTGTCAAATGAGCTTCGGGTGTTGCCGCTCTGTGGGCTGCGATCCGCTCACTATATCGACGGCGAAGGTGATGCTTTGTGAGGAAAAAAGTGAAAATTGATTGGAGAAATCTGAGAAAAATAAGAAAGCCGCGCCAAAACCTGAAGGGCTTGTAGCGCGGCTTTATCGGAGCTGTGCACCTTAAGACTGGGTAGCCTTGAGTGCGGTAAGCAGGGAAAGCATTGTGCTTGGCGTATCGCTTTGTGCAATCTTGGACGTTGCGACCGCACCAGCCATCGTATCGATGCTGTAAATCTGGATAACGCCCTGGTTTGTGGCCGCTTGCGCCGCAATACCGAGCTGCTGCTGGGAACCCACAGCATTTTCATACAGGATGCCGGTTGAGTGAGCGAGGGCCTGAAAAATGGAGCCCATAGCCATAGCAGGAGCATCACCGAGCACTTTCACGTTGGCTTGTGTTACGGCATCGGTGATCTGGCCGTTCACAGGGGTTGGCATAGCCATAATAGTTTCTCCTTAAGAACCTGTTGTCATGTGAGCGCGCTTACGGCCTATTCCTTGGCCACGCTATACTCAGAATAAGGACGGTGTTAGCGAGGGTTTGTGAGCATAAAAGTTGCGATTTTAGTCATTAAATTCGCGATATTTTTCTACGCACCGCATAAAAGGCAACGCGCCGCCCCGATTATGAACCGGGACGGTTGGCGGTTGAGTACCTCAGCCCTCTGCAGGACTTTGGATGGTAAATTCTAGGTTACGGGACCTTGGGTAGCTTTGAGCGAGGTCATCAGCGACATCATCGTATCAGCTGTATCGCTTTGTGCGATCTTGGACGTCGCAGTGCCAGCCGCCATGCTGTCAATGCTGTAAACCTGAATGACGCCCTGGTTCGTGGACGCTTGCGCAGCAATTGAGAGTTGCTGCTGTGCTGCCGTGGCATTTTCATAAAGAATACCGGTGGAGTGCGCGAGGGATTGATAAATCGCCCCCATAGCCATAGCAGGAGCATCACCGAGTACCTTAACGTTGGCCTGGGTGACAGCATCAGTAATCTGGTCATTTACAAGTGTTGGATACGCCACGTTTCGTCTCCTCATCTAACGTTTCAATGAGTCCGCCGCGCCCGATGCTTTGTGCGGTCTCTTGTAGGTAAGACGGTGCACCTTCGTGTTTGTGATATAGAAAATTGTATAGACATAAAAATAATAATATTGTTATAAAACAATGTATTAATAGATATACTTAAACAAAAAAATAACCGACATGTACAATGCACATGCCGGTTCTCTTGGACTGTTCTCGTGCGCCCTATTCTAGGTAACGGACCCCTGGGTTGCCTTGAGTGCTGTCAGGAGTGACATCATGGTGTCCGGTGTATCGCTTTGAGCAATTTTGGAAGCGGCTGTCGCGCCAGCCATCGTATTGACGCTGTAGATCTGGATAACACCCTGGTTTGTGGCAGCTTGTGCCGCGATTGCCAGTTGCTGTTGTGATGAAACACCGTTCTCAAACAAGATACCGGTTGAATGCCCGAGCGACTGATAGATTGCGCCCATGCCCATGGCGGGTGAACTGCCAAGAACTTCGACATTCGCCTGGGTGACGGAATCCGTGATCTGGCCGTTCACGGGAGTTGGCGTAGCCATATTTTATCTCCTTCGAATACAAATTTTGACGAGCCAGGGGAGCGCCGCACAGGAATGAAGCGCACTGCTCGTTGTCATGACGGTGGAGTTTGGGATTTGTGAGGAAGAAGTTGAAATTGATAGGTCTGCGCGCGGAATAACGGTACCGCGCGCAGACCAGGTAAGGTTAAGCCTCAATCGGCAGTGGCAATGGAGCCTTCAGCCCTGCGGCGTCGGCTAGGACCGCAATAGAATACTCCGTCGCTACCTTTGTGAGTGTATGTAGCTCAATGCAGTTGCGATGGATCATATGGATCGATTGGGCTGCGATCTCGTTCTGCTGTGCTTCTGCCTGCGCAAAAACACGGTCCATCGAGGGTTTCCATTGGATGACGTCCATCCATTCCCGCGCGATGTTTGCACAAGGCGAATGATTGGGTTTGTTGTTGTCACCAGATTTTGGAGCCGCCTGAGGCGGCGTTCTTTTTGGGGTAGCCATAAAGCTCTCCTTTTAATGGTGCCTATACAACATTAACATGATTTTATGGTCGTCGCTGCTCTAAACTTCCCGTTCCCCATCGGGCACGCTTGAAAAATTTTCTTCCAAAGTTCGTAAAATGGAAAGTCTCGCGTCTCTCTGACAGGATAATAAAAGGGAGAACAGTGATGGCAGATCAGACATCAGGGTCAGCAAAAGGCCTCGTAGACAATATGCTGAAAAGCGATGAAGCTTTATTGGCCGTTGAGCAATCCGTTCAGGATGCATTGGCCAATTTCATGCAAACGGCGGACAAGGAGATTGCTAAACTTGTGCAGTCTAATTTTGTCGGTCCGGATGTAAGCTCGGAAATGTTGAAGATGCAACAGGCGTCCATTGAGAAAACTATTAAGCTCATCAATGAAGGCCCGGCTGGCGCGCAGAAAAAAAGTAAGTCCGAGTGAGCAAACGGTTTTGAGCGGTTACCGTGCTGGTGCCGCAAACACCTCTATACTGCTTAGGGCAGACCATAGCTCCTGATGCTGGAAGCATATACCGCCCCCTCCCCGTCGTTCCTGTGAGATCTGGCGGTTGATATCAGCAACACAGACCCAATCGCTTGCCTGCGAACTTGCCCACTTGGCATGGTCTCGTGTGTAGGGCCATCGTGCATTAACCGAAAGGCTGGATAGGTCGATGCCTCCAACGTCGCAGACATCAAGCCCTGCAGTAGCATCCTGCGTGCCGGGCATTTTCCCCCGTCGCCAGCTTTCAATATTGACGTCCGCGTCAAGAGTTGGACCGATAAGGTCGATCCAGAAATCCCTGTCCCACTGCCGGTTTTTGGCGATGGAGATGAAATGCTGGCCGCCGCGCGAGGTGAACTTGCATGAGCTTGGCTTTGCTGCCGGCGTTTTGGGAATGCCAGTGGCCAGGCTTTTAAGCGCTGTTGCCGTGCGGTCCGTCGGTGCGCAACCAGGCCAGTGGTAACCATAGACCTGAGGGTCTTGCTGTATAAGCATTTGCTGCGCCAAGGCGTTTGCTGTTGCGACATCCTTTAATGTGATGGCCAGAAAAGTTTGCGCGTAGATCTTTTCATCCGGGGGAAAGTCAGAAGAACCGGTGATCGGGAACCTGGGGGTGGAATGCAATATCCAGACCGCGCTGTTTGTCTCGAAATCAAAGGCAAGTACACCTTTGCAGTGACCTTTGTCTTCATCGTTTTCAGCGGGCTGTGGTTTCTCATCGTTATACAGCAACCAGCCTGCGGAGCTGGGCTTGGAGGATGCGGAATCAAATATCAGCTTGAGAGTATTATGTAGCGCACCTGCCCCTGCGCCGAGTTTATTAGGTGATAAGCAAAGCCCGCTGGTATTATTTGCTGTGTAATAGAGATAGTTGAAGCCGTCGAGCGGCTCATCCACTGCGACTGATGTACTTGGGTCTTCAGTCACATGGTGTGGCAGTTTATAGGCGAACCACCAATCTACAGCCTCACCATCAGCACTTTCAGTGCCTTCGCCTATCGCTGATAACATATTGCTCTCCCCACTTCTATCTTCTGCCGGAAGTCTCTGGTTCTGGGTGACGCTTCAACTGCAGAAACGTGAAAAAAGAGCAATGCAGTTCACAAATGGCTCCCTCATCCGTTGTGAAACTGCGCATTTATCGCATTTAGCATCCGCACTGCTGAGCGGCGTGGGGCATGCGTGAGGGCGTGCGTGCGGTGTAATGCCTGCCGCACGGGGACAGCCAATACGGCCGAGATCACGAGTTGTGAGCACCCGGCCCGGCAAGCGAACAGGAATCAGGGAAATGGCTAGAAACGCACGAGACCGCGACGACGAAGATGTGATCGATGACTTCGATGATCTGGAAGACTTCGAAGACGACTACGATGGTGAAGGCTACTCTATTGAGGAACAGGCATTCGAGATTGAACGCGATGCCTTCCGGTTTGAAGAGCGGGTAATAGCATTCAGCCGGGCCTGTCGTCGGCACGCTCGGCGCGACGCAAGAGTTATTGAGCGCGAGGCTCACCGTCTGGAACGCGATGCTATGCGTTTTGCGCGCTGGGTACGGAAGTTCAGTAAACATTGCCAGGAACGCAGCTCGGCGGCTGCACGCTCTGTTGAAGAACAAGCTGAGGACCTTGAGCGCGATGTACGCCGCTACGAGCGCCGCATTGAAGCCAGGGAACGCGCCAGAGAAGAAGCCGCTCACCGCCATCAGAAAGAAGTAGAGCGCCAGCAACGCGAGCTTGAAGAAGAAATGGACGCGCAGAGAGCAGCACGCGAAGAAGAAGAGGACAGTGACTTGAGAGCCACATCAGACGAAAGCCCGCTGGAAAAGTTGGCCCTTGAGAGCCGTGAGATCGCCGAAGAAGTTCTCGACGAAAAGCCCAAGCCGAAGGCGGCTAAGTCAAAAGCTACGGCTACTACTCCCTCAAAAGCCAAATCAGGTGGGCGCAAGAAATAACGCCACATTGGATGCGGGAGACTGCTGATGAGCGATACCACAAATGAAAGCGGCGCCGCACCTGCGGCCCCTCCGTCAGAGAAAGAACTCATAGAAGCGGCGGCGCGTGCTGCGCCAGCCGCAAAGGGCACCACGTCTGACCGGGCAATGAACATCATTCAAGCCTCGGTCATCCAGCGTGAAGCCATCAGCAAAGCCTATGAAGCCCAGAAGAAAAACATTAATGACGCCGTGAAAGAACAGCGGGTGGCCGCTATGGAACAGATGACCACGGCGAAGAAACAATTCACAGAACGGGATGCGATAGAGAAAATGCAACAAGCTCAATCTGCAACAAGAAATCTGGTATCAACGGGAGAAAACCCCGCAGGCAGTACAGGGGTAACAGCACCTGCCCCTCAACAATCGATACCGCAGGCGTCTCCCCCCGCCACCCCTGCGCAGGCTGCGCCAGCCCCACCGCATCAAGCAACAGCGCCCGCGGCCAACCCTGACCTAGCGCCAGAGGCACCAATTGCAAACGAACTAGCCAATACAATCCGGGCGATTATTTCTGAGGAAGTAGACAAGCAGCTGAAGGAACTACTTGCTATACATACCGCGCAGACGCAGACCGCGCCACCGACTGAAAACGAAGGTGCATGAAGCGCGGCCAATGAAAGCACGGCTGGACATATTGCAAGTTTGCTTGCTGAGATTGTTTAGCATCTTCCTGCTTGCTGGCTGTGACACGTCAGTAGGCTCAACGCAGCCGGAATACATAAGCGGTATCGACGTTTCCAGCTATCAGGAACAGATCAACTGGACGCAGGTTTATGGCGGAGGCGTGCGCTTTGCCTATATCAAGGCAACGGAGAGTGATACGCTCACCGATCCGCAATTTATGGCCAACTGGAGTGGCAGCGACAAAAGTGGCGTGATCCGCGGTGCTTATCATTTCTTTACGCAGGGTGTCAGTGGTGCCGCCCAAGCTGCATACTTCCTCAGTGTTATTCGCGCGACGGACGCCGGTGATAGAGGAGCTTTGCCTCCTGCCCTTGATGTCGAGGGGCTTTCTGGCGCTGAGTTAAAGGAAGCGAAAGCTGAGATTGCTGTGTGGCTCAAAACGGTTGAGGCAGCACTAAATTGCACACCGGTCATCTATACAAGTCCAGACACTTGGGACGAAGAGTTCCCGGGAGATTTTACCAACTATGGCCTCTGGCTCGCAGATTATACAAGCGAGACCCAACTTCCAACCGGATGGACATCCTGGTTATTTTGGCAATATAGCGATAGCGGTACGGTTGACGGTATAGCCACTCCTGTGAGCCTTGATAGGTTTTCGGGACGAGAGCTTGATCTCCGCCTCACGACCTGTGTGGGGTGGTGAGATGCGTCGCTCTGCCAAACGGTCTCGCCGAAGACGAAGTTCTTTGCCGACCGTGCATGATAGGGCGTCTGCCCTTCTGGCTGAGTTGGAGAAGCATAACCTCCCTGCCATTGCTGCGGTTGTTATCCTCCTGGTTCTTAACCATTTTGGTCTGGTTGCTGACCTGCTCGATACACTTGTCCGTGGCCATCTCGCTGATGCCAATGAGATCTATCTTCATCAAGCGAAAATTCACGCTGGTGAAAACCTGACGTTACTCGCTGCACTGGAGGCAGGCTTGAAGGTGATAGAGAGCAGCAGCGCCGGTTTCTCACTCATCGTCGACGTTAACGTACAGGTTGGGAATTTACTGAGTGTGGTTGCTGAGCTGACCGCACGGGCCTTCTGGGTAAGCGTCGTTGCTGCATCCGCACTGATTGGCACAGAGGTTGTTCTTGATGGGGCTAGCTATGCGGCGCAATTGCTTCTCACTACAACGCTGGTCATACTTGTCATGCATTGTGTCTTCCGCCGGGTCTGGCGTTGGGTATCCCTCATCAGCGGGCAGATATCAGAGATACTGCTGCTGATAACATTTCTAGTCTATATAGGCCTTCCGCTTGCGGTTTTCTCCGCGTCTAGTATATCCGATGCCATCACCAAACCAGTCGCGGAGAAGGCACAACAGCACTTCAAAGCCACGCATGACGATTTTGCACATGGTCTGCATACACATGTTTCAACCGTGATAGACGAGTATAAGAAGGATGGGTCAGGAGTTCAGTCTAAAAGCCGGTCCTTGGCCGGAGCTGTGGCGCGACATGCGATTGCTGTAATATTTGATGCGTTTATCTTTCCCGGCTCTCTGCTCTTGTTGGTCACTTGGCTTGGGCGCATCATTATTCGGCACACGATGAAAATTGATGTGCTTTTGCGTGATTGGTCAAAACAGGAACGTCCACAAAAGAACTAA
Organism: Kordiimonas sp.; assembly: GCF_965216265.1. Taxonomy (GTDB): domain Bacteria; phylum Pseudomonadota; class Alphaproteobacteria; order Sphingomonadales; family Kordiimonadaceae; genus Kordiimonas. The sequence goes on from NZ_OZ244153.1 coordinate 4,149,321, forward strand.
ATCAGTGTCTTTGTGAGCTACTTTCACGTGGTTTTTGACCCGCTGGAGCTGATTTAGGCATGGTTATGGTGAACTTGCTCCCCGCCCCCTGCTCGCTCTCAAGCGAAATCGTGCCGCCAAGTTGGCTTGTTATTACGTTGTAGACGAGGTGGAGCCCCAGACCGGTCGCGCCCGATGCCCGGTTAGTGGTAAAGAACGGTTCGAATGCATTCTCTTTAACGTCTTCTGCCATTCCTAATCCATTCTCATAATAAATTACTGTAACCATATTATGATTAATAGATATTTCTATTTTTATAGATCTATTTGGAAGCTCTCTGAAACCATGCTCAACACTGTTGGAAACAAGGTTGGTAATAACCTGAGCAAGCGCACCAGGATAACTTTCTACCGTCACTTCCTTATCCGAATGGATGGTCAATGTATGGCCATTCGCCTTCCAGATAGGCGCGATGCTTGCGGCAATTTCCTCAAAGTAGCCGCCTAGTTCAAATTTGCGGCGTTCGTCGTGCGTGCGGTCAGCCGCGACCTGTTTGAAACTTTTCACCAGATCGGCCGCCCGCGCCAGATTGCTTTGAATGATCATATTTGCCGTTTGAGCATCGTCGAGAAAATCCTTCAGACCCCGTTTTGTCATGCCGCCCTGCTCCAGTTTTCCTAGAAGTTCTTGGGTGCGGGCGTTCAGGCTGCTTGATGCGGTGATTGATGTACCCAGCGGTGTATTGATCTCATGCGCCACGCCAGCCACCAGTGAGCCAAGGGATGCCATTTTTTCCGCCTGCACCAACTGGGTTTGTGTGTCCTTTAGGGTTTTATGCGCCTGCTCAAGCGCCATTTCCCGTTCGCGGTCTGTGGTTACATCAACAAAAACCTCAACGGTACTGCCGTCATTGGACGGTTTCGCTCTATGGACCAGAATTGTGCCGTTGGGCAGGCGAATCTCATCATTTGAGCCTGTCGTGGCACCACGGTCGTCCAGTGTCTTGAAGATTTCACTCCGGTCCATACCCTTCGCTGGCACGAAACCAACTGTCCCAAGCAGTTCCTCAAATCGGTTATTCCACAGGCTGAGCTTGTTATTGGCGTCAAATGTCACCAAACCTTCGCTCATGCTGGTCATTGTGGTATCTAAGAGCGCTGAATAGGCTGTAACGGCTTCCGTCCGCTCTTTAACCCGGTTTTCAAGATTAAGGTTAACCGCGGTCATCTCCGCATAAAGCTGTGCGTTTTCAATTGAAAGAGCAGCCTGTCCGGCGATATGGCCAGAAAGTTCGCAGCGCTGCGGGGTGAAAGCACCGGCTGTCAGGCGGTTCTCCATATAGAGCACACCGAGAAGCTCGCCCTTGTGAACAAGAGGCAATGCGAGAATGGACTTTGGTTGGTGGTCCCGGATGTACGAATCCAACTCATGGCTTGCTACCGCTTTTTCATTCGCGAGAACGAGCGTATCCCGGGTTGTCGCGACCTTATCAACAACCGATTGCGGGAAAGTTGGTGGCGTGCTTTGAAGCTCTTCAAGAACCTGAACCGAAAGTACTTCATCCCCAACCTCAGCGCTTGCGGCTGGTGTAATGCCTTTTTCAGATTTGAGTAACAAAACACCGCGTCCTGCACCGGAGGATGCCAGCATCAGGCGCATCAACGTGCGAAGCAGTTCCGGCAGGTGCATTTCACTACCAAGCAATCGGCTCGCCTCGGCAACCATATCAATGTCAAAACGATCAAACCGTGAGGAGCTTTGCTCCTGTTCATTACGTTCGGGCAACTGACCCTCAAACTCTGTCTGTAATGCGCCACAAATAGGTGCGGCGCCCCACCGTTGATATGCGGCAATCGCCTGCGTGAGATAAGCCGTGCCCGTGCGTTCACGCCCCAACTGGTATGACAGGCGCGCCATCTGCTCAAGTGCCCACGCCATGTCTTGGAGGAAGCCACCTTTTTCTGCCTGAAGACCTGCGTGCTCATATAGCGCAAGCGCGGATGTGTTTTTCCCTTGCCTTGCCTGATCGGTAGCACGAACCAAAGTGAGCAGGTGTGCGTAGTTGTCTGGCGCGTGTTTAGCTCTCACCTTCAGCAGTTTCAGCGCTTTAGGCAGCGTCTTTCGTCCATCTTTGCGGTCAGAGGTGGTTAAATGGTCCCAGCTTTTCAGATAGGCTATTGCCACTAACGCAGTGGTGCGAACACCGGTCACAGTGCCAATCAGATTGCCTTCGAATGCAGAGTATTTCACGGCATATTCACGGGCAGCGGCATAGCGACCGAAAAACACCTCAATGTAGATTTGCCCGGCAAGATAGAGAGCTGTTGTATACCGCTGGCCGTTAGATAGTGCTGTGTCCAGGTCGTTCTGTGAGACGATCTCACTGTGAGGCTCGACCGGGTCACCAGCCTGGCCTGTCATCTTATGTAAAAAGTGCCTTGGGATATTGAGCGCAGCCAGTGAGGCAAAATTGCCGTGTCGTTTCACGGTTTCTGCGTAGCCATCCACCTGTTCCTTGAGTACAAGAAGGTTCTGCCCGCTTGCTATCATCAGGTTGGGGATGTTGTTGTAGGAATAACAGCCCCAGTGAATGTCGCCGTCCTCAAAAGCTTGCGCGGCAACCGCTTTGAAGCGATCGATCACCTCTGAAATTGGCAGAAATCGGTGATAATTATAATAACACGTTGCAAACAAGGTACGGTTCGGAAAAGGGCTGGCCGGCTGGGTTGCAAGGGTGTCTGCGACCTCTGTCATCATTTTCATCGACTTGAAGTCATCGAAAATCTCGTCCGCCAACACGCCATACGACGAGATGGCTTGTACAGAAGCCGGGCTGAGCCCTTCTTTTACCGTGTGGCGAACCAAACGTAGTACTAGCACCAACCAGAACTCGGTATTTGAGACATAAGCCGCAGGCGCAACGTCTGTCAAAAGCTCTGATATCAGCTTGGTTTTTTCATCTTTGATCCACGGCAGGTTCAGAAGTTTCTCTCGCCCCTTCCCAGTCATAACCAGTTTGGTTTTGATTATCTCTATCAATATTGCCATTGGGCTTGGAGTGAGTGACACCTTAGCACCAATTCGACTTAGAGCCGATGCGCCAGCCTGTACGGACTTTGCAACATCAAGGTCGATATTGGCTGTAAGAAGTTCTGCGCGGTCAATGTGAATAAGCTCCCATACGTCGTCTGAGTTCTCTCGCACAATATCGCTGAGCATTGTCACCGCAGCACGGTCATTAAAAACCGCCGCGAGACTGAGTGTACTGAGACATAGACCCATAGCCATGTCGCGGGCGTCAGCCCAAATTTCAGAGGTGAGCATTGCAACAGCGGAGCTGTAGTATTCAAAAGCGACCTCAAAGGCGGCACCCCGCTCTGCCAGCTTACCCGCACGGTAGTTTAGCTGCTGAACTTGTGCCCGCTCTGCATCAGACAATTGGTCAGCAGCTATATTCAGGTGCCGGATCGCCTGAAACAACGCCGTATCAGCTATATGTTCCTTGGAAAGAAAAAGACGAGCAAGCTGTACGTGGAGCCGTTCGCGCTCTTCGTGCTCGTTCAGTTTGTAAGCAGCCTGCTCCACCCTAGCATGAACAAAACCTAAGCTATGCTCTAGCTTGGAAGGCAAAAGAAGACCTGCCTTCAAGGCTGGCTCAAGATGTTGCTCGAACGCCTCCTTGTCACTATTCAGAAGGCTCTGCAGTAGCCCTTTCGTAAAGTCGGCCCCGATAACGGCCGCAGCATTCAAAAGTTTCTTCGTACCATTCGGCAATGTGTTAAGCCGCTCAAGCATCAGCTCCGCAAGATCTGCAGACATTGATACTTTAGCAAGCGCGCCCTGATCCCACAGCCATGCCTTGGTTTCAGCATCAAAATTCAACAGGTTTTGCTCAATGAGATATTTGAGAAGAACCTGGAGAACCAAAGGATTCCCTGCACTTTGTTGATGCAGGACGGTTGCCAACCCACCAACCTGCTCTTCGCCTTCCTTCAGTGCTGCGGATAGAAACGCACGCGTATCTGCTTCATTCAGGGCGGCAAGTACGATGGATGTCACACGGAATGATCCATTTGAGACTTTGGATATGAGATCACTAAGGGTGTGAGAAGCGTCGACCTCCTCGCTTCTGTAGGCCAAGCATACGACAATATGGCTCAGATCATTATCCAGCAGCAGATCTTCCAGAATGCGCATCGACGCTGTATCAGCCCACTGCGCATCATCTAGGACGAGAAATACCTGGTGTTCGGGGGTCGCCAGAGCGGCAAGGAAACGACGGATTGCCAGGCTCAGCTGACGTTGAATGTCAGAGGCTGGTAGCTCGGGCGCAAAGCGTGGCAACGGCACCAAGTCTTTGAGGCGTAGAGAAAGACGCGAAAGCAAACTAAGCCCGGGGCCAACAGAGGCACTGATACGCTCACTCCAGGCCTTGGCGTCACCAAACGCGCCAGATTGAGCCTGAAGCACAAGATCATCCAGCAGCATGCCCAAGCTCGCATAGGGTGCCCTGCTCTTGTACCGGTCAAATATGCTGGAGACATAGAAACCGCGTTGTTCAAGAACGGGACGTTGTGCGCTTTCGATGAAACTGGACTTGCCGATACCGGAAAGACCCGAGACCAGAAGCAGCTCCGACCTGCCCCTAGTACTACACTCTATTATCCCCTTGAGTGTCTGAGTATCCGCCTCACGCCCAAAAAGCCGATCAGGCAAGGCAAGCTTGCCGCTGGTGTCCTGCGAGGCAAGAGGAAATGGATCAATCGTGCCAGCCTCTTCAAAGGCTTCACGACAAGTGGTTAGGTCATGGAGTAAGCCGTTAATGGTCTGGTAGCGTTGATCTGGCGCTTTTCGAGTAAGTTTCTTGATAATCTCTATGATTTGCGCGGGTACGGTTTCAGGGTAGCTGTCCGCTTCTGGAAAACTTCGGGCAAGATGTGCATAGAGCCTGGAAAGGTCGTCATCAGCTTGGAACGGTGGGCGCTTCGTTAGACAGTAATAGAAAACACACCCGAGGCTGTAGATATCTGACCGATGATCGATAGCAACATTCAGACGACCTGTCTGCTCAGGTGCTATATAGCCATAGTCTACGCTGGCCTCAAGCCGAGACACCACGGGGTGTGTCAGCTCGACAAAGCTCGCCGCGCAGTACTCTAAAAAACTAACCTTATTGTGGTCAGCCGACCAAGCCAGCACTTTGGGGCATATATTCCCATAGACAAGACCAGCATCCGTGATGGCTTTGAGTGTTGTCGCAGAGGCGATGGCAAACGCGAGAAAATCTCCAATATTCATGGGAGCCGAAGCGACTATTGTCTCAAGCAGCGCACCGCCATGACCCTCACTTATGAGATAAGCGTCACCGCCTTCCTGCTGAAACTCAATCCCATGATCAATGTCGGCCTGGCGGAGGAGATCATATTCCTGCCGAAGGGTTCGTGCTTCAGGTCTTAGGTTACGGGCAGATTGGTGCCTTATGAATACAGAAGCACTGTCCCGTTCGCGTATTGCCCGATAGATATTGGTTCCGCGCGCGCTTTCATGCAGCAGTTCCGCCTCAATTATCCCCCCCAACATAATTTAATTCTACCACCCTTCATCAACGTGCCCCTACAATCTGGCAGTGTCACCAAACAGGGCCCGAGGTTCAAGCGCTTATCATCTATTTGCAATCGGAATATGCATGTTTAGTGTGGATACATCTTAGTGGGGAGATCGAGCGAGATGACAGGCAAGAAGAAAGTAGCAATTCTGGGGGGCGGTGTCGCGTCACTGGTTGCAGCGTGGGAACTCAGTAAAACCGAGGAAATGCGCGAAAAATACGACGTAACCATTTACCAAATGGGGTGGCGCCTTGGGGGGAAAGGGGCGACAGGCAGAGATGAGCATGGCCGAATACAAGAACATGGTCTTCATGTTTGGTTTGGGTTTTATATCAACGCCTTCAGCATGCTACGCGACGTTTACGCGGAATGGGATCGGAGCGATATGAACGCCATGCGCACCATTCATGATGCGCTGCGCCCTCGTAACTATACGCCACTGGGTTCGTCTGTGAACGAGAACCCTGCCTGGTGGGACTTTACCTGGCCCCACATGGGCGGCATGCCCTGGGATGACAATGTGTTGCCCACCCTGCCCCAGCTTATTGGTACTATTGCAGGCGTAATAGTGGATCTCATCCTCAACGGTGAAGAGCTTACCTCCATGATGGTGCGTGGTAAGCAGGTGCCATGGTCACAGCTCTATTCAAAGGAAGACTATGTCGAAGCGTTGGAAGACGAGGTTAAAGCTGTCGTTATTGCGGCCAAACACGCTAACGGTGACATTCTTGAGTGGGTGAAACAGCTTTTGCTGAGCAACTATGAGCTTACGCCTGCGGAAGAAGCGCATCTCGAACATCTTCTCGACGTGGGGCACCATTCAAGCATTGTGGATGCCGCAGAAACGTTAGAAATCCTGACCGGGTTCCATAATAGCCTGGCCCCTGATTCCGACGAGCACAGGCCGGACGTGTTTGTGGACATTTTGAGGGTGATTCTCACCTTCCTCGCGGCGCCAATGCAAAACCAGGTGCTGAAAGACGCGCTGGATTCGCTTGTTCCGTTTGCTATCGGGATCATTACGGACTTCGTAATTGGCGACAAAACTGCCGACGAATTGGATGCCGAAGGCCTGGAGTTTACCCAGTGGCTGGTTCAAAACGGCGGGAATCCGAAGCTTCTTAAAGACAGTCACCTCCTTCGTATCGTTTATGACACCTTCATGGAATTCCGTGATGGGGATGTGACCCAACCTGATTATGGTGCGGGCGTTGCTGCGCAGGTTTGTGTGCGGCTGTTTTTTACCAGTAAACACGCCGAACTCTGGAATATGCAGGCAGGCATGGGGGAAGTTGTCATTGCGCCGCTTTATGAGGTGCTGAAGCAGAATGGCGTTAAAGTCGAATTTTTCCACAAGGTGAAAAGCCTGGGTCTAGATCCAACCGGCGAGAAAGTTGCGACGATAGAGATCGAGCGGCAGGTGAACCTGAAAGATGGTACCTATGACCCGATCTACCCCCTTCCTGTGCAGGGCGCAGCAACGCACTTGCTGGTATGGCCCGCGCAGCCCCTATGGGATCAGATCGAAGATGGCCATGCCATTGCAGCCGAACTGGACCGTACAGGCTCGTCACTTGAAAGCCACTGGAACCCCGTACCGCCGGTTGAAACCATAACCCTTGAGCTTGGTGAAGACTTTGACGATTGTGTGCTTGGTATTGCACTCGGCGCCTTCAAAAAGTTGAACGCAGAGCCAACCATGGTTGATGAACTGGTGGCGAAGAACAGGCGCTTTGCCGAGATGACAGAGAACGTGGGTATCATACCGACGCAGGCGGTGCAGTTCTGGATGAACCGCGACGAACAGGCGCTTGGTTGGCATGGTGACCGGCCGGATGCGGTTGGTGGACCGGAAGCTTTCTGCATTTGGGCTGATATGTATCAAACGCTCAAATACGAGCCTTGGCCGGGCTTCACGGTGCGACCACGATCCGTGCACTATTGGTGTGGCGTCTGGAAGACAGACCTTTATGCGCAGCCATCCACTGAGCTCACAGTACCCAAAAGGGCACTTGAGGATGTAACTATTAATGTCACCAACTGGTTTGACCTTAACGTTCAATACTTCTGGCCGCGTGCGACCGTAACGCCGGGCATCAAGTTTGATACGGATGTTCTTTTTGCCTGCAACCCGGATTCTGACGAAAGTCTGATTTCCCAACAGTTTATTCGCCCAAACGTTGACCCTACAGAGTGCTTGACCTCAAGTGGCGCGGGTATGAACCCATACAAGCTGGCCGCAGGCGAAAGCGGATTTTCAAACCTTTATCTGGCAGGAAGCTGGATCAAAACAGGTTTAAATACAGACTGCGTTGAATGCGCGACCATGTCGGGAATGCAGGCTGCGCGGGCACTTTCTGGTGTACCCATTCCGGTACCCGGTGAATTCTTTATGCAGGTGAATCCATCATGAGTATGCCCGATTATGTTTCCTTCTCAGGCGTCGGCGAGAGTTCCTGGCCCGCGCCAGGTGTTTTTGCCAACAGCATTCTGACCGGCTTTTTTGTGCCGGCTAATACTATATCAATGCAGGCCCTTGTGGATCGTGTCCTGAACGGCTTGCCCAATTCGCCGGTGCGGTATGAGGTTCTTGGTAGGAATATGTTTTGCACCTTCATGCAGATCGGGAAATGCTACAGTGGTAGCGCGCAAACAGGGTACTTCCCCTACCGGGAGGCCATGCTTGTTATTCCCCTTTTGCAGTGGCGCAAGGGGCATATCCTGCCAGAGATCGTGGCTTGGCCCGCGTATATGATACCCGACGAGGTCATTCCGACAGTGACCGGACGCGAAGGTTGGGGGTATCCAAAATCAATTGGTACGATCGGTGTACCAGTGGATGAGACAGACGCAGCGCCATTCACTTTGAATACAATGATCTTCAAGCGCCTCAATAACGACTGTATGGGTACCAAACAGACGCTCTTTTCCATTAATCACAGTGGATTAAATTACAGTGAGCCCGTCAACAATTTGAAAGGCATGTCTGATGTTTTTACCCCAATTTTCAACGGTTTGTCGATTGGGGAAGAGCTGATAAATCAAGTTAAAGCAAGGATCTTGAATGCCTTGCCAGAGTTTACGTTGACCAACATTAACCTCAAGCAATTTAGAGATGCCTCTGAGACCAATAAAGCCTGTTACCAGTCACTGACCACGGCGCCACTTGTGATGACCAATTTCCGCAGTGGCCGGATTATAACTGGCGACTTAAACTTCTTTGCTGAACGCTGCCAAAGCCATCAGCTCATCGAGCAGTTCGGATTGGCGGTACCAGACAACGGTAACGCAAACGTCCCTGTTCGGTTAGGGATAGAGTTGGCGCTTGATTTTGAGATTCGGGCAGGTACTACCGTTTGGGCATCGCCCAGTTAATCTTTAAAGCGTGCGGCGATCGCAGCCCCGGCATCAAGGCCGGAGGCGGTCGCCGATTCCGCGCTGCCCATGCTGTAAAGGGTCTTGGTCCAATCACCAGCTAGAAACAGGTTTGCAAAGCCACTTTTTGAGGGCTTTAACCGTCTTGCGATGGTTCCTGGGCGTGATTGTACATAAAGCTCCGTTGGGTCCCAGTTGTAGCGGTAATAAGCGGACACCAGCGATATATTGTCAAAATTGTGCTTGTGAACAACATTTGGCCACAACACATTTCCGTTATTATCCAGCCACTTCATCGCGATTTCACGGAGGCGCACTGGAAACTCATCGCTGTGAGCGATCATCGCTTCCTCATCGTTTTCAAAAAATGGCATCGGGCCACACAGATACTCAACAGCTTGTGGTTTTACCGTATATCCGCGCCACGGTTCGGCAGGAAGGGTCTGGCTCATTTCGCCCCAACTGTCGAGCGGCTGCACATTGCTCACCGCGACAGTGGGTCCTTCAGTCCAGCCTAGCCCCTCCAAGTCAGGTTTGAACCAGAGCTGAACATTACCGGTGGGAACGCTACTGGCACTTTCCAGCATCTCAGCATACCGCGCGCTTTTTCCTGCAAGGTCAGCGGCATAACGTGTCTGCGACGCAGGCGGGATTGCCATAACAACAGCATCAAAGTCGGTGCCCGCCTCTAAGTCTAACGTGCCCACATGGTAGTCGCTTGATATAGACTCAAGGTTTCCCGCAATTGCCGCGGTGTCTTGGTCTCCCACTATTTGGTCCCAAAGGGGGGCGGACGGCCAGCAATAGAGAAACTGTTTATTATCCCCATAGGGCACAGTAATGAGCGGATTATAACTGCCATCCTTGAGGTCTACCTGACGCCAGAAATGCAAGGCCTGGATCGAACTGCCATCCTCTGAAACGTCAAGGGCTTGAAAACGATGGAAGAGCTCGATCTTCACACCGCGCTGTTTCAACGTCTCGTAGATGGGGGTAAATACGGTGTCGCCCATGCCTGCCCGCATCTTCCATATTGGGGCATCTTTGTAGCCAAAGAACAGCAAAATCATAACGTTGGCCGCAGCGCCAGCCGACATGGAGGCAGTCCTTTCCTCGTCTTTGGTCTTGCCAAGGATATAGGCGAATGTAAGGTCATATAGGGATCGTACTGGTGCTGAGAAATGGAACGCTTCACCAAGACCATTTGCGGCGAGCCAATCTTTAAAGTCCTGGTCGTTGATGCGATCAAAACCAGCCTGACCATATGGGACTACGTCTTTCAAAAGACCAATGACAAAGGTCAGGCCAAAATCCACAAGACAGCTTATCTTCCAGCCAGCGGTGAAATTGAGCGCTATCGGTTCAACATATGTCTGAAACCAATGCAGGAGGTCTTCAAGAAGTGTAATCAGCTTAGAAACTAGCTGCGAATTGAGCGCATCAAACACTGCCAGCAGGTCGAGAATAAGGTCCAGTCTGTCAAAACCGCTGAGTTCTTTGAGTGTTGCCAGCGCCTCGTGTTCCTGAAGTTCGGGCAGCAGATTCTTGGTGATATGCTGCAAAATACGGGGAATATAGATATTGGCATCGAGAGCGGTTGCATTACCGGGTTCGCCCGGTGTTTGTGGTAAATTGAATATCCACGGCTCCCATCTGTCACCAAGCAGGGTTGGAAAATCCTGCATCAATGTCATGGAGTATTGTGGATCAAAAGCTTCTTTCCAGTTCTGAAAGGCGTAATTTACCGGCTTGTTCCACTCAGCATAGGTTTGCTGCATCACACTGAAGGCTGTGTCGTAAAACCCGAGAAAAACATGTAAGCCGTGTTCTTCTATGCGTTCACCTTCCTCCTGATTGCGGCCGCTGGCTCCCTTTCCGCCCAGTCTCCAACCCTGACTGTAGAGTGTTACATCAAATCGCGAGCGAAGCGCGGGGGTGCTCGAAAGCGCAAGCGCAGCACTAACGCCGCCCAAACCACCACCGATAATTGCGATCTTCTTTTTGGTCATATGTGCCCCCCTTTGTGTTGGCGAGAGAATAGCAGGCTCTTCCTGTGAACATGAAGCGATATATAAAAAACTGCAACGGCAAGGACTTAGCATCGAAAATCCTGAGTTGAAATACGCTGATAGTCGCGCTTTATTTTTGACAATGGGCCAAGAAATCTGCACTTTGTGCCGGTGGATTGAATGGGCAGGTGTTTTAGGGGCAGCCAGGATGGCAGATCAGGTAGAGGGCAGAGAAACTAAAAATTTCTCGGACGACAGCGATGAGCTATTGTTCGCGGAGGATAGTCCTGCCCAAGAAGATGCGCTCCCTGCTCCTGCTGAGCGGACAGAAAAACCGTGGTTAATGCTCATTGTCGACGATGATGACGGTGTCCATGCCGTAACCAAATTTGGCCTGAAGGGCTTCACTTTCCGAGGCCGTCCTATTCAGATGCTACACGCCTATTCAGCGAAGGAAGCAGAAGAGATTTTGGCCCAGAGCGGTCAGGTTGCGGTCGCGCTCGTCGATGTGGTGATGGAAAGCAATCAGGCTGGGTTAGAGCTTGTTAATCACATCCGGCATACTCGTGCAGACAGTAAAATGCGTATTGTATTGCGTACCGGGCAACCGGGGTATGCTCCTGAGCGTGATGTGATGATGAAGTATGAGATCAATGATTATCGTTCAAAAGCTGAACTGACCCATGACAGGCTGATAACAACGGTTGCCTCTGCCTTGAGAAATTTCTCCGACCTTCATGACCTTCAGCGTAGCAGGCAGGAACGAGCCGCAGCAAAAGCACAAAGTGAAGCCAAATCGCTTTTCCTCGCATCCATGAGCCATGAGATACGCACGCCTATGAACGGTGTGATCGGCATGCTTGACCTATTGCGGGTGACTGAATTGACACCGGATCAGCTTGAGCTTGTGGACACCTGCTCTGACAGCGCGTCCATGCTGCTCACGATCATCAATGACATACTGGATTTCTCCAAGATGGAGGCCGGCAAGCTCAAGCTGGCACCAACGCCAACCGCGATTGAAGAAATTGTGGCTTCGGTCGTTGATGTGATCGCACCGCGTGCATGGCAGAAAGATCTGGAAATCATTATGGAGATTGCGCCGGATGTCCCGGATGTAGTTTCCGCAGACCCTGTGCGGCTAAAACAGATACTGATCAACCTTGCTGGCAATGCCGTAAAATTCACACGCCATGGTCACGTGATTGTACGCGTGGAAAATGTTGCCATGACACCGGATAGAAGCGAGGCTTCTATCCGCTTCCTTGTGGAAGATACGGGCATTGGCATTACGCCTGAGCAACAAAAACGATTGTTTAATGCGTTTGAACAAGCTGAAGACACCACAGCCAGCCAGTTTGGTGGCACAGGGCTTGGCCTCGCTATCTCGCGTCGCCTCGTTGAATTGATGGGTGGGCGTATTGGCGTGAACAGTAATTTGGGAAACGGGGCGACCTTCTGGTTCGATATTCAGATACCAGTCGACCTTCTGGCGCCCGAAAGCCGCCAGGAGCTGAAAGACCGCCGTTTTGCTATCGTTGGTGACGTCAATGAACTGTCTCGCGTGAGTGCGAAAACGCTTGAGCAACACGGGGCACATGCTGCGGCCTTCAAAAGCGCTGATGATTTTTTCGAGTTTGCCACCACTGAAACCAGCGGCAAGATATTCGATGGTGTGGTGATGAATGAAGTGGTGGATGGCATGCACTGCCTGAGAGCCATTCGCGGTATGCAAGATTATCCCGGCCTTGCCGAAACGCCAGTGCTTGTTATGGTGCGGCGGAACAGCATATCGCTCATTGAGAGGTGTCGAAATGAAGGGGTCTCTCATTTCACCTACAAGCCACTAAGGCCAAACCTACTGATGCGCGGCGTTGCGGATATGCTTAACCCGCGCCAGCCGTCAAAAAGCCTTTCGGGGCCTGCGGCGTACGACCGGCCTTACCGCATTGGCGCGGCCTATGAAACCAAAGTTCGGCTCGATAATGCTACGGTGTTGATTGTTGAAGATTCGCGCACCAACCGAGTTGTTATCTCCAAGCTGCTCAAACAGCGCGGCTGCATGCCTGTGCTTTGTGAAAACGGGCGTGAGGCATTGACGCGGCTGGAGCGTGGCGAACGATATGACCTGATCCTGAGTGATTGTTTCATGCCGGAGATGGACGGTTTTGAGTTCACTCGCCGGGTACGAGACATGGAAGCCATTGAAGGAACCTTTACGCCGATTATTGCCTTGAGTGCGGGTGTTATGAAGGAAGAAATCGATCGCTGCCTCGCCGTTGGGATGAATGAGTTCCTTTCAAAGCCAATCAATCAGGCCGATCTGGACCGCATATTGATTGAATACGTGAAGACCGACCCGCAGACGCCGACAAGGAAAACGCCTGTTCTCCGGTCGGATGAGGAGGTGATCGATGATGGACGTAAGGTCGGGGTTGATCTGAGCGTAATGCTTGAAGTCTTTGACGGGCTTACGGCCGAGTTCCGAGACATGGTCTTTGGATATCTGGACGATCAACCAGTACTGATTGCTCAGCTAGAAGAGGCTATAATGCTGCGGTTGTGGGACGAAGCGTCACGCAGCGCGCATCGTCTTTCAGGCGGTGCAAGCGCTATGGGCGCGCTCGAGTTTGGCGCTCACTGCAGCAACATTGAACTTCACATTGCTAAACAGAACTATGAAACAGCCACAATTCTTGCTCAGGAAGTAAGCAAGAAATTCAAAGTCGTCCATAATTTCCTGATGAGCGTCAGATGGACACATGCGGAAGGCTGATAGTGTATTTGAACACTGCAAAGTACCGATATATAAAAGATAAAACAAAAACTACACGGCACGTCGGATATTGGGGGCACTATGGATATGGTATCGTTTGCGGGGAAGTCAGCACTTATTGTTGAAGACGACCCAACTTCTATGAGCTTTGTATCCCGCATGATTGTTCAGGTGGGTTTCAAGAACTTTGGCGAAGCAAAAGACGGCTCGGATGCGCTTCACTTGCTTGATCACAACGATTATGACGTCATCCTGTGCGATATTTCGATGGATGGCATGAATGGAATTGAATTTGTAAAGGAATTCAAAAGCAACCAACGCGGGCGATATGCACCAAACAAGGTGCGAACTCCCGTGATTTTCATTACCAGCAGCCGTGACCACAAGATTGTCGAGCAAGCCAAACAGCTTGGAGTGAAGGGCTATCTCCTGAAGCCTTTTGGCAAGGATAAGTTGGTTCAGCGCCTGACAGTTGCCGGCGTTCATCACTGATTAAAGCTGTTCGAGCTCCACGAGTTTTTCCTCCGCGGCAGATGCTTCAAGCTGTTTCTGCCACATGCGGGCGTACAGGCCATTCTGTTTAAGTAATGCTTCATGGTTGCCGCGTTCAGCAATTTCGCCCGCATCCAGCACCAGAATTTCATCAGCCTTCACAATTGTTGAAAGTCTGTGGGCAATAACGATAGTAGTGCGCCCCTCAGCAATACGGTCGAGAGAAGCCTGAATATCTCTTTCAGTGTGACCATCAAGCGCGGAAGTTGCCTCGTCCAGCAAAAGAATTGGTGGATTTTTGAGGATGGTACGCGCGATTGCAACGCGCTGCTTTTCACCGCCCGACAGCTTCAGCCCACGCTCTCCAACCTCAGCACCATACCCTTCCGGTAAGCTCTCGATAAAATCGTGAATATGCGCCAACTTTGCAGCTTCAAAAACCTCAGCTTCGCTTGCGCCCGGCCGTCCATAATGGATGTTGTATTGGATGGTGTCATTGAAGAGCACTGTATCCTGCGGCACCACGCCAATGTGCTGGCGCAGGCTCGTTTGTGTCACCTCGGCAATATTTTGCTCATCGATTAAAATTTCACCGCTCGATACATCATAAAAGCGAAAAAGGATGCGTGAGATTGTGGACTTCCCCGCCCCACTAGCCCCTACGATTGCCGTGGTGGTGCCAGCAGGGACATCAAACGATATGCCTTTAAGGATCGGGCGGGTGTCATTGTAGTGGAACCTCACGTCGCGAAAACTAACCTGCCCGCCAGTTACCTTCAGTTCGCGTGTTTCAGTTTTGTCGCGGACATCAGATTCTGTCTCTATAATGTCGAACATTTTTTCCATATCCACGAGCGATTGTTTGATCTCCCTGTAAACAAATCCAAGGAAGTTGAGCGGCATGTAGATCTGGATGAGGAGTGAGTTCACCAGCACAAACTCACCAATGGTGAAGCGTCCGTCCACTACCCCT
This sequence comes from Kordiimonas sp., assembly GCF_965216265.1. GTDB lineage: Bacteria > Pseudomonadota > Alphaproteobacteria > Sphingomonadales > Kordiimonadaceae > Kordiimonas. Next base: position 4,164,532 of record NZ_OZ244153.1, read on the forward strand.
TGTGCTGCCATCATGAGAACGATTACGAGGCCAACAGAAATGATGAGGCCCTGCCCGACGTTTAAGAGTGTGAGGGATACCTGGCTGCGAACTGAGGCTGATTCGAACCCCGCGAGGGCTTTATCGTAGCGGGTAGCCTCATGCTCTTCATTGGTGAAATACTTTACCGTTTCAAAGTTGAGCAAACTGTCGATGGCTTTAGTGTTGGCTTTGGTGTCCTGCTCGTTCATTTCACGGCGGAACTTGAGCCGCCAGTCAGTCACTGCAATGGTGAAGTAGATATAACTCGCAAGGCAGATGAAGGTAACGAGCGCATAATAGAAGCCAAATTTGGCCCAGAAGATACTGGAGATCAGCACAATCTCAAGCAATGTTGGCAGGATATTGAATAGCATGAATCGAAGAAGGAAATCGATACCTCGTGTGCCGCGTTCAATCACCCGACTAAGGCCACCCGTGCGCCGTTCCAGATGGAAACGAAGGGAAAGTGCGTGCAGATGCCTGAAAGTTGAAAGCGCGATCTGACGAAGCGCATGTTGCCCAACTTTTACAAAGATTGCGTCTCTTAGTTCACCAAAGAGCTGGCTAAGCACACGAGCAGTACCATATCCCAGTATGAGGCCTGTTGGTACGAGCAGCACCAGGGTAGAAGTGTCGGTAGTGCCGCCGCTTCCAGTCAAGGCATCAACAGCGTCCTTAAAGAGAAAGGGCACGTAAACGCCAAGAAGTTTAGCGAGAACCAGCAGGCTCAGGGCTGCGACAACTCGCACCTTCAAGTCTGTCCGTCCTTTGGCCCAAAGGAAGGGAAGCAAACTTTTTACGGTGTTCCAGTGGTTTTCCTGCCGCGCGTCGTCTTTTTGCTGTTTAGCCTCTTCAGCCATATGGTGGGTTATCCCTGCTCTGCCGGGCAAATTTCGGCATTTTTTTTCTAAAGAAATTTATATCGAAAATATGGGCGTCAGCGATGTGATTGCAAGGCTGCTAATACAAACCAGTATAATTTATTGGCGGAGAATCAGCATGTCACCCCGGAACTCTATGCTGGCGAAATGCTGCAGAACCGACATGCCCAGCAGCGAGCCATGCATTTCCGCGCCGTTTACAGTAACCGGCACATCGTAAAAGACTGCATCGCCTAAACCAAGCTCACGTACTGTCGCCCGGGCATAGCGTACTTCCCCATTTGCAGTTGTTGCGCGACCGCTGAAGTCAAGAAGACCTGTATTGATGCCCACGCGCTGGGCATCATCAGGGCTTAATACTACGTTTGATGCACCGGTATCCACCATGAAATTGACGATTACGCCGTTCATACGACCCCGAAGCCAGAAATGTCCGTCTTGAGACCGGTGTACGAGCATGCCCTCGTTTGTCGTCGTAACGCCCATCGGGTCAATTGCACTCATAAAGCGCGTACCAAGGTCAGACCGATAGAGGTAAAAGGTCGCGATACCGCAGATGATGATAATCCAGAGGCCCGCAAATTTTGCGAGCCGCATCAGGCTCGATCGACTCCAGAACGCAGCTGCACCGCCAAAAATGAACAGTATGATAGAGCCCCTCACCAAATAAGGGTCAGCCATCATATCAATGGGAAATGCCAGGGAGAGACCAAAAAGTAGCATTGTCATGCCAGTCAGGAAGATACCCAACCGAACGATTCTGGAAGGACGATGCTCGTATCCGTTCCCGCGCCCATGCTGGTCTGGCCGTTCTTCATGATCAGGGACACGCCAAGGTTCACGGCTCATCTCTTTCCTCCATAGGGTTGAGCATACGAGATGACGGAATTCCAGCCAACAAGTCTTTAGGCCCTAAACCATCACGGCAGTGTGATTGTCATGCCATCATATGCGGGCTCAACGCCCGCAGGTAAGGTCTCGTATAGGGTGTCGTAATCCATGTCCCAGGTCATATGAGTCAGAACTGCCTTTTCAGGGCCTACACGTTCGATCCATCTGAGCGTTTGTGCAAGATGCGAGTGGGTTGGGTGTTTTTCATACCGAAGCGCATCAACAACCCAAACCTTGACGCCGCTCAAAACATCAAACGCACTTTCTGGCAGCCGGTCGAGGTCGGTTGAATAAGCCATGTCACCGAAACGATAACCGAGACTGATACCCGCGCCGTGGCCTTGTTCAAACGGGATCATTTTGATAGCTCCTACACGTTTCTGCCCATTCAATACATGGCTGGAGCATATCGCGGGATAGCCTGACTGGGAGCGGAAGATGTATGAAAACCGGTCCCTGAGCGCGCTAATGGTGGCTTCATCACCAAAGACCGGAACCCGTTTTCTTGATGTCTGGTAGAAGCCACGCAGGTCGTCGATACCGTGCGTATGATCAGCGTGATCGTGGGTATAGAATACAGCATCCAGATGCTGCATCTTGGCGCTCAGCATCTGTTCACGCAGGTCTGGCGTGGTATCTACCAAAACGGTGGTATCGCCCTCGTCGATCAAAATACTAGCCCGCCGACGGCGGTTTTTGGGATTCTCTGGGTCGCAGGCACCCCAATATTCCGGCATTTTGGGAACACCGCCTGACGTACCGCAGCCAAGGATGGTGAGCTTCATACATCTCGCCTTTGCGGCGGTGTCGCTTTGGAGAAGAGATTGAAAAAGTTTTCGGTTGTGGCCTCTCGCAACTCGTCAAGGCCAAGGCCTTTCAACTCTGCAACAAAAGCGGCTGTGTCTGCCACAAACGCCGGCTCACAGGTTTTCCCCCTGTGTGGGACAGGTGCGAGAAAGGGAGAATCCGTCTCCACCAACATGCGGTCCAGCGGCAGGGTTTTCACTGTTGCCTGTAGGTCCTTCGCGCTCTTGAACGTCACAATGCCGGATATGGAGATGTATAAACCCATGTCGAGACAGGCATCGGCGAGGCGCTGACTTGCGGTAAAACAATGAATAACGCCCTTAAAAGGCCCTTTGTTCATTTCCTCGCGCAAGATATTGATACAATCATCGTCAGCATCCCGTGTATGCACGATAACTGGCAAGCCGGTCTCTCGTGCTGCAGTAATGTGCGCTCGGAAGTTTACCTGTTGCATATCCCTTGGGGCATTATCGTAGTAATAATCCAGCCCGGTTTCGCCGATTCCAACTATTTTAGGGTGCGCTGCCCTCTTCACCAGCTCTGCAAGTGCTACATCCGGTTCGTTCTCTGCTTCATGGGGGTGGATACCAACCGTGCCGTATATGTCGTCATAGCGCTCTGCAATAATACGCACCTCGTCATACTCGGTCAGTTTGGTATTGATCGCCAGCATACAGCCGACACCCGCGGCACGTGCACGCTCCACCACGCCAGCTTCGTCTTCGCGCAAGCCTTTATAGTTCAGGTGACAATGGCTATCGACTATATACCCAAACGCAGACATCAGACTTCACTTTCCTCCGGTAGATCAAAACGCGGGAACACACCTTCGGGTTTAGGGATCGGTTGACCCGGTTTCATCCGCCCCGCTGCACCAATCTGGTCAAATCCGCGATCTGTCACACCGAGCTGAGATAACAGTTTATCGACTGATGCTGGCATAATTGGTTGAGCGAGAATTGCGATCTGGCGAATGGCCTCAGCCAGCACATAAAGCACGGTGTTCATGCGCTCAGGGTCTGTTTTCTTCAGCTTCCAAGGCTCCTGAACCGAGACATAGGTATCTGCAGCACTGGCCTGAACCCAGATTGCATCTAGTGCAAGGTGGAAGGCTTGGCGGTCCATATAGCCACGCACCACCTCAAGTGTTTTCTCAACATTTTCCAATAGTTCACTGTCTTCACGAGAGAACTGAGACGGCATGGGTAGCTTTTCATCACAATTTTTGTGAATCATCGAGAGTGTGCGCTGGCTGAGATTACCAAGCCCGTTAGCGAGGTCAGCATTACAACGCAGCACAAAAGACTTGCGGGAGAAGTCTCCGTCATTCCCGAAGGGTACTTCTCTCAACATGAAGAAACGAGTGGCATCCAGGCCATAACTTTCAACAAGGTCGTAAGGGTCTATCACGTTGCCTAGCGATTTTGATATCTTCTGGCCTTCGTTGGTCCACCAGCCATGCGCAAAAATGCGTTTCGGCAAAGGAAGGTCTGCGGCCATAAGAAACGCGGGCCAATAAACCGCATGAAACCGCAGGATATCCTTACCCACGATATGAACATTAGCAGGCCAGAACTTCTGGTAGGCCTCCGCGCTAACGTCAGGATAGCCGACAGCTGTCAGGTAGTTTGCAAGCGCATCGATCCAGACATACATGATGTGCCCGTCTTTTTCCGGCACCTGCACGCCCCACTTGAAGGTGGTGCGTGAAATTGACAGATCTTCAAGTCCGCCCGCCACAAAACTGCGAACTTCATTCAGACGCGATTTTGGCAGAACAAAGTCGGGGTCATTGTCATAAAGTTCAAGGAGCTTTTCTTCAAACGCAGACAGCTTGAAGAAGTAACTTGGCTCTTCCACCCACTCAACCGGAGCGCCGGTTGGTGCGAGCTTCTCATCGCCTTTGCCTTCTATCAGTTCGCCTTCTGCATAAAAAGCTTCATCACGGACAGAATACCAACCAGCATAGCTATCCTCATAGATAAAGCCCTTGTCTTCGAGCACCTTCCAAAGGTGTTGTACGGCCTTTTTATGCCGGTCTTCCGTGGTGCGGATAAACTGATCGTTCGAGAAATTCATCGCTGCGGCAAGATCTTTAAAGTGAGCAGAAACCTGATCACAGAAAGTTTGTGGATCAATCCCAGCTTTTTCAGCGGACCGCTCGATTTTCTGCCCATGCTCATCCGTGCCAGTGAGGAACATCACATCAAAACCATCAAGACGCTTGAAACGCGCGAGAACGTCGGCGGCTAGTGTCGTATATGCGTGGCCAATGTGAGGCTTGTCGTTCACATAATAAATTGGGGTCGTGACATAGTAGGACGGACGGCCGGTCATAATTATTTTCTCGATCTGAAATCTAAAACTCAGGCTTAAGGTCGCGAGAGCGCACCAAGTGAGGAAAATAGGTTTACAATCACTTGTTTACGGTCAAGGTTTACCGCGTCAGCACGGGCGACCAAGCGGCCCATCTTTTCCCACAGGTCTAGCCAGTGATCAAGCTTTGCGAGTGCCGAAATGCGTGCCATTTCCGCACTTTCACCCATCATGATGTCATTTGTGGCGATACCGCTGGCGCTTTGGCGTATCAAACGCTCAATCCAGTTTAAAAACATGGCGATAAAAAGCCGGTACTCAGCGTCAGCTTTCGGGGCGGCAAGCTGCCCGGCAAGCGTATGAACCTGAGGTATATTGACGCGAGGCAGTCCAGTGAGCTGTGTTGCCATCTGACGGTACAGTGAAACACCGTCCAGACTTGCCATCTCCATCGCTCGTCCCGGCGCGCCGGATGAAAGTCGCGCGAGAGCCGTCAGATCTTCCGGGCTCAGCGCTGGGAATTTTGCCGCCAGAACAGCGCGAACACTATTTTCTGCAAGAGGTTTCAGCTTCAAGGTACGGCATCGGCTGCGAATGGTTGGCAGAAGCTTGCCGGGGGAATGAGCAACCAGAATCAGGATCGATTTGGCAGGCGGCTCCTCCAACAACTTGAGGAGCGCGTTTGCCGCGTTCGTGTTCATCTCGTCTGCGGCGTCCACAATGGCAACACGCCAGCCACCCTCGGCACTGGTTTGTGAATAGAAACGGGTTAACTTCCGTACGTCATCAATCACGATATCCGAGCGCAGTTTGCCCGTTTTTTCATTCTCCGTGCGTTCAGCAACGGCGATGCCGCCAAAGCCCCCACCCAAGATGCGTTGAACAATCGGGTTTTCTGCGCTCACTTCCAGGCTATCCGCCTTCGGTGCCTCGCCAAACAAACCTCCCGCCGCATCGCTTGGCTGAACAGCCAGAAACTTGGCCATACGCCAGGCGAGGGTCGCTTTCCCAATGCCTTTTGGGCCTGTCAGTAGCCACGCGTGATGGAGCCGGTCGCCATTGAACGCTTCCAGAAACTGGCGTTCGCCGCTCTCATGACCAAAAAGTTGCATGGTAGCGCGCGGGTGGGCCAGATTTTGTGATGCTTCCGTCATGACAACAGTGACCTGTCTGTGACGATGCCTCTAAGCTGTTGCTGCAGTTGCTCAATTCCCTGATCTGCGTTAACCACCACGCACCGGTCAGTTTCTGCCTCGGCGATAGAGAGGAACGCTTGGCGGAGCGTTTCGTGAAACGATCTTTCCATCCGCTCGAAACGGTCTTCCATATCTGACTTTTCCCCTTCGCGTGCCAGTGCGCGCTTGAGACCAATGTCAACGGGAAGATCAAGTATCAGTGTCAGGTCTGGGCGCATATCACCAAAGGCAATCTTTTGGATGGTCTGCACTTCTGTGACACCAACACCTCGCCCTGCTCCTTGATACGCCACACTGGAATCATAGAACCGGTCACACAACACCCATTTGCCGGCCTTTAAGGCCGGCCTTATCGTGCGCTCGATATGATCAGCCCGTGCGGCGGCCAGCATCAAGGCCTCGCTTATGGGTAGCCACCTGTCCACGGCCCCCTTCAATAACAAATCACGGATAAGCTCAGCACCGGGAGAGCCCCCCGGCTCCCGGGTCAAGAGGACGTCAATGCCTTTGGCGGCAAGCCAATCCGCCATCAGACGGATCTGAGTTGACTTGCCTGCGCCCTCGCCGCCTTCAAATGTCAGAAAACGGGGTCGTCCGTTCATTGCGGCTGTTGTTCCGGTATCTCTGCCCCGGCGGAGCCGAAGAGCATATATTCAAGGGCCGCACCAATACGGCCCATACCACCAACCTCGGCAACATCTTGCCCCGCAAGGAGCGGTGTGCGAACGGCAGCTCGGTCAGGCATCTCAATCACCAACTCGCCGAGCTTGTCGCCGCGCTGGATAGGTGCGGGGGCCGGATTGATGAATTCAACCTTCACTTCCATCTGAGCACGCTGACGGCGGGACATGGTGATGGCGACATCTTCCCCAACTACCATGGGTACTGTCGCTTCCTGACCAAGCCAAACTTCCGCATAGTCGACGGTTTCTCCAGCCCGGAGCAATGGATAGTGGCTGAAATTACGGTACCCATATTGCATCAGGCGAGTGCTTTCGCGCATACGTTCGTTTTGCGATGTCAGGCCTGAAACCACGAGAACAAGTCGCCGCCCTTCCCGTTCAGCTGATGCTGCAAGACCATAACCAGACTCTTCTGTGTGGCCGGTTTTCAAGCCATCAGCGCCCGGAAAACGGGCAAGAAGCGGATTGCGGTTATATTTGTTGCGCTCAAAATCTTTATAAAGATACTCGCGCTCAGCAAACATGGGATAGAGCGAAGGGAAGTCTGTCGCCAGTTTTAATGAGAGCGTTGCAAGGTCCCGAGCGGTCATGACGTGACCCTCAGCGGGCCACCCGTTTGCGTTCGCGAAATGGCTGCCGGTCATGCCAAGCTCAATGCCTTTTGCATTCAACCACTCAACAAAAACATCGTGCGACCCGGCCATATGTTCGGCCAGTACAACACAGGCGTCATTACCGGACAGAACGATGATGCCGCGTAGCAGGTCAGCGACTGTCACAACATCACGTGCCCGCAAGAACATGGTGGAGCCACGATTGTTCCAGTCGCGCCAGGCTTGGTCGGAGACGACAACCTGATCATCTAGTCGCATCGTACCGTTTTTGATCGCTTCAAATGCCATGTAAACGGTCATCAACTTACTCATCGAAGCCGGAGGAAACGGTGTATCCGCGTCTTTTTCAAAGAGGATGCTGTTAGTTGAGGCATCGAGCAAAATAGCATGCTTGGCCGGGGTCGCCATTTGAGCTTGAACGGGTGCCCAAGCAGCGATGGTGCCGATAATTAGGACTGCGAAATGTGCCTTCATCCTGTAAAGCATTGTTTTCCCTTGAACTTCTAGTGTTATCGCGCGGATTCGGTAAAAATGCGCGCTTCATAAAACCCATCTGACACAACCCGGTCAAGTTTCTCCTCAGCCAGGGGCTTCTCGATAAAGGGCCCTATCCGGACACGCCACAGGTTGCGACCGCCACTTTCATAGCGATCGAGCTGTGCGTTATGACCTCTGCTATTTAGTCTATTGATCTGAACTTCAGCGTTTTCCCGCTGGCTATAGGCGCCCACCTGAATGAAATGCGAACCCGCATTGCTCGCGACTACCGGGGCATTGGTACTCTTGCTGGAACTGGCCGTACGGGTATTCGGGCGGGCAATCTTGCCGTCCTCGTCAAGCGCCTGTACGCGCACCTTCGTGACACCCTGCTTATCAAAACCAAGAAGCTGCGCTCCTCTGCGCGATACATCAATGATCCTGCTTTTTACAAACGGACCACGATCATTCACTCGGAGAACGATGGAGCGGCCATTTTCAAGGTTGGTAACCTTCACGAAAGTAGGCAGGGGCAGCGTCTTATGAGCCGCTGTGAGCGAGTTCATATTATATCGCTCGCCATTCGCAGTTGCTTTGCCGTGAAAGTCGGGTCCATACCACGACGCGTATCCCACTTCATCGTAGTGAGGGTCTTCCTTGGGATAATACCAAACACCCGCGACTTTATACGGGTTGCCAACCTTGCGCTTGACACCCTGAGAGCCTGTTGGAAGCTCGTCATCGTCAGGCATGCGAGTATTAGGGCCAACGGTGTAGGAGCCCGACGAACATGATGCCACTGCCAAAGCAAGAACTATTAGGATAACGCGCACCATTTCCCCCTATTTGATCGCGTCAGACAACAAACCAACGGCAATTGCGTATTTGAACGATGGGTTATACCGCATAATCGAACAGAAGTTGCTGTAGACCAGATAGCCTTCATCGTCCCCCTCGTCCGCAACAACCAGCGCTGCCGGAATAGACCTTTCAGGCAAATCCTTGCCGGTAATCCGACGAACACCAAGTTCCTGCCACTCCTGAAGGTCACGCCATACACCCAAAGTCTTGTAAGCCGCGCACCAACGCGCAGGTTCCAGCCCAGCTTCCTGTGCGGCCTGTAGCGACTGCTCACCACCTTTGGGCAACTTAACTTTGCGTCCCCAGGTTTTGGTGCTGTCCCAACCGTAAGACTTCAGGTAGTTTGCGATTGAAGCAAAAACATCCACTTTGTTATTCCAGATATCTTTAATGCCGTCACCGTCATGGTCGACAGCAAACTTGAGATACGCTTCTGGCATGAACTGCGGTTGACCCATTGCCCCCGCCCACGAGCCCTTCATGTCCTCGTAGGGAGCATAACCTTGATCAAGGATCTCGAGGGCAGCGAAGAGTTCGCGCCGGAAACGAGCGGCACGACGTTTGTCATATGCGAGTGTCGCAACAGCGTCGAAAACTGAATAGCTGAGCGGTACGGTCCCATAGTTGGTTTCTATCCCCCAGATGGAGGCAATGAAACGTTCCTGCACACCATACTTCTCTGCCGCGGCTTTCAGGGTGGCGTCATGCTCCGCCATCATCAAGGCACCCTTGTTTTTTCGCCAATCGCTCACGCGCGCGGTAATATAGGCCTGATAGGGTTGCTTGATTTCCGGCTGATTGCGATCTCGCGTGATCACCCGTTCTATAGGGGTAATGTTGGGCAAAACCTGGTCCAGTGTTTCGGTTTTGATGCCCCGCTCAAGAGCTTCTTTTCGCACGTCATCAATCCAGGCTTTGAAGGCCTCATCCGGTCCCGACGCCTCTGCCTCTGGTGTGTTTTCGGTAACAGCGCTACTGGCCGGCACCAAGACAAAAGACGTCAATAAAACCGTTAACCCAAAACAAAAACCACGCTTGGCTTGCATGCGATGATAGCTCCCACTTCTTCAAAGGCTGATCTTCAGGACCACTTTAGGCGCTAGACTACCCTAAAAACAAGGACAGAAAGGAGGCATTTTGGAGGCGCTAAGCGAATGTTGTGATTGATTGGGAAAAGGAATTGGTAAAGATGCAAAAAGGCCGACGCAATTAAGCATCGGCCTTTTGGAATTGGTGAGCCCGACAGGGTTCGAACCTGTGGCCTACTGATTAAAAGTCAGTTGCTCTACCAGCTGAGCTACGGGCCCACTTTTTAGTGGTTTCTCGGGGTATCCCGGGGAACGCGGCGGACCATAGGGCCATCATTCCAGACCGTCAAGCAAAAGTGTCATAGAAAATGAAATTTTTCTGACGGCCTTGTTTTGTATACTGAAAATTGCGCTTTCGGTAAAAGAAGAATAGGCTGAAAACTATGAAGAAACTTATAACGTCAGCGCTGGTTTCCCTCGTCCTCCTCGTTCAATTCCTTATGCTCACTACGGCCGTTTGGGCGCAACCTGAAACAGAAAAGCCAGAGCATTGTTCGCAGGTTTTTTTGCAAGGTTCAGCGACAACTGATTTATGTATCTGGTCAGATGGTGATACGAAACTCTACGTGATTCATCCGACAGAGGACATATCCGTATCCCTGCCGCCCGTTTTATACCTGCTGGGTGGGCCAGGCAGTAAGGGCAACGTCCATATCAATCACATGGCGTTGATAGCAAATAGGCTTGGCCGTACCGTGCTGCTACCAGATCCCGCGAACAGCGTCGCTGACCTTGAGTGTAGCCAAACAGATATGGATGACGCGCAGCGCGGGATCGCAACAACACCTGAAAATGCTGTTTTCTATACCCGCGCACTTCAACAGGCCCGCCTTGAGGCTTGCTTGCAGCAAGTGAAGATAACACCAGCTCTTCAGGCTACAATCTCAACCCCGGAACAAGCGCGTAACCTCAAGAAGCTTCGAGAGGAGCTGGGTCTAGATGCCTGGATCGTATTCGCCGAATCGTATGGCGGACGATTGGCAGTCACCTTGGCTACAATGGACGAGGCTGGCATTTCAAAGCTGATCCTAGATTCACCTGAAACACCTTGGGTGCCCGCGTTCTGGCATACCGGACGAAACTTCAAGCACGCGCTTAGGGTCTTGAGTGAACTGTGTCGTGACCAATACCGATGCCCCGCAAAACGATTGCGCCTTGAGGAGCGCTTACCCGAGATCATATCAGTATTTGACCGAGAAGATGTTGAACCACTCGAACTCAAGGACCTTTATACCCGCGAAGTTGTGGCTTATGCACGCCCAACGCAGGAACAGCTTTTTATAACGACTTTTATGGCACTGAGATCTGCGGAAAGGGCAGAGTTGATGCCGTATATCGCGGCAGCACCAAACGACGAGGGTTTGAAGAAAAGATTCGGCCTGTTGTTAAGTCAGCTTTTGCGTCCCGGTAGCAGCCTCAATATAGGTTTTCATCACTCTGTCAGGTGCAGTGAATTGCCTCTTGGCGATTGGTATAGCGCCCTTGAAGCGGATAAAGTCGAAGCTCCAGAACTATCGCCATTCCTAGACTATCTCGCATGGCGTCAGCAATTTGTATGTCAGGCTCTTAATATAATATCGCCGTCGTCGCTAACCAGCTATCCAGCCCCACGAATGAAGACATTGGTCCTTAGTGGCGGTTTAGACCCTGTGACACCAGCCCCAGTGATCGCCGCAGCCTTCCCGTCAGATGCCAATATCAGCACGCTGCAATACGAAACTTTAGGCCACGTGGTGCACACCCAGCTCGACTGTGTGCTAAGAGACATCCGCCATTTTATTGGCGGAACTTTCCCCGATCAAATTCCAGCAACCACTTGTAGTAAAAAGGATCTCAAGATGCGCTTTTTCTCACCTGTGGTATGGCGCTAAGTTAAACTGGCTCGATATCGCCAGAAGCATACTGTTCACGGAATTGGGCAGCGAACGCTGTCAGGCTGCCCTCCACGATAGCTTTGCGTAGGCCTTCCATCAAATCCTGATAGAACTGCAAATTATGCCATGTAAGGAGCATCGCGCCTAGTATCTCGCCTGCTCGAATAAGGTGGTGGACATAGGCACGGCTATAGTTACTGCATGCTGCACATGAGCAGGTGTCGCTAATGGGGCGTGGGTCGTCCTTATGACGCGCGTTTTTCATGTTGATGGCGCCGTTCCATGTGAAGCCCTGGCCCGTGCGGCCGGAGCGCGTTGGCAGCACACAGTCAAACATGTCTATGCCGCGCTCAACAGCGCCCACGATATCATCAGGCTTGCCGACACCCATGAGGTACCTCGGGGTTTCTTTTGGCATGCGAGGCATCGTGAAATCGAGAACCTTGAACATGGTCTCTTGCCCTTCGCCTACCGCAAGGCCGCCAACGGCATAACCGTCAAACCCGATTTCCTGTAGCGCATCAATGGAGCGAAAACGGAGATCGTTATAAACCCCGCCTTGAACAATGCCAAAAAGTGCCGCGCGCGCTGCGTGATCCGCGCCACTATTGAACCCATCCCTAGAGCGCTTCGCCCAACGCATCGACAGTTCCATCGACCTTTTGGCTTCATCAAAAGTTGCTGGGAACGGCGTACACTCGTCGAAACTCATGACGATGTCAGTACCGAGAAGGCGCTGGATTTCCATTGAGCGCTCCGGCGACAGTAATATTTTGCGGCCATCTAGGTGCGACTGGAAGGTTACCCCCTCCTCGCTCATTTTTCGCAGCTGGGTCAAAGACATTACCTGAAACCCGCCAGAGTCTGTCAGAATCGGCCGGTCCCAGTTCATGAACTTATGCAAACCGCCTAGGTGATCGACGCGTTCGGCCGTGGGGCGAAGCATGAGATGATAGGTATTGCCGAGTAGGATGTCTGCACCCGTTGAACGCACACTTTCAGGCAACATTGCTTTTACGGTACCTGCAGTGCCCACCGGCATGAATGCTGGTGTACGAATTTCACCCCGAAGCATTTCAATGGTGCCCGTACGGGCAGCGCCGTCGGTTGCGTGAACGTTGAACTTGAAGCGCTCGGTCATTGTGTATCCTTAGCAGGGAACAACAGGCTGCTATCCCCATAAGAGTAGAAACGGTACTTTTCCGCAATGGCAACATCATAGGCGTTACGCATGATCTCCATCCCAGAGAAGGCGGAGACCAGCATAAACAGTGTTGAACATGGCAGATGAAAATTGGTCATCAGGAGGTCCACCCCTTTGAAGCGGTAACCGGGGGTGATGAAAATATCGGTGTCGCCTTTGAAAGGCAGTATCTTGCCATCTGGTGATGCTGCGCTTTCCAGTAACCGCAAGGATGTTGTCCCTACAGCGACAATGCGGCCACCCTTTGCTCGCGCCTGGTTTAGCGCTTCAGCGACTTCAGGAGTAATTTCGCCCCATTCGCTGTGCATTTTATGGTCGTCGGTATTTTCCACCTTTACGGGGAGAAAGGTGCCTGCGCCGACATGTAGTGTAACACCATAGCGGTTCACACCCTTGTCAGACAAACATTCAAGCATCTTGGGCGTAAAATGCAGCCCGGCAGTGGGTGCAGCGACAGCGCCATCTTCTTTTGCAAAAACGGTCTGATAGTCAAATTTGTCACGCTCATCAACCGCGCGCTGGCTGGCAATATATGGCGGTAGTGGCATCACGCCATGCGTTTCAAGTGCCGATGTCATTGTACTTTCAGGCACCTCAAACTTGATCGTTCGTTCGCCTTCTGCACCTAGGGCGATAACCTCTGCAGCGAGCCCATTGAAATCCAGCTTGTCACCCAGCCTGCATTTCTTGGCCGGTTTTGCAAACGCGCGCCAAACAGTATCGCTTTCCCGTTTGTGCAAGGTGAGTTCAACCTTGGCATCACCGCGCTTGCCGCTTAACCGACCGGGGATCACACGTGTGTCGTTAAATACCAGCACGTCTTTTTCTGTGAGGTAGTCTGCAAGATCCAACACGCCCTTGTGCTCAAGACCTTCGGGTTTAACGACAAGCATCTTTGCCGCATCACGAGGAGATGCGGGGCGTAGCGCGATATTCTCGCGTGGCAGGTCAAAATTGAAGAGCTCTATATCCATGGGCCGCGCTTGTATCGAAACTTGGAGCTATTAACAAGAAAAAGGGGCGCTAAAGTAGCGCCCCTCCAGTCATTACCAATATCTAATTCTATTCCTTCCCGTCAGCCGCGACCTGCATTTTGACGATTTTAGAAGGTTCTGCTGGCGGTTCGCCCACCGCAATCATATCCACAAATTCCATGCCCCCAACCACACGGCCCCATGCAGTGTAGCTGCCATCAAGGAAGCTTGAGCGGTCAAAGCAGATAAAGAACTGACTGTCACCGCTGTTTGGGTCGTCAGCACGAGCCATGGAAACCGTTCCGCGCAGATGAGGCAGGTTATTGAATTCAGCGTCAATCTTCTTGCCTGAACCACCCATACCAGTGCCCGTAGGATCCCCTGTTTGAGCCATAAACCCTGGAATCACCCTGTGAAAGGTGACGCCATCATAAAAACCTTCACGCACAAGCTCCTTTACGCGAGCGACATGGTTCGGCGCTGCGTCCGGACGCATTGCAATAACAACCCTACCAAACTCCAGGTCCAGATACAGGGTGTTTTCTTTATCCAGCTCAAAGGCTGCGGAAGTTTCACTCATTAGGCCCACCATCATCATTAGTGTAAGGAAAATACGTTTCATCACTCTCTCGTAACCTATCATTCCGATTGGTTGTTACTTGCCAGCGCGGCTCTCGGCCACTCGCTTGACCACTGCTTCTGCCACACGGACAGGTACGAAGCTGGAAATTTTTCCGTCATAGCGCGCAACCTCCTTCACGAGGCGCGACGCTATGGTTTGGTATTTAGGGTCCGCCATCAGAAATACCGTCTCAATATCAGGATTGATCTGATAATTCATGCCTGTCATCTGGAACTCATATTCAAAGTCAGCAACCGCGCGCAA